>CACGKI010000001.1 GCA_902573565.1 uncultured Prochlorococcus sp.
CTCAGATTTAGGATTATTTGATTTCTTAAAACTTATATTAGAAACAATAATTTTAAGTCTTTTATCAACAGGAATCGCAATTAGTTTACCTCCATTAGTAATAGGAATTTTTAACAACAATAGTTCTAAAATTTTTATAAAAATTTTTGCATTTTTATTACGTTTAGTACCTACACCTGTAATACTTCTAACTCTATTAACTTTTAATAATCCTTCTTTATCTTTAGCAGCTTTAACATTAGGTCTCCACAACGCTGGTATTACTAGCAAATTACTTTTTACAAATCTAGATAGCCAAGACAAGAGAAATTATATTGCAATGAAATCTCTAGGAATCTCAAAAAAGACTAGTTGGCTTTTAGGTTTATTTTCTCAACAAGCAAAAAGTTACTTAGCATATTGCGCTTCTAGATCTGACATCATTATTAGAGAAACTGCAATTGTTGGGGTTATTGGAAGTGTTGGCCTAGGTTGGCAATTGCAAGAATCACTAAGTTCCTTCGCATGGCAAGAGGTTACAATAGTTTTGATAGCTTATAGCTCCATTGCAATAGTTGGAGAATTAATAAATGGTAAAATCAAAAATAGTTTAACTTGATTTGTAAGAATAATTTGTTGAATCAAGTAATTAATTTTTTCCGGTTATAGTGATTAGTTTACCAAAACAGCTAGTTGTAATTGGAGATAGCTCAGTTTATGGATGGGGAGATAATGAAGGTGGCGGATGGTGTGAGAGGCTTAGAAAAGATTGGTGCAACAACCAAAATGGGCCAGTTATTTATCAACTTGGCGTTAGGGGAGATGGGATAGAAAAAGTTTCATCTAGATGGGAAAAAGAATGGTCATCTAGAGGAGAAACCAGAAGAAATAAACCTAAAGCAATCCTGCTTAATGTTGGTCTTAACGACACTGCAGCAATTGGTCAGAAAAAAGGAAGACATCAATTAGATATAGATGGATTTGAATATGGATTAGAGAGACTTATTAATAAAATGAACTCTCAAACAAATGTCTTTGTTATTGGTTTGACACCTGTTGACGAAAGCAAAATGCCGTTTGCAGGATGTCTATGGTACTCAAATGATTTTTGTAATTCTTATGAAAGGAGAATGGAGGAAGTATGCCTCAATCAGAATGTCCCATTTCTTCCTACTTTTAGAGAAATGTACTCTGATAAAAGGAGTAAAAATTGGATTACGCATGATGGGATTCATCTTAATTCCGAAGGTCATTTCTGGCTTTTCCAAAGACTGAAGAGCTGGGAGATTCTTACAAAATGGAAGGAATCCTAGGCCTTTCCAAATATTTTTTAATTAAAAAAATATGAATATAAAATAAGAGCAAAGATAGCAAAAATAGAAGCAATACTTGTCTGAATAGCGTTTACCAATTCATTACTTAATTTATATTTGTTTTGAAACTTAGCACCAATAATACTTTCAGAAAGAGTTGCCAAGAATCCAGAAACTACAACAACTATAAAATGATTTTTTGTAGAAATAATTGATAGACGAAGCATTATAAAAGCCATAAATATTGATCCCAAAACACTAGCTAATGTTCCTTCTATACTTATTCCTCCTTCAGTTCCTCTCTCAACCTTTTTGAGTGAAGTAATTAAATATGTGTCTTTACCGAATCTTTTTCCAATTTCGCTGCCAAAAGTATCCGCCAACTTTGCAGCAAAACTTGCAGCAAAACCTACTTTGAAAATTACTAAGTTGGCAGCATTAAATTTGGTCATAATGGCAAGAAATAATCCTGTAGCTGCAGAGCCCCATACATTCTCAGGACCTCTTCTGCCACCTCTTTTTTCTGCTATACCTTGTTCTTTTTTAAATTTAAAACCTATTTTGGTAACTAGAGATCCAAATAATAAATAAATTACAACTGACATCCATCCCTGCCAAGACAAACATCCCCACAAAATTGTGCCTAAAATTCCTGCACTTACCCAACCACTTTTTGTCATTAAAGGCATCTTGCAAAATATATAAATCAAAATAAAGTTAATGCAAAAACCTATAAAAAATTGATTTCTAATTAAATCCATATTTATCTAATGCCTTAATTTCAAATCAATTCTCCACTGATTTAGAATTGATGATGCGTTAATACTAGCCGTTGAAGTTCTTAAGATAGTGTCTGAAAGTTTAACAAAGGTAATATTATTTTTATTAAAAAAATCAATTTCTTTAGAGGACCAACCCCCTTCAGGGCCAATTACATTCCAAAAAATACCTCCTTTTTTATTTACAAATTCTTGTTGTTTTTTTAACCATTGATTTAAGTCATAACTAGTATCTTCTCTAGTTATAGAAATTGAAACTCTTTCTTGATTATCTCTACTTTTTAGCCATTCAATAATATCCATACCATTTAAAATAGATGGTTTCCATAATCTCTCACTTTGCTCAACTGCTTCTTTGATAATTGAATTCCATCTCAAAAGTTTTCTAGAAAAATTTAAATTTTTGTTTACCTGTCTTTCAGAAAATAATGGCTGTATAAAATCAATTCCTATTTCAGTACACATTTTTAAAATATCCTCAAAACCACTTTTTGGAATAACAACAGCTATGCCTAATAAGTAAATTTCTTGTTTTTGAAATAAGTAAGGTTTTTTTAATTGAATTATTTCTAAACAATCATTTTTAACTTTTGTAGCTTTCCATAATGAACCCTCTCCGTTAGCTATAAATATTTCTTTACCATTTTTTATCCTCATTACTTTATTTATATAATGATCCTCTTCTTTTGAAAGTTCTAAATTATTGTTCTTAATATTTTCAATTCTTTCAGGGGAAATAATTAATCTTGTTAAGTCTTCCATCTAAAACACTTAATCTTTGAAAACTAAATCTTCATGTTCTTCAATTGCCCAATCATTATTTTCACCACCAATAATTAACTCTTCAATTTTTACATAATTATTTGATATCTCATTCAAAGAATTAATTAGTATATCTATTGAAAGGGAGTCTGAAGTCCCAAAATCAACCCAACATCTACCCCACAGATTTTGATATTCCATAATTCCTAAATTATGCATTAAGGCTGGAAGAGATGCGTTTTTTTGGTCATTATCGTAGGACATCCAACTTAGATCGGAACCTTCTTCATGAGTTTGCAAATTTTCAGAGTTAAATCCCCCTAACCTTCCTAAAACGTACCAACTATCAAAAACACCATCTAAATAATTTTTTTCATCTTGAGTGGGTGGTTCAGTAAACCTTATCCATATCCAACAATTAAAAGGATCAACTTCTCTAAAAATAATATTCATATTGTCTAATAGTTTTTTAATCTATAGCTATTATAAGTAAGTTATTACTAGATTAAAATTCATACTCATAACTTAATTAATAATGCTTGATTTAAGAGAAATATCTTATCAACCTCAAACTGGTGAAAGAATAATAATAGACAATCTAAATTTAAAAGTTCATGAAAACGAAATTATTATAATTTGCGGTAACAGTGGTTCTGGGAAAACAACCCTTCTTGAAATAATTAGCGGATTAACAAATCCACAAAAAGGAAAAATTACTTGGAAAAACAAAATTTTATCTTCTAGGCAAAGAAGATGGTTTTGTGGAGTAGTATTCCAATTCCCTGAAAGATACTTTATGGGTACAACAATTGGGGAAGAATTAAAAATGGGCCATAAATCTTTAAGAGAGAAAAATATAGAAATAGTTTTAAATAAGGTTGGTTTGAAAAAAATTAATCTAACCCAACCACCAGAACAACTAAGTGGAGGACAACAAAGAAGGTTAGCTGTAGCAGTTCAGCTACTTAGAAACCCGTCAATTCTTTTGCTTGATGAACCAACTGCTGGATTAGACTATTCAATGAGAAATGATGTGAAGAAGTTAATTCTTGATCTAAAAAATAAAAATACAATTATTATTGTTACTCATGAACCTGCCTTATTTGAGGGCATTCCGTCTAGGATATTAATTCTGGAAAAAGGAAAAATCAAAAATGTTATGAAAGAAAATCATGAAGGATAGGATAGTACGAGCTACGGCAGCAAATGGAGGAATAAGATTAGTTGCAGTCTTAACTACAGAATCTTCTCTGGAAGCAAAAAAAAGACACGGTCTTTCTTATTTAACCACCTGTATCTTAGGCAGAGCATTCAGTGCTTCACTGCTTCTAGCAAGTTCAATGAAGATAATGCATGGGAGAGTAACTTTCAGAGTTAGGTCTGACGGACCCTTGAAGGGATTGCTTGTTGATGCAGGAAGAGACGGCAAAGTCAGAGGTTATGTAGGGAATCCCGATTTAGAATTAGACCTAGTCAAAACAGATAATAATAAATATTCTTTTGATTTTAAAAAAGCATTAGGTACTGGATATTTAAATGTTATTAGAGATAGCGGAACTGGAGAGCCCTTTACAAGTACAGTTGAATTAGTAAACGGGAATATTGCAGAAGACTTAGCTTCATATTTATATCATTCAGAACAAACCCCTTCTGCTGTATTCATTGGAGAAAAAATTCAAAATAAAGGTGTTATTTGTAGTGGGGGATTGTTAGCTCAAGTTTTACCTAAAAAAGATACTGACCCCTTACTAGTTGCACTTCTTGAAGAAAGATGTAAAGAAATTAATTCTTTTAGCGAAGACCTATTTCAGTCAAAAGATAATCTTCTTTCGTTAATAAGAAATATATTTCCGGATATTGACGATAAATCAATATCTGAAAAAGCTCGTTCCCAAGAAGTTAGTTTTCAATGCAAGTGTTCCAAACAAAGAAGTTTAAATGCAATGAAAATGCTTGATAAGAGCGAGTTGGAGGACATCCTCAAGAAAGATGGCAAAGCAGAGTTAGTTTGTGAATTTTGTAAAAATAAATATCTTATAAATTATGAAGAAATTAAATCTATGATAGAAAATCAATCATAAAAAAATTACGCCTAGCCATAAAATAACCATGGCCGGAATACTTTGAATTTTTTGTATTGATAAAGAGTTGTTTGATACTTCCTGAATGAAAGAATTATTTTCAAGCAATCCACCAAATATTAATCCTAT
This sequence comes from uncultured Prochlorococcus sp., assembly GCA_902573565.1. GTDB lineage: Bacteria > Cyanobacteriota > Cyanobacteriia > PCC-6307 > Cyanobiaceae > Prochlorococcus_A. The sequence continues at coordinate 5,044 of CACGKI010000001.1, forward strand.
CGAGAGAAAGGTAACACTCCAACCCAGAGAACCTATAAATCTTTTCCCTGATTTAATTTGAGTATAGGTAAGTATTAATGTTGAGATAGAGAGTAAAAGTCTATTATTTGAGTCTGGACTGATAAATAACAAAATTAAAAATAATAGCCCAACAGATATTTTTATTGAAAGATTGTCAAATGAGGGGGTAGTTATTTTTGGAAGACTATACTGACTTGAATTGTTAGAGTTTTTATTTAAATTTTTTATCTTAGAAAGAAGTGGGAAGTTATTATTGGTAAATTGATTAATTTGTTTTTCTTTTTTTGAGGCACTCACAGCTTCATAGCTTACATTTCCTGATTGCCTGGCTTTCAGACTACCCATGAGTAATTGATCAAAGGAAGATTCTATTTTTGCTCTTAAAATTAAGTCTTCACCAGCTTCTTTAACTTTAATATCTCTAGCCTTCTGAATATCCTCAAAAGCAGCACCTTCTTTTACACCTAAAATTTCATAAGGTGATTTTTCGTTATTATTTTTATTACTGTTTAAATCCAAAATTTTTTACCAATACTAACAGATTAACTAATTTTATAATCCATTAAGACTTTATAAAACAATTGGTTCGACTCCACTAACAACGGGCGCAACTTTGTTTAAATTTAATTGATTATTGTCTTCAACAAACTGATTTAAATTCCACTCATTTTTGAAAAGAATAACTGGCCTATTCCAACAATCTTTAACTATTTTACAGTTAAATATTCTGCCTAGTTTTTCAATGGCTGGCCATCCATCAGAAATCCATCTAGCCAATTGATATGGCATTGCTTCAAGATTTGCATCTACACCATATTCACTTTTTAATCTGTGAGTTACTACCTCCAACTGCAATTGACCAACGGCTGCGAGTATAGGGTCTCTTTTACTCTCATCAAAGTCATAAAGAATCTGAACAGCTCCTTCTTCTCGAAGTTCATTAACACCCTTTCTAAAGTTTTTAAATGCTGAGGGATTTGGATTTCTTAGCCAGCTGAATATTTCAGGACTAAAGGATGGTATGCCCTCATATTCCAGATGAGCACCCGTATAAAGAGTATCTCCAATAGAAAACATCCCTGGATTATTTAAACCAATAACATCTCCAGGATAGGCATCATCAACTACTTCTCTATCTTGCCCAAATATTTTTTGTGGTCTTGATAATCTAATTGTTTTCCCAGTTCTGGAATGTTTAACTGACATATCCTTTTCAAATTTGCCACTACAAACTCTTATAAAAGCAACCCTATCTCTGTGCTTTGGATCCATATTTGCCTGAAGCTTAAAAACAAACCCACTAAATTCATCGCTTGCAGGTTCAATATCCCCTTTATTACTATTTCTTGAAGTTGGTTTTTGTGCCATTTTTAAAAAACTATCTAAAAATGGCCTTACGCCAAAATTAGTCATGGCTGATCCAAAGAAAACTGGGGTTAAAGAGCCATTAAAAACTTTTTCTTTTTCAAATTTAGATCCCGCCTCATCAAGAACCTCCAATTCTTCAAGTGAGTTTTCAAGTAAATCTCTCTCTACATATTTTGATAGCTCTTTATCTTCAAGACTTAATCTTTTCTCATTCGATTGTTTCCCTCTCACTGCTTTATCAAATAAAATCACCTCTCTCGAAAATCTATCAATAACCCCTCTAAATTCCTCGCCACTCCCAATTGGCCAGTTTATAGGTAGGGTATTTAATCCAAGTTCTGATTCAATTTCATCAAGTAAAGAAAATGGCTCTCTTCCTGGTCTATCCATTTTATTTATGAAAGTAAATATTGGTATTTTTCGCATCTTGCAAACTTCAAACAATTTTCTAGTTTGAGGTTCTAGTCCTTTAGCAGCATCTTCCAACATAACTGCATTATCAGCAGCAGCTAATGTTCTATAAGTATCTTCGGAGAAATCTTGGTGTCCTGGTGTATCTAATAGATTAATTACAGATCTTTCATATTCAAATTGCAATACAGTTGATGTAATAGAAATACCTCTTTGTTTCTCAAGTTCCATCCAGTCTGAGGTGGCTTTTCTCTGATTACCCCTAGCTTTTACTGCTCCTGCCTGTTGAATGGCACCTCCATACAAAAGAAGCTTCTCGGTAAGAGTCGTTTTCCCAGCATCTGGATGTGAAATAATAGCGAAATTTCTTCTTTTATTTACCGCATCCAGTATTTCTTTATTATTTAGAATTTTAGTACCTAAGCTCATTTATTTAATATAAGGGCCTTTCACTTAGTTCTTAAACATTACCATAGACTATTAAATAATTTTCACCTTCCTCAAACACATCTAAAGAGGATAGATCATTCTCTAAGATGAAATTTTTTAACTCTTTAAAAGTATAAGAAGCTCTTAAAGATGCATAATAATCATTAGTTAAAATCTCATTATATTTAGTTGAACATTGTGCTTTGAGTTCTAAAGCAGACTTTTCATCTAATGGCCTTTTTAAGTCCTTGTGAAAATTTACAGTGATATTACTAGATAAACTTCTTATTGTGTTGAAGAAATCTTCAAGATTGGTAATGTGATGAATCAAACTATTGCTTACAAGTAAACTAATTCTTTTTTTAAATAAAAAATTATTTGATTTAATGTCTTTGATGTCAGAACAGATGTAGAATAAATTTTTTAATTTTTTTTGATTATTAGAAATACTTTTATTATATTCTGCTCTCAAAATCATCTCTCTAGAACCATCTATTCCTACGACTGCAGTATTAGGCCATTTTATTGCTAACTTCTCAGAAATATTTCCTGGGCCACATCCTAAATCAACTATTAAATCTTTTTCACCTAAAGAAATATTTTTTTTCAAAAGATATTGATTTATTTGATTAATTAGATTAACTTCCCCTTCTGAAAAATCAGCTTCGTCATAAGAAATGACCTGCTCTTTTTCTTCCATTAATTCAGGTTCGGGGACTCTTTCCATATCCTTTCTTGAAACAAAGATTTCATATTAAACATAATTCTACACAAACCGTTAAATAGTGGTAAGAATAGTTGCAGACGCCACAGGTAGAGTTATTCTTCCAGTACGGGTTATTTACATACGTTTTTTTATCGTGACTATTGCACCAAATAAAGCTTCTTCAGAGAACAATTCCAATAATCTTAAAAAAGATGATTTTCCAAAGACTGCGCCAGCTGCTTACCCAGTTTTTTTCAGATCTTATAGTAGAAAAACTTCATCTGGCAAAAGGGAGAACTGGAGCGAAGTAGGCGAAAGGAATTTATCGGGATTAAAAGAATTAGGAAAACTTTCTGAAGAAGAATTAATCCTAATGAGAGAGATGCAAAGTAACCAAAAAGCTCAACCTTCAGGAAGATGGTTATGGATAGGCGGAACCCCTTGGATTAATAAGAACCAAAATTTCTCAGGAGCATACAACTGTACCTCAACAAACTTAATTGATTGGGAAGCCTTCGCATTAATGATGGACTTAGCAATGATGGGATGTGGGACAGGTGCTATAATTGAGCCTCATTTTATAAATAATCTACCTACGGTAATTAACAAAATAAACATTAAATCAGTCAGTGAAGTTGGAATAACTTCTAAAGATCAAAGAGAAGAAAAGTCATCATTAGAAATTAAAGGAAAAGATCTTCATATCAAAGTTGGAGATAGCAGAAGAGGATGGGTAGATAGCTATAAATATCTTCTTGAGGCATCAAGTAACGAGAGTCTTGAAAGAGAAATTGATGTTTATATTGATCTGGAAGATATTAGGCCTGCTGGAGAATCATTAAAAGGTTTTGGTGGTATGGCAAATCCTATCAAATTGAAAGATCTTTACTCTAGAGTCGCATCACTTCTTGGAAAGGCAATTGGTAGAAAATTAAGTACAGTAGAGTGTTGTTTATTAATTGATGAAGCTGCAGTAACCATAGTTGCTGGGAATATAAGAAGAAGTGCTGGAATGAGACAATTTGCTTCAGATGATAAGGAAGCCGCATCAGCAAAAGAAAATTTATGGAGTCAAGATGAGAATGGTAATTGGAGAATAGATCCTGAAAAAGATGCCCTCAGAATGGCCAATCATACTAGGGTTTACCATACAAAACCCACTTACCAAACTGTTTTGGATGCAGTAACAAAACAATTCCATTCAGGTGAGGGAGCCATTCAATTTGCACCAGAAGCAATCGCAAGGTCAAATGCAGATATTCTCAAAGATGATGAATTGAGAAAGGAATTTATTGAAATCTACTCAGAACAAGGCAAGGATGAAGCGAGAAATTGGATAAATAGTAGTTATGGTCCTTTTTCAGAAGAAGAGTTAGACCACAGGATGAGCCGATATGGACTTAACCCTTGTGGGGAGATCTTGGGAAATGATTTCCATTGCAATTTGGCTGAAGTTCATTTAAATCAGATTGATCCAGGAAATTTTGAAGAGCAAAAAAAAGCTTTTAAAGCAGCCGCTCTTTCTGTAGCATGCTTACTAAATCATGAATTTGAAGTTGAGCGTTACAGAAAAAGTAGGGAATATGATCCTATCGTAGGAGTAAGTTTCACTGGATTATTTGATTTTTGTGTCCATGCCTTTGGGACGCCATGGTTGAAATGGTGGGAAGCAGGAAGGCCAAATAGCGAAGAAGGGAAGGCCTTCAAAGAAAAGGAAGCTAGATTCTTAGATTCTTGGAGAAAAATAGTAAAAGAAACTGTATGGGAATATTGTGATAAGCATAATCTAAGGAGACCAAATAGATGCACAACAGTTCAGCCAGCTGGAACTAAAAGTCTTCTTACTGGAGCAGCTCCAGGTTGGCATCCTCCAAAGGCTCAAAGATTCATAAGAAGAATAACTTTCAGGAAAAATGACCCAATCGCTTTAGCTTGCATGGATTATGGTTACTCAGTTGTTCCATCTCAATCTGATAAAGATGAAAATGGTTGCTTGCTCGATAATCCATTTGATCCAAGATGTACAGAATGGTTAGTTGAAATCCCTACAGAAGTTAGTTGGGCAAATATAGAGGGTGCAGACCAAATAGACATCAATAATTTCTCAGCATTGGCCCAATTTGATTTTTACATGCAAGTGCAGAAATTTTACACAGAGCATAATACCTCAGCAACTGTAGAATTTAGAGAAAATGAAATAGAGGATTTAGCTAAGGCTATACACAGTGCAATAGAAAATAATGAAGGATATATTTCAGCTGCATTACTAGCTAGATTTAGTGCCAACGCTACTTTCCCGAGGTTACCTTTTGAACCAATAAGTAAAGAGGAATACCTATCATTACAAAATAAAGTTATGGAAAGGAAAGTTAATAGCGATTTCTTTGACGCTCTTAATAAATATGACGTTGGAGAACTATCTGAAGCAGGACCAGCAGGTTGTGATTCAGATAAGTGTCTACTTCCTCTAGCTAAACCAAAAGATTAATTTTTGAATTATTTGTAAATAAAAAATATAAATTAGTTTTTAAAAATTTAATTTGTGGCTACCTCTTAAATAGGGACATAAATTATTTATGACATTAAGCTTAAATATTGGAAACTTATTTAATGATTCCTCTAGCCATGCATTAGTAGATGAGCTAAGAAAAAGAACATCAGAAGAGGCTATCTTAGATTTTGAGGAAAAATTTAACTCCAGAAACGAAAAAAATCTACATGTTTACATATGTAGATTTCTGAAAAATAGATCAATATCCAGAGGGCTAGCCTCTAAATGGTTAATAACCATAATTAAAAACAAAGAATCAAAAATTGATGCTCTGCAAAAATTACATAATTAGGTAAGTCCTGATAGTTTCCATAGAGCAATTCCAAAAATTGAAAATCCCATAATAAAAGTAAAAGCCAAAGCATTTACCAATTGAACTTTGTCATTCATCCTATTTGCAAAGGGGAGTAACTGAGCAAATAAAGGAGTTTCTTCAACTATTGCAGATTTTTTTACTGTAGGTTTTTTGCTTTTAGAAAACATAAAACAAATTTTATAATCTTAAGAATTTTACATTTAAAAGTTCATTAAATAAAAAATACTTCTCAAAAACGAACAAAATGTAACCTGTGAGAAACAACGTGAGAAACAACGTGAGAAACAAACTAAATATTTTTGACGAGGAGACTAATTACATTATTAAGATATTAAGTTTTTTGATTTAAAACCTAGACAAATAATTTACGGGAGTGTTAAGCTAAATTTGTAGCAACCGCTACCAAAACGTTCAACTTGCGTTTAGCAAGCCGCAAATCGACTTAAGCCATGGAACGGGGACTTAAGCGAAACCGGAGCTTAAAAATGACTCTAATTTACAGAGGACAAAAGTACGTCCAGAACAAAGAAGTTGCTAAAAAGCAGCATAACGAACTAACTTACAGAGGTAAAGCTTATACAAGCTAGTGCATTTGCACAACGATTAAAAGAGCCACTAACAGTGGCTTTTTTAATGTCCAATTTTAGACTGAAAAAATTAATACTTCCCACAAGTATTAAAATAATACAATTCAATTGCATTTATAAATTTGATAACCATGGCAGACAAGAAACCTTTATTTAAAGCTCCTTATGATATAAAAGATGTTAGTGCTCTTTTCGCTATAGTTGCCTTTGTATTAATAATTGCTGCCATAGTTGGAAATAACTTATTTGGTTTATTTCAAGAAAGTGTGAATTTCGGCTAATAACAATATTAAACTTGACTTCATAATCTCTATGGTGATGTTTATCCAGAGACTAAATTCACAAAATTTTCAAAATTATAAACTCATTTCCAAATAGCCATACGACTAATCCTCCTAGAGAAATAAATGGAGCGAAGGGGATTACTTGTCTAAACTTCAAAATATTTGTAGATAAACCTACTAGACAATATATTGCAGCAAATATATAAGAAAGACCCACAGCAAGTAATGTTCCAATTGGACCAAGCCAAATAGCAAGCATTGCGACTAATTTTGTATCTCCTTTCCCAATAGCATCTTTTTTGAATATATATTTAGCAAAATGTCTTAAAAATTCAAAAATTAAAAATGATATTACTGGTGTACTCAGACCTTTAATAATTAAAAAAAGATCTATAAATTTATCATTTAACATTTCGACAGTGATTAATCCTATCAATCCAGAAATAAATCCAAAATTTATTAAACCTTGAGGAATCCAAAAACAACTAATATCAATTAAAGATATACAAATCAAAAGAGACAAAAACAACCAGCTAAAAAAAACTTGTAGAAATAAGTTTGAGTTAAAATTTTGAAAAGTGGGCGAGCTATTAACAAATAAAACAAACAAAATCCCAGTTATAAATTCAACGAGAGGGTATCTAAATGATATTGAAGAGTTACAATTCTTACACTTACCCTTTTGAATAACCCAACTAATTAAAGGTATATTTTCTATCCAAGTTAATTGATTTTTACAATCAGGACAAAAACTTCTTGGTTTTACAATTGATAGATCATTCGGAAATCGAAAAACAACTACATTTAAAAAACTTCCTATACAAATACCAATTACAAACGCTGAAAAATAATTAATCACTATCATTATTTTCAAGTAGTTATACTTTTAACTTAAAGTATCAAAGTTTTATAAAAAAGAATAAAGTTCTTTTGATGCGATAAGAAAATAGATTTTATTTTTTGTATTTAAGTTGACAAAAAAATAACTAAACACGAAAATATAATGATATACATAATAACTTTTAAAAGTGACTTTATTAAAAGCATATTTAAACAGCCCTAGAGCAAAAAGAGCTCTTTCTAAAAAACCAGGGGAGGAGGGATTCTCTCTTATTGAATTGGTTGTTGTTGTAGCAGTTCTAGCAATACTATCAGCGATTGCTATTCCTTCTTTTACAAGTATAAGTCTAAAAGCACAAGCATCAGCAGCTGCGAACACTGTTGCTACAGTAGCTAAGGAATGTGCGGTGAAATACGCCAATGGAGAAACAACACCAACAAGACCTATTGTTACTCCTGATGGTTATGGTGCAATTACAGTAACTGCTCCAACAGGCACAGGGGCAACTGTCAGATGTACAAGGACTGGTCTCATCACAGCTGCTGCAGAAGGAGATGGATCTACAGGTAACCCAAGAACTTTGCCAGATTTTGTTTATAACGTTACTACTGGCGATAAAACATGCACAACTGGCTATCAAGGTTGTCCTTCAGGTAGATGGTAATTCGACTCTTTTAAGTTCTACTATTTAAATTTATAAATCCCTTTATTATTTAATAACTAAATTATGAATAAAAGGATTTATAGAAACTTAATTTACTTATCTTTTTCATCCATATTATTGTTTGGTTGCTCCCAAAACAATAATATGGATATAGATTTGTCTAATTTACCCAAACCTAAGCTAAATCAAATAATTGATTTAACAGAGGAAGAGCCAGTCAAAGAAGATAACCAAACATATATTAAAGATTTAGTGCCTTTCGAGCCTAAAGAAAGATTACTTTCAAAATACAAATTTGGGAAAAAAGATCCTTTCTCAGAAAATGAAAATGAATTAAATAAATTAGGATCAGATTTTAAATTAAAAGGTTTTCTTGAGACAGATACTAAAAAATATGTAATTGTAGATTATCTAGGAAATAATGGCTCAATTTCCGAAGATTCTATTGGAGGTTTAAATACCGAATTATTACCTAATGGAGCAAAGGTAATTTTTATAGATGCTGAAGAAATGAAATTAAAAATTAAATATGAAAACGAAGATTATATCTTTGAACTATAAAAATTTTAATTAAGGTTAGTTTTAAAATTACTTAGTTGTTTAAGTTTTAATTAAATATTATAATAAATACTCTAATCCATTGGATATCTCATGAAAATATCCAAAACAAACAAAAGTGAAAATCATAATCAAGGCTTTACTCTCATAGAGCTAGTTGTTGTTGTTCTAGGGTTAGCCGCTTTAGCAGGTTTAACCCTCCCTAGTTTTCTTAATTCAATAAAACTAAATAGAATTGAAGAAGCCAAGGCATTAATGAATAGTTTCGCTACAGATTGTTTAGGAAAATATAGGATATCAACTGATCCAACAGATTTTATTGAAAATGCTACTCCAGATGAATTAGATAATATAAAATTGTCAACATTACAATATCAAATCGATGGAGATAAAAATAAGTGTTCTCATGTAGCAATCAAACCTTTAAATGAAGATGAAAAAGATCTTTTTGCTTTTGACTTCAGAATGTCAAGTGAGGGGAAAATATTAAAAACTGCTCAACCTTCCAGTAATCCAGACTTTCTTAACTCATGTAGAGGCTGGGCAGGAAAAAATTGCGGACTATCGGATGCCCAAAAAGCAGAATTTGCAAGACTAGCTGCATTAGCAAAAGCTAAAGCAGAATGTATTTCAGCTTATACCTCATGGTTAAATGATAAAAATAGTGGCGAATTTAGAACTTGGGATAACAGTAATGAGAATTGTACTAGACAGGTTTTTGCTTTTGAAGGAGTTCCAGTAAATTCACTAGAAGCAGTGGATCAAGCTTTAAAATCTAAGTATGGAAGAGCATGTTTGGATTGGAGAGAATCAAAAAAAAATACTATCAGTCCAAACGGCAACCCAGAAACTAAAAATCCAGAATGTGGTGGCGTGCAGTATTGGTTCCATTCTGGAAATATATTTACAACCAAAGCAATGTGGGATGCTCACGACAATCTTCTAAAACAACAAGCATGCGTTAAAAACAGAACAGATGCTCTTAACGGAGGTGTAAAAGGCAAATATACATATACACCTCAAGGGCCGCCACCTTGCGGCCAGGTTGTATGGTTATGTAATGGAGAAGAATATGGGTCACTTGAGGCGTATAAATCTACTTCTTGTGGTGCTCCGCCACCACCTCCAAAAGATCCTCCTGTTCCACCACACTGTGTAAATTTTGAACCACTGGCATTTTTATGCGGTGGCTATGTGCCTGGAAAGTCTAGATTTAGTCCAGCCTGTGAGTGTAGATAAATGTCAAATAATCAATATACAGCTACAAGTGTACGAAAGTTAGTAGATAAGTTTTTCTCTCTTCAGTGGTGCAGAGATAATTTAGTAGTTCCTCTATATGAGGAGACATCTTTGCCTATGAGCCAGGGGATAATAAAAATAGCTATCGCAAACTATTCATATCTAGGAACTATTGCTTCCCCAATCAAGGAGAGATTAAGTCAATCTGGCTTTAAATGTGAATTTGTAGAAAGATCTCAAGAAGAAATACAAGAGATCCTAGATTTAGCATCTGAAGAAAGATTTATAAGTGGAGAATCTATAGAGATATCACAATTTGACGAGGATGCAGTTCTAGAGGCCATAAAAGAAACCTCAGATAATTCGGATGATAGTTTTTCATTTGAATTTGATGATGATGATGAAACTGCAAATATTGAAGAAGATAGTTTAGATTTGGCATCCGAAATGATGGAAAGTAAAATTCAAAAGGCAGCAGGAATGGTATTAATCAATTCTAGAAAAAATGATGTATCTGATATTCATATCGAACCGAGAGAAGATGGTTACAAGATAAGGGTAAGGAAGGATGGAGTAATGCAAAAATTCATGTCAATGTCTAAAAAACCAGGAATTCAATTAGTTGCATGTTTAAAAAATATGGCCCAGATGGATATTGCTGAAAGAAGGGCCAGTCAAGATGGGAAAATACTTAGAAAATTTGAAGGTAATAGATTTGAATTCCGTTGTTCAACTGTTCCAGGAAAACATGGCGAAAAAATGGTTCTAAGAATCTTAAATAGTGATGCATCGGCACTAAATTTGGATACTTTAATTCATATTGAAAGTGTTAGAAAAGATTTTAGAAAAATAATGAATGCCACAAATGGGATAGTGATCGTTTCTGGTCCTACTGGCTCTGGTAAATCAACAACGCTAGCCGCAGCTTTAAGAGAAAAGGATACAGGAGATTCAAATATAGTAACTGCCGAAGACCCTATTGAATATGATATGGGAGGAGATATAAATCAAGTTCAGGTAAATAGGGCGAAAGGACAAACATTCGCTATGATTTTGAGAACTTTTTTAAGACAAGATCCAGACGTTATTCTTATTGGTGAAACTAGAGACCCTGAAACAGCAGAGTCATCTATGGATGCCGCTGAAACTGGTCATTTAGTTTTTACTACTCTTCATGCAAATTCATCAACTAGTTCTTTAACAAGATTATTAGACATGGAAGTCCCAAAATATAAGTTAAATGCAAGTGTTAGAGGTGTCTTGGCCCAAAGATTGCTTAGAAAAATTTGTACAGGATGCGGAATAAAAAGGCCTATTTCTGAAAATGAAGCTATTGAATTTGGTATCCCAAAGAATACTCCAATAATGTACGCAAATTCTTTAACGGCAGAAGAAAAATTAAACCGAAAAAAGGAAAATACTCTTTGTCCAAAATGTCAAGGCGCAGGATATAAAGGAAGAGTTGGGGCATATGAACTTCTTCTTATCGATAGAAACATACAAAATGCTATTTCCAAAGGATTAACCGATAGAGAAATTGAAAATTTAGCAGTTAACGAAAATTCAATGCTCACTCTTACTCAATACGGTGTAGAGTTAGTTAAAGATAATTTAACAACAATTTCAGAAGTAATTAGGGTATGCAAATCGGATTAAATTTATTCATATGTCAATAGCTCGGGAGATAGTAGGTTTTGCAATAGAGGCGGGTTCCTCAGATATCCATCTTGAAGAGAACTCTCCTATTGCAGTCAGGGTGAATTCTGAAATAAAGGTGAGTCCACAGAAATTAGACTCAGAAGATATGGATGAATTATTACTAGAATTGCTAGGTAAAGAAAAATTAAATGAATACAATAGCACTGGAGATTTAGATAGCTCAATAGGCTTAGATGGACTATCAAGATTAAGAATTAATGCATACGTAGCAAATGAAAAAAGATGTCTTACTCTTAGACTACTCCCAAATGAACTTCCTAAATGGCAAGATTTAGGTCTACCTGATTCTTTCATTAAACTATCAAAGCTTCATAGAGGTTTAGTGTTATGCACTGGTCCCACTGGATCAGGGAAGTCAACCACATTAGCAGCATTTATTAATTGCATGCTTGAGACACAACAGAGGCACATATTAACTATTGAAGATCCAATAGAGTTCATTTTTAAACATACAGAAAATTCAATAATCCATCAAAGAGAAGTTAAAAGAGATACAAACTCATTTTCAGTTGCGTTAAGAGCCGCTCTTAGAGAAGATCCAGATGTAATTTATATTGGGGAAATGCGAGACTTAGAAACAATACAGTTAGCAATTACAGCTGCAGAAACTGGGCATCTAGTATTAGGAACACTGCATACTTCTTCAGCTGCAAAAACAGTTGAAAGAATAGTTGATGTATTTCCTGCTGATCAGCAAGAACAGGCAAGATTGCAAGTTTCTACATCATTAGCTGGTATTATGTCTCAAACTTTATGTAAAAACACAAAAGGGAAAAGATCTCTTGCTTTCGAGTTAATGGTAAATACTCCTGCGATAGGTAACTTAATAAGAGAAAAAAAAGTTAGCGAAATTTATTCACAACTACAAACAGGCAGTCAATACGGGATGAACACTCTAGAACAATGTCTAAATTCTCTTTATGCAGATGGTTTAATCTCTCAAGAAGAAGCATTAGGTAGAGCTTCAAACCCTAAAGCTATAAAATTATAAAAATGGTTGAATATGGTAATACTACCCAAGTAAGTAGCAAGGCAAAAAGAAATCCTCCACCAATTGTTTTTGGCATACCATTCGGGGAGATATCTCATTTAGACTATGAACCTGATACAAAATTAAAAGTACCTCAAAATGATTTATTAGTCTTTTTTAGGCAAATGTCGGTAATGCTTAAAAGTGGAGTTGCACTCTCACAGGCATTAGAGCTATTAGCTGAAAATATGACTAATAAAAAGTTTGGTTCTAATATCCTTGAAGTATCAAAAAAGCTAGGAAGTGGAGAAGAGCTATCATCCAGCTTGGGGGCATTCCCCAGAATATTTAGTCCAATAATGATAGGACTTATTGAAGCTGGGGAAGCTGGAGGTATTTTATCTCAAGTTCTAGAAAGATTAGCCGCATTAATCGAGGCCAGAAGTAAGATAAAAGGGCAAATAACTGGAGCACTAATATATCCAGTAGCAATACTTGTTTTAGCCGTAAGCGTAAGTCTTGGCCTTTTAATATTTATAGTTCCAAAGTTTGAGACAATGTTTGCAGATATGGGGGCTGAACTTCCTGGTATAACAAATTTCATGCTGACATTGTCCAGAATAGTAACCACTTGGTCTTTTGCAATTATTGCTCCCTTAACATTATTCATTGGTTTTTATTTTTTTAATATTAGTTATGCAACTCCTACTGGGAGGAAATTTTTTGATAACTTGATTTTAAAAATTCCCTTATTTGGAGATTTAATTTTAAAGTCTGAAATTGCTTCGCTATCTGATACACTAAGCACTTTAATTAATTCAGGAATTTCTATAGTAGAAGCAATTGAGAGGTGTATAAATGCCTCTAATAACGAAATAATAAGGTTATCTCTGAGAAGATCAATTTCCTTAATCACTCAGGGGCAAGAATTAAGCACATCTCTAGAAACTGCAAAAATAATGCCAAAGTTGCTTATATCTATGATTAGGATTGGAGAAGAAACTGGGGCTTTATCATTTATGGTAGAAAATATTGCTAATTTTTATAAAAGGGAAGTGGAAGAATCAGTAACTGTTTTAACAAAAGCTATGGAACCTGCAGTTATTTTTGTTGTTGCTGGAATAGTAGGGACAATAGTTGTCTCACTTTATTTACCAATGTTTAGTCTCATACAAAATATGGGGGCCTAATCATTTTCTAGAAATGATTTATCCATCTTGAATGATTCCTTTTTCTTCTCTTCGCTTTTAATTTTAGTTTCTGCTTTTTCCTTTATTTTTAAATTTGGTAATGGGGGTAATTCCTTTTTCTTCTCTTCGTTTTTAATTTTAGTTTCTGCTTTTTCCTTTACTTTTGTATTTTCTTCATTTAATTTATTTAAAGAATCCATTAGATTAGCTACGGTTTGATTACTAATATCTTCAGTTTCTTCCTGAGTAGCTTCGCTATTATCATCTTGAAAAATAAATTTTTTCACTAGAAGCCTATCATTTAAAGTTTCGTCTTCTAAATTATTATTCTTTATTAAACTCAAACCTAATCCTATAAGTCTTGACATGGAAAATTGATTAATTTCCTCTGGATTATATGAGAATTCTTTAAGAGAACTAGTATTTATTGGAGATATCAAAGCAACATCCATTTTTAAATTTTTGCCAATTAACTCTACAAGATTCTTATGTTGACTATTTCTACCAGATAAAAATATTTTCCCCTTTTTTTTCAGATTATTTTGATTTACGAAATTTGTAAATGCTTGATTTATTTCTCTTATTAATACTTTTAAATCAAGTTGCGATAATGGATGGTAATTATCTGATTTTCTTTTAATATTAGACTTATCATTTGTTTCAGCTTTTGTAGTATTCATTTTTTTCATCTCTTCTATTGAAGGAAATCTCCTAATAGAAGCTAATCTTTTTATTAATATCGGTCCAGATCTATCAAGAATTACAAATTGAGTGAATTCATCCAGCAAATCTACTGAAATAATTAATTCATTTTCTTCTAATTTATTTATTTCTTGTTTTAGTAAATTAGCAATACACATATGGCTCATTTGCAGGGAACATATTTCTAAATTTGCATTTTTAATCGAATCAATAATGATCTCTACATTTTTTTTGGGGATAGATGTTAAAAAATACTTGTTAAATTTCTTTTTTTTAGATTCCTTTTTAGGGAGTTTTGTTAGGTTTATCTCAAAATCTGAGTTCTCCAAAGATATAGGTATTTGAATCCCAGAATTAGGGTTCTCTAAAAAGGAAGAAGAATCCTCTTCATTTATATTCTCTGGAATTTCAATCAATCTGGTGTAACAAGTATCTGATGGTAAAGATACTGCAACCTTACAGGTATTAATTTTATTTTCATTAATAATCTGTTTTAGAAAAAGACCAAAGTTTTCAGAATCAGAAGGTATTGATTTTTCTAGTGCTTCCCTTGGTAACTTTTGGGTTAAAACTTTTTTTATATAAAGTTTATTTTTTTGGGATTTGGCTACTCCAATATTTATAAAATCTGTACCTATTTCCAATAGGATAATTTTACTACTTATTTTTTTAAAAACTTCTAAAAAAAGTTCTTTAATATCTTCAATTTGATATTCACTTATTTTTTTTTTAGGTGTTTTGGCTGAGTTCATAATTTACAAAAAGGTTTAGGCCTACAAAATATTCTCCTAACTGGCGTTGCATTTACTGAAACACCATTTTCTGGTTTGGAATACAGGATGTAAATGCCCGGTTTACCCTTACCATTAGATAATTCTGAATAATTACTCTCTGATAGTGAAGTTGGTTTAATACATACTCTATACGATTTTGGTATCGCTTCTGTATCAATTGATGGAATTCCCCATTCTAAAGAAGGTAAAGCAGTGCACTGTAGATTCAAAATAAATTCTTTACTGATACCAGGCTCAGATAATATTTCTATAATCGAATCAAAAGTATTATTTATTTGAGAGTGATCGTTAAGCATATCTTTTAATTCTTTATTTGAAGAAATATATTCATCTTTAGCTTCTTCATTTAAAGGTTGAAAAAATCTTGAAGTATATTCAACCACCATAACTGTTATACCTGTAAATGCCGTTAACATTAACAATGCTAATACTAATTCTGGAAGAGTCATTCCTAAATTATAATTTTTTTTATTTTTCATAACTTACTCATTGAATTTTAATGATTTAATATCTTGATTTATATTTTCAATATCGGCTAAGTTATATCCTGCATCAATTAATATTTGTCTTTCTTCTTCTATAAGGGAATATTTCCCAACTTTAATTAATGCTTTATCAGTGATATTAATTGCTAATAGCATTGCCACAGTTACTCCAGACATTATGACAGAACCAACCAACGCAGAAATCATTTATTTACCTCATAAGGACAAAAAGATTCATTCTTCAAGTAACAAGAAAATAAGCTATAAGTGCCAAAACCAGATTTCTTTATTAAAACTCTATGATTAAGATCTTTGTTTACTAATACGCAACTATTAACAAATAAAGTATTTCTTGAAGGTGTTTGAGTCCCAGTTGTTGAAAATATTTCTCCGTCTTCATAGAGTGCATTATCCATGTTTTCCTTTATTTTTGAACATATCTCCAAATCAGGTCCTGTATAATTATTTATAATATTCAAAATCCTCCTATCATAACTTGGCAGAGCTGAACTGTAGTATACGTCTCTTTTAAATGTACTTAATAGCATAAGATTATTTACATTATTTCCTATTTGCATCATTGCTGAAATCCCAGAAATCATTGCAATACCTAAGCCAACGTACAAAAATGTCATAATTAAATTAATTTAATAATCAAATGAAAATCTGAGTCAATTCTTGCCATAAAATGTTGTCCTAAGTTTCACTTCCAACTTCTCATTTGGATTATTATCCTCTTTATTAAGATTCTGGTTTGATAAACCTAAATTTATCTCATTTACTAGTACTACACTCTCCTGAAATTCTAGTTCTCTTAAAAAAGAAAGCAGATCGGTAAAGTTTGATTTTAAAGTTAACTCTATTATATATTTTTTAGAACCTTCAACTAAAAGCGGATCGATTATTAATGGTTCATTATTTGAGGATTCATCTAAAGTTTTTCTTTTATCATTTGCAACAAAGCTCATAATTTTTGAAGGAACTATAGATACAAATTCAATATTATTTGTTTTACCTAAATCTCCTAATTTAGAAAGTAAAGTTTCTAAGTCTGATTGACCAGTAACTAGCTCAATTATTTTTAATTTTTCTTTATTTAATTTTTCAAACTTTTGATTAATTGTTTTGTATTGTAATTTCAAGTTGTCCAAGTCATTCTTTTTTTTGATTAAATCCTTTAATTCAAAATTTACTTTATTCGATTTAATATATTGAGGCATTACAAAAAAAGTTACTATAAAAATTGATATTCCTGCCGAAATAAAAACTGGGATAAAAGATGCAGCTTTTTCTGGTGTTAAATAGTTTTTTCTTGGATTAATAGAATTAGTCATCTTATAAATCTAATCAATATTTTCTTCAATATTTTTTAAAATAGTTAATCTATTAAAAAGTCCAAATGATCCAAGCTTAGTTAAATAATTCTTATTAATCTTTTTATAGTTTGTTGCAACTTTCGTATTTATTACAGCTAAAAAACTTTTATCTTCTGAACCTGAATCTGAAACTTTTATTTCTTTTAGATCAATATCATCAAATTCAACCAGTTCAGAATTATTTAAGTTTAATAAGAAAGAATTTAAAGATCCTAAGTATTCTTTATTAGAAAGCTTGGCTTTAATAACAAGTTTATTACCTAAAGAGGCCAGCTCTAAAAGTTGAATATCTTTTGGAATTATTAAAGCAATTTCCTTAAATAAGGCTGAACTAGAACTTATATTTATTATTGAATTCTTTAGTTCATTGTTGAATTTAGAAATTTCTTTTAATTGTTTTGATTCTAGATCTAAATTTTTTTCAAGAAGATCATACTCATCAGTGAAAGCTTTCAAATTATTTTTTTGATTTTCTAAAAACTTAATTCTGAAGATAAAAGGGATTCCAAGTGTTAGTGATATTGACATTAAAATCAAACCATAAAAAATACCTCTTTTAATATATTTCTTAGTATCAATAAAATAAGGCTCATTTAAATCATTACCTCCCCTCCTCTTTCGAAGTAAATCAATTTGTTTAAAATTACTTTTAACCATTTAATAATTTAATTTTTTATAAAAAGTCATTTATCTTTAAGAATTCTTGGTGTAACAAGAATGATTAACTCACTTTTTCTTTTCTGAGTTGAATTATTTCTAAACAAGTTTCCAAGAAGTGGTATATCTCCCAGAATAGGCACTTTAGCAGTTGATACGGAGTCTGAGTCTTGAAGTACTCCAGTAAGAATTAACGTATCCCCATTTTTTACCCTTATAGAACCCGTATCTAATTTCCTTACACTTAAAGTGTTTTGTATCCCACAGCCTGAAATCTCAACTGATCTTGTAACCGAAGAAATAGCAGGACTTAATGCAAAACTAACAAATCCATTATCATCTATCTTTTCAACCTTTGCTCCAAATGTAATTCCAGCAGTTCCTTCCTGCGCAGTACATGTAACTACACCTTCATCAGCAGTTTGAGTAAATCCTGTAACCACGGTTTCACCAACTTTTATAAAACCCTCATTTTTGAAAGGCCTACCAATTGATGCGGAATTTAATCCGTCTCCTACTGAAGCAGCCCCAGAAGTAAGAGCATTTGGATTCTCTCCAAGAATTAAAGTAGGAGAAGCTAAGACCTTTGCATTTTCATTGGTTATTTTAGCCTCTAGCCAATTTAAAAAATTACCTTCAGTTAAACCTCCAGCAATAATATTTGGAACATTGGCGGTTTCAGGCGGATTGGCTGGAGCAATATTTGCTGTTACTAAACCAAGACCTCCTCTATTAATAATTCTTGTATCACCAGTTCTTAGTTCAAAAACGTTATTTTTTATATCGGATTTTGTTAGTGAAACATCAATTATTTTTATAGTTAAGGCCACTTGTCTATGACGAACATCAAGGGACCTTATATACTTTTCAGCAGTCTTCATAAGATCTTTTGAACCTATTAATGTTATAGTTTGCAACCTTAAATCAGCAGTCCCAACTAATCCAAATAAAGGGCCTTTACCAATTCCATACGAATTAATATCTTCATCCTTAAATTCCTTTTTATTCATTAAACTATCTCCAACTTCTTGTCCATTAATTGAACCACTAATTAACATTACTTTTGAAATTTGGGCTCCTAATGTTGAAAGGTAATCAGCAACTGAAGCAGCATTAACTTGATTTAATCTAAAAGTCTTGGAGAATTTTGGCATTAAACTTTTGTTTAGAATATTTTTTCCGATAAAAATAATATTATTTTCTAAAATTGCCTGAAAATCAGCAGAAAGCAAAATACTGTTGAAAACATCAGAAATATCAACATTTTGAAAATTAGCTGTAATCTTAGCTTTGTTAGAACTTTCCTCTTTTGAATTCTTATCATCAATAATTATTATTCCATAGTTACCCAATTTACCAATTAAATGCAAAGTCTCTAAAGCATCCGCATCTTTTAGATTAAGTGAAATTTTCTGCTCCGATAATCTTACATACCCTCTTGATGGAACTTTAAATTCGCTAGAAGATATGACACTTCTTGAAGGCAAAGGTAATTTATTAATATTTTCATGGTTAACTTTATTCCCATTCTTTAAGTTCTTTTTATTTTTATATTTCTTATTTGATTTTTTTCTAATATTAATTGATCTATTATTTTGAATATTATTATTTTTATCTACTTCATTAAAGTTGCCATTTTCATTAGGAATATTTTCTTGTTCATTCTTCAAATTATTAATATTATTGAGATCAAAAGTTTCTTCTACAAATTTCTCTAGCCTTTCTGCATCTCGGCTAAGAAAATTATTTTCACTATTATCTTTATTTGATATTAATGTCTTAAATTTTCTATCGAATTTTGAATGGAAGTTACTTTTTTCTAAGTTACCTGTTCCTGTTTTTCTATTTTTGAAAGAATAAGAACTTATTATCAATTGATTAAAAATCAACAAACAAATTAAAAGTATTTTTCTTTTTTTTATTCTTGAAAAATTTCCCATAAATAATCTACCATTTTCATCTTCTTAAAAAATGGCTCATTTTTTAATATTATAAATTATTTTATTTATTGTCATATCATTTAATTTTAATCTATACATATTACGTATATAATCTGAGGATTCAATTATAGCTAAATCAGGATAATAAGAATTATTAGGAGGTTCTAGATTGTAGCCGAAAAATAACTTTAATTGACTACTTACTTGGTCATAATTACTATATGATATTGATTTTTGTCTGTATAACTCTTCTAATTCATTTTTTTGATTCCCACTTCCAAATAAATATGAATTTTCTTCTGACTTAGCTCCTAAAAAATTATTCATAAAAAAGATCAAAAGAATAAAAAAAAGATATTTTTTGTATTCATCTATATGGGATATATTCCTTAAAACAAACATGAATTAGATATTACTTACTATTATCTTAACATTTATCAAAAATCATAATCAAAAAAAATTTATATCCATTAATTAATATTTTTAGTTTAAAATTTTTATAGTGTTTAATAAATTAAAAGAAATAATTTTATGAGCTTAAGAAAGTCAAAATTAAATAGATTATTTAATTTTATATTTTTTTTAACAGGTTTATCATTTGGCATCATATTAATATGGCCAGGGGTATTGAAAAATGATAATAGAAGATGTTTTTATAAGATAATAGTTGATGGAAGTGATGGGAAAGTAACTATGTCAACTATTTTATCCATAGATCCTAATAGCCTTATAAAAATAAATAATGCTAAAAATAAATATAAAAAAATTTTACTAATTGGTGATCATTGCTTCAGAAAATAAAAATGAAATTTAATTCAAATTTAAATTTTCCACAAGAAAGTATTCTAGGATTCAAGATTCTAACTTCATTTCAATCCTCAATATCCTGTTACTTACTATTACTATTTGGAAAAATACTAAATCCAAAATTTGGATTCAGCCAGATTCAAATCTTAACTGGTTCCTTATTTAATATTATTTTAAATTTGAGCATAGTTATATTAATAATTAATCTCATTATTAAAAGAAGGGAAGTACAAAAAATTTCCTTTATTTTTTTAAATTCATTCCTATTTATTTATTTCCCATTAGCGGTATATTTTATTTTCAAATATATGAAGTATTTAATATTAAGCTTTTTTTAAAAATTTTTTAACCTCTGAGGTTAAATTTAATCTATCAATAAATTGAAATAAGGAAGATTAAGAAGGATATATGAATACATATTTTTCTCTTAATGGTTTAACTAAGAAGCAAGCTTTAGTTAATTTTCTATTTTAATAAATAAAATTCTAAATTCTGTTAAGAAAGATAGTATTAAAAATTATTATTACTATTAAAATCATCAAAATGATAATAATTCAAATAAATATTATTCAATATTCCTAGTTTTTTATATTAATAGACTATGAAATCTTTTTTATACTATAATTTCAAAGTTATCAAAACTGAATAACCCCCTGGAGGGGTGGTCGAGTGGTTTAAGGCTCTAGTCTTGAAAACTAGCGTGTCTGCAAGGGCACCGTGGGTTCGAATCCCACCCCCTCCGTTTTAATAAAAAGGTACTCAAGTTAAACAAAATAATATAAACGCCTTTTTGGTATGTCTTTGTTAAGATAAATTTTATTTGATTAATGAGTAAAGGATTCGCAACAGATAATTTAAATTCCAAAAAATCGAAAAAAAAAGTCATTTCAAATGAACCTCAAGGAAGATTAATATCTTGGTCTCCTTGGCCACCTGCTAATTTTCAGACAAAATATCCTGCTTTCCCTTTTGTTCTTACAATATTGATCATAGTAATCGGGCAGTGGTATCTATCTCTACTGAGATAAGATATATGGTTTTTGTCTTTAAATTTAAGATGAATTGAGTTTGAGAATTTATTTTGTTTTTTTCAATTTTGTTATTAGCCCATTTTCAGGCGGCAATAATCCCAATATTATTAGGTATTAGATCGATCAATAAATTCAGACACATAAGCAAGAACAAATTGATACCTTTCGGTTTTATTTTTTTAGGATTGGCATCGATTTCTGAAATGATAGATCATACCCAAACATCTTGGATTTATGTAGATCACTCCTCTTTATTTAATTGGTTATTTTATTCTTTCCTATCATTAGGTCTAACTTGTTTATCAATATCAGTTATTAAAAATAAATTTATTCAAAAAACTAATATTTGTATTTCTTTATGTTCAATAATCTCATATTTTTTATTTAATAAAACTATTGCTCTCCTTTTTCAAGTAATAATAAGTATCCTTCTAATTATAAATTGGCAAAGAGTTTTTAAAGATTGGCTTTTTATTCTTTACCCAATATTTGGTATTATTTTCACGACTTTCTTTGGCACAAGGCTCTCAATTAGTGGCGATCAATTTTGGCATGTTTTAATAGGCCCATCTGGAACAATTAGCGTTCTTACCTTTTATTTAGTATTAAAGAGATCGGACAAAAAATTTACTTAAGATTCTTATGAAAATATTTGTATTTGTAAGTTTTATAGTGTGCTTAGTCACAATAATCATTCCAGTTGAAATCTTTGCTGATACGGCACTTGATGTTTATATGAATGATTTTTATTCTAAATCCTATGAAGCTAGCCAGATTCTTAAAGAAATCGAAAATAGTCTAAAAGAGGGATCAAGAAAAAAAGTATGCTCTAGGCAAAGAGAGGCAGCAAGATTAGGTCTATTAGCTAATAAATCATTAATTAAAGCATTTGAAATAGAGGGGGCTAATCCGCCAATGCAAGTAATAAAGGCAAGTCAGAAAAGATGGGAATCTATTCTGAATGAGTGCTGAAGAAGGTCAGTAAATCTATAAATCTTTTTAAATTTGCATTCTTACAGATTTACTAATTAAGGGAATTTCAGGTTCAACCCCATATATACATTGAGAAATCGAATAAATAAAAATACATAGTGTAAAAATAAATATTATTGAGACTAATTCAACTATGGGAAATATTCTCAAGAGATATGAAATTATTATCAAAGCAATATCAATAAGTAATGCTTGGCATGCGTTATATCTAACGAAATAGGGAACATTTGGATTTCTTACTAATCCAGCAAATAAAATTATAAATAATAAAAAACTACCAAAAGGCAAAGATTTTTCTATTATTTCTATCGGGAAAGTTAGTAATAATAGTATTTTTAAAAATGAATATTTATAGAACAAATAATATCCAAAAGGTATTGATGCCTTTAATGGCAAAGTATACAAAAATACTGATGAGAGTCTCTGGAATATCTGATTCAATATATTATTGAAATTTTGTATTCATATTTTAACCTAATTTTTTAACTTAATAAAAAGAATTACTTTCGAAAAAAACAATTTTGGCAGATTGTTTTTAAATATTAGATAATTTATTCAGGTTCATTATTCAAAATGCGTATCCTACATACAATGTTGAGGGTTGGAGATTTAGAAAAATCTATTGATTTCTACGTCAATAGATTAGGAATGAATTTATTGCGAAAAAAGGATTACCCTCATGGAAAATTCACTTTAGCATTTGTTGGTTATGGCTCAGAAAAAGAAAACACAGTAATTGAATTAACTTACAACTGGGACAAAAAGTCTGAAGACTATGAGCTTGGAGATAAATATGGTCATATAGCTATTGGAGTAAAAGATATTCATCTAATTTGCCAAGGATTAGAAAATAATGGTTGTAAAATAACAACCAAGCCTAAAACAATGAAAAACAGTACTACTGTCTTGGCTTTTGTTGAGGATCCAGATGGGTATAAAATTGAACTTATTGAAAGAGATTAAAAGCTCAGAAGTTTTTAATTAAATAAACAAATAACTAAAATTTAAAAAGATTAAATCATCAAATATATCGTTTTCAATTAGCGAAAAAATACCTCTAAGATCACATTGGATAGATTCTGGAGTTTCAATTATTGTAAAAGATTATTTCTAAGATGAGGAATTATTAAAAATAAAATTTAAATTTTAAACAATCTATATTAAATCTATTTAGAATACATAGACAATCTATATAGATTTATATATCATAGAATTATCTCATAAAGCTTATGCCTAGTAATTGGTCAAAAATAAGAGATGAATGGCTTGATAGAACCGCGGTTGCGAAAGATGATGCTAAATGGGCATTAGAAGCTTTAATTAATTCTGAAGAAGAATTATTTGAAATAGAACAAAAAATAAAGAATAAAGAGGACGCTATAAGCCAAGTAAAATTTTTGAAGAAAAAGGTTAAAGAAACTATTTCTTCTAAAGAAATTAGTCTCGACGATATTGCATTAAATACTTCAAATTCAAACAAAGTACAGATCTCAGTACCATCAAATCTTACTTATCTTTTGAAAGTTTGGGCCGCAGCTGAAGGAAGAGATCTATCAAGTGTTGCTTTTCAATGTTTAGAAACTGGTATAAGGGAAATGAAAAGCAAAGGTTCAATACCTTCAATAGCAGTAAATAGATATGACTCGGCCTGTCAAAAGAGGATTGCACTAGCAGAAGTAAACAATCTATTAGATAAATACGAATTAGCTCAGGATGAAATTAAATAATTATGAATAACAGAAAAATCATTAAAGGATACAAAACATTAAAATCATCAAGATTTAATGTAGATACTTCTATAGATAAATTCAAAGATGGAATAATTTATACTCTTTATTCTGATGAATTTAATTCACTTAAGGTTGGTTTTGCTGAAAATGATAAGGTTCTAGAAAAAAAATTATCCAGTGAAGGATTGATTTTATTGGATATGAAAAAAGGCAACAAGAAAGATCTATTTTTATTAATAACTACTCTAAAAGAACTTGGTATCAAATATTCAGACAATTTTTATCTCAAATACTCAAGTTCTTTAATGAGACATTTATCAACTTTAGGTTGGCCTGTTGGAAGATCACTTTATAAACAAAGGAAGATTAAAAAAGAACTTGTATGTGCATAAATTCAAATATAATCACACTCTAAAGTTTCTCTGGTTTCTCTATTTGTGATTGGATTAGTTCCAGTTGCACTTTCACAAAATTTCCTAATAATATCTTTTGGCAAAAAAACATTTGTGAAGTCTGCGCCTTGTATTTTTACATTTTCAAACTGGGTACTATAAGCAAAAGAATCCTCCAAGTTAGTATTTGATAAATCTGTTCCATCTAAAACAGCCGAGTCTAAAGTTACTTCTCTTAAGTTGGAGTTACTTAAATTAGTATCTTTCAATTTTGCTCCATAAAGAGTCGCATTTTGGAGCTCACAACCTGACAAATTTGCATCTTGTAAATCAGTCAAATAGAAAGTTGCTCCTTTTAAATCAGATCCAGAAAAATCAGCCCCTACCAAAGATTGTTTCCCATAATCCAAAGCAGCGAAGCTTCTAGAAGGGAGGGTTAAAACAACTATTAAAAAAGTTAAAATTATAAATCTCATTTGTTTGAGTATTATTTCAATAAATTCTAACTTCTTAAGCTGAAATCTAAAAATTAATTATTAACTGAATGCTATATTTATTGAAATAGCAAATCATGAAATAGGTTTTGGATATAAGTCCTTATGATGCAATTGTTGTTGGTTCTGGAGCAACAGGAGGAATAGCAGCACTTACATTGGCAGAACAAGGGATCAAAGTTTTAGTAATAGAAGCAGGGCCTCAAGTTAAGAGGCATGAAGCTAGTAATAATGAGCCAAAAAGTACATTAAAAAGATTATCAGGAGTCATAACAAAAAAACATGCCAATCAGTGCCAACATCCTGGTTATTGGAAAAATAATCCTGACTTATATTCAAATGAATTGAAGCATCCCTATGACTTCCCAAAAAAAAAGCTATTTCTTTGGACACAAGGTAAACAATATGGGGGGAGATCATTAACTTGGGGAGGCATAACATTAAGACTTTCCTCAGAAGACTTTCATCCGGCTAAAAAAGACGGATTCGGGCCAAACTGGCCTATTTCATACGAAGAAATTTCCCCGCACTACGATTTTATTGAAAATTTCTGCGGAATTTATGGACGAAAAGATGATATCAAGGAAGTCCCAAACGGTAAATATATTGGCGAAATTCCTCTTACAGAAAACGAAAATGTTTTTGGCAGCAAAGTTAAATCAAAATTAAACTATCCATTTATCCAATCAAGAGGATTTGACCGTAATTCATCTGTAAAAGAAAAAAATTGGCCCAAGTCCTCTAGCGTAGGAAGCTCTTTAAAAAAGGCTTTAGATACTGGAAATGTACAAATAATCTCTAATTACCTAGTGGAGTCTTTTGAGATTAACAAGATAACAGAGCTTGCCTCAAAACTAACGATTGTAAATCTAGAAAATGGACACAAAGAAGTATTGGATTGTGATTTAATTCTTCTTTGTGCATCAACAATTTCAACACTGAGAATACTACTGAACTCAGAATACAAATCAAATTCCTCAGGGTTTAAAGATAATTCTGGGAAATTAGGTAAATACCTAATGGATCACATATCTATCTGTAGATTTTTTTCAGTCCCAAAAGCAAAAAACTCAGATAATTCACTAGATAATCCTCCCGATCTTTCTGGAGCAGGCAGCTTCTTTATTCCTTTTGGTTCAAATTTACCAGAAATTGACAACATAAATTTCCATAGAGGTTATGGAATCTGGGGGGCAATTGATAGATTAGGAATACCTAAATTTTTACAAAAAGACGCAAACAAATCCATTGGCTTTCTTATCGCCCATGGTGAAGTCCTTCCTAGAGAGAAAAACTCAGTTTCTCTCTCAAGAAAAACAGATGAATGGGGAATACCAATTCCCTACATTGAATTCGAATGGAGCGAGAATGAGTTAAATATGGCAAAACATATGGAAAAAACAATACAAAAATCAGTCAAAGCTGCAAATGGGAAAATAAAAAATATTGATGAACTAATGAATATTCCATTAGGGAGTTTATTTACAAAAAATTTGATAGCACTTTCAGATAGTCCTCCTCCTCCTGGATATTATATTCATGAGGTAGGGGGAGCACCAATGGGGTTAAATGAAGAAAATAGCGTAGTTGATAAATTTAACAGATTGTGGAGATGTAAGAATGTACTGGTACTAGATGGAGCATGCTGGCCCACATCATCTTGGCAAAGTCCCACACTTACAATGATGGCCTTGAGTAGAAGAGCCTGTTTAAATATTAAAAAGACTTAGAGGGTGTAAATAATTGATTTAAATAAATTTCTGAGACAGAATTATCTGTACAACCGTTTTGAACGAGAAAAGTAGCTAATGCTGAATTTATAAGCTTATATTGATCCCAAGTCGGGTTACTTAATACGAAATCTTTCATAGTGTTATAAAGAGTCTCTGAAAGCTCTGTTTCTAATGAGACTTTATTTGAGGAGCACTCTACGAGTTTCTTATCAGTTAAATTTGTTTGGTTGATTTGATCCATAAATTTATTTCTCTACTTCAACAATAATGATGTTTTTCTCTAAAAATATCAAGAAAAATATTCTGATAAACTTTTCAAATTATCAAATAAGACTCATGTTATATATAGGTTTTTAAAAAACTTCTTTTTCAAATAAGGAAATTGAATAGATCTTAAATAAAAGTCAACAATAATGTTGAAGTCCTGTTATTTTTGAAAAATACTGTCATTCCTAATCCAGTGTGGATTTGGACGTGGAAAACAACCTGCAAATTGTGGAAAATCTAGCTCAAAATACTTTCACGATTTTATATAAAGAATACTTATATATACTGAGTCTATTAAGACTAAGTAGAGAAAGAGACAGGTGATTCATTGATTTCAACGGATTTTCTTAAGATTTAGTCTTTATTAGGCAAGCGAAGCGTGACAGGTCCCAAGGGATGTTTTGAATTTGGATAAATACTATGGTGATGGTGATTATGTTCATGTTGATGAGCCTCTACATGTTCATGTTCTAAGTAATCTCCTCCTGTGTCTGATTTTTCTTGATTATGTGTTGGTATTTGATTTTGTATTTCACAAGCACCATTACATTCAGGATCACATAAATCACAGCTGATACCCAAGCCCTCTACATGGTCATGATGACTTTCTTGGACCATTCCAACTTCTCTTTCAAAGCCAAATAAATTTGATCTATATTTACAAGTTGAGCAATTCATAAAATTATTACCTTCGTTATTAAGAATCTCTTCAATTCTTTCTACAAAAGTGTCGACCACATAAGACTGTGACGAAAGATATTTTGCATGTATAAATGAAATATTTGGATTATTAATCGCAACTAAATCACTTTGCCTTTTTATTCTTGTAACAAGGACACCTGAGAAAAGGAAATAAGGGAAAACAATTATATTTTTATAACCAAGTCTCACAACATTTTTCAAGCCAGGTTCAACAAGGGGAAAAGTTACTCCAGAAAAAACTGTTTCCCCCCACCCTAAACCAATACCCTCTACGATCATTCTCGTAACTTTTGAAACATTAGAATTCGCATCTGGGTCAGAAGAGCCTCTACCCACAACAACTAATAATGATTCTTCAGGTTTGAGATTATTATTTTGTTTAAATACATCTTTTACTCTTTCACAAGCTGCACTAATCATTAAATTATTAATACCTAATTCTCTTCCATAAATTATTTCAATTCCTGTTTTACTTGAATAATGCATAAGCAGGCTAGGTATATCATTTTTTACATGGCCAGCAGCGAAAAGCATTGCAGGTATTGCAATTACTTTTTTTATAGAAAGATCTTTTAACTTGTCTAAAGCATCAACAATCGAAGGTTTTGCAAATTCCAAGAAACCATATTCAACTAAAAAGTTTGGATATCTTTTTTGGATGAAATTAGTTAATTCTTGAAATTCAGTAATAGCTAGTTTATTTCTACTCCCATGTCCACAGATAAGTATCGCGACTTGATTATTTAACTTCAAATCTAAATTATCCAAATTCAACTTATTACTTATACCATAATAGTAAAGAACAATATCATGTAGTGAAAAATAATAATAACTTGCTTGAAGTTCCAAATATCAACTCAAAGGATGCAAAATTAAAGAAATTAATTTATGACGTGGATGAATCCTTATTTAATGAGGATAACTATTCTTACGAAAAGTTCGAGCACCTTTGCGTGTGTAGTGGAGGTACAACTTCTAGCTGTGCAAAAAATGGCTTTACAACTCTTGATCTAAGGAAAAATCACAGCCAAATTCATCTAGATAGTAAAACCAATTTAGTAACAATTGGAGGTGGTGTAATAATGGGGGATCTATTAAATCATTTACAAAAATATAATCGAAGTTTTCCAATCGGACTTTCTAAACTTCCTGGAGCAGGCTATATACTTACTGGTGGAGTAAGCCCGCTCAGTAGAACCTACGGATTAGCAATTGATAATATTGAATCAATAAAAGGTTTCTTGGGTAATGGCACATTTATTTCTTTAAAAAAAAATCAAATAAATCCAGAAGAACAATTGATTTGGGAAGCAATTAAAGGCGCAGCACCCTTCTTTTCAATTATTACCGAAATAGAACTTAAGACTATCCAATCTAATTCAATTAAGGTTATTGAAGGATTTGTAAATCTAAATGAACTTACAGAAATAATAAAACTATCAGAGGAATTTCCAGAAAATATTAGTCTTCAATGGATTTATGCCCAAAAAATTTACATATATATTTTTGCTGAACTCAAAAATAATTTAGAAGATAAAAGAACAGAAGAATGTCTAATGCTTCTGGACAAATTCCCTACTCTAGAAAAACAATTTTATGAAAACTTTAACAAAATAAATTTCTTCCCTAAGGAATTGAATTTATATGAGCTGAATGCAAATAACCATTCTGAGGTAATTAGTCTTCTTGGAGAAGATTTAAAAAATGATATTCCAATTTTCATAAAATGTTTGAATGAAATAATGGATAATAAACCTAATAATTCCTGTTACATTGCTTCTCAACAATTAGGTTGCAAAACTAAAAAGTTAAATCATGGCTCAAGCTTTTTTGTTCATAGAAAAAGCACTTGGAAACCATGGATATATGCATCATGGAAAAAAAATGATCTTCAAGAAAAAGAAGTCGCTTTGAAATGGATTTATAAATCGTGGAGCAAGCTAAAAAAGTTTTATCCTAATATTCACTTAGCCCAATTGCATAATCATTTGAATTCTCATGATGAAGAAATTACATTAGCCTTTGGAGATAGAATGAATGAATTAAAAACTTTAAAGAATATTTTTGACCCACAAGGTATTTTGCCTCCTTTATGAGGTAACTTCTTAATTATAAAGAAACTTAAAATGTCAAATTTCTCAAGATATTTATCACAAAATTGGTTAGATGATCCAAAGTCAAATATTCTCTCAGGCTTAGTTGTTGCTTTTGCAATGATCCCAGAAGCAATTGCTTTTTCAGGTATAGCTGGTGTAGATCCTAAAGTTGGCCTTTTTGGTGCATTTTGCTTATCTATAACAATTGCGATTGTTGGAGGAAGAAGGGGGATGATCACTTCAGCTACAGGTTCAACAGCTCTTTTGATGACTGGACTTGTTGCTTATGGAGAATCACAAGCTCCTGGATTAGGAGTCCCATATCTTATTGCAGCTGGAATATTAACTGGAATTTTCCAAATTCTTTGGGGATATTTAAGACTTGCCTACCAAATGCGATTCGTGCCAACGGGAGTATTAAGTGGATTTGTAAATGCACTGGCGCTTTTAATATTTCAGGCACAGCTACCTCAGTTAGGAATAGGTATTAAAGAATCAAAAGAATTAATTGAACAAACTTTGAGTCAGTATCCAGTTAACTCTCAGATCCCAGTAGTTTGGATTCTTGTAATCCTAGGATTAATAATTATCTATGGACTTCCAAAAATCACAAAAGTAGTCCCATCTCAACTTATCGCGATAGTAGTAATTACTCTCATAAGCATATTCTTGAATCTAGATGTCCCAACAGTTAGCGATTTGGGTAAATTACCTGATGGATTACCAAGTATTTCTCTTCCTTTTGGATCAATAGAAAATGGGAAAGTACCTTT
The DNA here is from genome assembly GCA_902573565.1 of uncultured Prochlorococcus sp. GTDB lineage: Bacteria > Cyanobacteriota > Cyanobacteriia > PCC-6307 > Cyanobiaceae > Prochlorococcus_A. Next base: position 35,870 of record CACGKI010000001.1, read on the forward strand.
TAGTCTTGAAACATTAGGAATTATTTTACCGACTTCACTTGCAATATCTCTCGTGGGTTTAATGGAAACCTTTTTAACTCAAGACATTTTAGACGATGTAACTGATACAAGTTCTAATAAAAATAAAGAAGCAAGAGGACAGGGAATCGCAAATATTGTGGCATCCTTATTTGGTGGAATGGCAGGATGTGCCTTAGTTGGGCAATCTGTTATGAATACTGAAAATGGTGGTAAATCTAGATTATCAACTCTCTCCTCAGGTATATCTCTACTAATTATGATTATCCTATTGAAGTCTTGGATTGGAGCAATACCAATGGCTGCTTTAGTAGCAATCATGATAACGATCGCGATAAGTACAGCAGATATAAATGGATTAAAAAATATTAGAAAGATACCTAAAAGTGATACTGCAGTAATGCTTATGACTTTTGCGGTTACAATGCTGACAAAACCTCATAATCTTGCACTTGGAGTTATTGCTGGAGTTGCATTAGCTGCAATCCTTTTCAGCAGAAAAGTCGCAAAAGTTATAACTGTCTCAAGAGCTAAAGAAAATAATTTAACTACATACAAAGTAAAAGGGCAATTATTTTTTGTAAGTAAAATTTATTTCTTACAAGGATTTGATATTCATGAACATCCAGAAAATATTGTAATTGATATGTCTTTAGCTCATATTTGGGATCAAAGTGGCGTTGTTGCTCTTGAGCAAATTATTAGAAAGTTCCAGAATGGTGGTTCTAAAGTTGAAATTGTAGGATTAAATAAAGAAAGTCTTAACTTATTTGAAAGACTAGGTGGTATGGAAAGCGCTCATTAAAAAAGTTAATTAAGACTTACTTGTTGATAACAGAACCAAAGCCATTGTTGAAAAAGCAAATTCCTATGAGACCTCCAAGCGGTTTTTGAACTATTTGGATCAAAATTTTTAGGAGGAGGAACATCTCCCTTTTCTTTGTCTCTTTCAATTTCGCTAATAATTCTATGAACCGTATATTCAGGATGACCTAAATGCATAAGTTGTTTTTGATCATTAGATTCAAATATTGTATATCCAACGTTTTCTCCATAAGCCAACAAATTCAATTTCCCTTCTTTTTGGGCTTTCTCCATTTCCAAATCTGGTAATCCAGCAAATCTACTTTGAGGACAAATAAATTCATCATCTTGTGTACCCATCAAAGGGTGTCCAGGAACAAGACTTTTTAAAGGGAATACCCCAAATAATTTTCTATCAAAAACTTTCTTATCGACCCCTGCCAAATAAGCCAGCGCAAAGCCAGCCCAACATAATCCGAGAGTACTCGCACAAGAATTTCTGGCTTCATTTACAATTTTTACAAATTCGTCCCAATACTTAACCTCCTCAAAGGCTAGGTGTTCAATAGGTGCTCCAGTAATAATGATTCCATCTAACGGTTCTGGATTATTTGCTTCTTCCCAAGTAATGTATAGATTATTCAGATGATTAAGATCCCATGTTTTATAAGAGTGAGTTTTAAGCTTTATCCAAACTGGCTCAATTTGAAGGGGGGATAAACCAAGTGGATGTAGCAAGTTAAATTCATACTGCTTGCCTAGAGGCATGATATTTAAAATACCAATCCTAAGAGGACGTATATCCTGTCTTTTTGCCAATTCTGGTTCGATCCAAGATATATGATTTTTCTCAACATCACTAATCTTGTGATAGTTACTAGGAATTATTAAAGCCAATAAATCTCCTTTCCTATGTGATTTGTGAAAGTGCTTGTTCGAAATCTGCTTTTATATCATCAATATGCTCAATTCCTACAGAAACTCTTACCATAGTGGGAGTAACACCTGCAGATAATTGTTCTTCTTCAGATAATTGCTGATGAGTTGTTGAAGCAGGATGAATTACTAATGTTTTTGAATCCCCTACGTTAGCAAGGTGGCTAGCTAATTTTAAGGAATCAATAAACTTTACTGCATTTTCATAACCCCCATTGAGAGAGAACATAAGCATGCAACCCATTCCCCTTCCAGTAGTATATTTTTTGGCACTAGAGTAATATGGATCAGATTCTAGGCCAGGATAGTTAACACTGCTTACATTGGAATTAGAATCTAGCCATTTTGCTAATTCAAGAGCATTAGAAGTTTGTCTTTCTATTCTTAAACTGAGAGTTTCCAAACCCTGCAATAGCAAGAAAGAATTAAAAGGACTTTGAGCTGATCCCCAGTCTCTGAGGCATTCAAGTCTTGCTCTTAACGCAAAAGCTATATTTCTATTATCAGGTACTCCCAAAGATTTGCAGATATCACTACCGAAACCAAAAGCATCCCAATGAACGAGTCCATGATAAGCAGCGCTTGGCTCACTCATTAGTGGAAATTTACCATTTCCCCAATCAAAGGTTCCGGCATCAACAATAACCCCTCCGATACTTGTTCCATGTCCACCGATCCATTTTGTTGCACTTTCCACAACAACATCGGCTCCAAAATCAATTGGTCTTATTAAAGCACCACCAGCACCAAGGGTATTATCCACTATTAAGGGAATTCCATTTTCCTTCGCCAAAGCAGAGAGTCCCTCAAAATCTGGGATGTTGAATCGAGGATTTCCCATTGATTCGACATATATTGCTTTGGTTTTATCATCAATTTTATTTCTAAAACTATCGATACTATCGCCATCTGCAAATTTAACTTCTATTCCTAATCTTGGAAATTGTACTTTAAATTGATTGTAGGTCCCACCATATAGAAAAGAAGTAGAGACAAAATTATCCCCTGCAGTCATACAGTTCACTATTGCCAAGAATTGAGCAGCCTGACCTGAGGATGTTGCAAGTGCTGCCATACCTCCCTCCAAAGCTGCCATCCTTTTTTCGAAGACATCTGTGGTGGGGTTCATAAGTCGAGTATAAATATTTCCAAATTCTTTTAATCCAAAAAGATTCGCTCCATGCTCTGCATTATCAAAGACATAGGAACTAGTTTGATAGATGGGTACTGCTCTAGAATTTGTAGTTGGATCAGGAACTTGGCCTGCATGTAACTGAAGTGTCTCGAACTTTTGGTTGCTCAAAATGTTTAAATAATCCTATTATCTATTTAACTTAGAAAAGTACAAAAAAAAAACAAAAAAAAGATAAATATTTATAAATCCTTTTTTAATGAGGGGTAATTATCTTTCATATATGTACTCAAATCCTCTTTTATCGCAGATCTGAGTTTCTCAATATTTGCAGATTCAATTATTGGAAAAGTTTTATTAGCCTCAGGATCTTTTTCAGTAATTGATTTCCAATTCTTACCAACATCTTTTTCAGAGTTGTTTAAAACTTCATCAAAGTTGAAAACCTTGTCATTACTTTTAGCATCAAATTCGCTAAAAGCTTTATTTATAAGCTCTTTTCTATTTTCGAATAGATTCTTAGCTTTTAAAGTATCTGGAAGACCCATAACTGGTTGTAATTCCTTAAGAAGTTTTATTTCCTCTTCAATTAAGAGTGTCCAAACACCATATTTGTTTTTTGGTAGATTGGAATTACTAAAAATATTAATTTCATCGAGGTAAAAATTTAACCATAGATAATAAGATTTTTCTTCAATAGTTTTTTTAACGGATATCTTTTTATTTTGGATCTTTGGGAGTAACTTTTCTGCCTTCTTTAAAAACTGTCTGTCTTCTCTTTCTAAATTTATTAATCCCCATCTTTGACTGTAGTCCCATAAATCTTCGTATCTTGTTAGGTCTTCTTGATTCCAACCAAGAGCTTTAAGTTCATGAGAACGATGAGTTAATTCCTTTTTCAAAAAAAACCTTTTAAACCATTATAATTCTAACCCTGCAATCAAGATTAGTAAATAAATTAAGAACTTTGCTTTCTGGCAAATTAGAAAAATAATCAATTATTAAAATATTTATTAATAATTTTCAATACGTTGATATAACTAGGAATTTTTTTAGAAATTTGATTACTATATTTACTTGTTTTAAGGGCGTTTTGCTCTTTGTCAACAAATAATTTCATATAAAAGTTTTCAATATCATCAAAAAGATGATCTCCTTTTAATTTTTCATTTAGTTCGAAAGATAATTCAGATTTCACAGATTCTTGGCAAAAATTGGTGATTTCTTCTGAACTAATTAAAACCTTATAAATTTCTTTTTTTTCTTCTGAATTAGCATTAAAGCATAAATAAATCAGATTAATCATTGAACAATTGTTATTTTTAATTTTGAATTCTTTATAAATGTCTGGCCAAAATTTTAAAGATTTTAGACCTTCTAAACCTCCTTGACTGAGAGAGTATTTATTACACCAATTTACAAATTCTGAGACATCTTTTGGACATCTGTTGAGTTGCAAAAGCATATCTGATAAAACTTGTCCTGCTTGAAAATTCCGTGTTGGTTTTCCTTCAGTTGGTAGAGTCATACTCCCCAAGACATCAGCCTTAACCGCATTTAATTGAGAAAAAGTATAATCTCCTTTTTCACAAAATTTATCATTAATTATTTCCCTTGCACTAATTATTTCTTCACCATAACCAAGTTCTTTTAATGAAAGATATTTATTCTCTAATTTATTTTCTTTTCTAACTTTTATTGATACTGATGCGGCCTGATCTAAACATTGAGTTAACAAAATCGTATTAATGGTAGGCAACATTCCTGGCTTATCGGAATGAAAGTTATTTACAAAACCTGCAAATATTGATGAGATATTTTTTATTGATTTTATATATTGACATTCAATATTGTGAACTCCAGGAGAAACTTGAATTTTCGGTGATAATTGATTCAAAATGCGTGCTCCTATTAATGCTGTTAGCGCATCAGGATGGCAGAAATTTGCAGTAAAACTATCATTAGGATTTCGTAAAGCTCCGTGACGATGAAATCCCGTAAAAAAAGCTAAATTTGGATATTTATTACAAAGAATAAAAGGGTTTTTATTTTTATTATCAATACAAAAAGAACCGACTAGACAGCCAAGAACCACATTTTCTCTTTTTAAATTTTTTCTAAGTTCTAAAGCATTTTTAACATCATCTTGTATGTGATTACTATTTGAAGCAAGAATAACCATCTCACATTTCAAGAGAAGATCTTTTAGATCAAAAGACTTTATTTTTCCCTCTGAAGAATAATTTCCCATTCTCTTAATCTTCTCAATAATCTCATTATCCATATCAGAAATAACATCATTTGAGAAAGCACCTAACAAATCTCTATCTTCCCTAGGAGCCAAGAGAATATTATTTGATTTTCCATGCATAGCACAGTTGTATGCTAATGATGCAGGATATAAACCAACACTGTAAAATCCAACTTTGCTATTCTCTATATCTTCAATCAATGAATAAAAATATTTTTCATCTTTGATGTTTTCTACGAAATTATTCTTCATTTTTGGAAACTCTTGATAATTTTTTTAATTTCTTACCCATACCAACATTTTTCTACATTAAAGCAATTTTTGACCATAGCAAATTATTTATTGAAAAAATTGAGTTTTTTAATTTATAATTTCTAGGAAAGTGGAAATTAAAAGAAAAATAATCATAAATATGGAATATATAGCAAGTAATTTAAATGAACAAAAACAATTAATTTCTTCTAAAAATATCTTATTTATTCAAGACATTGACGGAGTTTGTATCCCTTTGGTTAAAGATCCAATGACTAGAGAATTAGAATCAAAATATATCTATGCAGTAAAAGAATTTGCCGAGGAATTCTTTGTATTAACTTGCGGGGAACATGAAGGTCCAAGAGGCGTTAACAGAATAATAGAGAGGAGTTTAAGGAGCACTACTGAGCCTAAAAACAAAGAACTATATTTAAGAGGTTTAGCTGCCTGTGGAGTAGAGTATCAAGACAACAATGGTGAAATAAGTTTTGAAGGAGTCTCAGAAAAAGAACTAAATTTTTTATCAAAAGTACCTAGTTTAATAAGACCAAAATTTAATTTCATAGTTAAGAATATTTTTCCTGAACTTAGCCAAGAAGATATCAATTTTCACGCGGTAAAATCAATTTGTGAAACACGCTTCTCTCCAACGATTAATTTCAATAGTCTATTTGATTTAGTTCATGAAGATTCTGATAAAAGAAAGCTTATTCAAATTAGTTTTGAAAAAATGATGAATGAAATCATTTTAAAAGCTGAATCCGAAGGCCTCAACAACTCATTTTTCCTTCATATTTCACCAAATTTAGGTAATAAAAATGGTAGAGAAACAATTAAACTTTCTTCTCAAGATGATATTGGATCAACAGACATACAATTACTTATTAAAGGAGCAGTTAAAGATTCTGGAGTTTTATTTCTTTTAAATAAATTTATTGCGGATAAAACTGGTAAAGCTCCTTTTGGAAGAAATTTTAATTTTAGAAACTCTCCAAATTCTGTTACGGAAAAAATTGATTTATGCAAAAGAACTATTCAAAAAGAAGATATGCCTTTGATTGTAGGAGTTGGTGACACAGTCACATCAAAAAAAAATAATGATAAAATTTATTCAAGAGGAGGAAGTGACAGGTCTTTTCTAGAATTAATACAAATATTAGGTAATGAATATGGGATTAAGAATAAAATAATTTTTGTAGATAGTAGTTCTGGTGAAGTTGAAAGACCCTCTACAAAAAAAACTGGTTTAATAGGGATCAGTGATGTTCATGACAATTTAAAATTTGACATAGTTTTTAAAAATGGTCCCAAAGAATACATAAGTTGGTTTATTGAACTTGCTAGTAAGAGATCAAATTTTAAAAAAAATAGTTGACTTTTAAATTTTCGAATGACAATTTATAAATAATCGATTTATGAAAGAAAAATTCCCCCCAATACATAAAGAACCTATAGAAACATTGCAAATTAACATAGGTTATAAATGCAATCAGGCTTGCAAGCATTGTCATGTCAATTCGAGTCCCCTAAGGACTGAAAAGATGTCCAATGAAATGATATCTCTTATTCCAAAGATAATTGAAAAATACAAAATCAAGACTTTAGATATTACAGGTGGTGCGCCAGAACTTCACCCAGAATTTAAAAACCTAATAACCAGTTTGAGCACAAAACAAATTGATATTATTGACAGGTGCAATTTGACAATTTTCTTTGAAGAAGGTTATGAAGATCTTCCTCAATTTCTTGCAAAGAATAAAGTGATAGTTACTGCTTCGCTACCGTGTTATGAAAAAAATAATGTTGATTTTCAAAGGGGTTTTGGGGTTTTTGAAAAAAGTATTAATGCCATAAAAATTCTTAATGATTTAGGCTATGGGAAAAAAGAAAATGGATTACAATTAAACCTTGTTTACAATCCTGTAAGCCCAATTCTTCCTCCTTCTCAGGAAATATTGGAGAAGGATTATAAAAAAATACTATTCGAAAAATACAATATCGTTTTTAATAATTTATACACAATAACTAATATGCCGATAAATAGATATGAAGAATCTCTTAGAAGAGAAGGGAAACTTGAGACTTATTACAAATTACTAAAAGAAAATTTTAATGAAAAGAATTTAGAAAATCTTATGTGTAAAAAGACAATTAGCGTAAATTGGTTAGGAGAAATTTATGATTGTGACTTTAACCAACAAATAAATTTCCGAGAGGATAAAGGACCAAAGACACTTTTTGATCTATTGGATGAATCATTTACTTTTGACTACGGGGTAGCTGTAAAAGAACATTGTTTTGCTTGCACTGCAGGGGCTGGGTCAAGTTGTGGAGGGACTTTAAGTTAAAACCTACTAAATGCAATTAGGACAAATAGCTCTTACATTTAAAGAGGATTCAATTAGTTTAAAACCATTAACTTTTGCTGCTACTTTGCCTGCTTCTAAAACTTCTTCATTTTCGAATTCTTCTGTTCTTCCACACCTAATACAAATCAAATGATGATGGTCCGGTGTGTCGTTACTAAGCAATTCATATCTGTGTCCACCCTCACTGAGTTCTAATTCATGAAGCAAACCCATTTGTACTAAAAGTCTTAAAGTTCTATAAATTGTTGCTAGTGAAACTTTGGAGCTTGTTTTAACTAACTTTTCATGAATCTCTTCAGCACTAAGATGCTTTCCAGAGCCAATATTTTCAAATAAATTAAGAACTTTTAGCCTCTGAGGAGTTAACCTCTTCCCATCTTTATGTAATCCATCACCAAGAGGAGATGTGATGACTTTGTATTGAGAGGATAATGACAAAATTAACCCATGGCTATTCTCAATAATAACTCTAGATGAGAGTAAAACAACTTATTGATTTAAAATGTTTACTAAAGTTCTTCAAAATATTATGTTAAATGTATCTTTATATATAAATGATGAATGATCAAGAAATCTCTTCTGATAAATTATCATCGAAAGTAAACGCCTTGATAATTATTGATATTCAGGAAAAAATAATAAGACCAATTTTTAATAAGGATTCAATAATCAAAAACATTAAAAAACTAATAAATGCTTACCAAATTTTAGAAGAAAACATATTTATATCTGAACAGAACCCACTAAAATTGGGAGAAACGATCCCTGAATTATTACCCAAAGCTCGATTTCAAAAGATTGAAAAGATGGAATTTAGCTTAGCTAACATACAAGATTTTTTAAATGAACTTAGAAATAAGAAAATTAGTAATTTAATAGTTTGTGGGATCGAGACGCATATTTGTATTCAACAAACTGTCTTAGATTGTTTACAAAAAGGATTTGAAGTTTTTCTCATATCAGATGCCATGGGAAGTCGAAATATAGTAGATCATGAAATAGCATTACAAAGAATGAATCAGAGTGGGGCGTTCATAACAACAACTGAATCAATAATTTTTGAATTATGCAAAACTGCGGATAGAAAAGAATTTAAAGAAATTAGAAAGATAATTATGAGTTAAAGAAAAATAAAGACTGGTTTGTTGTTTAGAGATAATTTAAAATTTTGTTAGAGATAAATTTTTAGGGTTTATTTGAATATGAAATTATTTACTGAAAACTTCCTTCTGGCAATATCTATTTTTTTTATTGGAATTTTATTGTCGATAATAATTTCTAAACTTTCAAAAATATTCTTCAAAAAGATCTCCAAACGTACAAAAACAAATTTTGATGATTTTATTTTTGAGGTCATCTCTGGAATTATTAAACCAATAGGTTTTCTCCTCTCATTTTATTTTTCAATTGACTATTTTTTTGCTGATGAAATAACTTTTATCTCTGTATTATTGAATATTCTGAAATTATTTATATTGATAATAATTATAAAAGCTCTCAACAAAGTTTTAATAAGATCTTTAACAGAATCGACATCGAAAATTAATGATTCCTCAGTCAGTTCAATGATATCTTCACTTACTCCTTTAATAAAAGCATTAACATGGACTATTGGTTCAATCTTTTTCTTACAAAATATAGGTGTTCAAATGACTGCTATTTGGGCTCTACTCAGTGCAGGGGGTATTGGAGCAGGATTAGCTTTGAAAGATCCAGTTCAGGAGTTTTTTGAATACATAACGATTTTGCTTGATAAACCTTTTCAAAAAGGTGAGTTTATAAAATCTGATGGCGTCCTTGGAATGGTTGAGAGGGTCGGAGTAAGATCCTCAAGAATAAGAAGTATTAATGGAGAAGTAATAGTAATGAGCAACAGCGCCCTTACAAATGGAATAATTTCAAATTACGCACAAATGGAAAAAAGAAGGCTAGTGCATAAATTAGGAGTTGTTTATGAAACCTCTCCAAAACTTATGAAATTGATTCCAATAATAATAAAAAAAATAGTTGAAGAGACAAAAGATGCTTCCTTTGATAGGTGTCATTTCACAGATTTTGGTGACTTCAGTCTTAATTTCGAACTTGTTTATTACATACCAACTAATAATTATCTTGCTGCAATGGAAGCTCAACAATCTATAAATTTAAAAATAATTGAGGAATTTGCTCTCAATAATATAGAGTTTGCATTCCCAACACAAACCTTAAATATTGAGAGTAACAAATCCAAATGATCTACAAATCTCTTCACTTAAAATCCAAAGTTTTGAAGCCAACTCATCACTATTTGCTTCATCACTAACGTTACTTTCAACTAATTTATGTTTTTTTCTAGCTTTAAGTTTATTACTTAAATATATGAAACCAACATTATTTAAATTTGCATCAAGGACAATCTCAGAAAGAATCTTTCCAGCATTTTCTGTACTTTCAGAAATTCCTAAAATATTTTTTGCAGCTTTAGAAAAAATTAAATATCCAAAGAGATTAAAACGTTTACTGTATCTAAAAAAACCAGAATCATCATTTGGTATTACGAGACCAGGAGCCCAAGTTATTACAGAAATTTTACTGGAGGACATTTTTAATTTTTTTTCAAGTTCTTTAGCAAACAAAATATTACATAACTTACTATTTTTATAAGCTTCATCAGCATTAAAATTTAAAAATTGCCCAGTTACTTTTTTTCTAAAATCAACTAGGTTATTAAGTCCCGCTTTCTTTCCTATATTGCCACCTGAACTTTTGGGGTCGTGAACATCTGATGATGTAATAATGATTTTAGATTCTTCTTTATCTTTAACAAAATCTTTTAGGATATTTACCAAGTAAAAATGTGCAAGATGATTTACCGCAAAAGTTAGTTCTATGCCTTGTTTTGATACTTTAGGATAAATAGAGCCTGTATATTGCAATCCTGCATTTAAAACAACTACATCTAAAAAAATCTTTTTAGAAATAAAGTAATCTTTAATTTTTTTAATATTCTTTAGATCTGAAAGATCACAATTTTCAATTATATTTAAAAATTTACTGAGGTAATTATTATCAAAATATTTCTCGAGTGTTTTCATAAATTGATTCTTTCTTAATTCGTTTTTTATCACAACATATAAATTATTTTTCTTCTTTAGTAAATTAATTATGGCAAAAAAACCTATGCCCGAATTACCTCCAGTAACTAAAATATTTCTATTTTTAATCATTTAAATTCCTTATATATTTTTTAATGATAAAAAAAAATACATAAGTTTTTTTAATTTTGTAATCTTATAAATTATTGTTAAAACACTGAAAACTAAGTCACTAGTAATTAAGTAATTTGATTATCATTAATCTACTCACACAACAAGCATAAGATGAAATATAAAAACCTAATCTCAGAAATAATCCCTTTTTCCATAAATTCCTTTAATCGCAAAATCTATATTTAATGTCAATAGAAAGCATGCCAGATGTTCTTGTTTTGGGTGCAGGGCCTGCAGGCATGGCAATTGCATCAGCTTTAGGAAAGGAAAAATTAGATGTTGAAGTGCTTTCTCCAAATGGACCAGATGAACCTTGGCCAAACACTTATGGGATTTGGGGGAAAGAAGTTGACCAACTCGGGCTTCAGGATTTACTTGAATATAGATGGAAGAATACTGTAAGTTTTTTCGGACATGGCGCTTTAGAAGAACAAGATGACGAGAATAAAGCCACAGAACATTCGCTAGATTATGGACTATTTGATAAAAAGAAACTCCATAATTTTTGGTTTAATGAATGCAATAAGTCTTTTATTAAATGGCATCAAGGGTTTGCAAAAAAAATTCATTTTGAAAAATACAAAAGTACAGTAACTACAAAAGATGGCAAGACTTACTCTGCAAGATTAGTAGTAGATGCAACAGGATATGATCCCGTTTTTCTTAAATTAAAATCTTGTGGTCCTTTAGCAGTCCAAACCTGTTATGGGATAGTAGGTAATTTTAGTAAGCCTCCGCTTAAAAAAGGGCAATTTGTATTAATGGACTATAGAAATGACCATCTTAATGAAGAGCAAAAAAAGGAGCCGCCCACTTTTCTTTATGCCATGGACATGGGAGATGGGAAATATTTTCTTGAAGAGACATCTCTTGGATTAGTAAATCCTCTAACGATGGAAAATTTAAAAAAGAGACTGGAAAAGAGACTTTCTTATCGAAATATATCTATTACAAGCATGCAACACGAAGAGCTTGGTTTGTTTCTTCCAATGAATATGCCAATACCAGATTTCAAACAGCCAATACTTGGATATGGCGGCGCAGCTTCAATGGTACATCCTGCATCTGGATACCTAATTGGTAATGTATTAAGAAGAGCTCCACTTGTCGCAGAAGCGGTATCAGAAGCAATTAAAAACAAAAATCTTAGTACCTATCATATTGCTAGAAAAGGTTGGGAAGCTTTATGGTCAAAAGAATTAATCAGAAAGAAATCACTTTATCAATTTGGATTAGAAAAACTCATGAGGTTTGACGAAAAACTATTGAGAGAATTTTTTGGCAGTTTTTTCCAACTTCCCAAAAATCAATGGTATGGTTTTCTAACTGATACTCTTTCTTTAAGACAGATTGTATATGCAATGTGCATATTGTTTATAAAGGCTCCATGGAGTGTAAAGAAAGGTCTGATGATTATGCATGGGAGAGAATTTAAAATGTTACTTAGGATAATATTTCCTAATATATAGTTTAAAAATGAGAACCATTCTAATAAGTGGTGCTAATAGGGGCATTGGCTTAAATATTGCACATAAAGAATTAAAAGAAGGCAATAGAATAAGTGTTGGTATAAGAGATTTAGAATCATTAAAAGGAAGCAGTATTGATCCAGCTAGATGGCCAGAAGGGAGAATTATAATCAACCATTATGATGCATTAAAAAAAATTACTGCCGAAAACTGGATAAAAAATACAATAGATGAATTTGGAGGCTTTGACTCAGTAATAAACTGTTCTGGAGTATTATCGAAAGTTCCTTTCCTATTCAAAGATGGTGATGAAGAAGATATTTTAAAAACACTAAATATCAACTTTTTAGCAATTTGGAATTTATGTAGGCTTTCTTGGGATTATTTATGTGCCTCAGGCAGAGGAAGAATTATTGTTTTAGTTTCAATGAGTGGGAAAAGATCTAAAGGAGATTTAGCAGCTTACTCTTCTTCAAAATTTGCATTGATGGGATTATGTCAAACAATGAAAAATAAAGGTTGGGATAAAAATATAAGGATTTCAGCAATTTGCCCCAGTTGGGTTAATACAGAAATGGCCCAAAATATCTCTTCCCTAGAAAAATCAAGGATGACACAACCTGAAGATATTGCTGAGATATGCTCAACTATTCTGAAGTTACCTACCCAATCAGTTCCATTTGAAATTGCCTTAAATTGTAATTATGAAATTTAGCCTAAATTGAAAATTAAGTAAGCCATTGAGAGCATTGCAATTGCAATGAATAAACCTTTTATTCGATTAGTTAATAATGAAAAAAGAGATAAATCTTCAGAAAAATACCCCCCAAAACCGCCTGTAATAAACAATATAACCATTGGTAGAGATGCCATTCCAAAAGAGTAAGATATTGCTTTTACAAATCCAAAATTTAAATAATTAAAAATAAAGAAACATAGGGAAAACAATAAAAAAGATGCAAATAAAGTAATAGATACTTCAGCATCTAAGGTGTGAGGTAAGCTTCCCTTTAATTCAAATTGCTTTTTACATTCTCTAATTTGTCTTTTAGAAAGCTTTAAATAACCAGTTTCAGGAATTCTTTGAGATTTATATTTTCTTAGTAATCTTGCTTCTAGAGTTTCTGGCTCCTTAGTCAAAATCGATGTTAGTAATTCATCTGGTTTAAGTTTCTTGATTTTTTTTTCAAGATTATCAGTTTTCCCAATTCTATAAAGGTCTCCCACTCTAATAAGGTAAACATATCCCGGCATTTGCGATGTAAAATTAATACTGTTCCTATTTAAATAATACTAAAAGAATCAAGGAAATTAAAAGTTTTTACAAAATGACAAACGATATTTTATATTCATTTCGAAGATGTCCATATGCAATTCGTGTTAGATGGGCTTTATTAATTTGCGAAATAAAAGTAGAAATAAGAGAAATTGATTTAAAAAATAAACCTCTAGATTTCCTAAATAAATCAAAGACAAAAACTGTTCCAATACTTATTAAAAAAAATAGTGAAGTTATTGAAGAAAGTCTTGAAATCATCCTATGGGCTCTCTCAGAGTCAAAAAAGGAAAAAATTAAATTAAATTATTTTCCTGATAACAAAAAGGAAGAAATTTTTGAGATAATTAATGAAAACGATAACGAATTCAAATACCATTTAGATCGATTTAAGTATGCCACAAGATATCAAAATAGTAATGAAGAATTTCATTTCTCAAAAGCGATTATATTTATCAAGAGATGGAACAAACTTCTTACAAAAAACAAATACTTTTTTGGGGATAACCCCACAATCGCTGATTGGTCTATTTGGCCTTTTGTAAGACAATTTAAAATCGCTTGTGAAAGTCAGAAAAGAAAAAATTATTTTGAGCCCTCAATAAAAAACTGGTTAGATTCGTTTGAGACTAATAACAAATTTAAATCCTTAATGTATAAATACGAATTATGGGAACCACATTCTAGTAAGAATTTTTTTCCATATAATTAACTTTCTAACAACTTCCTTTTCTCAATTATTCTTGCTAACTCAAGAAAATATCCTGCAGTTCTAAATTTTCCTATATTTTTTTCTTTAAAATCAAGATCGCTTCTAATTTCTGCAGTTTCTGCCATAAGCAAATCTAAATCATTTGATCCAAGACTATATAATTCACCAAGTTCGATTTCCCTACCTAGCAAATGACTCCTAAACCATTTCCCTTTATTTTCTTGAGGTGGAATATCGTAGGGAGTAAATGACATTAAAATAAAATTTGTACTAAAACTATTCTAGGGTTATTATCTTAACTTTTTCATCTCTAGTTTATTAAAAATAAATGCAATAAAAAGAATTGCGAATGTAATTAAGGCGCAAATTTCTGTCCAATAATCTAGTCCAATTTTAGAAATCATTAATGGTGCCAGAACTGTAAATAGTCCCCCTGAAAGAATTAACTGAGCGAAAAGTTGTTTTGATGTAAAAATTGGTAAAGTCTTTGAAATATTTTTGGGGTCTGCAAGCCTTAAAAGAAGCAACCCTGAAGCTACTACACCTGTGGAATTACCAAACTCTATCAAACTTTTTTCAAACCAATAATCCTCAAAAATAAAGTATGCAAAATAAGCAATGCAGATTAAATTCCAAAGTAAACCAAAAATAGTAAACACTAAAATTAGTATCCAATTATCAAAAACAACAGCAATATCTAAACTTGCCATAGCTGTAAAAATCAATAAGTCTGTAGATAAAATACCAATTTCCCTTTGCAGAATATTTGAAATAAATTCTGTATTTTTGGTTTTCTCTAAAATATATCTAATAAGGAGCGAACCTATAAGGATAAAAGGGAATACCGGGAGCGAAAAGATAATCTCCTTAGAAAAATCACCAAATGAACTTGAAATATACCTTAAAAATTTAAGTAACAAAACACCGAAAGAAATTGCCAAGCCAGAGAAGCCAAGGTTTATTATAAAAATTCTTAAATCTTCAAAAATTCCTATTTTATTGTTTTCATTTAGATTATCTTTTTTTTCAAGAATTCCCTCATTATTTGTAAGATTTAAATTTCTTCCAAGAAATATAAATATGCTACCTAATATTGAAGATGATAGAAGACCCATTGTTGCCATAGCTAATCCTAGATCTAGACCATTTGGAAAACCGAGTTTATTAAAACTTTCACCAATTATTGATGCAGCTCCATGGCCTCCCTCAAAACCGACCTCTATTAAACATCCCATTAGAGGATTTGTATCCGTAGATGGAGGCAAAAAATATTTAACAACTATGCCGCCAACGAAAAACTGTCCGAACCCTAAAGAAAGAGCGAGCAAAAACTGATTAAAGATTGGTTTAACCAAACCATTTATATTTGGGATAGGTCTACCCATCATTAGAGTTGCGAAGACTAATGATAAAAGAGGAGTAGGAAAATTACTCCAAACATTGATTGTTTCTTTTGGTATAAAGTGTATAGCCCCAAATGGGCCTATACATATGCCAAAAATGCCAGATATAACTGCTATTGGTAATCCAAATCTCTCAAGTTGAACAGCAAGTTTATATTTCCTCCCAAAAATTAATAAAAAAAATATAATTAATAATCCCAAAAAACTTATTAATAGAGAATTTGAAAAAATCTTCAATGAAGTCAAAAACTATTACCTTATAAATCTAAATTAATAAACAATTAAATTCAAATAAAAAAGGCCCTATAAAGAGCCTTTAATATTATTGAATTAGAAAAGAACTTAATCTTTAAGAGTAATTGTGGCACTATCAATATTACTAATAGCATTAGTTACTCTCTTGAAATCAAAGCCTAATGCTCTAAGAGCATGCCATAGGTGACCTTGAATAAAGAAGAAACCAAAGTAGTAGTGAACATTTGCTAACCATGCCCTTGATGTAAACTCACCATCAGGAAGATCGACAGTATCAACCCAATATGGAGAAATACTAAACTTCAACTCTAGTGGTTCACCAAAATATTCAACAGGATAAACTGTTGTATTTGCTGCACTCCAGAAAGCCGCAATAATAGCCATCCAGCCTATACCAGCTAATGACCAAGATAAAACAGCTTCTGCAGATAGAAGACCTTTACCCTTAAATTTAGTAAATTCTCCAACCTGCTTTGTAGCAATATGCCATGCACCACCTGTTATCTCAACAAAAGCCAGGAATGCATGACCGCCCATAACTTCTTCAAGACTATCAATAGTCAAAAAGTCTGTTTGATGATTCCAAATTTTTGCCAAGTTTAATTCGTATTCAACTTGCCTAACAGCACCAATTGCTGGATCATAAATTCCATGAACTCTGGCCCATTCAACGAAAGCAATAACTGCAAATCCTAAGAAAAGAAGATGATGGCCGAGAATGAAAGTCAATTTGTCTGGATTATCCCATTCAATATTGAATTTTCTTGCTCTGGCAATATCTGAATCTTCTAAATTTCCTGGAAGAAGTAAAGAGTGTAAAAGTCCGCCAGCAGCCAGGACCATAGAAGAGACTAAATGTACGATTGCTATTGCAAGAACAGGTTTAGTATCTCCCATAGCAACACCATTAGCATCAAACCCTATTCCTAGAGTTGCTAAGTGTGGAAGAACAATTAGAGGTTGATGACCCATAGGAACAGTTGGGTCGAATCGTGAAAGTTCAAAAAGGGTGAAAGCACCAGCCCAGAAAACAATTAATCCTGCATGAGCTACATGAGCAGCGATAAATTTTCCTGAGCGATTAGCTACACCTGAATTTCCAGCCCACCACCCGTAAGTGGTATCTGGATTACCGTAGGTTTGCATTTAGGAAATGATTAGCTTAAACGTTCTGAGAATACTTTAAATTTCATCAAACAGTTGAATTCACAACAAAATTGTAAAAATTAGTAATCCTAAGTAAAAAAATAAAATTATTTACCAAAACAATTAAATATTAAAGAAGTTAGATTTCAACAGTAAAGTTATTGTTAAATAATCAATTACTTATGAAATAACAAGCTATTAAGGTTAATTTCTTTTTTTTAAATTTCTTTTTGCTGACATTAAACAATTTTTTGTTTCATTAAACCATCCTCCTTATTGCCTCATTCACAAACAATTATTAAAAAGAGAATAAGACATCTAATATTATGACTACTTCTCAAAAGTCTTCTAGAAAAATTTCACTAGAAATGAAATCGGAAGTTCATTACAAAAAGGCAGCTAAATCCTATAGAAAATCTCAGCAATATATAAAGATGATTAACCTATATCCAACTTTGCAAAACACTATTATTGATTGTAAGAACGAGAATTTAGTTGAGTAGATATACTATATAACTTTCCAAATTAATCTTCGTATAATATTTTATTTTTAAGCGGCAATACTATCATTTTCCTCAAAACATAATTTATCTACAATATCTCTGCAAAGTTTTACATTGTAGAGAGCTTTGGGATTCCAAGGTTTTTTCTGACCAAGTGGAGAGCTTTTCCAATGAATTCCAGGTTTGAGTATTCCATTTGCACGTAAAAAAGAAAGTTTAATTTCAGTTATTCCTAATTTTTCTGAGGTCGACTCAGATGAGCTCCACATATCCCCTAACATTGAATTTAAGTAAATATTATTAATCCTTGATAACGTTATTTTTATTTTTTTGAAAGGGTTAAAACTTTTAAATAATTATTAAATTAAGAAAAACATAGTATTTATAATGAAAATGGGGAAAAAGAGATTTTTATCAAATTAAGAAATATTAAATGAAGAATCGTCATTAACAAATATTCCATCTTTTCCTTCTAACTTACTGCTGGATTTGAAAATACCATATTCTTCAGTGATAGACTCAAGTTTGGGAAGATTACTCCATCCTTTACTCCAATTCCCACTATTTATTAATTCTTCGTAAGAAATTTTTAAATTAATTTCAGAATCAAGAACAGAAACCATCAAATAAATAATTTCCTCCTTCTCTTTCTTCTCATTTAATAAAACAAAATGTCTTAATCCATTTATGTTCTTTTTAGAAGTCCAGAAATTTTCCAATATTAATTTCCCATTAGGTTTATTTAGATTCTTCTTTGGAAATTTTTTTATATTCTTTTCTTATTTTTTCAAGTAACACTTTTCTCTTATTTAAGTAATTAATAGATTCTTCTTTTGATAAGTTATATCTTTCTTTTTTAGTTAAATTCATCCAATTATTTAAATTCTTCTTATTAAAATTTATTAACTTTGTTGGTGTATAAACTTTTATTTTATTTTTTGATTTAAGAAAATTTCTCAAATAATAAAAAATAAGTATAAAAATAAAAATAATTAACATTAATTTGAATATCATCACTTCAAAAGCAAGTTATTATTTATCCAATTTTCCAATTTAATATTATTGTCGAAAGATATAACCTCTTCTTTATTTTCATCATTTGATTTATCAAACAGCCTAATAATAAATTCTTTATTGGATGCCTCATCTTCACCAATGACAATAATACTTTTAGATTTTAGTTTATTTGCTTTTTTAAATTGTTTAGAAAGGGAGGCTCCGCTTAAATCCAATTCAACAAACAAATCATAATTTCTTAATTTTCTAGATAGATCCATGGCTAATGATTCAGCAATTAAGCCTTGATTAATAATATAAATATCAGTATTTCGTTGAACTTCAAGCTCTTTACCCGCTAGTAAAATCAATCTTTCTAAACCAATAGCAAATCCAATTGCTGGGGTGTTTGGCCCTCCCATTTGTTTTATTAAATTGTCATATCTTCCTCCACCACAAACTGTAGCTTGTGATCCTAAAGCCCCACTTGTAATTTCAAAGGCAGTATGGCAATAATAATCCAAACCTCTGACAAGATTAGAGTTTTCTAAATAAGGTATTTTTAAATCCTCTAATTGTTTTTTTAAGTCTGAATATCTTTTACGACTTTTTTCAGAAAGAAAATTAAATAATCTTGGTGCGTTTTCAAGTATTTTTTTTGTTTCACTATTCTTAGAGTCTAAAATCCTTAAGGGATTTTTATTAATTCTATTCTGAGAATCTATGTCTAAAAATTTTTTATTTATTTCTAGCCACTTTATAAAGGATTTTTGAAAATCTAATCTATCGTTAACATCACCCAACGTATTAATTTCAAGATTAAGATCTTTTATCCCTAATTTCCCTAAAATATCCCAAGCTATAGCAATAATTTCAACGTCACTCCTAACTGAATCATATCCTATAAATTCAACACCTAACTGATGAAACTGTCTTTGCCTACCTGCTTGGGGCCTTTCATATCTAAACATAGGACCCATATACCAAAGTTTATGAAGGGGATTAGAGGATATTCCATTTTGTATTAATGCTCTTGCGACTGACGCAGTTCCTTCAGGTCTAAGAGTGCAAGATCTATCACCTCTATCTAAAAATGTGTACATTTCTTTACTAACAACATCTGTACCTTCACCAATTCCTCTAATAAATAATTCAGTCATCTCCAATATTGGTGTTCTTATTTCTTTTATAGATGCTCTTGAAAGCTGCTCAAATATGATTTTCTCAACATTTTGCCACTTTATTAATTGATCAGGTAAGAGGTCTACCGTTCCTCTAAGATTTTTTAAGTTATCCAAAGTTTTAGAAAATAATTCAAAATTTTTAATTTAAGATGAAATTAAATTTTGATTGGTTGTTCCGTGAGACAATATTAATTTAACATTTAGAAAAACTATTGGAAATTAATCAAAATAAAGAGATTCAGCATTGTGGTACAAAACCGAAAAAAATTGCTTTTGGGATAGCTCCACTTGGTATTGTTTCTATAGGAATAGTCCCAATGGGAGTAATAAGTAT
This sequence comes from uncultured Prochlorococcus sp., assembly GCA_902573565.1. Lineage (GTDB taxonomy): Bacteria > Cyanobacteriota > Cyanobacteriia > PCC-6307 > Cyanobiaceae > Prochlorococcus_A. The sequence continues at coordinate 56,161 of CACGKI010000001.1, forward strand.
TGGAGTAGTTCCAATGGGTGTTTTTTCTTTTGGCGCGGTAGCAATGGGAATAATTAATTTATCAGTAGTTGGGATGGGAATAATCTCTGCAGGAATTACTACCATGGGCGTGTGGGAGTATTCTCCTAATTCACAGAACCATAATCATTCCAAACAAACTTCAAATTCAAAAAAGGAAAATGTGGTTTCAGATCTTTTTATGACCAAAGAAGACGCTGAGAAGGCTGCTTCAAAACAAGGATGTGTTGGAGCCCATAAAATGGGCGATAAATGGATGCCCTGTAGAGTGCATTAAATATTTTCTTAGTCAAAAATTAGCTGAATATTAACTTAAAATCTCAACTCTAAAATCAAGATTTTTTGCCTCATCAGTAGTTAATTTTCTTGACCAAGCACCTTGTACGGGACTATTCCATCTAAATCCAGCATTTTTAGCTAAAGACCTATCTTCATAACTAACCAATGCCTTGTATAAAAATCTCGGTTCAGTAGCTTTAAGTAAAAGTTCCTCTAAATTATCACATTTTTTGAAAACCTCAGATATGTAAAAGCAATCAGATAAAGCTCTATGTAAGTTCCAAACTGGTATTGAAAAAGATAGAGCTAGATCAGTTACTGAAGGTCTAGTTTTTAGTGATTTTTGAAAAGACCAATCAATATCTTCTAAACTACATATCCATTTTTTATCAAGATTAGGCAATCTTCCTTTTCCAAACCATTTCTTATCAAATTCAACGTTATGGGCAACAATGAAATCAGAACAATTAACCAGTTTTAAAAAGAAATTTAATCCATCCTCCCAAGGTTGAGAGATATTAGTTACTTCTGCTGAAATACCATTAACATGTTCAGCTTCATTCCTTTTAACTGGAAATAAAAATGAAACCTGTGAAAGTACACACTTAAAAGAGACATCAAACAAAATACAACCTATTTCTATCACTTCGTCTTTTTTTTCATCTAAACCTGTTGTTTCAGTATCAAGAATTAAAATTTTTTTAATTTTTTTATTTTGATCAGGAACATCTATTTCAGAAGATTTACTAACAGTTTGATCTTGAAGAAAATCCAATTGATTTAATACTTTTTTGTTAAATAGTTCCAATCATCTGAAAATATCTTAATTTATTTTGACGCATTTAATTAAAATTTCTCTTAAATTAATATTAATTAAATAAATTTGATTGGAAAAATAATATTTGAAAATTTCTAAGATTATAATCAAATCTGCAAAATGAGTTTTACAAAATATCAATTTAACAACTTTTGTTATTGGCCTTCAAAGCCGAAGAAAATTGTGGAGTTCATCGGAGGAAGTTATTTAGCCTCGAAACCAGATTTAACCTATAAAAGATTTATAGAGAGCTTAATTCATAAAAATTTTGCAGTACACGCATACAAGTACACCCCACAATTTGATCACCAACAACTCGCTATTAAAGCATGGAAGGATTTTAAAAATTGCAGAATATCCTTATCTAAAAGAATAGGATCATCAATTCCTTCAATAAGAATTGGTCATAGCCTTGGAAGTAAACTTCATTTAATTTCTCCTGATGGTGGAAGAAATTGCGAAAAATTCATTTCAATTAGTTTTAATAATTTTAGTGCAAACAAATCAATTCCATTATTAAAACAAATCGCTCAAAAATTAGAATTCAATAGTGAATTCAGTCCAAGTCCAGAAAGGACTTTACGAATAATTGAAAAAACTTATAATCAAAAAAATAATTTCCTAATAAAATTCAAATCGGACGAATTAGATCAAACAGATAAATTATTTTCTTCTCTCAAAGCAAGAAAAGAAGATAATTCTAAGGGGATAATCTTAAAAGGGACACATACTATTATTGCAAGTGCAGGGCTAAGAGAAAATTTTCTTGGAGAATGGGCCGATGATGATTTTAAAAAATATACCATAAGAAAAATTTCAAATTTAATTGATGAATCCGATTAAGATTTTTCTTTCAACTTTTCCAAAACAGAACTATCCTCAAGTGTACTTATATCACCACTAATCCTTTCTCCAGCAGCCAAAGATCGCAAAATTCTCCTCATAATTTTTCCACTTCGTGTTTTAGGAAGAGAGTCAGAAAATATAATTTTTTCTGGCTTAGCAATAATTCCAATTTCATCAACAACATGTTTCTTTAATACCTCTCCTAATTCTGAAGAGGTATTAAAGTCTTTCTCTAGGGAAACGAAAGCGACTATAACTTCACCTTTTAAATCATCTTTTCTCCCAACAACAGCAGCTTCTGCAACCGATTCATGACTCACTAAAGCAGATTCTATTTCCATTGTTCCCAACCGATGACCAGAAACACTTATAACATCATCAACTCTCCCCATAATCCAAATATATCCATCTGCATCAATACGTGCTCCATCTCCAGCAAAATAAACATTCTTTTCTCCTTTAAATGTAATATATTCCCAATAAGTCTCCAAGTATCTCTGTGAGTTCCCATGAATTGTTCTCATCATGCCTGGCCAAGGCTTCGTAATAATTAGATAACCGCCCTCATTCTCCTTTACCTTATTCCCATCTTTATCAACTACTTCAACTTCAATTCCAGGTAAGGGGTAAGTAGCTGAACCCGGTTTTGTCGCAACCACTCCTGGTAAAGGACTTATCATTACGCCTCCTGTTTCAGTTTGCCACCAAGTATCAACTATAGGACATTTATTTTTACCAATAACATCTTTGTACCAAATCCATGCTTCAGGATTAATGGGTTCTCCAACAGTGCCCAGAAGTCTAAGACTCTCCAGATTATATTTATCAGGGATTTCACGACCAGACTTCATAAATGCTCTAATCGCGGTAGGTGCAGTATAAAAAATGGACACCTTATATTTCTGAACAATTTCCCAAAAAGCTCCTAAATTTGATGGTCTTGGTACTCCCTCAAACATTAAAGTGGTCGCGCCATTAGATAAGGGGCCATAAACTATATAACTATGTCCTGTGATCCAACCAACATCTGCAGTACACCAGTAAATATCATCATCTTTCAAATCAAAAATCCATTTAAATGTCAAATGGGACCAAAGATTATAACCACCTGTAGTGTGAACTACACCTTTAGGTTTTCCTGTAGAACCTGAAGTATATAGAATAAAAAGTCTATCTTCACTATTCATAATTTCGGGTTCACACCAATCTTTTTGATCTTTTAATAATTCGTGCCACCATACATCCCTACCATCAACAATAGAAATGTCTTTGTTAGTTCTTTTAACAACAACAACTTTTTCAACAACTTTATCTGCCCCACTTTTAATTGCAGCATCAACTGCTTGTTTAAGCTCAACTACTTTATCTTTTCTAAAGCCGCCATCGGCAGTAATAACAAATCTAGCCTTTCCATCAATTAATCTTTCCTTTAAAGCTTCTGAAGAAAATCCCCCAAAGACAACTGAATGAGTAGCTCCAATTCTTGCACAAGCTAACATGGCAATCATTGCCTCAGGAATCATTGGCATATAAATGCATATCAAATCTCCTTTTTTTACTCCAATTGTTTTTAATGCGTTAGCTGCTTTGCATACCTCTTTTAGAAGTTCTAAATAAGTATATTTTTTGTTATCCCCTGGTTCACCCTCCCATATCAGGGCAGTCTTTTGCCCAAGTCCTCTCTTAATGTGTCTATCTAAGCAGTTGTATGAAATATTAAGTTTTCCCTCTTTAAACCACTTAAAAAAGGGGGCATTATCACAATCCAATACAGTTTGAAATGGCTCGAACCAATCCAATTCAGATTTTGCAAAAGATTCCCAAAATTTAATTGGATTATTTAAGGCTTGTTTTTTTAGTCTAAGTAATTCTTTTAGAGATTTAATATTTGAGTTTTCTACAAATTCTTTTGAAGGAGGGAAAATTCTCTTTTCTTCTAAGATGTTATTAATTGAATTTTTTTTATCTAATGACATTAAATAAATATATGCTTAATAAACTTAGTCGAAAAATTTATGGTTTTCAAAAATTTTAATATTAATTTAGATGGGGAAATATATTTATATTTAATCTAATAGATTCGGCTGAGAACAAATTCAGGTAGTGCCAACAACGCTCTCTTATATTCTGAGTCAGGAAGCCAGACTATAGCTTCTTTGGAAAGTGTCGCAAAATTCTCAGCTAACTTTCTAGAACTTTCGATAGCTTTAGAATTCATAATAATACTTAATGCATCATTTAGATCATTTTTTTCAGCAAGTTCTCTATTAATGAGTACAGATAAATTTTTATTGTCTTCTAAGGCATATAAAACTGGTGCAGTAAGATAACCACTAGCAAGATCACTCACAGCAGGTTTTCCTAGTTGTTTATCGTTCCCAGTAAAGTCAAGTATGTCATCTACAACTTGGAAGGCTAAACCAATATTTTTGCCAAAATCGTATAAAGATGATAATTCTTTATCATCAAGATTGCTCAAAACCCCAGCGGCTTTACAACTGTTTGCAATTAATGATGCTGTTTTGCAATAGCTTTTATTGATATATTTAGAAAAAGATTGAGCCGAGTCAAATCTATTTAAATTTTGTTTAATTTCACCTTCTGCTAAATCCATTATTACTCTACTTAGTAATTTAACCACATCTACATTATCAAGATTTGCTAGGTGCCAACTTGCTTGAGCAAATAGAAAGTCGCCTGCCAAAACAGCTACTCTGGTATTGAATCTGCTGTGGACTGTATCAACCCCCCTTCTTATAGAAGCTTCATCTACAACATCATCGTGTACCAATGATGCTGTATGAATCATTTCTGTTATTTCTGCCAATCTCTTATGTTTACTTGTTAGACAAAATTCAGTAGATATTGCTTTTGAAATTAATAAAACGATACCAGGTCTCAATCTTTTCCCCCCAGCACTGAATAAGTGTTCTGCAGCTGCTTGAAGAATTGGATGACCAGCCCCTATAAGATTTTTCAGTTCAAAAATAAGATCATCAAGATCTTTTTCAACTGGTTGTAGTAACTCTGTAACTGTATTCATGATAGACCTCATATATATATTAAAGAATCAAACAATGCTTCGGAGGTTAACTAACCTAATTTCTTTATTAATTTCAAGCCAGAGTTTTATTTTTTTGGAAAATTTATCTTTGTCTGAAGTGACAAAGAATTGAACATTATCGTAAGAAAGACTTTCATAGCGGCCAGTTCTTGGGATAACGAAAGACTCGTTAAATTTTTTTATTAACGCTTCTGATGGATCAATAATTGTTATGTGCGGATTAGTTTTTTTTCTTAAAAAGTCATAAATTAAAGGATAATGACTGCATCCAAGGATTAATTCTTGAATATTTTTATTTAATAGTGGTCTTAAATACACATCCGAAAGATGATTCAACTTATTAACATCAAGCTCATCTTTTTCTATCTCTGATACAAATTCTGGACATTCTTGTTGAAAAATTTTAAGGTTTTCTTTTTTAGAACTTATAGCATTTTTGTAGTATTCTGAGTCAACTGTTGCTTGTGTTGCTAATACACCGATTATTCGTTTATTAACAATTTCGGATACTGAGTTTATAAGATCAAAACAAGGGATTCTCAAGTTGTTTGCCAAGATATCAAGGGCACATGCATTTGTTGTATTACAGGCTATTAAAAGAGCATCCAAATTTTTATCTTCAAAAAAGATACAAATCTCTTTTGCAATGTTTCTTATCTCTCTAAAACCTTTGTTCCCAAATGGGGATCTTTTTGTATCGGCCAAATAAATAACTTCAACATCTTTACGTGTTTTTAATAAAGAATTAAGGATAGTAAAACCGCCTATACCACTATCAAATATACCTATTTTTAGTTTCACCCTACTTTATCTAGATATTCGAGGATGCCTTTTGCAATTGCATAGGCTAATCTTTTTCGATGGGTTATTTTCTCTAGTCTTCTTGCATCTAATCTTCCCGTTAAAAATCCAATTTCTACAAGGACTGCGGGCATCCTAGTATTTTTAATAACGTAGAATCTACCTTGTTTAACTCCTCGATCAGGACTCCCAGGGGAAACTCTTAAAATTTGTTTTTGAATTCTTTTCGCGAGTAATCTTCCTCTCCAACCTCTGTAATAAAAGGTTTCCAATCCATTTATGTCTCTTCTTTTACCTCTTGAGGCATTTGCATGAATACTTACAAAAATATCTGCATCCGTATTATTAGCAATGGAAACTCTTGGAGGCAAATCCAAATCAACTTCATTTGTTCTAGTCAACCTTACTTTGACACCTTTTTCAGAAAGTAAATTTTTAACAATTTTTGAAACCTCTAGGACAACATCTGTTTCTCTAATACCACCTATACCTATCGCTCCTGGATCAGGTCCTCCATGCCCTGGATCGATTACAACCTCAAACTTGTTTCGTTTTACCTCTGGTAGTTTCAAGTAGCCATAATCCCTTTTTCTCATATAACTTGATTTTTGATTTGCTTGAATATTTCTTGTTTTTTTCTCAACTACACCTTCACCTATCTTCTTAAATGAATATTTTGGGGTAAATAGTTTAATTCGCCACCTATTTTGATCCAAGCCAACAACCCGCCAAGTCAAGGGATTTAAGTAAGTTTTTTCCTTAAATTCAATTACTAGTCTTGTTTTACCCTTAACTGGTTTACCTAATCTAATTTCTTTTATTGGGCCATTACCTTTTATTGTTCTGGGATTTATTAATTCTCCTGGAAAATCTACCCAGAATCTATCTCCCGATATTTGGTTAGCCTTCTGAAAGTATGCTTTTAAATTTGTATTTGATTTAGTTCTTAATTCTAAAATCCCATTGTTATTTATAGCCCATGCCGCAAGAGCACTTGAAGATTTAACTGGAAGGATTGAAGAATTTAAAAATAAAAAAACAGATAAATAACGAAAAAGTTTATTATCTAAAAACTTTATCATTAGTTTGAAAACAATTTGTTTTTTCTATGTTTAAGGCTTGGCATCTGCTCCCTAATTTTCTTCACTCTTTCTTTATCAGCAGGAGCTATTGCAGCTCCCTGAGTTTTTCCAGCATCAGATAAAACTGTACCCCAAGGGTCAATTACCATTGCATGGCCATGACTTTGCCTTCTTCCATAATGAATACCAGTTTGAGCTGGAGCGACTACATATGCTGTATTCTCAATTGCTCTTGCTTGTAATAGGATTTGCCAATGATCTTTTCCAGTAAATGCTGTAAAAGCTGCGGGTATCATAATTAGCTCAGCACCGTTGGAAGACAAATATCTATAGAGTTCAGGAAATCTAACGTCGTAACAAATCGATAATCCTATTTTGCATAAACCTGGGACATCTACAACAGGTGGGTACTCTGCTCCAGATAAAATAGTGGATGATTCCTTGTATAAATTCCCATCTGGCAAATCAACATCAAATAAATGAATCTTGTCGTATTTTGCCAAAATCTGTCCATCTTTTCCAAATAAGGCTGACCTATTAAAAGTATGATTATCATCACCAGCAGGGACAGGATACCCTCCTCCCAAAAGAAATACTTGATATCTTTGTGACATAGTTTTTAGAAAATTTGTACACTTCTGTGATAATTCAGAAGCTAATCTAAGTTTTTCATCATCTCCTCCTAAAAAAGCAAAATTCTCAGGCAATCCTATTAACTCAGCACCTCTTCTAGCAGCTAATTCAATCTGTTCTTCTGCTTCAGTAAAATTTTCTTCAACATTTGAAGTACTCGTAATTTGCAATGCAGCTACCAAAAAATCAGTCAAGACTTTACTCCTAATGAACCAATTCGTAAATCATGAGGCACGAATCACACCTCTTTCAACTTGAGCTGGAACAATATCTAAGCAATCAAGTTCAGCGCAACATTTAAAATCATCCTCATAATCTCCAAGACTTGTCAATCTTTTGCCATGGGTTGCTGTTTTTAAACATTTCAAAATATCATTTTTCCAGACATCCCAAAGTGCCAAAGCAGATTGTAATTCGTCATTCATAATATTAATTTCGAAATCACAGTTCTGTTTTAGGTATGAAGCCAAAGCACCTGCAGCTAAAGAATCCTCAAGTGAATAAGAACCTTCCCAACCACTACCAAGTATTAAAACATTTTCACGTTTTAGTGAAATGATTTTTTCGGCAACTGCTTTCCTGTTTGGGAGACCCATAGCAAATAAATGCTTAGCATTTTGAACTTTTTGCAATGATTTAGTCCCATTAGTCGTACTCATAAATAGTCTTTTACCATTAACGACTTTTTGTGTAACTGATAAAGGAGAATTTCCCAGATCAAAGCCCTCAATCTTCTTTCCGCCTCTCTCTCCAAGCATTAGTCTTTTTTCAGCTTGCCAATCAATTGCAGATTCTTTTAATAAATCTAAATCTGCAAAAACTTGTATTGAATCAGCTCCATTTTTTAAAGCCCAAGAAATTGTGGTTGTAGCTCTTAAAACATCAATGACCACTGCAATGTCAGGACTATTTTCAGGAACATCCTTTGCAACGTGATAATAAGTAAGATTAATAGTCAAATCCTTTTTCTATTTTTATTATAGAAAACAGTTACTTAATTTGATTATTTTTTTTTAAAAAACAAACTTATTGATAATATAAAACTAATTTGTTTTTACAGAAATTTTATCAAGTAATTAATTTGAAAATGAATAATATCCGCACAATAAAAGGTGGAGTTAATTTAAAAGGAAAAGTAAAAGTACCTGGAGATAAATCTATTTCTCATAGAGCTCTAATAATAGGAAGTATTGCTAAGGGTGAGACGACTATTGAGGGGTTCTTACATTCCGAAGATCCACTTTCAACTGCTGATTGTCTAAGAAAGTTAGGTGTAAATATACCAGAAATAAAAAAAAATGAGCCTTTTACGATTTCAGGATTAGGTCTTGATGGTTTAAAAGAGCCAAAAGAAATTCTCAATTGTGGAAATTCAGGAACCACTATGAGGCTATTAATGGGTTTATTAGCCTCACAAGAAGGTAAGAATTTTATCTTAAGTGGGGACGCTTCTCTTAACGAAAGGCCAATGAGAAGAGTTGGCAAACCGTTATCTTTGATGGGTGGCAAAATTTACGGAAGGGAAAGGGGTAACAAAGCTCCAATTTCAATTGACGGGAAAAAACTTAAGGGATGTGTTATTGGAACTCCAGTTGCAAGTGCTCAAGTAAAATCTGCAATATTATTGGCAGGCCTCAATGCTTCTGGAACTACTTCTGTAATTGAACCAGCATCTTCAAGAGATCACACTGAAAGAATGCTAAAAGCATTTGGAGCAGACATCAGTATCAGAGGAGAATTAGGAAGGAATGTAGTTATCAAGTCAGGTAGCAACTTAATTGGTCAGAGAATATTGATTCCTGGAGACATAAGCTCCGCTTCTTTTTGGATGATTGCTGCATCTATTGTTCCAAATTCAGAGGTTTTAATTCAGAATGTCGGATTAAATCCCACTAGAACAGGTATTTTAAATGTAATGGATTCAATGGGGTGCAATTATGAAATCCTAGATAAATCGACTATTGCAGGTGAACCTATTGGATCTATCAAAGTAAAGACTTCAAATAATTTAAGATCATTCACTATTGAAGGAGATATTCTCCCAAAACTTATAGATGAAATTCCTATCCTTACTGTGGCTGCCTGTTTTTGTAATGGAGTTTCTGTAATTAAGGATGCACAAGAATTAAGAGTTAAGGAGACAGATCGATTAAAAGTCATGGCACGACAGTTACAAAAATTCGGCGCTGAAATAACAGAAAAAGAGGATGGGTTAATTATTAATGGGCAGTCAAAATTTCATTCTGCGGAGGTAGATAGTGAGACAGATCATCGAGTAGCAATGAGTCTTGCTATTGCTTCACTTCTTGCTAAAGGTACCTCAAAAATCATGAGATCTGATGCTGCTAGCGTCTCGTATCCCACTTTTTGGGAAGAGCTGGCCAAACTAACTAACTAGCCTAAAAAAGTTTTTGTCTAAATTAATAGAAGTTTTAACTAAAGATGGTAGTTACTCTTTAAGAAGTGTGTTTTTTCAAGAGAACTTCCATAGTATATTGGGCGCATTAGAGGAAACAAAGTCAAAGTTTACAGCTACTTCTAATTTGCAAAGATTTAAGGGCAAATCTCTTAATGTTTTGGATATATGCTTTGGTCTAGGATACAATTCCGCTTCTTTATTAGATGAATTAATTAGACAAAAATCATATTTAAATTTGTATGCATTGGAGATTGATAAAAAGCCTCTTGAATATTCGCTTAGAAATGAATCTTTCCTTAAATTATGGGATCCAAAAGTCAAAAAAATATTTGAATCTCTTTATCGAAAAGATTACTTTGAGGATCAATTTTTTAAATGCAGTATTTTGTGGGGTGATGCTAGAAAAAAAATCAATATTATTCCTTCCTCTATTAAATTCGATCTGATTTATTTAGATGGTTTTTCTCCTCAAAAATGCCCACAATTATGGACGATTGAATTTTTATCCAAAGTCACAGAAAATCTCAATCCTTATGGTTATTTAATAACTTATTCTTCATCAGCGGCAGTAAGAAAAACCCTAAGAAATCTTGGATTAGAAATTTTTACTATTAAGCCAAGTTTTAAAAACAGACCTTTTTGGAGTCAGGGAACTGTCGCAATATCAAAATTTGATAAGAATAAATTAAAACCTAATTTCAATTTTGAAAAGTTATCTCTAATGGAAGAAGAACATCTCTTAACTAAAGCTAGTATTCCATATAGAGATCAAGATTTGAACTCAAGTAAAGAAGATATAATCAGGAGAAGATTAGATGAACAATTATTCTCAAATCTATTATCTACAAATAAATGGAGAGAGAAGTGGGGAATGACGAAGTTATCCTTTAAGAGTTAGATTTAAAATAGGATTTCAAATAAACATGTTAAGTGTTGCAATATTAGCCGCAGGCAAGGGCACTAGAATGGAAAGCTCATTGCCAAAAGTTTTACATAAAATTTCTGGCAAAAGTCTTCTACAAAGAGTAATTGATTCATGTATCGAATTAAAGCCCGATAAGATTTTCGTAATTACTGGACACAAATCAAAAGAAGTAGAAAAGTCAATCCCAAACGATAAAAAAATCCATGTTGTTGTTCAAGAACCTCAATCAGGAACCGGTCATGCTATCCAGGTACTTTGTAAAGAAGTAAAAAAACATGAAGGAAAACTTTTGGTACTAAACGGCGATGTGCCACTCATTAGGCCTAGCACTCTAAAGAGACTTTTGTATTTACACGATTCAAAAAATGCTGATGTTTCTTTAATTACTACAAAGAAAACAAATCCTCATGGATATGGCAGAGTTTTTTTGAAGGGGAGTTTTATAGACAGAATTGTTGAAGAAAAAGATTGCAATGATCTAGAAAGAGAAAATCCCTTAATCAATGCAGGTGTTTACTGTTTTAACTGGGGTAACTTATCAGAAATAATTAACACCTTGCAAAGCAATAATAATCAAAAAGAGATTTACTTAACAGATACAATATCTCTGCTAAAAAATTCCTCAAGTCTCGAGGTAGAGGATAATGGAGAGCTTCAAGGAATTAATAACAGAATTCAACTGTCAGAATGCGAGGAATGTATTCAGAATTCAATTAAAGAAAAACACATGCTTAATGGTGTAACTTTTATAAATAAAGCAAGTTGTTCAATTAGTGAAGAAGCTGAAATTAATAAGGATGTAATCATAGAGGCTAATACACATATAAGAGGAAATACGAAAATAAATAGTCATTGCATTATTGGTCCAAATACTTTTATTGAGAATTCTAATGTGGGATTAAATTGTGAAATTTTAAACTCTACTGTTTATGATTCTCAGATAATGGATCATATAAAAATTGGCCCTTATAGTCATATAAGACCTAATTCCAAAATATCTTCCCATAGCAAAATAGGTAATTTTGTTGAGATCAAAAATAGTCAACTAGAGGAAGAATCTAAAGTAAACCATCTAAGTTATATTGGTGATTCTATTATTGGAAGATCTACAAATATTGGAGCAGGCACTATTACTGCAAATTTTGATGGACAGAAAAAACATCAAACAAAAATTGGCAAAAATTCCAGTATTGGAGCAAACACAGTTTTTGTAGCACCAATAAATCTAGGGGAATCAGTAACAACAGGTGCTGGTTCAGTGATCACAAAAGACTCTAAAGATAATTCATTAGCGATCTCAAGAACTAAGCAAGTAAATATAGAGAATTGGAAAAAAAGAAATCCTGATTTAGTTAATTAATTCAATAATTTTTTCAAGTTGCCAACATCTGCTCCCTTTTATAAGAATAGAATCACCTTTTTTTGTAGATTTGTTTATCTCTTGAGGTACATCTTTAATATTATTTAAAACTAAGAATTTATTCTTATCTTTTAGATAATTGGAGTAAATTTTTTCATTTTCTTTATCGCAAATAAATAAACACTTTTCTATTTCCGAATTATTTATTAAGTTGAATATTTCTTTATGATATTTTTCAGATTCATCTCCCAATTCTTGCATACTTCCAAATATGAAAAATTTATTTCTCGGTTTTTCAAGTAGGTTTTTAATACATGCTTTTACTGACTCCGGCGAAGCGTTATATGATTCATCATATATTGTTGTTTTAACTGATTTAAGAATTTTATTCCTTCCACCTAAAGTTACAAAATCAAATTTATTAAAACTTGCAAAATCAATGCCTAGCTCTTTAGCAACTGCATAAGCAAATAAGAAATTCGAAGCATTGTGAAACCCCTCTGATGAAATTTCAAAGATATTTTCTTCAATTAATATTGTTTTATTCGAAGGATTATAAAATCCTCGCAAACTATCATCTTTTTTGAAACTCTCCTTTTGATTTTCTATATTTATTAGCTTTACTTTAATAACTCTACCTTTCCAATATTCTTTTAAAGTTTTTTCTAGGAATGGATCATTTGCTGGAATTATTACAACTCCTTCTGGATTTAAGAACTTACTAATTTCACACTTTGCATAAGTAATATTTTTTTTTGAACCTAACAATCCAATATGAGCTGTACCAATGTTAGTAATAACTGCAATATCGGGTTCACTATATTTAGATAAATTTTCGATCTGTCCAAGACCTCTCATCCCCATCTCAAGAACTAAAGCTTTATCTTTTATATCTGTAGCGAGAATAGTAAGAGCAACTCCAAACTCATTATTGAAATTTGAATGGGATAATTTAATTCTTCCAAGTTTTTTTAAAACTCCACCAATCATTTCTTTTGTTGTTGTTTTACCCACTGAACCAGTTACAGCGATAATAGGGATATTTAATTTTTTTCTTTTTAGCAATGCTAATTTTTGAAATGCTTCTAATGTGTCATTTACAACCCAATAAGGAAAATTACTAGGGAGTAATCTCTGCATCCCTTTTTTAATTACTACTGATTTAACTCCTTTATCTAAAACATCTGGAAGAAAACTATGCCCGTCAAAATTTTTACCCTTTATAGCTATAAAAAGATCATTTTTTAATAAAGTTCTACTATTAATACTTATATTTTTAAAACTTAGAGAATCTCTTTCCCCCACGCTCAGATTTTTAATATCCCCCAAAACATTGTTTAATTCTGATAAAGAGAATTCCATTAAAAAATTAAGTCATACTTTTTTTAAAGATGGATCAGCCGATTGTCCATAAGAGAATTTTTCAACTTCAGCAAAATCAGGAGATGGTTCTTTTATTCCACAAACATCTTTGTACATAATTTCGTATTCGAGTGCAGATCTTTGCCAACTAAACTCTTGGCTCATTGCTCTTTTTTGCAATAATTCCCAACTATCTTTATGCCTAAAGGCCTCCCAAGACCTTACTAAAGATGTATAGAAATCTATAGGTTCAAAGCGATCAAAGCAAAAACCTGTGCCACTATTATTTTCTGGATCATGAGGTAAAACTGTGTCAACAAGACCTCCTACTCGCCTTACTATAGGAATAGAACCATACCTCATAGCAAGTAGTTGACTAATACCACAAGGTTCGAATCTACTTGGCATTAAAAATGCATCAGATCCACCATATATAAGTCTTGATAAAGAATCATCATAGGTAAGAAATACAGAAAATCTTCCTGGATAATCTAATGCAAGTTGCCATAATCCTGACTCTAAATATCTATCTCCAGTCCCTAAAACAGCTATTTGCGAATCTGTATATGCTAAAAGTCTTCTTGAAACTTGTAGAAGTAAGTCAACCCCTTTCTGATCAACCAACCTACTGACCATACCTAAAAGATATTTTTCAGGATTAACTTCGAGACCCATTTCTCTCTGCAGAATTTTTTTATTTTCTAGCCTACTTTCTAAATTCTTAATACTAAATTTTGCAGGTAAAACTGGATCTTTGGCTGGATTCCATTCATCAAGATCTATACCATTAAGAATTCCCCTTAATTTACCAGAAATGTAATTAAGTAATCCTTCAAGGCTTTCTCCGTATTCATGGGTTTTAATTTCATCTGCATAGGTCGGAGAAACAGCATTGACCCTATCTGCATATAACATTGCCGCAGCCATTGTATGGTCTCCATGCATATACCAAGGACACCAAGTCATTTTTTCAAGTTTCCATCTCCAAGGACCTTGGTATTTTAAATTATGAATTGTGAAGACAGTACTAATTTCTGGGTCCTGATGCATCCACACAGGAATCATTCCAGTGTGCCAATCATGGCAATGGAGAACTTGAGGTTTCCAACAATTCCAGGCAAATTCTGCAGTGGCACTAGCAAAAAATGTAAAACGCCAGTCCTCATTTTCGCCTCCATATATTTGGTCAGAGTCAAATGTTGGATGGCCCACTAGGTAAATGACATAACTATGAATGGGATGTTTTGCTTCATATACAGCAAAATCAGTGCCCATTGTGTTTGCTCTAAAAACTGGTTCATTCGATATCTCTAAATAACTCCACAATTTTCCATATCCTGGAATTATTACCCTTACATCGTGACCAAGTTTTATCAAAGATGGAGGTAACGAACCAACCACATCTCCCATACCTCCAACTTTGATCATTGGAGCACATTCAGCAGCGGCAAGAAGAATTCTCATTAATAATTATTTAGAATGTTCTTTTGAAAAATAAACTAGGGTGTCCACTTATAGTCAGAAAAATCTGCTGGACGCTTTTCAAGAAAGGCATCTCTACCTTCTTGAGCTTCTTCAGTCGAATAGAATAATTGAGTTGTGTATCCAGATAATTCTTGAATACCCGCAATTCCATCATTCTCCGCATTGAATGAAGCTTTAAGAATACGAATAGCAGTTGGACTATTTCGTAAGATCTCTCTTGCCCAGATTACACCCTCAGCTTCTAATTCTTCAATCTTTGTAATTGCATTTATCAAGCCCATCGTCAGAGCTTCCTTGGAATTATATTTTCTACATAAAAACCAAATTTCTTTTGCTTTTCTTTGACCAACAAGTCTTGCTAAATAACTAGATCCAAAACCCGCATCAAAACTACCAACTCTTGGACCTGTTTGACCAAATATTGCATTTTCAGAGGCGATACTGAGATCACAAATTAAATGAAGTACCTGACCTCCTCCAATTGCAAAACCAGGAACTAAGGCAATAACCACTTTAGGCAAAGTTCTTATTAATCTTTGAAGTTCAAGTACATTTAATCTCTGCTTACCTTCATCATTTTTGTAACCATTTTCACCTCTTACACTCTGATCACCTCCAGAGCAAAAAGAATAAATACCTTTCTTATCAGGTCCCGCACCTGTAAAGAGAACTACTCCAATAGTTTCATCATTTCTGACTATATTAAATGCGTTAATGAGTTCATCTACAGTTTGTGGCCTAAATGCATTTCTTTTTTCAGGCCGATTAATTGCAATTCTCGCAATTCCCTCATCTGATTTATGGAATAATATATCCTCATAAGATTTGTATTCTGACCAATTTAAAGTTGTTTTACCAGGTAATACTTGCATGAAACCTAATTATTTAAAGATAGAAAATGATAAATTTAACTGCCAATTATTTTTTCTAGCAGTGCATTTTTTTCACAAATTTCATTTTCTGGATCAATATCAACTTTAATTATTACAGATTTCTGGATAGAAATGCTCCAATCGAATGTCTCTCGTAATTTTTTAAAATTTGTCACACTTTTAAATTTTACTTGATATCCCTCTGCAAGTTTTGGCCAGTTAATTTCTTTTGGCATAAGAAAAAGTTTTTTTAATTCATCTTTTTTTAAATTTTCTTTATAAATACGATTAAATATATTTCCGCCATTATTATTTATAAGAAGAATTGTTAATTTCGTATTGATTGAATTTTCAATCAGCCAACCGTTTATATCATGAATAAAAGCCAAATCTCCAGTGACGAGAAGTAGAGGATTTTTAATTCTAGAAATACCTAATGCAAGAGATAAAGTACCATCTATGCCAGAAGCTCCCCTAAAGCTGAAACAATTTCTTGTTAAAGTACCATTCTCAGAAAATGTAAGCCAATCTCTAATCGGGCTGCTCGCGGAGAGCATTATAGGATTTTCAGCTGGCCAAAGTTTTGGAACAAGATTTGCAAGCATATACTCAGTAATTTGATTTTCTTGAGTTATTTCCCCTTTTAAAATTTCTTTAATATGCTCGCCTTCCTTTATTAGATCTAGAGCCATCTTAGTAAGAGACTTTTTGTTTTTTTCGTCAATTGATAATTCATCTATCAATAGAGTAATAAAATTTGACAGCCCATAATCATATTCAAATGATTTTTTTATAGGGTCCAATTTTCTAAAGTTTTTTTCTTTTATAAGAATCTGTATCCCTTCAAAGTTTATTAAAAACTTCTCCAAATCTATTGAGGATGACATAGGTCCAAGCCTCAAAAGTTGATGACAATTTATTGAATTTTTATTTTTTCTTAAGACTAATTCCCAATTCACAACTAATCCTCTCAAATCAGAATAAACTCCTGAAACAGGGTCAGCAAATACGGGCCAACCAGTAATTTCTTGTAATCGTTCTAATGATTTATTGAAAGAATTTAAATCACTTATGGAACCTTGATAGGGACCTACCAAAATAATTCCGGATTCATTTAAATTTAAACTTTTTGAAATTTCCAAGAATTTGTTTTTATCAGACTTTATTTCAACTTTCTGAAATATATATTTTTTCTTTAAATATATTTTCTCAAAAATCTCTAAAACATTTTTTTTATTTAAAAATGAAATCCCTAAAGGCTTATCAATAGGAATATTTAAATGAATAGGACCAGGGAAGGTTGATATTTGTCTCTCAATAATTCGAACTAAATTCAAGATTTCATTTTCTTGTGTTTCATGAAGTCCATCTAGATTTGTACTTAAAACCCTTCTACATACTGAACTCAAAAAATCTTCTTGATTTACTGTTTGATTAGCGCCACAATCTTTTAATCTTAAGGGTCTATCAGCAGTAAGAAATATAATTCCTTTACAAGATCGGTCTGCCTCAACTGCTGCTGGCAATAAGTTACTTACGGCAGTTCCAGAAGTGGTAATAACTAAAGAAAGATTGCCTGATGCGGCAGAAATCCCGAGAGAGTGGAATCCCGCAGATCTCTCATCTATTGAATTAAAAATATTTACCAGTCCTAATTTATTTAATTCTCCAGCAGCTATCGCTAAAGGGGCTGATCTACTACCTGGACATAGTATTAAATTTTGAACTCCTATTTTTATGAGAAGATTCAAAAGTTGTAAACTTCTAAGAAAATTTTTGCATTCAACAGATGATGTCATAATTTATATAAATGCTTTGGGATTTTCCTTATAACTGAATTAAATAAAACATGTCTACAACTCAAGAAAAAAGAAATTCAATACTAAAGGATTTTAAAAATCTTTTAATCTGGATATCCATAGCTTTAATTATACGATGGCAGGTTATAGAGCCTAGATGGATCCCATCTGGTTCAATGCTTCCAACTCTTCAAATACAAGATAAAATTCTTGTTGAGAAAGTAACCCCCAAAATCACATCCAAATCAAATCTTTCAAAATTAAAAAATAAAATAGTTGTTTTTAACGTTCCGGAACAACTAATTAATGCTGGTTATGAAGCAGATACTGCACTAATAAAAAGAGTAATTGGAATACCTGGAGATAAGGTAGAAGTAAGAGACGGTAACCTTTACTTAAATGATATCGCTCAAAAAAATTATTTTTTTGACCAAAATATTAATTATTCTGTAGGGCCTTTTATTGTCCCAGAAGAGTCATTATGGGTAATGGGAGATAATAGAAATAACAGTATGGACTCACATATTTGGGGATTCTTACCCTATAAAAAGATTATTGGTAAAGCTATTTTTAGATATTGGCCGTTTAATAAAATTGGACCTATTCGGTTCCCTGCCCTTAATAAATTAGATTAATGGGTACGTGATGTTGTAGGGTTTTTATATCTTGAAGCTGTAGAAATGTTTAATCCAGAATTTCTTGCTACTGAAAATAATGATCCAAACGATGAGAATGATTTAATCCAATATTTACAAAAACAATCTCCAGAAGTTTTGCAAAGAGTAGCAAAATCAGCTAGTGAAGATATTCAAGAAATTATTAGACATAATGTTCAAGGACTTCTTGGAATGCTTCCTTCAGATCAATTTGATGTAAAAATAACATCTTCAAAAGACAACATTGCTAATTTATTATCATCTGCAATGATGACAGGATATTTCTTAAGACAAATGGAGCAAAGAAAAGAGCTTGAACAAACTCTTAAAAATGATGAAAACATGTCTATTGGAGAATAGTTTTTAAAAATTTACTTCTTCAGGAATTATTCCTAGTTCAAACAACTTTTTATATAAATCCATCAAAAATTTATTATCCTCAGGAAGTTTTTCCCACTTTTGGGAATTAATTTCATTAATTAATTTTTGACAATCTTCTACAGTGAATTTTATAGGTGCCGTAAAATGAGCTGGAATTAAATATTCCATATCTTCAAAAGACCTGATATTTTCTAACCATTTAAGTAAAACTTCTTTTGAACGCGGAAAAATTAATTTTTGTAAGACTGGTGCAATTTGAATCTTAGGCGTATCTTTTCCCATTATTTCAATAAGAGAGGATTCCCAATCTTCGTCCCATAAAAAGGGATAAATACCGAAATGTGATCTCCAATTTCTAAGATCTTTTTTGAATGAATTCTTAAATATTTTTTTTAAAGGTGGAATATTTAATTTACCTGGTTTCAAAAAAGATGAAAATAAGACTAACCTTTTCCATCCTTTTTTTCTTTGTTCAATGGAGTCAATCAAAGGTTCATCTCCTCTCTCTCTGGAGTGAAAAAGAAGTGGAGTTGGATCAAAATTAAATATCTCAGGTGGTGTGGAGTCTATTCCAACTATTGCGTCTGTGACATGAAGAGTTTTCGAAGGATAATGGAAACAGCTTATCTCCTGATATCTTCCAAGTCCTAAATTCAATGGGCCTAGTGAAGACCATTTAAAAGAGTTTGTATATGGAGTGCCTTCCTCAAAAAGTATTCTTGATCTTTTTGATGGAATTCCTAAAAAATCTAGTGGTAGATTTATGGGAAAACTCCATTGTCCAGGACAAAGCCAAATTTCTGCATCTTTAAAAATTCTTGAAAGAGCTGGCAGTCCGATTTTATGTTCTAGTCCAGAAGCACTAGGTAGAATTATTGTTTTTACTTTGCCGTGAATCGCAATTAATTTTTCTAACTCATTTATTAATTCTTTTGTCGGAGGCAGTGGATTTATTAGCATCAATCCATCATCAACCTTTATTACCGTCATTCTTATTGGAACCGCAACATAATAAAGCCCCTGTATTTGTTCCAAAGACCATATTTGATCAGCAATTAATTCTCTTAAAATTGTTTTCTTTTTTCCATAAGGATATAAGGGGAATAATGGCCACCAATTCCACTTTTTATTTGCAGTTTCTTCCACCACAATCATTTATACGCAGCAAATAATTTCTTTAACTTAAATATTCCGTATCTTGGCGCGAATAAAAAAGCAAATAAAAATATAAAAGTTTGTGCCAAGACAATTGATCCGCCTGTTTCAAGATCAAACCAAAAACTAACATAGATTCCTATTAGACTTGAAATAATTGCACTTAATATTGAAATTACTGTCATATTATCAAACTTATCCGTAAGTAAATATGCTGTTGCCCCTGGTGTAATCAACATTGCAACTACCAAAATAATTCCAACAGACTGCAAGCCAACAACAGCTGCCAAAGATAAGCATGTGAGCAGTAAATAATGAAGAAAAAATACGTTAATCCCAACTGTTTTTGCATGCCTAGGATCAAAACAATAAAGCATTAAATCTTTTCTAAAAATTGACAAAAGGATTACTACCAATACAGAAATGAATATAGTTTGTTTTACATCTGAAAGTGATATTCCTAATGGACTACCAAAAAGAATAGAGTGAAGATCAATATTACTTTTGATCTTAGAAACCAATACGATTCCAAGAGCGAAGAATCCAGTAAATACTAACCCAATAACAGTATCTTCCTTAACTCTAGATTTTTGCTTAATAAAACCTATCAATGCTACAGAACCAACTCCGAAAATGAACGCCCCTAGTGAAAAAGGGAGACCTAATGCATAAGCAACCACAACACCAGGCATTACCGAATGTGATACTGCATCTCCCATTAAAGCCCATCCTTTAAGAGTCAAATAACTTGATAGAAAACCACAAACAGACGCAACTAATGAACTCATAAGAAGTGCTTTTCTCATAAAGTCATGAGTCAAAGGATCAGTTATGAATGAATCTAAAGTTAAAAAAGAACAGAGCTCCATATAATTTAAAATTTAGGATTCAGGTCCAAACAAGAAATCAGGAGAGATTCCTCCAAAAGTGGTTGTAATATTTTCAGGGGTAAACACTTCAGAGGTCTCGCCATAAGCTACAACAGTTTTATTTATTAAAAGAACCAAATCACAAAATTCACGGACATGAATCATATCGTGCGTTGATAATAATATAGTTTTCCCCTCATTTTTAAATTGTATAAATAATTCCGAGATAAGTTTCTCAGTTCTTATATCAACACCTGAAAAAGGCTCATCAAGAAGTAATATAGAAGCTCTTTGCGCAATTGCTCTAGCTAAAAAAGTTCGTTTTCTCTGACCGCCAGATAAGTTTCCAATAGGTGTAGATAAATGGTCAGTAAGATCAACTCTCTCAATGGCATCTTTGACCGCCTGAACATCAGACTCTCTAGGACACCTAAAAATATTCATCGAACCATATCTTCCCATCATCACTACATCCCAAACACTTATTGGAAATTGACTATCAATTCCCTCATTTTGAGGCACATAAGCAATTGTCTGATCTTTCTGAGCAGATCTTACAGACTCTCCATTTATTCTAATTTTTCCCTTTGAAATATTTACAAAGCCAGTTAAAGCATTAAAAAAAGTTGTTTTACCAGCTCCGTTCATCCCTACTAATCCACAAATCTGGCCAGGTTTCAATCTTAAATTAGCATCATACAAAGCCACCTTACCGTTGTAATCTACGCAAATATTCTCTGCATCAATCCTAAAGTTTTGATAATTAATTGTTTCCATAATTCAAAAAAGCCCTTTTTTAATCAAATCCAAATTATGCTCAAGCATTTTTATATAGGAACTAGCAGGCCCACTATCATCAGATAATGAATCAACAAAAAGATTTCCTCCAAAATTAGCCCCAGTTTCGCTTGCAACAACCATTTGAGATTCGTTACTTACAGTACTTTCACAAAATACAGATGGGACATTTTTTTCTTTAACTAGTGAGATTGTTCTTGTCATTCTTTTAGGAGTAATTTGACTCTCAGCATTAACTGGCCACAAATAAACTTCCTCTAATCCATAATCATTTGTTAAATATGAAAAAGCACCTTCACAACTTACTAGATACCTCCTTTCTTTATTTAAGTTATTAATAAAAAGTGAGAATTCTTTATCTATTTTATAGAGTTTATCTTTATAAATTTTTCCATTTTCTTCAAATAACGTCCTTTTGGATGGCCTCAATTTTGATAAAGAATCAACAAGAATATCTACGTATAGGATCCCTCTTTTTGGAGAAATCCAGGCATGAGGATTTGGTTTTCCTTTATAAAAATCTTCACTGATAAAAATAGGATCTAAATCATCCGCGACAGTAATTCTTTTAACTTTTAAATTAGAAACAAGTTTTTCAGCCCATAATTCAAATCCAAATCCATTATCAATAAAAACAAAAGCTCTAGAGGCATTTACCAAATCGCTTGGAGTTGGTTGGTAGCCATGAACTTCAACTCCAGGTTTAGTTATTGATCTAACAATAAAATCATCTTTAGCAACATTACTAATTATGTCCGCCAAAACAGTGAAACTTGCCAGTATTACTTCTTTAGTTTCATTTTTATTTGATATTCTCCTACATGAGCCTGAAACAAGAGAAAGTAGAAGTAACAAACTTAAAAAAAGAACATTTTTTTTCATATTTAACTTTCATCCTTAGATTATGAACTAAAAGATAGTTTCATAAGTGGTTTTTTAAGATCAGAAATTAATCCTTGCCAGTTTATTTTTTCTTTTTCAAAAGCTTTTTCAACAATTTTCTCAGAATTTTTCTTTATAAAATCCAAATCAGGTTCTTCAACTCCTTTTGTTATTGCCATAAAATCAGCCAAAGAACTTGAAACTACTCTTGTTAAATAAGCAGCACTGACAGCCTGAAATGTTCCAGAGACAAGCCAATTTGGGCCATGTAATTTTGATATACCAATTAAAGTTTGTCCACTCCATTCAATAACACCTTGAGCAATTGCAGTCTTCAAAATCTCTTTAGATACTTTATCTAAAATTTCAGGAGACCAATTACATCCCCATATAGACTTAATTTCTTTAATCATTAATGAATTTAGTACTGTCATTGCCATAACATCAATTGATGGGATAGGAGATAAGAAAACAGTTGTCGCGACAAGAATTTGATTTTTTCTTTGTATACCTTTTAACTGCATTCTTCTTATTCCTTCAATTTCAGACTGCCAAGCAACATGAAGTTCTTTCAAGAGCCTTTTTTTTGTATTTTCAATATTTTTAGATGAACTTATGAAAAACTTCCTTAAAGAAAAAGGTATATTTGTTATTTCATTCTTATTCACATCAAAAGTAATAATTTTATTTATAAAGTGAACTGAAATTTGAGACTTTAGGTCCTCTATCTGATTTTTAGCTTCTATTTCGTTGGAAGTTAAAGCCACCAACCAGATTGGCATATTTTTAGGAAACTTTTCCAACCACAAAAAATCATTTGCTGACAAAGGCAAGTTTATAAAATACAAGATTGCATCACTTTTCAAAGCTTCTTCTGGAATAACTTTAGAAGAATTGTATTTAGGCAGTTTTTCGAATAAATCAAAGTCAAACTTATTTTCTTTAAAATGACTTTTTAAAACAGACTGACAACTTTGATAATCTTTTTGTCCCATGCAAATCATTTTTTCTTTTTCACATCTATTAAGAATCGATTCAAGTATTTTTTGTCTTTTTGAATTCTTTTTTTCTAATTCATTTGTTGCTTCAAGTTTTTCAAAAAAATTTAAATCTTCATTACATAAATTTATCCAACCATCTAAATTATTTGGCTCATTAAATTTAGGCTTATCATTCTTCAAGTAAAAATATCCCCCCAAACACAATGCAAAAAATCCTATTGAGCCTCCAGCAAAATGAATTAAGTCACTGACAAACCATTCCCCAAAACCCAACAATAATAGGATAATAAAAAGATTTTTTTTTGGAAACTTTATGAAATCCTTTAAAAGGTTGTCTTTACTAATATCAAACACAATACTTTGTTTTTCTAATTTTATATTAATGCAAGTTGTGAATGAGAAAAGCAAAATTTCATAAGTCGTTAATCAAAAGATAAAAATTTAAGGCTTTTAAAAAGACTTATTGCATAACAAGATGGTAAGTTAATAGACTATTTAAATAACTTAAGAAAAACCAAGATGTCTAATTCAAATTTCAGCAATAATCCTGGGAAAGAAAATTACAGAGGGCGTTCTAACAATGAAAGATCTAATTTCAGAGATAGATCGGGCGGCAGAAGGGAAGGAGGAGGATTCCGCATAAGGTTAAGTGATAACGAAATGAAAGCTGTTAAATCAATACAGGAGACTTTTCAGTTGAGATCTACTGTTGCAGTTCTGGGCTTCTCTGTTAGAACACTTAGTGAAATGATAAAAGACGAAAAATTGATTGAATCAATCACAGAATATGCAAAAAATAATAAAAACTCTTCCCCGAATAGACAATCACAAAATCATTATGAAGAAAAGACAAAAACAGCACCTGACCCTTTTGCAAGACCTGTAAAAAGTTTATCAACTGAAGAAATTCAACCTAGCGAAGTAGAAAAGGATGGCAAATAAAAAGAGAATTCTTTCGGGAGTTCAACCTACTGGTGATTTACATATTGGGAATTGGCTTGGGGCTATAAATAATTGGGTTAAGCTTCAAGAGCAATATGAAACATTTCTATGTGTAGTTGATTTGCACGCAATCACAGCTTCATATAATCCCAAAGAATTATCTCAAAACACAATCTCCACTGCAGCTTTGTACGTCGCTTGTGGGATAGATCCTAATATATGCTCAATTTTTGTCCAAAGTCAGATTGCTGCACATTCAGAACTTTGTTGGATATTAAATTGCATGACCCCAATAAATTGGATGGAAAGAATGATTCAATTCAAAGAAAAATCCATACAACAGGGAAATAATGTATCCATTGGATTATTTGACTATCCGATCCTAATGGCTGCAGACATTCTTCTATACGACGCTGACTTTGTACCAGTAGGTGAAGATCAAAAACAACATCTTGAACTCGCCAGAGATATTGCACAACAGAGAATTAATGCCAGATTTAGTAAGGATAAAAATATTTTAAAAATCCCTCAACCAATAATCATGAAGAATGGATCAAAAATAATGAGTTTAATTGATGGTTCAAAAAAGATGAGCAAAAGTGATCCTAATGAGGGCAGTCGTATTAACTTATTAGATTCTCCTGAAATAATTACTAAAAAAATAAAAAGAGCAAAAAGTGACAGTTCTATTGGTATTGAATTTAACAACCCTGAAAGACCTGAATCTAAAAATCTTTTGATGATTTATTCTATATTATCTGGCAAAGAAATTTCAAAATGTGAAAATGAATTATCTGAAACTGGATGGGGGACATTTAAAAAATTAATTACTGAACAACTTATTGAATCACTAGAACCTATTCAAAAAAAATATAAATTATTAATTAATGATCCCTATCAATTAAATAAAATCCTTTATGAAGGGAAGGAAAAAGCTGAAGATTTAGCAAATCAGACCTTAAAAAGAGTTAAATCAAAATTGGGATTCTTTGAAATGGAGAAATAAATTATGCCAATAATTACCCTGCCTGATGGTTCCAAAAAGGTTTTCGAAAAATCTGTAACTATTCTAGAAATTGCCCAAAGTATTGGCGCTGGATTAGCTAAAGCAACCATTGCTGGGAAAGTAAATGATGTTCTCCTTGATGCAACTATTCCAATAAACAAAGATTCCAGAGTTGTAATCATCACATCAAAAGATAAAGAAGGAATTGAAATAATAAGACATTCCTTTGCTCACCTTATTGGTCATGCTGTTAAACAAATTTACCCTAATATTAAAATGGCTATTGGGCCTGTAATTGAAGATGGTTTTTATTACGACATTTTTTCTGAATACAGATTTACTCCTGAGGATTTAGTGAAAATCGAAAATAGAATTAATAAATTAATAAAAACAAACTATGACGTAGAAATTTTACAAGTTTCTAAAGAAGAGGCAATTAAAACTTTTAAAGAAAGAGATGAGACTTTTAAATTACGAATAATTGAAGAAATTCCTGAAGAAGGTCTCATCAATTTATACAAACACGAAGAATATATCGACATGTGCAGAGGGCCTCACGTCCCCAACACTAGCCATTTGAGGCATTTTAAATTACTTAAATTATCAGGTTCATATTGGAGAGGCAATAGTGAGAATGAATCTTTGCAGAGAATATATGGAACTGCATGGGCAAAAGAAAAAGAACTCAATGAATACTTAACAAAAATAGAAGAAGCGGAAAAAAGGGATCATAGAAAACTTGGTAAAAAACATTCACTATTTCATATACAAGAAGAATCTCCAGGAATGATTTTTTGGCATCCAAATGGATGGACCATCTACCAAGTACTTGAAAAGTACATAAGAGAAATACTTAAAAAAAATGATTATTTAGAAATTAAAACCCCACAAGCTGTTGATAAATCTCTTTGGGAAAAATCCGGTCATTGGGAAAAATTTAGAGACGATATGTTCACTACTGCATCAGAAAATAGAACTTATGCAATAAAACCAATGAATTGTCCATGCCATATTCAAGTATTTAATCAAGGTTTAAAAAGCTATAAAGACTTACCTATTCGTCTTGCTGAATTTGGTTCTTGTCACAGGAATGAGCCCTCCGGTGCATTACACGGCCTAATGAGAGTTAGAAACTTTACTCAAGATGATGCTCACATATTCTGTACAGAAGAGCAAATTCAAGAAGAAGTATCTACTTTTATAGAACTTGTTTTCGAGGTTTATAAAACTTTTGGTTTTGATGAAATCATTATCAAATTATCAACTCGTCCTGAAAAAAGGGTAGGAAGTGAAGAGATTTGGGATAAATCAGAAGAGGCTCTTACCAAAGCTCTGGATAATAAGAATCTAAAATGGGAACTTCAACCAGGTGAAGGTGCTTTTTATGGGCCAAAAATAGAATTCTCGTTAAAAGATTGTCTTAATAGAGTCTGGCAATGCGGAACAATTCAGGTTGATTTCTCAATGCCTATTAGATTGGATGCAACTTATGTAGATATTGATAATGAAAAAAGAAATCCGGTCATGCTCCATAGGGCAATTTTAGGATCCTTTGAAAGGTTTATCGGAATCTTAATTGAGCAATATGAGGCAAAATTCCCAATTTGGCTTGCGCCTTATCAAATAATATTATTGAGTATTACTGATAGAAATATTGAAAAGTGTTTAAAGTTTAATGAATTAATAAACAATAATGGTTACCGATCCAAAGTTGATATTAGGAATGAAAAAATAGGCTATAAAATAAGAGAGGCAACTCTCGGGAGAGTTCCTTTAATTGCAGTTATTGGAGATAAAGAAGAGGAGATTGATTCTGTCGCCTTAAGAGCTTTGAATGGAAAAAATTTAGGACTTTTCAATTTGCCTAATCTTTACAAATTAATGGATGAATTAATAGAAAAAAAAGGGAGAACAGAATAATTTCAAGTATATGAATTTTCTCGCTTGTGATTTAGGAGGTACAAAGGTTCTATTGGGTATATACGAAAAAGTAATAAATGACGATTCGCCTAAGTTATTATTCAAAAAGAAATATATTTCTTCTGATTGGAACTCTTTTGAACTAATTTTAGAAGATTTTCTCAAAAATGAATGCAAAAATATTACTCATCCTTCTTCCGCATGTTTTGCCGTAGCTGGTCCTTTATCTAACAACCAAGCAAAAATAATTAACTTGTCGTGGAATATTTCTCGTAATGCTTTACAAAAAAAATTTAATTTTAAAAGCTGCGAACTAATAAATGATTTCGCAGTCCAAATTTATGGAATACCTTATTTAAAAAAAAATCAATATTGTACTATCCAAAATGGAGCAACTACTGAAGGCGCAAATAATGATTTTCATGCCATTGTTGGTGCTGGAACAGGTTTGGGCATTGCTAGAGGCGTAATATCAAAAAATATTATAAAAGTGTTAGCTAGTGAGGGAGGTCATGTTGAATACTCACCAAAGTCAAAATTAGAATGGGATTTAAAAATTTGGCTCAAAAACTCTCTTAATGTTGAGAGGATTTCTTGTGAAAGAATTATTAGTGGCACTGGTTTATCAAGAATAGCGGAATGGAGACTAAGCAAATCTGATGCCAAAAACCATCCTCTTCAAAATTATTTTCAAAAAATAGAAATTTCTGATGATGTAAGGAAAGAACTGCCTGAAAAAATTTGTAATCTTTCAAAAGAAGGAGATCAGATAATGGCTGAGGTAGAGAGAATATGGTTAAGTGCTTATGCTTCTTTATTGGGAGATGTTGCGCTTCAAGAATTGTGCTTTGGCGGGTTATGGATTTCTGGAGGAACTGCACCAAAACATTTCAAAAACTTTAAATCAGATTTATTTATGAAACATTTTTTTGATAAAGGAAGATTAAAAGATATTCTTAAAACAATACCTATAAATGTGATTTTAGATGAAGAGTTTGGACTTTTTAGTGCTGCCTGCAGAGCAAAAATGCTTTTAAAAACTTAGTAACAAGATAATGTCTATTCCTGAAGTGGGTAAAAAAATAAGGGTAAAAGTACCTTCCACAACTGCTAATTTAGGGCCTGGATTCGATTGTCTTGGTGCAGCATTAGACTTATATAACGAGTTTACCTTTACAAGAATTGAGGGGAGTGGAGATAGATTTGATTTAATAATGGAAAGTACAGATGGTAATCATTTAAGAGGAGGACCTGAAAATTTAGTTTTTAGAGCAGCGCAGAAAGTATGGGAGAGTGCAAATATGGATTCTTTTGCACTTGAAGCAAGAGTTAAGTTGGCAGTGCCTCCTGCCCGCGGACTTGGCAGTAGCGCTACAGCAATAGTTGCTGGACTAATCGGAGCAAATGCAATAATGAACTCTCCATTGTCCAAAGAAAAACTTCTTGAACTTGCCATTGATATAGAGGGACATCCTGACAATGTAGTTCCCTCTCTTCTGGGTGGGCTTTGTTTGACAGCTCGATCGTCTTCTCATAGATGGAGAATTATTAGATGTGATTGGCACGATTCGATTAAAGCAGTTGTAGCAATACCTGCGATTCGTCTAAGCACAAGTGAAGCAAGAAAGGTTATGCCCAAGAATGTACCCATATCTGATGCAGTTACAAATATGGGGGCACTTACTTTACTGCTAAATGGCTTAAAATCAGGAAATGACGAACTTATAAAAGAGGGAATGTTTGATAAGCTACATGAACCTTATAGATGGAAACTAATTAAAGGTGGACTAGAAGTCAAAGATGCCGCACTAGATGCAGGTGCTCTAGGATGCGCAATTAGTGGAGCTGGGCCAAGTATCTTAGCTTTGTGCAAAAAAGAAAATGGTAAAAACGTTAGTCAGGCAATGGTAAAAGCATGGGAAAAGTCTGGTGTAGCCAGTAGAGCACCATTCTTAAACGTTCAAACCATAGGCAGTCAATTTAGTACTATCTCTGGTGAGTAGTTTTACTTAGGCATTTTTAGTGTTATAGTCTCAAGCTAGTACAACTTCAACTAGAATAAAAAAATTATTCATTCCATAAATGAATTTAGAATCTTTTCCTTGGCTTTCATCTATTGTTTTACTGCCTTTAATTGGAGCATTAATAATGCCTTTCTTAAGTTCGAAGGAAGGAGAAGATAATACACTCCCCAGAAATATCTCATTAAGTTTTTTATTTATAGATTTTTTACTAATAATTGGCGTCCTTTTCCAAAAATTTAATACTGCTGTTAGCTCTTTGCAATTAGTAGAAAGATCTTCTTGGTTACCCTCTATAGGCCTTGAGTGGTCTCTTGGTGTTGATGGGTTGTCTGCTCCTTTAGTGGCATTAAGTGGGTTAATCACATTTTTATCAGCTGCCGCAAGTTGGAAAATAAAGAAAAAATCTAATTTATATTTTGCTCTTTTATTAGTTCAAGCATCAGCTCAGGCACTTGTTTTCCTCTCTCAAGATTTCCTATTATTTTTCTTGGCTTGGGAACTCGAGTTGGTTCCCGTATACCTTCTTATCGCAATTTGGGGAGGGAAAAAGAAATTATATGCAGCTACTAAATTTATTCTCTACACAGCATTAGCTTCTTTATTAATACTCATAAGTGGGCTAGCACTTGCCTTGAGTGGAGATACCTTTACTTTGAATATTACGGACTTAACCAATAAACATGTTACGGGCAGCCTAGCATTGTTATCCTATCTTGGATTTTTAATTGGTTTTGGAGTAAAGCTTCCTATCTTTCCACTACATACATGGTTACCTGATGCACATGGTGAGGCTAATGCACCAGTATCAATGTTACTTGCTGGAATACTTTTAAAAATGGGAGGCTACGCTCTTTTAAGATTTAACGTTCAAATATTACCTGAAGTACATCTTCAAATTGCACCAGCATTAATTATTCTTGGAATCATAAATATAATTTACGGAGCACTAAATGCATTTGCACAAGATAATGTTAAAAGGAGAATTGCATGTAGCTCAGTGAGTCATATGGGTTTTGTTCTATTAGGGATTGGAGCTGTAGATGCTCTAGGGATAAGCGGAGCTATGCTCCAAATGATCAGTCACGGACTTATAGCAGCAGCCATGTTTTTCGTTACGGGCTCATTCTATGAAAGAACAAATACTCTTTCGATACCGAATATGGGCGGCTTGGCAAAGGTCTTGCCGATAACTTTTGCTTTCTTCTTGGCAAGCTCTTTAGCCTCTTTAGCGTTACCTGGCATGAGCGGTTTCATAAGTGAAATAACTGTATTTTTGGGTATCACTAGTCAAGAAGGCTTCAGCTCTCTCTTTAGATCAATCACGATTCTTATTGCAGCTATAGGTTTGGTTCTAACCCCAATATATCTATTATCAATGTGTAGAAGAGTATTCTTTGGCCCTAGAATTCCCGCACTAGCTTCAGTTAAAGAGATGAGTGGCAGAGAATTGACCATAGGGTTCAGTTTATTGTTGCCTACTTTAGTGATAGGTTTTTGGCCGAAAGTTGCCATCAATTTATACGAATCTTCAACCAATGCTCTCAGTCAGCAGCTAACTTTAGCTAAGTTAGTAGGAATTATTCCAACTTTATTTAATTAAATTATTTTTATAAATGGATACTTCAATTTTTAAATATGGAGAATTACCAGAATTTAAAAAATTTACCCCCGAAAACATAACAAAACAATTTCCATTAATACTAGAAAAAATAACCGAAGACTTCCAAAACATAGAGAAAAATCTATCTAATTATTTGACTCATGATGTTCTAAATTGGGATAAGGTAATAAATCCTTTAAATGAAGTCAATGAAATTCTTAGATGGAGTTGGGGAGTAATAAGTCACCTAAATTCCGTAAATAATTCTGAAAGTCTTAGAGATATTTATTCAAAATTTCTTCCCAAGATTATTAGCTTGAGTAACAAATTTGGACAAAGTAAAATAATCTACAATTCTTTAGTCAAACTTAAAGAGACAAATAACTTTGATCAAATCAAAAATAGAATTTTAGATAAAGAAATCCTTGAGATGAAACATAGAGGAATTTCATTACAAAAAAATGAACAAGAAGAATTCAATAACATTTCAGAAAAGCTTGGAAAACTATCAACAGACTTCAGCAACAATGTTCTTGATGCCACTAATAAATGGTTTTTAATATTAAATAAAGAATCTGAAGTTGATGGACTACCTGAACGAGTACTTGAATTGATGGCAATTTCAGCACACAATCACTTTGAAAAAGCTGAAGAAGTTGATATTAAAAATGGTCCTTGGAAATTAAGTTTAGATATTCCAACTTATACTTCTTTCATGACATATGCCACCGACCGTAACCTGAGAGAAAAGCTATATAAAGCGTTCGTTAGTAGGGCGTCTCAAGGAGAAAAAAATAATTCTCAAATCATTGAAGAGATATTATCTCTTAGAACTAAACAGGCTAATCTTCTCGGTTATAAAAGTTGGGCAGAACTAAGTTTGTCAACGAAAATGGCGAAAGAAATAAAAAATGTTGAAAACCTTTTAGAAGAATTGAGAGCACCAGCACTCAAAACTGCAAAAATTGAATTAGAAACGCTCGATAAGTTTTCTAAAGCCAATGGATTTCCAAAATCACAGAATATTGAGCCATGGGACATTAGTTATTGGTCTGAACTTCTTAGAAAAGAAAAGCTCAATTTAGATCAGGAGTCTTTGAGACCTTGGTTTCCACTTAATGATGTTTTAAAAGGCTTATTTAAATTAAGTGAGAAGCTTTTTGAAATTAAAGTAGTTGAGGCTACTGATGAAGTGCCTCTATGGAATAATGACGTTTTATTTTTTAACATCCTCAATAAAGAAGATAACAAAATAGCATCTTTTTACCTCGATCCATATTCTCGTCCTGAATCAAAGAGGGGAGGGGCTTGGATGGATGAATGTTTGAATAAAAATAATGTTGGCAAAAAGACCCTACCTGTAGCCTATCTTGTTTGTAATCAGACTCCACCATCAAAAGATAAACCTAGTCTGATGAGTTTTGAAGAAGTTCAGACACTTTTCCATGAATTTGGTCATGGCCTTCAACACATGCTCACAACTGTAAATCTTCCTCAAGCAGCTGGCATAAATAATGTTGAGTGGGATGCAGTCGAACTTCCAAGTCAATTTATGGAAAACTGGTGTTTCCATAAAAATACACTTTTGAATATTGCTAAGCACTATAAAACTGGCGAAAAATTATCCGATGAGAATTTTGAAAAGCTCCTAAAAAATAGAACTTTTAATTGTGGTATGGCTACTCTCAGACAACTACATTTTGCAATTACAGACCTCAGATTACATAGTTGTATTGATAAAAACGAGGGTAAAACAGCTGACGAAATAAGAAGAGAAATAGCAAAACAAACTACTGTAATTGCACCAATTCAAGAAGATCAATTTCTTTGTTGTTTTAGTCACATATTTGCAGGTGGATATTCTGCGGGATATTACTCTTATAAATGGGCTGAAGTTTTAAGTGCTGATGCTTTTTCCATGTTCGAAGAAGCTGATCTTGAAAATAGTGAAAATTTAAAGTTAATTGGGAAAAAATTTAAAGACACAATACTAAGCCTAGGAGGTAGTTTACCTCCTTTAGAAATATTTAAACTATTTAGGGGAAGAGAGCCCCAAACAGATTCCTTGATCAGACACCTTGGGTTGTCTGAAGCTACATTATAATTTTTTAATTATTTTCTCAACTGAAAAATTATTCCTTACTAAATTTCTGTGTTTATATACTTTTAATGGTATTTTTTCACCTAAACTCAAATTAGTCCACCAGCCAGGGAAAACCATTAGATCCCAATAAGTAAAGAAATTTATACAATCTATATCCTCAAGAAAAAAATCATTTTTTGCCAGTTCTCTCAAAAACTTACTATTTATTTTCATTTCTGATATTCCTCTAAAAGGATATTTAGGTACTAATTGAGCAATTAATGTTCCTTTATGAGGGGAACCTATAGATATAAATTTTCTTGTTCTTTTATAACCATTAAATTTTTGAATCCAATACCTCCCAATTATCCCTCCCATGGAGAATCCTAAAACATCTAATTCTTTTTCTAAACCATATTTCTCTAAAATTAATTCGTTCAATTTACTTGTCAACTCAATAATTGAAGTCATTCCAAATGAATGCTTAAGAGTTGGAGCAAAATATTCAATTCCAATATCATCAAGTTTTGCGGTAATAGAAGAAAAAATACTTGAAGTATTCCAAAGGCCATGAATCAATATAATGGGATTTCTTTTTTCCAATACTTTTAATTATTTTCAATAATTCTTACTATAGAAACCTTCCCATCAAAACCGGTAATTGGGGGATTACATTTTGTCAAAATAATTTTAATTTTAGAAAGTTTAAATTCTTGATTAATGATTTCTAAAATTGCATTTGAATATTTTTCAATTGTGAAACAATATATTTTCTTCGATTGATTTTTTAAAATTTCAACTAATTTACCATAGTCAACTGTTTCTTTTATGTCATCTTTTGCAGTGCACTTTGCAAAATCAGTCCACAAAAATATATCCAAACAAAATAATTGTCCTAGTTTCCTTTCTTCCTCAAGAACACCCACTCTAGCCCAAAGTTTAATATTCTCAATTTTTAAAAATGTTTCCATCTTAAAAATTTAAAGATCTTTATGAGTATAGAAAGCCTTGCTAGATGAAAAATCATCAACAATATTCCCATTTCCTTTTAGGAAATATTTATATGTAACCAGACCCTCTAGGCCTACAGGTCCTCTTGGTGGAAGAGTTTGAGTAGATATCCCTACTTCAGCTCCGAATCCATATCTAAACCCATCTGCAAACCTAGTAGAGCAATTATAAAAAACACCTGCACTATCAACTTCATTCATGAATTTATTAGCAGTGCTTAAATTTTCAGTAATTATTCCATCAGTATGTTTTGAACTATATTTTTGTATATGTGTGATTGCCTCCTCCAGATCATCAACAATTTTTATCGATAAAATTAAATCTAAATATTCAGTTTGCCAATCTTCTAGACTTGCCTCATACTTCAATCCTAATTCAACTGATCTTTTATCTCCAATTAATTTAACATCTTTAGAATTGAACAAAGGGATGGCCTTCTCTAGAAAAGCTGGTGCTATATCTTTATGGACTAATAAAGTTTCAATAGCATTACATGCTGCAGGATATTGGATTTTACTATCTAAAGCGACTGATAAAGCCATCTCGAGATTAGCCTCAAGATCTACAAAAAGATGACAAATCCCATCAGCATGGCCTAGCACAGGAATTCTTGTATTCGCCTGAATAAATTTAACTAATTCATTACTTCCTCTAGGAATTATTAAATTAATATATTTTTCAAGATTTAACATCGACATACTATCTTTTCTACTTGTCAGTAAACATATTGCATTCTTATCAAGACCTGATTCATTTAAACCTTCTTGCAATGCTTTAACTATGGCAGTATTTGTTAAATTAGCTTCACTACCACCTTTTAGCATTACTCCATTACCTGATCTTATAGCTAAAGAACTAATCTGCATAACGGCATCTGGCCTTGATTCAAAAATCACCCCTAAGACTCCAATTGGAACAG
This sequence comes from uncultured Prochlorococcus sp., assembly GCA_902573565.1. Classification (GTDB taxonomy): domain Bacteria; phylum Cyanobacteriota; class Cyanobacteriia; order PCC-6307; family Cyanobiaceae; genus Prochlorococcus_A. The sequence goes on from CACGKI010000001.1 coordinate 91,170, forward strand.
TTTTTCTTTCTAATATCAATCCCTTCGAAAGCTCTCTTTTAATTTGAACTTGATTTACAGGGTCAGCCAAGTCACCTACTTTTCTTACTCCTTCAATTCCTGAATTGAATTTCTCTTTTGATAACTTTAATCTAGATAGTAAAGCCTTTGAAATACCTTTTTTTTCTGCACTTTTATAATCCTCATAATTAGCTTCTAAAATTTCTGTAGTATTTTTTTCTAGATAATCAGCCATGAAATTTAAGGCTTTAATTCTATTTTGATTTTCAGTCTGACTTATTTTTATTGATGCCAAACGAACTTGATTAGCTTTTTCTACAAGATCATTCCCTGGTTGAGGTACTTCAAAATTATCAGTCATAATATTTTTCCTTTTAAATAATAATAATTCAGAACAACTATTTTAAAACCAATTATGTTTGTGAATTAATATCTAAAGAATAATTGCAATTGACTCTTCCAATCTCCATTTGAGTCACTAGAGCCTAATAACTCTAAATCAAAATTTTCATTTTTTGGATCGATCTGTAAAGTCAATATTCCCTTAGGTGGCAAATCATTTCTGCCAGGGATAGTTTGTACCGAAAAATTCATAAAATCAGTAATATCAAATCCTAATTCTGCAATCCATTCTTGAGAAGATAGGGGTTCATTGGTAGTTGAAGTAAAATCATTATTTAAATCTATATTTTCATTAGAAAAAATATTATTTAAAGAATCATTATTTTCTATTAATGCAGGATATAGAGATAACTGAAATCTTTCACTAAAAGCATCAGCATTATTTATTTGAGAAATAAATGCTCTATTAATTAAGTTAGCTGAGTTACCTCCAATCAAGCCAATAATTTGAGACCTGTTATAACTTGGCGTACTCCTTAATTGGATCTTTTTATTTTCATCATCAAAAGATAATTGATCTAAGAATCCCTTATAAGAAGCTTCAATTTTGATAAGCCTTGAATTACCAATCCCAAAAGTACCAAAACCATTTGAAATCGCATCTGAATCAAGATCTCCTGAAATATTTGGATCCTGATTATTTTCTCTTATTGGAATTATAGAATCTGGAACTTTACTTACTAAAGAAAAATCTATAAGAGGAACAATTCCACTTCTTTCTGCAAATAAAATATGATTGTCGTTATTTTTATCAAGTTTAAATGGAGTTGTATATAAATTTGCTCTACCTTTCTCGAGATTAATATAACCTCTAACTTTTAAATTATTTCCTACCTCACCTTTTACATTAAGATCGAATTTAGGTATTGTATTCAAATAGGCTTGAATACTTTCTGAAAATTGAATTTTAAAGTCTGGTCCAAGTTTTAATTTAAGATTACTGAAAATCAAATTATCTAAATAATTAGGAAATGTTTTTCCTAATAGATCTGAATTCAGAATTGTCTCATTTGAAACTATTCGTAATTTCTTTTTGGAATCCCAAGATAGTTCTGGCCAAGTTTTTCTATCTTCTTTTTGGTTAATTTTAGTATTTATTTCTTTATTGTTATTACTGGTTTTATAAAAATCAATAAATCCATTATTAAGGGATAGATTGCCTCTTAAAACAGGATTCTCAAATGATCCACTTAAATAAAGTTTTGAATCTAATAAAAAGTCTGCATTATTTGTCTTTAAAGCAAATTCCTTTGATTTCAAGCAAATTCTTTGACTTTCTTTAGAACATTTTTTATTATTTTTAATCTCTTCTTTATCCAAATTGTTTTTACCATAAAAAGGCAAAGACCCTTTTATGGAAATATCTCCATAATCCCCTGCTTTTGCCTTGATTTCTTCCTCGATCGTTAATTTATCAAAATCAAAAATAATCTTGCCTTTAAGATCCTTTATGATGGTGTTATATATTTCAATATCAGAATCTTTAATCTCTAAATATCCATTTAATAAAGGTTTATTTAAAGGACCTTTTATAATCCCGCCAAGATTTAAGCTACCTTCTTTAAAGGTAAAGTAATCACCCGCAAAAATATCTATTAATTCAACAAATTTTCCATTTGCAGAAAATCTTAAATCTACGTTTTCTTTATAGTTTAAAGGTATATAGCCTTTAATATAATTAGGTTTTTTGGAGTCATTTATATAGAAGGGAAAATTAATTTTAAAAATAGAATTTGCAAATTTAATCTCTCCATTATTAAAAAATAATTCGTTATTATTTATGATTGCATTATTGGAATAAATTTTACTCTCGAAGTATTTTTCATCAAAATCATAAGATAAATTAATATCCACTCTACCTAGAAAATCTCTTTGTTGATTTAAAAAGATATTTGCAGCACTTAAAGGAAATTTTTTAATTATTAAGCGACCTTTATCTTTTAATAATCCTCCTTCCAAATCAATAAAAAATTCTTCTTTCTTATTTTTTTTATCATCTCTAGAGACATCAAGATATCCGTTTAATTTTGTATTTAATTTATAGTTGAGTGTTCTATCTCTTTTAATAGTAACTTTCCCGTTATATCTACTCTTGAATTTACTAAAATATTTTTGCAAGTTAAATTTATCTTCAAAGTCTTTTTTACTTGAATTAATTTTATTTATAAAATCTATCTTGTCTTTAAAAGAATTATTTTCTTTATTTATTTCAAAATCATCCAATACATTGATATCGCTTGTAGTAGCTTTTTTATCTTTATAATTAAAAATATCAATGGCTGTTAGTATTGTCCAATTAGTACTTATATTATTAAAATCTAGATTAACTAAATTATTATTTTTTGAGTTATATTCGAATTCAATTATGCCTCCATCAATTGGATATAATGATGAATTAACATAAAAAGATTTATCTTTTAAGCTGAAATCAAATAATGAATTCGCTAACTTTATATTCCTATATTTACCTAAACTCAAAGCTAGTCGCCCATCAAAATTAGACTGATCTAAAGATATCGATCCCGCACCATTTATAATTCCTTTAATTTTATAGAATTGATTATTTCTTAGGGATAATTCAAGCTCATCAAGAGGGAAATTCTCAGCGCTCCAAATATAAGTATTTTTTTCTCTAGCCATCTTTATTATGCTTCTTTCTGAGTTAAAAACTCTATTAAAACTAAAACTATCTAATTTAAGCTTAGAATCAAAATTAGCAGAGAGATATGAAGGGATTGTTGAATAATATTTATTTTCCATTCTCAAAAGATATTTATTGTTTTTATTTTTGATATCTCCCTTCAATGTCTCCTTAATACGTATGCCTTTATAAACGGGATTATCAATATTAAAGTCTATTGAAATATCAGGATTTCTAATTTTTCCTTTTAATTTTCCTTCAGCATTAATAAAACCATCTATATCATTTTTTCTGAAAATATTTAAGTTTGCTAGTTGAGTTCTATTTAAGTTAAAAGTTGAGTCAATATTGCCAAAAACTATCCCTCTTTTCTCAAACCGATAAGGAATACTTCCAGATAATTCAATATCTGGATTGAAACTTTCAATGAATCCTATACTTCCACTTAAACCAATATTATTGAAACTATTAGAACTTTTATTTAATGGAATATTTAAATTGAAATTTGAGGTTAAACTTCCATAATTAATGTTTTTTGAATTTCCTATTAAATTATTATTTTTACAAAAAAATCTCGTTGAATCCCAATTTATTTCTTGTGATAAATCATATGGTTTAATATCTAATTTACTAAAAGCAAATGTCCCTCTACAAAATGTCTTCTTTGATGATTTATAAAATTTAAAGTTTGATTTAAAATTCCCTTTTTTAATCGCAAATTTTCTATCGCCAACTTTATATTTGGAACTTTGTAAATTTACTCCTCTGGAAAAAACTTTTAAACTAAATAAGTCTTTTTTAAAGTTTGTTTTAACTTTTAATCTTAAAACCCCTTTTGCATCAAATTTAGATTTTAAATTTGCTAGTAGCTCGTTATTTTTAAACCTGTAAATAACATTGCCCTTTACTTTAGTGCCTATTCCAAAATCATTTAAATTCAAATTTGAATATTTATTTAAGTTAAAGACCAAATCATAATTAAATTTTGATTTGTTTCTTTCTTTACTTTTTAGAGGTCCTTTATCTTTGGTAAAAAAGTCTCTTTCAATATTAATTTCAGCTTGCTTAGGACTTATTTTTATAATCCATTTTTGACTTAAAAATGATCTTATAGGCATAATACCTACGAATACATTCTTAGCTTTGATTAAGGAATTTATATTTTCTTTATCATTGATTCTAGAATTCCCCAAAGCAAATCCTAAAAATCTAATTCCTGAATAATCACCTAAATCCACATCTTTATCTAATAAACTTTCAATACTTTTTTCTAGTTCAGATTTTCTTTTTATATAACTTTCTTTTAATAAATTATTTAAGAAAACGGTGCCAAAAAAACCTGAAGACAAGATTATCCCTATGAAAAGAATTTTTGTAATTAAATTTAGAGATCTAATTTTTTTCAAGTTAGAACCCAAAAATAGAGTAGGCTTACAAAATATAAGAAATTAATTAGGTCAAAGCCAGTAAATGTCTTTTTTTGAACTATTAGAGAACACGCCCAAAATTTTTGGATTATTTGGAATATTTCTTTTTTTCGGAGCAATAATCGCTTTTATTTTTAATTTTGGTTTTAAATTCCGAATAGTAGGAGCAACTATTTTCTCTTTGCTACTTTCTTTAAGCAGTTGGGCATTTATACAAAGTTACTCTGAAAAAGTATTAATAGAGGGGGCGAAATATCTACCAATTGTTTATGACAATGGGTTCGATTTAATTATTGCTAAAGCAGAGGATGACTTCCCCAAAGAGTCAATTGAACCAACTTTAGAACAATTATCAGAAAACCTAATGAAAGGAAGCAGGTCTGGTGCGAACGTAAAGATAAAAATAAGGAAACTTGAAAAAATTTCAGACGATATAAGTAAGCCTGTAATAATAGGAGAAGTTCAGAAAACTGTCACAATGAACTAGAATTAAGACCATGGAAAGCAAAACCTTTTTAGAATTTTTGCCTACTAATTTTAGACATGAGAAATCTTTTCTTATTCAAAAAGATCTCACTGACCTTAAAAAACTATGTGTTCTTACAGATTTAGATATAAATGAGATTCAAAAAAAATCTCCTCTATGTTCATTTAATAATTTAAAAAAAATTAGAGCAATAGCTATTTTTAAAAAAGAAATTGCCATTTCCCCACCTGAAGCATATTTACTTTTACATTGCGGCATTGGTTCTATTAAATCATTATCACTATCCACGCCACACGAACTAGAAAGAAAAGTTGGGAGATTAGAAAGAACTCTTAGAGTAAAAACTGAGACTAACATAACTTTTGCTCAATTAAAAAGATGGATTGAAAAAGCTAAGCAAGTCTACAAATCTATTTAAATTCTTGGTTAAAAAATTTTTTTAATGTAGAATTTAAAAAAAGTTAGTAAAAATGAAGTCAATTTTATTTTTTCTATTTATATTATCCAATTATACATATCCTGTTTTTAGTCAATCTAATTTATTGGAAAGTGTAAAAAAAAATCCAAGCGAAGCTACTAATATTTGCAATAAGTTTAGAGAATTAAATTCAGAAGGTATTTATTCAAGTGATCAGGAAGCTATAGATTATGTATCAGAAAGAAATAAGTTAACTCCCGTGAATGCGGAGATCTTTTCTATTTATGTCATAGGGCTGTACTGTCCAGATATCATCTAAAACCTAAATGCACTATTCAAGATGTTTTGATAAGTCTCTAGTACTTAGAGATGGTATCAAACTCTCATCAAGGATTTGGTTGCCTAGTAGTAAAGGGCCATGGCCAGCATTATTAATGCGACAACCTTATGGGAAGGAAATAGCCTCAACTATTACGTATTCTCACCCCGAATGGTGGGCTTCCAAAGGGTATATGGTAATAATTCAAGATGTTAGAGGCATGGGGTCTTCTGAAGGAGTTTTTAATGGTTTCGCACAAGAAGCTAGCGATACTTCAGAAACACATGAATGGGTAAGGTCTCTAAAAGAATGTAATGGAAAACTTGGCTTATATGGTTTTTCATATCAAGGATTTACTCAACTAACTGGTGAATTAAATTCAAAGCCGCCAGATTGTTTATCTCCAGCAATGACTGGGATGAATATTAAAAATCATTGGTGCTCAGATGGAGGAGCATATTGGTGGCATAACAATATTGCATGGGGACTTCAAATCGCAGCACTAAAAATGAAAAGAGAAAATAATTTATTTGAGTGGGAAAAGATAAGATTAGCCTTAGAAAATAAAAGTTATTTAACGGAAGGAATTGAAATTTTAAAAAAATTTGATCCTAATAGCTTTGTTTTGGAATGGCTTAAAAATTTAAATTATGACCGCCCATTTGAAGAATTTAAACCAATTTCATCATGGATTAAACAACCCATGTTAATTTTTGGAGGGCTTTGGGATCCTCATTTAAAAGGTGCTTTTGATCTTTATAAAAAATCTATAGAAGCTGGCGGCAGTCCAGAGATAATTATTGGGAACGCAACACACCTAAATTGGTGGGAAGGCTCACAAGAATCTTTATTAAAATTTTTTGATAAACATTTAAAATTAGATGAAAAATTTAATTCTAAGAATTCAAAAAGCGAGAAAAAAATATGGAATATTTCATTAAATAAATGGGAAGCATTAGATAATAAATTTCATCCTGAATATATTTTTGGCCTAAAAAGCGATGGGACAGCAAATATAGATGTTAAAGATGGAAGTCTTACCATAAATTCAAAAGGATCTGGATGGTTCACAATTGTTAATGACCCATGGAGACCTGCTCCGTCTGAAGGTGGTCATTTAGGTCCAAATCCAGGAAAGTTTAATCGAAATATTATTGATAAACGCCTGGATGTAGGTATTTTTCAAACTAATTATTTTGAAAAAGATCAACATTTAAAAGGAGTCCCCACATTAGAGATCCTTGTAAAAAGTGATCAGCCAAATTTTGATATCTGCCTTGCTTTATCTCTAGTTGAAGAAGGTGATGAGAAGGTCAATCAATTTTCAACTGGATTCTTAAGGATTAAAAACTCTAAAATAGGTGAAGAATGCATTTATCAAATAACAATGCAACCAACAAATATTTGTTTAGTTAAGGGTAGCAAACTTCGCTTGTCTATATCTGCAGCAGCTTATCCCGCTATTGGAGTTAATCCTGGATTTATGGAGGGAAATGTTGGGGCGCCTTCAGCAAATCATAGAATTATTACTTTAAGTTTTAGCCTTAATGAAACATTTATGAAAATGACCCCTTTTTTTGATAAATAATTATTTTTTTGGTTAATCATTTGATATTATTAATCCTTAATATCTACCAGTCATGATCGAGACAATTCAAGCAGACTGGATTAAATCAGAAGCTATCAACCTAGAAAATTGTTGCAATGATAATCCATTAAAAATATTAGGTCCTCATTTTTATGAAAAGCAATGGGTAATAAGGGTTTGGATGCCTGAAGCCGACGAAGTAAAAATAAATTTTAAAAATAATACCTATAAGGCGGAAAGCATAAACCATAAATGGCTTTTTGAAGCAATCCTGCCTGAAAATCCAAATTCTAATTATGAAATAAAAATTTCACGAGGAGGGATCATACATACACAACATGACCCATGGTCATATAGAGAAGAGTGGATGGGTGAAGTTGATAGGCATCTTTTTGCAGAAGGTAATCATCATCATATTTGGGAAAAAATGGGAGCACATCTCATTGAAGAAAAGAATAAAAAAGGAGTTATTTTTTGCATTTGGGCTCCAAATGCAAGATCAATATCGATAATTGGAGATATTAATTCTTGGGATGGAAGACATCATCCAATGCAAAAAAGATTAGGGGGAATTTGGGAACTATTCATGCCAACCATGCAAGAGGGAGATACATATAAATATGAAATAAGAACTCAACAAGGTCATATTTATGAGAAAGCTGATCCATATGGTTTCCTTCATGAAATCAGACCTCAAAATGGTTCGATAGTTTCAAAATTGAAAAACTTTAATTGGAATGATAGTGCTTGGATTAAAAATAGAGATTCCTCTAGTCAAATTAACAAGCCAATTTCAGTTTATGAAATGCATTTAGGAAGTTGGCTCCATGAATCAACAGATAATAAATATCTTGAAGACAATGGTGAACCAAGAGAGCCAGTGCCCGCTGCAGATTTAAAACCTGGAACCAGATTATTAACTTATCCAGAATTAACCAAGAAACTCATCCCTTACGTAAAAGAGAGAGGATTCACTCATATTGAACTAATGCCAATATCTGAACATCCTTTCGATGGTTCATGGGGATACCAAGTTACAGGCTGGTATGCACCAACAAGTAGATTTGGCACCCCAAATGAATTTAGAGAGTTTGTAAATAAATGTCATGAAGAGGGTATAGGCGTAATTCTTGATTGGGTGCCTGGTCATTTTCCAAAAGATAAGCATGGTTTAGCATTTTTTGATGGTTGCCATCTTTATGAACATGGAGATTCACGAATAGGTGAGCACAAAGAATGGGGAACCCTAATATTTAATTACAGCAGAAACGAAGTAAGAAATTTCTTAGTAGCCAACCTCGTTTATTGGTTTGAAGAGTTTCATATTGATGGCATAAGAGTAGATGCTGTAGCTTCAATGCTTTACAGAGATTATCTTCGTCCAGATGGAGAATGGATACCCAATGAAAATGGTGGGAATGAAAATATAGAAGCCGTTAAATTTCTTCAACAAGCTAATCATGTACTCTTCCAACACTTCCCAGGTGCACTTTCTATTGCAGAAGAATCAACAACTTGGCCAATGGTAACCAAACCAACTGACATGGGAGGGCTAGGGTTTAACTTGAAATGGAATATGGGATGGATGCACGATATGCTTGATTATTTTGAAATAGATCCTTGGTTTAGGCAATTCCATCAAAATAGTGTAACTTTCTCAATTACATATAACTATACAGAAAACTTTATGCTTGCACTTAGTCATGATGAGGTTGTCCATGGGAAAAGTCATCTTTTACATAAAATGCCTGGTGATGACTGGAAGAAATATGCAAATACTCGAGCATTACTTACTTATATGTGGACCCACCCTGGTAAAAAAACGATATTTATGGGAATGGAATTTGGGCAAAGACAAGAATGGAATGTTTGGGATGATTTGCAATGGGAGTTACTAGAATTTGAACCTCACAAAGGAATCAGGAACTTGATTGATGACCTTAACGTTCTTTATAAAAATGAACCTGCATTATGGAAAAATGACTTTGATCCTTATGGATTCCAATGGATTGATTGTAATGACAAATCTAATTCGGTTATAAGTTTCATGAGAAGAGAAAATGATACCAATGAGTGGCTTGTTGTTGTTGCTAACTTTACACCTAATTCTCATGGGTCATACAAAGTAGGTGTTCCAGTTGAAGGATTCTATAAAGAAATATTTAATTCAGATGGCTCTAGATACGGGGGCAGTAACAAAGGAAATATGGGTGGTAAAGAAACTATAAATTACAATATTCATGATTATCAAAATGCTCTAGAACTTGCTTTACCCCCATTAAGCGTGAGTATCTTCAAACATCAATCAAAAAAATAAGAAGGCTCATTTAACTTAGTGCTTCATATAAATGTTCATATAACGCTTTTGCTCTGCTTTACATTGTAAGATTTTTAAGTTGGATTTTAATTTCTTTTTAAAATATCGAATTGAAAAATGGGTCAAGATTTACCACTACTACTCTCTGCCGCACTAGGTAAAAAAGTAAATAGGCCTCCAGTATGGATGATGAGGCAAGCAGGAAGATATATGAAAATCTATAGAGATTTAAGGGAGCGTTACCCAAGCTTTAGAGAGAGGTCTGAGAATCCAGAACTATCATATGAGATTTCAATGCAACCTTTTCATGCTTTCAAACCGGATGGTGTGATCCTTTTTTCAGATATTCTTACACCTCTTCCAGGGATGGGGATAAATTTTGAAATAATAGAAAGTAAAGGTCCAATTATTGAGGACCCAATAAGAACCCTTAACCAGGTAGAAAATTTAAAAGAATTAAATCCAAGTGAGAGTTTAGGTTTTGTTGGACAAGTTCTTACTTCACTAAAAAAAGATGTAAATAATGAGGCAACAGTTTTAGGTTTTGTTGGCGCACCTTGGACTCTTGCTGCATATGTAGTTGAAGGTAAAAGCAGTAAAAATTATTCTTTAATAAAATCAATGGCTTTTAATGAACCAGATTTACTTCATAAACTTCTTGATCATTTTGCAAAATCTATTGGTGAATATCTTAAGTATCAAATTAAATCTGGAGCGCAAGTAGTACAAATTTTTGATTCATGGGCAGGCCAACTAAGTCCACAAGATTACGATATCTTTGCTGGGCCGTATCAAAAAAAAGTTATTGAAATTGTAAAATCGGAATACCCTGAAACACCGATAATTCTTTACATTTCGGGAAGTGCTGGGGTACTGGAAAGAATGGCAAAAACTGGTGTAGACATAATCTCATTAGACTGGACAGTAGATATTGAAGAGGCTTGTAAAAGAATCCCCAGGGGGATTGGAATTCAAGGTAATGTTGACCCTGGCATTTTATTCGGAAACAAAGAATCAATAAAAGAAAGGATAGATAATACTTTCAATAAAATTAAAGACAGGAAATATATTCTTAATTTGGGTCATGGGATTTTACCTGGGACTCCAGAAGAAAATGCTCAAACATTTTTTGAACATGGGAAAAAACTCACTTACTAGTCAAAGTCTTGGGATATAAAAACTTATTAATAACAGGTGCTAATGGATGTGTTGGCCAATATTTAGTTGATTGGTTTTTGAAAAACACAAAATTCAGGCTTTATCTCATGGTAAGAGACAAAAGTAAGTTACCAATTTCTGTTCAAGAAAATAAAAAAGTCAAGTTAATGATCTGCGATATCAGGGAATCAAATAGATATAAAAAGGAAATTAGTCAAATTAATTACCTAATACATACTGCTACAGCTTGGGGAGATCCAAAAAGAGCCTATGAAGTAAATGTTAAAGCTTTTGAAGAATTACTAGAAATGCTTGATATTGAAAAGTTAGAAAAGATTATTTATTTTTCAACAGCTAGTATTCTTGATACCCAAACAGAATTAATGAGGGAATCATTGATTTATGGAACAGAGTACATTCAAACAAAATATGAATGTTTCCAGAGACTTAGAGAAAGCTCATTTGCAGAAAAAACATTCGCTGTTTTCCCTACCTTGGTTTTTGGAGGAAATCTTGAAAAAAAAAGTAAATATCCTGTGAGTTATTTAACTAGTGGATTGAAAGAAATTGGGAAATGGCTTTGGTTAGCAAGATTTTTAAAACTCGATTCTAAATTTCACTTTATACATGCAAATGATATCGCCCAGATTTGCGGGTTTCTAATTAAAAATCATAAAGAAGAGCAATACAAAGGCTTTAGAAAATTTGTGCTGGGTCAAAAATTCATTTCAATTGATGATGCCATAATTACACTTTTAAAGAAACATAATATGAGGAGATTTTTTGCGATACCGCTTACAAAAAAAATTCTAAAAATATTATTAAGAATTCTCCCCATCCAAACTACTCCTTGGGATAGCTTCAGTATCAAAAAATATGACTTTAATCATGTCCCCATCACTAATCCTGAGACTTTTAAACTTAAAAGTTATGCCAAGTCACTGAATGATATTTTAAGGTTATCAAAGTTACCAAGCTGTAATAACAATTAAAATTCTCGCAGTTAGGTTACCAAAGCCTTGTAATATGTATAGATAAGCAAATTTTTAATTATGTTACGTTCAATCTTTGCAGGTTTATTTGCAATAGTTTTAACTCTAGGTTTAGGTATTTCATCAGTTTCAGCTAAGACTGTTGAAGTTAAACTTGGAACAGATGCTGGAATGCTTGCATTTGAACCAAGTACAGTAACCATTAGTGCTGGTGATACAGTTAAATTCGTCAATAATAAACTTGCCCCTCACAATGCTGTATTTGATGGGCATGAGGAATTAAGTCATGCGGACCTAGCTTTTGCTCCAGGAGAATCTTGGGAAGAAACATTTGATACTGCTGGAACTTATGATTACTATTGCGAGCCACACAGAGGCGCCGGAATGGTAGGTAAAGTTATTGTTGAATAAATCTTCTAAATAGTTAAACACCCTATATTGACTTAATATTTATTACGGTCATACACAAATTTTGATTGATGAAAATAGTTCCAAGCGAATTCTCAAATTCTGCTTGGAACTGTTTTATTTTTGCCAAAGAAATTGCTTTTAAAAATTATCAACAAAATGTAGACTCTGATAATTTATTATTAGCTCTTATAAAAGATGAAAATATTACAAAAAAGATTTTAAAAAAAAATAATGTAAATCTAAAAGATCTTGAGAGGGAAATAATTTCTTCATTAAATGCCAAGGCAAAAATGAAAAATAAACAAGTTAATTTATATGTTGGTGATACTCTTCACAAAATATTTTTGAAGGCGAATGATATTAAAAATACTTTAAATGATGTAGTGATATCAACAGAACACTTAGTTTACGGTTTCACTTATGATGATAAATATGGATTTCAAATTTTAAATCAAAAAGGTATTCCAGAATTTCTTGAAATTATAAAGAAAATGAAGTCAGATCCGGCATTAAAAAATGAATTTAATAGTTCTAATGAGTCTTTGGAAAAATATGGTATTGATCTAACTCAATCTGCACGAGATGGGATTTTAGACCCTGTTATTGGTAGGGATGAAGAGATTAGAAGAACAATTCAAATATTAAGTAGAAGAACAAAAAATAATCCAGTTCTTATTGGAGAACCTGGGGTTGGAAAAACAGCCATTGTAGAAGGGTTAGCTCAAAGAATTATTAATGGCGATGTACCTTCTGCGCTACAAGATAGGAAACTAATTTCATTAGATATGGGTTCACTTTTAGCTGGAGCAAAATATCGTGGAGAATTTGAAGAAAGAATAAAAAATATTCTAAAGAAAGTGAAAGAATCAGACGGTAAGATTATTCTTTTTATTGATGAAATTCATACGGTAGTTGGTGCAGGCGCTAGTGGAGGTTCTTTAGATGCAAGTAATCTATTAAAACCAATGCTTGCGAGAGGAGAACTTAGATGTATTGGTGCTACAACTATTAATGAACATAAACAAAATATAGAAAAAGATCCTGCTTTAGAACGAAGATTTCAAAAGATAAAAGTTGATGCTCCTTCAATTGATGATACTGTATCAATTTTAAGAGGATTGAGAGAAAGATACGAAGTTCATCATAGTGTGAGAATTTCTGATAATGCTTTAGTTGCTGCTGCAACCCTTAGCGAAAGATATATTAACGATAGATTTCTTCCTGACAAAGCAATAGATCTAATCGATGAAGCAGCCTCAAGATTAAATATGGTCATAACTTCCAAACCTGAAGAAATTGATGAAATTGATCGAAAAGTTCTACAGTTTGAGATGGAAAAATTATCTTTAAAAAGAGAAACGGATGATTTTTCTATAGAAAGATTAAAAAAAATCAATAATGAACTTATATCCCTTAAAGATAAACAGGCAGAATTAGGCGCTCAATGGAAAAAAGAAAAAGATGAAATCGATGAGATTAGCACCATAAAAGAAGAAATTGAATCTGTTCAATTGCAAATAGATCAAGCCAAAAGGAGTTTTGACCTCAATAAAGCAGCAGAATTAGAATTTGGAACTTTAAATTCTTTGCAAAAAAAATTAAAAGAAAAAAGTGAGTCCCTAGCAAATTCTCAAAAAAATGGAGATACAAGTCTTTTAAGACAAGAGGTAACTTTTGATGATATTGCAGAAGTTGTTTCAAAGTGGACCTCTATTCCAGTACAGAACTTAAACCAGTCAGAAAAAGATAAACTCTTGAGCCTCGAAGCTATCCTTAAAGAAAAAATTATTGGCCAAGATAATGCAATTAGGGCAGTTGCAGATTCCATTAAGAGATCAAGGACTGGTCTAAATGATCCAAGCAAGCCATTAGCCAGTTTTCTCTTTTTAGGTCCAACTGGTGTTGGGAAAACAGAGCTAAGTAAAGTAACCGCCAAAATAATATTCGATTCAAATTCTTCAATTACAAGACTGGATATGTCTGAATATATGGAAAAGCATTCAGTGAGCAAAATTATAGGTGCGCCTCCTGGATATTTAGGTTTCGAATCAGGCGGTCAACTAACTGAAGCTGTACGCAAAAATCCTTATTCATTAATACTCCTAGATGAAATAGAGAAAGCTCACAAAGATATTTTAGATATTCTCTTACAGGTTCTTGATGATGGAATCATTACTGATGGTCAAGGTCGTACAATCAATTTCAAAAATTCAATCATTGTTCTCACAAGTAATTTAGGAAGTCAATCAATAAATGATTTATCAGTTAGAAAAGAAGATAGAAGTGAAATTAAAAAAGTTGTAGATAATGAAATTAAAAAATTTTTCAAGCCTGAGTTTTTAAATCGACTTGATGAAATAGTTATTTTTAATAATTTAGAATTAAATGACATAAAAGAAATTGCAAAAATCCAGCTTCAACATTTAGAAAAAAGACTTAACAAAAAAAACTTAAAATTCAAAATTACGGATGAAGCAATTAACCAACTTGTCAAAAATAGTTTCGATCATGCCTATGGTGCAAGGCCTTTAAAAAGAATTATTCAAAAACAAATTGAGACAAAAATTTCAAATAATATATTGAATAATCATTACCTTAATAAAGACGAGATTAATATTTATCTTATTAATGGAGAGATAAATGTTGATTAAATATCTAATTGAAGACTATATGACTTTAAAATTAACAACTTTAATCTAAGATTCGAACCACTCTGGAATTTTCTCAAAGCTTCCTTTATTAGATTTATTTTCTTTTGATTCTGTTTTCCAACAACATGTTCTGCCCTTATCCTTATCCTGTAAGTATTCATTAGCCCATCTCCAAATTAATTCAGAGGTGAACTCCATTCCCACATTATCCATAATTCTCAGATCTAAAGCATCTAAGTCATGTAATTTTTCCCAGTAATTCAGCAAAGGGTCATCTTTATTTATTAGAAAAGTATGGTCAAATTGCTCCTTTAGTCTATTTTCTAGGGGCTTTAGACTTGAAAAATCGACAACAAAACCATTTAGGTCTAATTTTTTTGCAGTGAACCAAAAGGTGAATGATCTTGAATATCCATGAACAAATCTGCAGTGGCCTTCATGGCGCCATTGCCTATGTGAACAGGGAAAATCCTCGTAACTTTTACTGCATGAAAATTTCAGAGAATGAAGATACATCAATTAACTGTTAGGATGATTTTTGATAAGACACAATGAATAGGATTTAACATAACAAACATAATGACTTATTCAACTAATTTTTCGATAGAAGATCTACACTTTGATAATTATGGTTTAATCCCTGCAATAGCACAAGATTGGCTTGACGGATCCATTCTTATGCTTGCTTGGATGAATAAAGAATCATTAACAATGACACTTAAAACCAAAAACGTTCATTACTGGAGTAGATCTAGATCTGAAATCTGGAGAAAAGGAGCTACGAGTGGAAGTACCCAAATACTTAAGGAGATAAGATTCGACTGCGATAATGATGCGCTAATCCTTTTGATTGAACAAAATGGTTCGGGTGCATGTCACACTGGGGAAAAAAGTTGTTTTTTCAACGAAATCCAAATCAATCAAAGTGACAAAAAAGAGAAAAAAACAACTCCCTTCTCAAATATTTGCTCAGAATTATTCAATACAATTAACGAAAGATCAATAAACCCATCAGAAAAAAGTTACACAAATCATTTATTAACCAAAGGTAGTAATACTATTTTGAAAAAAATAGGAGAGGAATCTGCAGAATTTATCATGGCCTGCAAAGATAATGATAAAAATTCAATCTCAAATGAAGCTGCTGATTTAATTTATCATTTGCAAGTAGCCCTTATGTATAAAGGGATTAAGTGGAGAGATGTACTTGCTGTTCTAGAATCAAGAAGAAAATATTAAATAATTAAAATCTACATTTTATTATTTTTTTTATCTAAAAACTTAAAAAAAAATGTTAATTAATTAATTAATAATTATTAATTAATTATTAATTAATTATTACATGTATGGCTTATTACTGAATTGACTATAAGTTGAATATATCAACAATGAGGTAAATCGTGAGTTCATTAAGCGATTTTCTTGGAGAAATAGGTCGTCATCAACTTTTGACTCCCGAAAGAGAACTCACAATGGGCCGAAAGGTCCAAGAGATGGTTGTGCTTGTTAATAGATGTCAAGAGGCAGGTGGTAAAGGCCCTGCTTGTGAATATTCCGAAGCTGAAAGAAAAAAGATAAAAATTGGTGAAAAAGCTAAAAACGAGATGATAACAGCCAACCTAAGACTAGTTGTAAACCTTGCTAAGAGATACCAAGGGAAAGGATTAGAATTACTGGACTTAATTCAGGAAGGGACATTAGGTCTTACAAGGGCAGTAGAAAAATATGATCCGTCTAGAGGACATAGATTTTCTACCTATGCTTATTGGTGGATTAGGCAAGGTTTAAATAGAGCATTGTCAACTCAAAGTAGAACGATAAGGATCCCTGTTAACATTAATGAAAAACTTACTAAACTAAGATCAGCAAAATCAAAGCTTATGCAACTTAAGGGTATTCCACCAAATAGTGATGAGCTAGCTGAAGAAATGAAAATAACTAAAGAGGAGATTGACGAACTCCTTTCTTGTGAATTGAGAAGCATTACTGTTAGTCTCCAAGGAACCGTTAAATCAAAATCAGATCCTTCCGAGTTAGTTGATATTCTTCCAAGTGATCAAACTCCCCCAATGGAATTAGCTGAATTAGCCGAAAGGACAGCCTCGGCTTGGAAGTTATTAGAAAAAGCAAATTTAACTGAGAAAGAAAGAAAGATAGTAAGCCTAAGATTTGGTTTAGACGGCTCAAATGAATGGAGAACTTTAGCTGAAGTTGCAAGACATATGAGTTGTAGCAGAGAATATTGCCGACAAGTTGTTCAACGTGCTTTAAGAAAACTTAGAAAAGCAGGAATACAGAATGGATTAGTTGATACTGTTAGCTAAAAATTCCATTAAAAATATTTAAATTTCATTTATAAGGATGAAAGAGAATTACAAAACCCAAGAAAAAATTTATGATGCTGAAGTTTTAGAGAGTTCCACATTTGATGAAAATATCATCATCAAGATTCTTATTAAAGCAGGAAGAACAATTGCCAAGCCTGCCCTAGAAGTTTTGGAGATGGCTTTAGATCCTTATACTCCAGCAAAAGTAAGAGTTTCATTAATGGCTGCACTAGCCTATTTAATCATGCCATTTGATCTTTTCCCTGACTTTATGCCTTTAGTTGGTTTCAGTGATGATTTTGTAGCCCTCACAGCCGTACTCAGTATTTGGAGTAAATACATGACTCCTTCAATAAGAGCAAGAGCCGAGAAAAAGCTTAATAAGTTATTTCCTTTTTATTGAATGAGTAAATTATCTATACAGGAAGAAAAAGAACTCATCTCCTTCATTAAAGATTGGTTAAAATCTCATGGATTTACCCAAAAAGACTTGGCAAAAGAATTAAATATCAAATCGAGCAGAACCTCAGAGATTATTCTCAAAATTAAAGAATTATATAAAAAAGGCGGCATGTTCAATATTGCAAAAAATCTTATAAAGATTGAGCAAAAATGGTTAAACAATATCAAGAACAATTATCAAGAAACGAAAGAAACACCACCATATAATCAATTAGATATCGACTCACTAGTAAACAAGATAAATCAAGATACTAGTGAATAAATATTATTTAAAATAATATATTTTTGGTTAAAAATAATATTATCTTTTAAAACTAAACTTTAATTAATTATCGTTTTAACACCTAAATATGATAAATAATTTAACTATTAAAGCAAAAATATTATGTATTTTCATTAAAATTAATTTTTTTCAATTAATAGTTAATAATTACTAAATTTATTTGTAAATCATATTTAAAACGCCTGAATCCAGGGATAAATATCATAATTAATCCATATATCTTTCTTCCAATATATATCCTCCTCAATCAGATCTTTCAACTCGATTGCATCATTAGCATTAAAAATTCCAAACAAATATTTGGTGCATTTTGTTGGCCCTAATGTAACAAGAATATCTCGATCTTTTAAGTTTTTAAGTCTAGTAAGATGTTCTTCACGAAATGGTTCCCTTTTAGTAATTGCATCTTCACAGTACCTTCCGAAAACTACAAACTTTTCCATTTTAAATATAAATAATAGAATAAATATATACTAAATAATTGCATATATTACACGCAAATTGCTATGTTGATTAATACAACTTTCTTTTAATTAATCATGCTAACTGGTAGCGATCTCCTTGCAAAAGTTAAAGAACTTGGTGATGTTAGCAAATCTGACCTGGTTCGCGCCTGTGGATATGTTTCCACTAAGAAAAACGGAAGTGAACGCTTAAACTTTACCGCATTTTATGAAGCACTTTTAGAAGCAAAAGGGGTTAATCTTGGTGATTCTGGAGTTGCAGGTATTGGAAAAGGTGGAAGAAAACTTAGTTATATAGCTACAGTTCAAGGCAATGGAAATCTTCTCATTGGGAAAGCTTATACAGCACTGCTTGATTTGAAAGCAGGTGATGAATTCGAAATTAAGCTCGGAAGAAAACAAATCAGATTACTACCTACAGAAGAATCTTAAAGACAATAAAAATAAATTGGAAATAACACTTTTAATTAATTTTCTTTATTAAATTATCTTTGTATTTATTCTTTTTGATCAGCAGCTAAACGCATTTCTTTACAAAATTCACCAACATAATCGACGACATCTTTTTTACTTGAACTAGAAATTCGTTTTACAAATGCACTCCCAATAATTACTCCATCTGCTCCCCACTCACGAACTTTATTAACATGTTCTGGAGTGGATATTCCAAAACCAACGGCAATTGGATTTCTATTTACATCTTTTAATTTAGCAATAAGATTTTCTACTCTATTTTCCATTTTGTTTCTCTCACCAGTGACTCCTGTAACACTTACTAAATAAGTAAAGCCTTTTGTATGATTTGATATTTGTTTCATTCTTTCAAAAGGAGTAGTTGGAGCTACCAATAAAATCAAGTCCATAGAATGGTTACTAACTATCTTAGAAAATTTATAAGCTTCTTCTAAAGGGAGATCAGGAACTATTAGTCCAGAAACTCCAGCATTAGATGCTATCTCACAAAACTTTTCAAAACCAAAACATAGTAATGGATTTAAGTAAGAAAAAAGGATGATTGGAATATTTAATCTACCTTTTAAAGACTCTAAAAGTTTAATTACTTTTCTTGGGCTAGTACCTGACTTTAAGGCGCGAGAGGCAGCTACTTGAATAACAGGTCCGTCTGCAAGTGGGTCACTGTAAGGGATACCTAATTCAATAAGGTCAGCTCCATTTTCTTGTAACTTTAATAAGATCTCAGAGGTTATTTCAATATTGGGATCTCCAGCCATTATAAAAGGCATCAAAGCTAATTTTTTATTATTTTTTAACTCACAAAACTTCTCATCTACCTTAGATAAAGATTTATTTTTAGTAATTTGCACTTTGTTATCTTTCATGATTTTTAGATATTTTTATAAGAAAAATTTATGGATTTTTCTCTAAATCTTCCATTAGTTTTTGCTGCTCTTCTTTTGACAGTGAGTTGAATTTGGTTTCTAGTTTATCATTAACAACTTTTTCATACTCTTTTCTATAACGCTTCCTTTGTTCCATAAAAGTCATTTTTCCATTTACAACTCTATAAACATAAGATGTTACCCAAGTAATAACAATTAAAATCAAGATAGAACTTGAGAGAGTATTGGCTGTAAAATTGTCGATACCAATTTGCGGTGCAAATTTATAACTAATTAGTCCTATTAATGAAATAAATAAACCTATTTGTATAACTTTACCTTTAGTCAATTATTTACCCTTTACCACTTCCTTTTAGTCTGAGATTTAAAAATGGAGAAAATAAAATTAACCCTGGAAAGAAAAGAAATACAAGGCCGTAAATTCCTAATCTTTCAAATTTGCCCATAATGTTCCATCTATTATTCATCCAGTAAAATAGTAATAATGGAATAAGCAGTAAGTAGGTAGAAATAATTCCAATATAAGCAATTAAAGTAGCGAATGAATTATTGAAAAAACTTTCCATTTTGATTTATGGTTCCTTAGTTAAAACATAACAACTATTGGAAGTTATCGTCAGAACTAAAATAAATAATAAAATAATGGGAGTGGGGGGACTTGAACCCCCACGAGCTAAATCGCTCGACGGATTTTAAGTCCGGCGCGTCTACCAATTCCGCCACACTCCCAAGGCTTTTCAGCTTTTTTATTGTAACTTTTATTGTAAGCTTGCACAGAAATTGTTGTAAAAAGTGTTGATTTTGGAATCTTATAGACTCGTTACATTACGCTATAGCGAAGTCTATAGAGTTTGCGCTTTCAGCTAGGATTTTTACCTGCTGCGTGTAAATAACATTCAGTAAAGCGTGTTTAAGACTGACCCATATGGTCAGCTAAAGCCTTGAGATTGACAACCTTCAGTTTGTTTTTTTTTAATATATTATTTCCAAAATATTTGTAGACTACGATGTTTTAAAATGATAATTTCCTAGAAATTTGTTCTCAAAATTATGAGAAAATATTTTGCTATATCAACACTATTATTGGGTTCTTTAACCTCTCCAATATTTGCAGAAGAATCTAAAAGTTTTTATCTTTCTATTGGGGGAGGAATAAACTCAATAAGTGAACTTGCAGGTAATCTTGATGGGACAGGTGATGTATCTTTCGGTACTGATAGTCCTATTCAATATTCTTTGGCAATTGGTAAAGAATTCGATGATTGGAGATTAGAGTTTAATTATTCAGCTACAACCGTTTCACGTGATTCAATCACAGTAACAGCACCAGGAACAAATCCTGTTACTTCAAACATTAACCCAGATATTGAGGAAGATATTAAAAGTTATATGTTATTTGGTTATAAAGATTTCCCAAGTAATAATGAATTCTCTACTTATCTTGGAGCCGGTTTGGGAATTTCCACTGTCGAAATGCCTGAAGCAAACCCCATTGTAGGAGGAGCAAATGTACCAACTCCAGCAATTGATGAAGAACTTTTCACATTTGGATTAAAAGGCGGGGTAGAGTATGACGTTTCAAATACTACCTCCATATATGCAGAGGTTGGCTATTTGAATTACGCAGGATTCTCAACTGCTGCTGCTAATACTAATAATAATGTTAATGCTGTTGGTGGTGAAGGTGCAGGTCTCGGTGGTGGTGGTGGAGCTGCTGCTGCTGGTGCTGCTGGTGGTAATGCTGACTCAGTCTTTGACTCTAATAATTCTTTTGTAGTTTCAACAGGACTTAGATTTCGTTTCTAAGCGCTAACTCTAAAAAGGAATATAAAAATCAGGGTTCTCATGTACTAATTTTCTATAGTGGGATGACAAATGACTTTGACTTTTGTGAATTTCGATCAAGAAGCTCGATTTATTTTTGCCATTAAAAGAACTTCAAGCATATTCAGTAGATATTTCTGTGTACTTTCGTACACGTAAATAACAAAGCGACTAGCTTTTCGCCTAACCGCGTTCACTATCTACATCAAAGTCTGTCTGATTTTAAGTCCGATGCGTCTACCAATTCCGCTACACTCCCAAAGGAATTTGCGCTTTCTAAGCGTAGCTGAAAGTATCCCACTTAAGCCCGAAAAATAACGATATTTACACTTTTAATTTTCAGATTAAATCTAATTTTTTAATTTATTATCCCTTCTACTTGCCAATGCAAAGTTTCACCTGCATGAAACGGTTTTATTTTTCCAACAATACTTTTTTCTTCCACAACATCAATAAATTCTTGAATTTTGTTAGGTTTAGACACTAATTTTAATTTTTCTTTATTTGGTGGCACATTATAAAAATTAGGGCCATTCAAACTTGCAAACTTTTCAAAATTATCTAAAGCATCCTCCTCCTCGAATACCGTTAAATAGCTTTCTATCGCTACTGGCGAATTAAAAATACCTGCACATCCACAAAACGCCTTCCACTTCCTAAGGTGTGGGGCAGAGTCAGTTCCCAAGAAAAAACATTTTTCCCCACTTGTTGCCGCTTTTCTTAAAGCGAGTCTATTATTTTCTCTCTTAGCGACTGGTAAGCAGTAAAAATCACTATTTAAGCCTCCAAAAAACATTGCATTTCTATTTATATGCAAATGATGCGGAGTAATAGTAGCTCCAATATTATTTTCTTGAACAAAATTTACTGCATAAGAGGTAGTTATATGTTCTAAAACGATTTTTAATTTTGGAAATCTTTTAGTTATTTGAGAGAGTTCTTTATCTATAAAAACTTCTTCTCTATCGAATATATCTACTTCAGAATCTGTCACTTCCCCATGAATTAAAAGAGGCATTCCAGAATCTTGCATTAATTCAAAGATCTTGTATAGATTTTCTATTTTCCTAACTCCATGACTGGAATTTGTTGTGGCATTAGCAGGATATAATTTTGCTGCGAAAAAGACATTTTTTTTAAACCCATTTATTAGTTCCTCTTTATCAGTCTCATCTGTGAGATAAATTGTCATTAGTGGTTCAAAATCAGAACTCTCTGGTAAAGCTTCAACAATGGATTTCTTATAAGAAATAGCCCTATTCATTGATGTTATGGGAATTTTAGTATTTGGCATGACAATGGCTCTTCCAAAATATTCTGAAGTAAAATGAATGATATTTTTTAATACAAGACCTTCTCTTAAATGTAAATGCCAATCATCAGGTTTTATTATGGTTAAAGTCTTCAAAATTTTTTCTATTTAATCAATTTTAACAGCAAATTTAAATTGACAATAAATTATAGAAATTCGAGGATAGTTATTAACCCATGATGAAATTTTTTATTATCTAAATAAAAGCCTAAATATGAGTGATTTTTTATTTCCAATAATAGAAATAGTTTTAGGCGTAGTTCTACTTTTTGCTGGAGGAGAGTGCTTTATTCAAGGAGCCATATTTTTATCTTTAATTTTAGGCATACCTCAAATAGTAATTGGTTTAACAGTTGTTTCTCTTGGAACAAGCTCTCCTGAGTTGTTGGTAAGTTTAAGTTCAATTATAAAGGGCAGTGATTCGCTTGCGGCAAGCAATGTAATTGGAAGCAATATTTTTAATGTTCTCGTTGTTTTGGGTATCAGTTCATTGATAACACCTCTTAAGGTAAAAAGTAGAATAGTCAGAAGAGATGTGCCTTTGTTGATGGCAATTTCTTGTGCAGTTTGGGCTATGTCATCAACAGGCTTATTAACATTGCAAGCAGGGGTATTTCTAATATTTTGTTTAATCTTAAATACAATATGGGAAATCAATACCGTTAGTGAGAAAGGAGAGGAGACAAAAGATGCTGAACCAGAGATAGAAGAATTAAAAGATAACTATAAAGGGAAGCTTAATATTTTACTAAAATTAATATTGGGAATATTTCTTTTAAGCTTTGGTTCAAATATTTTAGTAAATGGTTCTCAAACGCTTGCATCTCTTTTGGGTGTAAATGAAATTGTTATTGGTTTAACTATCGTCGCCACTGGGACATCTTTACCAGAATTAGTAACTTCAATAATTGCTGCATTTAAAGGCAAAACAGATCTTGCAATTGGGAATGTAATAGGAAGCAATTTGCTAAATCAACTTCTAATCCTTGGAAGTTGCAGTATTTTTTCAGGATTTAAAGGTTTAGTAATTGAACAAAGTCTAATAAAAGTTGACTTACCTTTTATGGTTTTAACTACCTTTGCATGCTTACCAATTTTCTGGAGCAAAGGGAAAATCACCAGAATTGAAGGATTTATTTTACTTAATCTTTATATTTTCTACATTCTAGATAAGATACTTTTCCTGAATGAATTTAACTTCCTTCCTGAATTAAGGATAGGTTTGTTTATTTACTTTGTGTTACTTGTAGTGTTTCTAATTGTGCAAGAAAAATTAAAATTTTATAATTCATGATTTTATCCATACATAGTCACAAATTCTTCTGAGATAGTTGGGTGCAAAGCCATAGTAATATCAAAATCTTTTTTTGTTATCCCTGCATTTAATGAAATTGATACCATTTGAATAATCTCAGATGACGTTTCTCCAAACATATGACATCCCAAGACTTTATCAGTTAGCTTATGAACTACAATCTTCAACATACATTTTGATTTATCCTTTTTAAAGGTATTAGACATAGGGACAAATTTGCATTTAAAAATTTTTATATTTTTTTCAGAATAAATCTCTTTAGCTCTTTTCTCACTTAAGCCAACTGTTGAAATTTCAGGGATAGTAAATACAGCCTTAGGGATATATTCATAATTTACTTTTCTTTCTTGGTCATTAAAAAAATTATCCGAAAAAACCCTCCCTTGTTCTATTGCTACTGGAGTTAAGTTTGGTTTATTTATGATATCGCCAACTGCAAAAATATTTGGGTTGCTTGTTTGATTAAGTTCATCAACATCCAAATATTGGCCATCCATCTTTAGATTCAAAAAATCTAAATTTAAAGGCAAAAGATTTGGTTCTCTTCCTGTAGCAATAAGGATATTATTAGTTAGGAGTTTATCCCCCGAGTCTAGGGTAGATTCCAGATTTCCATTTACTCTGTTGATAGACTTTAATTGAGTATTAGAGATTATATTGATTTCAGTAAAAGTAGGTGATTCCTCTAAGCATAAAGAAAGATCCTCATCAAAACCATTAAGTAAATGTTGGCCTCTAACTAATTGAGTTACTTCAGTACCTAAATTTCTGAAAATAGAAGCAAATTCACAAGCAATATATCCTCCTCCTACTATAAGTATTGATTTGGGAAACTTTTCTAATTCAAAAATATCATCACTAGTCCATGCCAAATCCACCCCAGGAATATTTAATTTCTTTGGTTTACCTCCAACTGAAATAAGAATTTTTTTTGAACTTATTTTATTCTTAGTTCTCTTCGTTTTTGAACAAATAATTTCTAATTCATTTTGAGTCGTAAATCTTCCTAAACCCTCAAAAACAGTTACATTCAATTTTTTTAAAGAATTTTTATGTAAATTACTTAATCTAGAAACCTCCTCTCTAACATTCTTCAATAAAATATTTGATTCAAAATTAATACCTTCATTTTTTAATCCATATCCTTCAGAAGAATCCATAATTTTTTTACTTTTAGCTGCATAAACCATCAATTTTTTTGGAACACATCCTCTTATCACACAAGTTCCTCCTATTTGATTTACTTCTATGATTGCGACTTTTGCTCCATAACTAGCCGCACGTTTAGCAGCCGCAAGCCCTCCAGATCCAGCGCCAACAACAATTAAATCAAATTCAAATTCCAAGACTTTTTTTAATCAATTACTATAACGTTAGTTTATAGCTTTAATTCAAATAATGAATGGGATTTTGACATGGGATGATTTAAATAAATTTGAAGTTGAAGCTCTTGATAGAGTTCATGGTATAAATAATTCCTATGCAAATTTAAGATTATTTGGGCATAGTGAAAATGATGTATTAGTTACCTTTTACAGGGATAGGCATTCTTGGTGTCCTTACTGTCAGAAGATATGGTTATGGCTTGAATTTAAGAGAATTCCATACAGAGTCAAAAAAATAAATATGTTTTGCTACGGTCAAAAAGAAAGTTGGTTCCTTGAAAAAGTCAGATCGGGGAAATTACCTGCAATTGAATTTAAAGGGCAAGTTATAGTTGAAAGCGACAATATAATAGCTTTTTTAGAAAATGAATTTGGGGCACTTGGATCTTTTATAACATCTAGTCACCTTATCAAAATTCGAGAATTAGAAAGAGAAATCTTCAGATCCTGGTGCAATTGGCTCTGCCGAGAGAGCTTTAATTTTATAAATAACTCTTTGAGAAAAAAAAGATTTAAAGAATCCATTTCTAAACTCGATGAAATCTTAAGTAGATCAAAATCAGGATTTATTGATCCATCAGTATCTAATATGAGTGATATAAAGCCTGGTGTTGGAGATATAATTTTTATTCCCTATATGGAAAGAATGAATGCATCACTGATTTATTATAAAGGGTTTAATTTAAGATCTAATTACCTTCATCTAGATAACTGGCTTACCCTTTTTGAAGGGACAAGTGCTTATAGAGGCACTCAAGGAGATTTTCATACTCACTCTCATGATTTACCCCCACAAATGGGAGGATGTTATAAAGAAAGCAATGAACAACAAATTGCTTTTTCTGAAGCAATAGATACTGGAGAGGGTCTTGGTAATTATGAATTAAATAAAAATTATGATTCAAATTATTATGCTAGATTTGCTCTGAAAAGAGTAATAAAGCATAAAGATAGTTTAATAAAAGTAAACCCATACGATAAAGAATACTTTGATGAATCATTAAGATCAGCATTGACCCATATGATGACAGGTGAAGTAAGAATTCCAGAGAAGATTTCAGGAAAATCTCTGAGATATTTAAAACAGAGAATCTCAGTTCCTAGAGATATGCCAATTATCTCTGCAAGGCTTTTAAGACAATCATTAAATAAAATTGAATTACTAAGTGATAATAATGAAATAGATAGCATACCTTTCAAGCATAGATATGATCAAGATCCTAGGAATTTTATTTCTAGTTAGCAGTAAAACTATAAATTTTTTCTTGAATCTATTTGAAGTAAATCTCTAATTTTTTGAACTTGACTTGCAATATTTGGATCAGTCGATAATTTTTTTTCAACTTGTTCAATAGCATACATAACAGTTGTATGGTCTTTCCCCCCAAATTCATCTCCAATTCTTGGCAAACTTAAATCAGTTCCATGTCTCATGAGATACATGCCAATTTGCCTAGCTTGACTTACTGGTTTTCTTCTACTTGAACTAATCAATTCATCAGTAGATACTTTAAAGAAATCAGACACTTTGTTAATAACTTGTTTTGGAGTTACAACTACTCCAACACTATTAGGATCAAGCATCGGAGCAATTGATTGGACTGTCATAGGCAAGCCTGTTATTGAAGCGAATGCAACAGCTCTAGTAAATGCTCCTTCTAGTTCTCGAATATTCGATGTGAATCTTCCTGCTATAAATTGAATTAAATCTCTTGGAAGACTCATCCTCTCTTGTTCTGCCTTTTTTTGAAGAATAGCAGTCCTTGTTTCAAGGTCAGGTGGTTGAATATCTGCAGTCATTCCCATTGAAAACCTAGAAATTAATCTTTCTTGAATACCGGACAATTGATTTGGAGGCCTATCACTTGCTATGACTATTTGACTTCCTGATTCATGAAGGGCGTTAAAAGTATGGAAAAATTCTTCCTGTGTATATTCTTTACCTTCTAAGAACTGTATATCGTCAATCAAAATTAAATCTACATTTCTATATTTATCGCGAATAGCTGTCATTCCATCTCTTCTAATACCACTGATAACATCATTAGTAAAAGTTTCTGTAGATACATATTTAACTTTTGCTTCTGGATCTATTTCGACCCGATAATGACCAATTGCTTGCATTAAATGGGTTTTACCAAGACCAACACCACCACAAATGAATAGTGGATTGAATTCTCTCCCAGGAGATTCCGCAACTGCTAAAGCTGCGGCATGAGCCAACCTACTATTGGGGCCTACAACAAATCTCTTAAAGACATACCGTAAATTTAAACCGTTGGGATTTCTTGATCGACTTTTTGCAGGATTATCTTTAGTATTATTAGAAAAAGGTTTTGTTATATGACTAATGTTCTTTTCATTAAGGTTTTCTTTATTTGTTAAATCGGAAGTGATATTTGCTTCAGATTTAAAAACAACTTTAACATCATGTCCACAAATTTCTTTTGTAGCTTTTTCGATAGTTTCACAATAGTTCTTTCTTAACCAATCACTAGAAAAAGTGTTTGGAGCAATTAACGTCAATAAGCCATTCTCAAAGCAGTTAAATTTAGCAGGCCTTATCCATGTCTCAAAGGAAGGCTTACTTAAAGTTTTTTGGAGTAACTGTTGAACTTCCGCCCAAATAGGATTAGTTGCTTGCAAAATTTTAATATCTAGATTATTAATCTAGTTGGAATTTAATAATTGGCCATTATCAGATCACAAGATCGCAACAAATTTAAAATTACTTAACAAAGCATCATCTAAATTTATCAGAATAAATTTTAAATTTTTTACTTGCATATAATTATATTAAATCCCCCGGAAATATTGGATAAGGCATTACTTATTATCATGGCGAAATGGCATGGTTTTGGAAGATGTAAAACAAGATTAGCGAAAGATATAGGAAAAAGGAATTCTGCCAAAGTACAAAGTGTAATGACCAACCACACTATTTCCGTGGCCAAATCTCTCCAAAAAATTAAACTAATTGATATTTCTATTGCCATATCTGGTTTAGGGATAAAAAATTGTAGAAGATGGTCGAGAGAATTAGGAATAAAAAAGTTCAATTTACAGGGGAAAGGTAGTTTGGGCGAAAGAATGAAAAGGCAAATTCTTATCAACAAAAAATTTTGTACAGAAAATAAGATAAAAAATATTATTTTTATTGGTACTGATCTTCCTGATTTATGTCATTTAGATTTAATAAATACTCTTAGAGAGCTAACACAAAATGATCTTGTTTTAGGACCATCTAATGATGGAGGCTATTGGATTATTGGGTTGTCATCAAAAATAATAGCAAAACATTTAAATTTACCTTTTATAAATATTGAGTGGAGTAAAGAAAATGTTCTCCAAAAAACAATTGATAATTTTGCCTCTACAAAATTGAATTATAAATTCCTAGATAAAAAGATTGATATAGATACAATAATTGATATTGAAAATAGAAAGTAATCAAATTGTCTAGATTCTCAATTATCGTTCCAACTATCAACGAAGCCAATAATTTACCATTATTGCTTTCAGATTTATCAATAATTAAAAAAGAGGGAGAAATTCTTATTGTTGACTGTGGTAGCGGAGATAGAACTATTGATGTAGCAAGTATTTATGGGGCGAAAGTCTACCTATCCAAAGAAAGAAATCGAGGTTTACAGTTAGATCTGGGTGCTAAAAATTCAACAGGAGAATGGCTTATTTTTTTACATGCTGACACTAGACTAACTCATGATTGGTTTACAAAAATAAAATCAGTTTTAGAAGGAGATAAAAATTTTATTTACTATTTTAAATTCAAAATAAATGACAAAAAGATAATTTTTAGAATCCTCGAGATTCTTGTTAATTTTAGAAGTCAATTATTTAAACAACCATATGGAGACCAAGGTTTAATAATTCATAGATCAATTTATCTTAAGAATGAAGGTTTTAAAAACATTCCCTTAATGGAGGACTTAGATTTCTTTAGGAGATTAAAAAATAAAAAAAATTTAAAGCAACTTAATATACCAATTTATACAAGTTCAAGGAAATGGGAAAGAACTAATATTTTTATCCAGGCACTCAAGAATTGGAACTTTAGAAGAAGGTGGTTAAAAGGAGAATCAACAAAATCTTTATATTCTGAATACTACAAAAAATAATTAATTTGCATACCAAAAAGCGCATTTAGAGCCTCTTGGTTCTAGGATCCAACCTTGTCTTTTGTAAAATGAAACCACTTCAGCATCAGCAAAAAGAGTAACTTTTGAAATACCAATATTTTTTAATTCTTTTAGGATATATTTCATTAATTCCTTCCCCAAGCCTAGGCCTTGATAAACAGGATTAACAGCCACATCCCAAACTGTTGCTTCTAGAATTCCATCGCCAGTGCATCTTGCAAATCCTACAAGCCTGGGAAATTTATCATCGTGTCGCCATAAACCAACAACCAAAATACTAAAATCTAAAGCTCTTTTTACTCTTCTTATTGGTCTTCTACTCCAACCAACAGTCTGCAAAAGTTGATCTAGCTCAATTAAATCTAATTCTTTACTTTTACTACATACAAAAATTTCTTTTTTATTTTTTTGAGTGAATTCATAAGAATTCGTACCATAGATTTCTAAAAGTTCATCTTTAGATATATTATTTGATTTTTTTATTGATGACCCTGAGTTTCTAAAAATCATTAAAAATTCGCAAATCCTTTTTGTTGAAGCTCAGAGAGCTGAAAATATAAACCTTTTTTCATTCTCAATTCATCATGTGTTCCCTCTTCAACCAATGATCCCCCTTTTAAAACTAAAATCTTATCAGAACTTTCAATGGTTGCGAGTCTGTGAGCTATTACTAGTGCTGTTCTTTTTGTAAGAATTCTCTCAAGATCTTTTTGCAAAGTAGCTTCTGTAGATGGATCCATAAACGCCGTAGCCTCGTCCATTATCAAAATAACAGGATTTCTAATCGCTACCCTAGCTACTGAAAGAAGTTGTCTCTCTCCAGAAGACAGATTTCCCCCTCTTTGTCTGAGAAAAGTATTTAAACCTTCTGGTAATTTTTTTAACAAACTATTTAATCCTAATTCTTTACAAAGATTTTCTAATTCGAGATTGTTTATATTTGCATTTAGTTTCAAATTATCGGCAACATTTCCACTAAAAATAAATGTATCTTGTAAAACCACTCCCAACATATTTCTAAGGGTTGCGATAGGAATATCTTTTATATCAATATCGTCAATTAAGATTTGGCCAGATTGAGGTTCATACAATCTACATAACAATCTAATTATGGTTGTTTTACCTGAACCAGTTGGTCCCACGAAAGCTACATGCTCTCCAGGATTTATTAAGAAAGATAAATTCTTTAGGATGTGTTCTCCTTCTTTATAAAAAAAATTAACATTCTTGAATTCAATTTTACCCTTAAATTGCTTTTTCGTGTTTTGAATATCTTCTGAAAAATAGTTTGCGGAAAAAGAATCTTTAATCTGAATTTCTTCATCTAATAATTCATTTATTCTCTCAACAGCTGTAAGGCCTCCTTGAATCTGGGTAAATCTTTCTGCAAGCTGTCTTAAAGGTTCAAAGAGTCTTTGGGAATATAATATAAAAGTTGTCAATGTCCCTAAACCAATATTTCCAGAAGTTACAAGATAACCTCCAACTGCTAAAACCAAGGAAACTGCAGCAAGAGAAATCCACTCTATAAATGCTGAAATGCTACTGTCATAAAATATTGTTCCATTTACTGCTTTCTTGTAAGCAAGTCCAGTATCAGAGAATTTCTTGCTATTAAATTCCTCCCTTCTGAACATCTGAACAACTTCTAAACCTTGAAGATTCTCTTGAAAATCAGAGTTGAGTTGGGACAACTCTTCTCTCACTTGATAATTGGCCTTTCTATAGCGTTTTTGAAGCCAAATTATGAAATATGAAACTGGAATTTGAGTTAATAGCAATAAAATAGCAAGCCCTCGATCAATTGAAAGCATTGTCAAAGAGATTACTATCAGACTTACAAAGTCAGCAACTACTCCAACTGCCCCACTACCAAAAACCTCAGCTAAAGCATCAACATCATTTGTTAATCTCGTTAATAATTTACCAACAGGCATTTTATCGTGATACTTGAGAGATAACGATATTGAGTGATCAAAAAGTTCTCTTCTTATTCTTGCGGTTAATCTTTGACCCACAGCTTGGATATTGTAGGTTTGGTATCCTTGCAAAATCAACCTAAAAATAACTGTTACTAATAAAGTTAAAATTATGGCATTTATTGACTGCCCAAAAAAAGTTTTACTAAGCCAGACATCTGTACTTTCGTTTTTAAGAATAGTAATTGCTTGGCCCACTAATAGTGGTTGAATAGCTCCAGAAAATGATACCGGTAACAAAACTATTAAAATCAAATAGATTGTTTTTTTATCTTTAGTTAAATATTTACCTAACTTTTTAATTCTTCTAAAATCTTTAAAAAACATTTAGCTAATCTTCTATGAAGCATTAGTTGATTCTATTGATAAAATAGTGTCTTTGAGATGATTATCATCTAACCTCATAGATAAAGGATTTCCAATTAGTCTTGCAGTAGAGTAGAAAAGATCATCTATTTTAATTAAACCATTCTCTTTAAGAGTCTTTCCGGTTGCCACCAAATCAACTATTGCCTCTGCCATACCTGTAATAGGACCAAGCTCGACTGAACCTGTCAAATGAACTATGTCTACAGGAATATTTAATTCTTCAAAATAAGTTCTTGCTGTTTTTATAAATTTACTTGCTACTTTACAATTCGCTGGAAGATCAGTTGGTTTTGAATAATTGCTATTTTTCTTAACCGCCAACGACATATGACAACCCCCAAATCCTAAATCTAATAACTTTGCGACTTTCAATTCAGATTCTCGTAAAACGTCATACCCAACAATACCCAAATCAGCCTGACCATAACTTACATAAACAGGAACATCTCCATTTCTTACTAATAAAGCTTTAGCCCGTTTGCAATTTGATTCAAAGGTTAATGATCTATTATTTTCATCCAACGCGTCAGAGAAATCTAACCCAGCTCTTTTAAAAGTTGAAATTGAATCTTTTAACAGAGCTCCTTTTGGTAAAGCTATAGTAAACATAGATCAATTTCTTCCAAGGATTCTTCATTCTAATTTAACAATGGAATTTAATAAAGCTCGAAATATAATCGGACTCAGAGTTTTAAGTGATAACGTCATTTGGTTGTGGGTAAAAGATAAATCTGTTGTGGTTGTAGATCCATCTGTTCACGAACCAGTAATTAGATATATAGATGAAAACAATTTAAACTTAGAAGCCATTTGGCAAACTCATCATCATTCAGACCATATTGGAGGGACGAAGTCTCTTATTGAAAGATGGCCTAATGTAAAGGTGATTGCTTCCTACAAGGAACAAAAGCGAATACCTTTTCAAAATGTATCTGTAGAGGATGGAGAAACTTTGAATATTTTAGGTGAAGAAGTACAAATAATTGAAGTATTAGGACATACAAGCTCACATATTGCCTTTTTTTTGAATGGGAAAATTCCTGTTCTTTTTATTGGTGATACATTATTTTCTGGAGGCTGCGGAAGAATTTTTGAAGGGACTTATCAACAAATGTATTCTTCATTAGAAAGAATCAAATCTTTACCAAAAAATACTCTCATATATTGTGCACATGAATATACTAAGTCAAATATTTTGTGGGCATTGAATCTCAAGCCAAAAGATCAAGATATAAAAAATAAACTTTCGGAAGTTGAAAAAAAACTTTCTCACAATAAATTGACAATTCCATTTTTACTTGCTGATGAGATGAAAATTAACCTTTTCTTAAGAGCAAAAAATTTAGAAGAATTTACTTTTTTAAGAGAAAATAAAGATTTATGGGTTTAAATAGATAGGTATCTTCTTAAACAAATGTCCCCCAAACAAGTAATTAAAACATCAAACGCTCCAGATCCAGTAGGACCTTATAATCAAGCAATAAAAGCTGGGGATTTTATCTATTGTTCTGGTCAAATTGCTATAGACCCAGCTTTAAATGAAATAACATGTTTAGGTGATATAGAGAAAGAAACTATTCAAGTTTTAAAAAATATCGCAGCAGTTCTTAAAGCAGGTGGAGCAAGAATAGAAGATGTAATAAAAACAACTATTTACTTAACTGACTTAACTAATTTTCAAATTGTCAATAAGTTATATAGTGATTTTTTTAATGTGGAGAATCCTCCAGCAAGAGCCTGCGTGGAAGTTTCATCTCTACCAAAAGGAGTTTTAATTGAGATAGATTGCGTCGCATTTCTAGATTAATTTCTAATTATTGAGAAATTTGAAATATAAACCAAATGTGCACCATAGTTGTATAGATTATTAGTTGATAATTCATCTTTGATCTATGTCAGCAGCAAAGCTTAATATAGATGAACTAGAAGCAGGTTATCCTTTATTTTGTAAAGCGCTTAGACTATTGATTTTAAAAGGTAACTCAGTTAAAGATATAGAAAAGACAGTGTGTTGGGGTCATCTTGAGACATTAAATAGATGTCTACCTGGTAGATACAAAGCTCCCACATATTTAATGGCATTAATCAAAAGAGATATTGCAAAGCCAAATAATTATTAAAAAGAACTAATCTTCTAAATAAAATATATCTATATCCTTTGAAAAATCTTTTTCCTTTTCTGATATTTCTTTATTATCTAAAAAAATTGAAAGACTAACAAAATTCTTACCGAAGCTGATATTTGGATAGATATCCCTTTCTTTACATAATTTCTCAATTTTCCCCATGAATTTACTAATTTTTGAGTATTGCTTAAATTCAAATCTTTTTTCAATCCTCAAAGGTGATTCTCTTTCATTCCACATTAAATTTTTTATTCAAGACTAGTTACACTATACCTTCAACAAAGTTTCTAAATAAAATTTTGAAGTTAAAATTTTCAGTCACTCTCCCAATAATCAATAATACCGCCTATTGTTAAATCGGTTTGAACTTCTGGATTAGGGCATGCAAATCTAGCGGCAGAGCCACTCGCAGTAAAAACCCAGTTACCTTCTCTAGCGCCAACAGGATCAACAGCAACTAATTTCTTTCCTTTGTTATTTTCTAAAATTCGTAAATTCATGTGACCTAAGCCAGCCACTCTTTGAGTACATACCATCCTTCCTAACACCTTCATGATTTCCACAATTACTATCCTCCTTTTTTATGACTTATCAGGATTCCAATGATCAATTATCCCAACAATCGTTAAATCGCTTGGATAAGATTTGCTTCCCGCTGCTTCTCTAGCAGCAGAACTTCCAACACATATAACCCAATCTCCTGGCTTACAGCCAACAGCATCAACTGCAACTTTATTAGAAGAACCATCTAATACAACCTGAAGATGTTTATGTTCAAAACCAGGAATTCTATTGGTTGATACAAGTGGTTTCACAACCTTACAAATTAACATAACTAATGAGCCTCCTCTGTTTTTTTATCTAAAGACATTCCAATAATTTGGGCGGAATGAATGTTGTCCCTATCTCTAATAGTAGAGCAAGTATGTAACAAACCTTGATCAACTAAATTTTTATATCTAATTGATATCGCATTATTAACTCTTTCACAATCTTTTATTGCTCTCTCTTTTGCTCCAGGCACTTTGCCAGAGTAATCAAATCTTATAACTACTGGAATAGGTAGATCTTGAGAAACATTTAATCCAGTAAAAATCTTAACTCCTACATCTAAATCTGGCGCCCCTTCTTCGACTGTATCTAAATGAGCAAAATAAGTTAAATTTCTGAGATGTACTTCTTTAAAACCTATACCAACTCCAATAAACCTCTCTGCATGCCCAATATCTTCATAAGAACCATTATAAAAACTCTTAACATAGTCAATTTGAGAAATATTATTAACAATTAATTTATACGTAAATTTTTCAAGTCCACTGAGTTCATCTTTTGTAGATTGCTTAGAAATTGTTTGACAAATCTCTCTCTCTGCATCCTCTTGTGAAAAGTTTATTGTTGAATTATAAATTTCTAGAGTAGAAATAGTTTTTTCTAAATCAATGCCTCCCTCTCTTGTTGACATATGTATTTTTAATGAATCAGTGTCTGTATCAAGTCCAATTAACATTAAATCCACTGAAGCTCCGCAGCAAAAGCTGTTTTCTACAGCTTCTTTGAAAGCATATAATTTATTTCTACCTTCTATTGCAGCTAATTCGTCGTTACTTCCATGAGCTGCGCATCCCTGGTGCAAAGGATCTACAGAGCTAAAATGATAAGTTACAACTTTTAAGTATCTGGTATCTTTGTGCGCTTCATTAGGGATATTCTCTCTATATCTTTTATGTTCAGTTTTTACCCATCTATTTACTGTATTTTCAATATCAAAAAGTGCACCAGCGTGAGATCTTCTTCTTACTGAACTAAAAGGTATTCTCATTACATATGCGACTGAATGGGCTAATCGCCCATCTGAACAAGGAGTTATATCAAGTAAATGTATTCCACAATCTAAAAGAAATTTTTCAAAATCTTCCGCACCTCTACTTCCTGAAGCACCTTCAAGTGGATCATTTTTAAAAAAATTATCACTAAGCTTCTCATGTTGTTTAAAAGCACACCATGCATATAGAGCTCTCATATCGAGAGGTTTAACCCAAGATTTATCTAATACATGATGGGGCAGATCTATTCCCAAATTTTTTCTTGATATTATCTGAGCTTTACTTATGAAATCTTCATGATGTTGTATTCGAGCGATTTCCTTTAGAGTTGGAACAATTTCGTCAAAATCACTTTTTATTCTGCTTTCATACCTATATAAATTCTCATTTTGGATATTATTAGTTAAATTATGAGACTTTCCAGAATTTCGGAAATTATTTGATTCTTTAGTTTGTATATGAATATTTTCCGTAAAAGTTTTCATTGGAGCTGTTGGCCCCAATGTGAAGTTCTTGGCTTTTGCCAGTCCTCTTAAAGGCATTAATTAACCTCGTGCACCACCTGAAAAGGTAACAAGTTGTCCTTCTCGAGTATTACCACTTGATCCAGTTATCAAGAAATCTGGTTTTTCTGTTTCGTCATTTCTTTTAACTTCCATAGGGGGCATTGCACTCATGAATCCTGCTCTTGATGGATTTCTCTTTCTAGAAGAAGCTCCCTCTGTGCCTGTTACCTTATCACCGCGATCCCAATCATCACCAGTTACGTTTCCCACTGATTGTCCTTCCCCAGTAATCCTTGATGCGACTCTTTTTTCTGGTGTCTTTGCAGCACGGTCTGCCTCTTCAATTTCCATTTTTTGTTTATAAGTAATATTTTTATTCGGTTCAAATCTAAATTTTTCAGTACCAGTGACCTTATCAACTGCCATATCAAAAGGTCCTGTTACCTTCGAACCATTTTCATATTCATTACCTGTAACACCCTGAGTATTTTTTTCAGAATATTTATCTCTTGATGGTGATTTAACAGAGAATTCCTTCCAAGAGTTACCTGCTGACTTTTCCGGATTCGCATAAGCCGTATCATGTGGAGGATTATCACAAGCTTGTGAGAGTTGATCTCCACCAACATAGGGAGTACCTGTTAGATTTTTACAAGCACCTTTTTTAGCACCTGTCATTACTCCGCCAATTCCTGGTTGCTGTCCTGTAAGTCTGGCATTTGAATTATTTCCAGAATTAACTGTTGATCGAGATTTCATATCTTCAGAAATCTCAGTACTACAATTTTCATTAATTTGATCTAAGCCTGCGTATGGTGTTCCTGTTAACACTTTGCATGAACCTGGTTCATCTCCAGTTACTATTTCTGATCTTCCTGTCATAGTGCCGCTTATTAAATTTGACTTTGAAGAAAGGCTTAAACCTACTTTTCTAGCTTCTGGTTTTGGTTTTGAACCGCAAAACTTCTCGTATTGTTGAGATCCTATGTACTCATCACCAGTTACATTCTTACAACTCCCATGTTCATTGCCTGTCATATGGTCTGATCTTCCAACCCCTGTACCAGTTACATTATTCCCATTAAGAGTGTTGTAACTGCCTACTTTTTCAAATGCTTTACCTTTTGGATTTGGCTCAGAGCCAAGATATTGATCTCCAGTTAACTGATGTCCAGAACCTGATTCATCTCCAGTAACTAGGGTTGATCTACCAGGAAGTGATCCAGATACTTTTAATCCATCGGTTGTAGTACTGTGTTTAACCTTTGAAGGATTTTTTGGAACATCGCCACAATACTTCTGTGATTGATTAGAAGATACATATTCAGTACCTGTAAGGTTTTTACATGTCCCTGGCTCATCGCCTGTGACCCTATCAGATCTACCAACTTCATTTCCAGTTACTTTATTACCTGATGTTGTAGAGGTAACAGTAGATCTAATTGGTTGTACATAACTTGGTCTATCTTGACAAAATTGATCAACAACTTCTGCTCCCATATATTGAGTACCAGTTACAGTCCTGCATGTACTTGCTTCATTACCTGTAGTTTTTACAGATCTATTAGCTTGTGTTCCAGTAACTATTTGACCTGAATCAGTTTCACTTTTACCAACTTTCCAGCTAGCATCAGCAATATTATGTTTGGCTCCATTTTTATTTGGACCACATGGTCTACATTTACCATTACCTTTTTTACCTGTGGCACCAGTTTTACTTCTTAGCTCTCTTACTCTCTGAGAAATCTCTCTACTACTTAAATCTGGGTCTCCCCTTCTAGCTAAAGAAGCTGCACTGGTATTTTGTTTAGTTGCTGATTTACCATGCTTAGATTGAGCTTCTCTTCTCGCTAAAACAATATCTCTACTTGTATTAGTAATAGGCTTTCTCTTCTGATTAATTCTTCTTTTAACATTTGGTTTTGATGTTTTGATTTCTATATTATGTGAATTTTGAACTTCTTGATTTTTGCTTGTGGTAGTTTTTACTATGTTTCCAGGACTTTCTTTTTTAACATCAGTACGAGTTCTATCGGATGAAGTTATTGCTGATTTCCCATGGGTAGACATTGCTTTTCTTCTCTCTATTACTAACTCTTTACTAGATAAATTTGTGGGAGAAGACTTTCTATTTACCTGAGTTTTTGGAATATGGTTTGTAGCTGGTTTAGAAATATTATTAATAGGAGAAGACTGAGTCCCAGAAATTTGTATATCTTGAGAAGATCGAACTCTATCTTTAGTAGTTGAAGAATAAGCAGCAGCTTTTTTCCCGCTATCACTCATCGCCTTTCTTCTTTCTAGTGCAATCTCTCTACTGGTTTTTTTTGACATAATCTTCAAGTTTGAAATTCTTTAAAAACTTTTTGAAAAACTTTCTCCAAAAAATTTTTGGAGAAAGATATTAACTAAGATAAGTAGCTTTAACGTCCTTGGAAAACTACAAAAGCTGTTCCTTGACTTTGAGTGTAAGCATCGTATCCGATGATTCTTACATGATGATCAGGGTATGCTCTATGGCATGCCTCTAATTCGCTCACGATCAAGTTAAGATCTTTTTCCCCAAAGAATGGGAGTTTCCAATAAGACCAATAAGTTTGCATACATCCACTTGGATGAACATGCTCAATAACTGGACTCCAACCTTGAGCAATAATGTACGCAATTTGGTCATATATTTCTTCCTGGGTCATCGGTGGTAAGAAACCGAATGTTTCCAGGGTTGCAACTGTTTGATAGTCGCTTACTGTGCTCTGGAAAGGCATAATTAATCAAAATGTGAATGTAATTACTCGTAAAAACGAGATTTTAATAAGTTTGAGGAGAATAAATCTCCTCAAATTCGAAACTTGAGTTAACCCTGAACATCAAGCTTGTCGACAGTGTCAAACTCGAACTTAATTTCCTTCCAAGTTTCTAGAGCAATAGCTAATTCAGGACTATGCTTAGCAGCTTCCATAAGAATGTCTCTACTCTCTTTTTCGATTTCGCGACCAGCATTACGTGCTTTTACACAAGCTTCTAGAGCGACTCTGTTGGCTGCAGCTCCAGCAGCTGAGCCCCATGGATGACCATGTGTTCCTCCACCGAACTGAAGACAAGAATCATCTCCAAAAATCGCTAGGAGTGCAGGCATATGCCATACGTGAATACCACCTGATGCGACAGCAAATACTCCTGGCATTGAACCCCAATCTTGATCAAAGAAATTACCTCTTGATCTATCTTCGGGAACAAATGACTCTCTTAAGTTGTCAATGTAACCAAGAGTTGTTTGACGATCACCTTCTAGTTTTCCAACAACAGTTCCAGTATGTAATTGATCTCCTCCGGAGAGTCTCAAACATTTTGCTAGAACCCTGAAATGGATACCGTGTTTTGGATGTCTATCAATAACAGCATGCATCGCTCTATGAATATGTAAAAGCATGCCATTTTTACGACACCAGTTTGCTAATCCAGTATTTGCAGTAAAACCGCCAGTTATATAATCATGCATGATGATTGGCATATCTAGCTCTTTTGCAAATTCAGCTCTTTCATAGAGTTCTTCAGGAGTGTTAGCAGTACAATTTAAATAGTGACCTTTAACTTCTCCAGTTTCTCGCTGAGCAAGCTTAACTGCTTCTGCAACAAACTCAAATCTTTCTCTCCAACGTTGGAATGGTTGAGAATTAATATTCTCATCATCCTTCGTTAAATCTAGACCGCCTCTAAGACATTCATATACAACTCGACCATAGTTTTTACCAGATAATCCTAATTTAGGTTTAATGGTACAACCAAGTAAAGGTCTTCCGTATTTGTTAAGTCGATCTCTTTCAACTACGATTCCGTTTGGTGGACCACCGCAAGTTTTAATGAAAGCAATTGGGAATCTAATATCTTCAAGACGTAGATGTCTTAGAGCTTTAAATCCAAAAACGTTTCCTACAAGAGATGTTAATACGTTTGTAATTGAGCCTTCTTCAAAAAGATCTAAAGGATATGCAATAAAAGCATAAAATGCTTCAGGGTCTCCAGGAACGTCTTCGATTCGATAACAACGTCCTTTATAAAATTCTAAGTCTGTAAGTAACTCGGACCAAACTGTTGACCAAGTACCTGTTGAAGATTCAGCGGCAACAGCTGCTGCAACTTCTTCTCTTGGAACACCTTCTTGACCTGTACATTTGAAACAGGCTAGTAAATCGGTGTCTAGGGGTACATATTCTGGAGTCCAGTAGGTATCTCTGTACTCCTTTACCCCTGCGTCATACTTCTTACTCATGAGGATAAATTTAGGTCTGTGTAGGGAAAATAATTATTTTGCAAAATTTATAAATCTTGCTTTAATTAGTCCTTTTGACCAAGAAATTCACCGTTACCTAGAGCAGGTTCAACTTCTCTATGAGGACGAGCAATAATGTGAGCTGCAACCAAACCGTCACCAACTCTCTCACAAGCATCAGCACCAGCTCTTACAGCTGCGTTAACTGCGCCTGTTTCGCCTCTGACTAATACTGTGACATAACCGCCGCCAACGAATTCACGACCAATAAGGCGAACTTCTGCTGCCTTTGTCATTGCGTCTGCTGCTTCGATTGCAGGTACAAGTCCGCGTGTCTCGATCATGCCGAGAGCGATACCCATTGTTTCTGTAGCCATTGTCTACTAAATACTAAATGTGGAATGTTCAATTCGAAGAATGCTTCATTAAGTACTTATAAGTCAAGCGTTTTCGACAAAATCTCCATTAATGTTTTTTCTATCATTCATAAGTTAAACTTATCACCCTTGGTACGATTGATATGTCAATACTTATGCGAATTAGTTAGTGCATCAAAACATACTGTTGTGTTAAGAAAAAATTTACATTATGTTATTTCCGTACGAGACAGGCCCTGTCTACACAGGTGTGGAATGTTCAACCTTTCCTGTCTCCGTATCAAGCTTTGAAGTAAGATAATATTCACAATAATTTTTTATATTATTTTGAACCTTCCAGTTCTAACTATTGCGAGTGGCAATCAAAGAAAGGTATCTGAAATTTCAGAGATGCTGGATGTTTTGTCTTTAAAGGTTGAGAAGCAACCAGAATATTTAAATGTCGAAGAAACTGGGAAAACATATTTTGAGAATGCACTACTTAAAGCCAAGGCAGCTTCTCTAGAGACAAAAACTTGGGCATTAGCCGATGACTCTGGTCTTGAAGTAGATGTTTTAGATGGTCGACCAGGAATTTATTCTGCTCGATATGCCAAAAATAATGATGAGAAAATTAAAAAATTAATTAATGAACTTTCTGATAGTCCTTATAGGAGTGCAAGATTTATAAGCTGTATGGTTTTGTGCGATCCTTCAGGAAACTTAGTTAAAGATACAACAGGAATATGCTGGGGAGAAATTCTTAAGAACCCCAAATATCCTAATGGGGAATTCGAATCTATTTTTTGGGTTAAAGAAGCTAATTGTGTTTACGGTGAGCTCTCACAATCACAACTAAATAAATTAGGTAGTAGAGGTAAAGCTGCAAAAATTATGTCACCTTACCTCAAAAAAGAAATTGGTTTAAATTAAAAAATTCTCAGTAATTTGAAATTTCATCAATTGCTCTTATAGCAGCAGCAGCTGCTTCTTCTACATCTCCTTCTTTCCCTGCCAGAGTTAATCTACCAAAGGCGCCAACTGCCTTTACATCAACAACAGTAATATTTGATGCTTTTTCTGCTTCATTTGCTGCTTTTAAGACATACCCAGCCGGTTCAGTTTCTAATATAAACATGCTCATTCCAGATTGAATCATTGATCCACTTCTGTTTTGCCTATTTATTAAAACAGCATGATCTGGAGTAATAGCTCGAATAACTTCTGTCCAACTTGTTGAAGGTTTGGTTCTTTTTCTAACTTCACTTCCAATAGCATCTAGAACAACATCCCCAGAATGTAAAACAGTACTTTGATCTTTGTGATAAAGAGCAAGAGAGCCAAATGCTCTTTCAACAATCATCTGACCAAGTCTTACATTACTTGCTTTTAAGGCAATATCTGTGACTCTATGCACGGCCATCCCAGGTGAAACTTCCATCCAAAGGCATGAATCTCCAGGTATAGGTAAAAAACCTCTACTCACCGTCCCCATATATGCAGCTAATTGAGGCTGAAGAGAATCCAAAAAAACATATGTTCTTAACTCAATTTGCTCAACTTGACTTGCTTGTCTGGACACCAAAGACTTTTCTGAATCAGTTGTAATAAAACAGCTTGCACCACTGGCCTGAGATTGCACCTCAGATCCTGTGACAAGAGAACTACCTTTTCTTCGTTCCCCTCTGTTTAAACTAGAAGTTGGTTCCATTCACGCGACTATAACGGATAATGGTTCATTTTTTCTATTAAATTTACTTGCATGCTTCCCACAAAACGATAACTTCAAGTAAAAGATATGCATTTTTATGGGAACTTCTCAAAAAAAAGAACCAAAAGTTTCTGGTACTGAAAAAGAATTAACTCCTGATCAAACTCTTGGATTAGTTAGCCTAAGCTTGATGCAAAAACTATCTCAGAAAGACCCATCTTTTAGTTGGTTAGAAGAAGATAAAATTGAAAAAGTAAATCTTAAGAACCTTAGAGATAGATTGGAGTTAACGCAATTAGCTATAAATACTGGAGCACCTTTAACTACTTCAGAAGTGACAGCTTTAATTGGGGCAAAGCCCGGGAAATCTAAGTTAGAAAGAGCAGGATTATTAGCGACGAAAATAGCTAGAAATGTGTGGAAGATTTCAAAAATTAGTCAAGGAAATTCTTTCTACAGAAATTAAAATACACCACAAAAGTTTTTTTCATAATTCCCATTTAAGTATTTAAACATTCATATAAGTTTTTTAAATGTGTTCATTTTGTAAGAGAACTTATTAATTACTTTCTTAAATTAAAAAGTTTATGCAAGCTTGAAATATAAGCTCTTCGAAATTTTTAATGAGTAAAGTTGAATTTAATAAGGAAACTGGGCCTAGGGAAGTTTTTTGTGGGTTAACTTCAATAGTTTGGCTCCACAGAAGAATGCCGGATGCATTTTTTCTAGTTGTAGGCTCAAGGACATGTGCTCATTTAATTCAAAGCGCTGCTGGAGTTATGATTTTTGCTGAGCCAAGATTTGGTACGGCTATTCTTGAAGAAAAAGATCTTGCTGGTCTTGCTGACGCTCATGAAGAATTAGATCGAGTGGTAAATGATCTTATTGCGAGAAGACCAGAAATAAAAACTCTTTTTCTAGTTGGATCTTGTCCAAGTGAGGTAATCAAATTAGATCTTGCCACTGTCGCAGAGAAATTAAATAAAAGATTTTTAGGTCAAGTGAGATTCGTTAATTACTCTGGCAGTGGGATAGAAACAACTTTTACCCAAGGAGAGGACGGCGCCTTAAAAGCTTTAATTCCATTAATGGAGTCATCAAATGAGGAAAAATTATTATTAGTTGGGACTCTCGCAAATAATGTAGAGGATAGGTTTAAAAAGATTTTTAGAAATTTAGGAATTTCAAATATTGAGAGTTTCCCACCCCGTCAATCAACAGAATTACCAAAGATTGGAAAAAATACAAAAGTTTTATTAACTCAGCCTTATTTAAGTGATACTGTTCGAGACCTAAAACATCGTGGTTGTGAAATAATTTCGGCTCCATTTCCTCTTGGTATCGAAGGAAGTACTGAATGGTTTTTAGCTGCAGCGAAAGCTTTCAAAATTAGTGAACTTAAAGTTCATGAAATTATTTCGCCTTTAATTAATAGAGCAAAACTTGCTCTTGAATCTCACAAAGAAATACTTAAGGGGAAAAGATTATTTCTTCTTCCTGAATCGCAACTGGAGATATCTTTGGCAAGATTTTTGCATAACGAATGCGAAATGGATCTTATAGAGGTGGGCACTCCTTACCTAAATAAAGATTTAATGAAAGAGGAGATTAATTTATTACCTGATAATACAAAAATTGTCGAAGGGCAACATGTAGAAAAACAATTAGATCGAGTAAGGGAATCTAATCCAGACTTAGTAGTTTGTGGAATGGGTTTAGCTAACCCACTGGAGGCCGAAGGAATTAGTACTAAGTGGTCAATAGAAATGGTATTCAGTCCAATTCATGGTATTGATCAAGCCGCAGAATTAGCAGGTCTCTTCTCCAAACCTTTAAGAAGGAATCAAATACTAACTACAA
Source organism: uncultured Prochlorococcus sp. (assembly GCA_902573565.1). Classification (GTDB taxonomy): domain Bacteria; phylum Cyanobacteriota; class Cyanobacteriia; order PCC-6307; family Cyanobiaceae; genus Prochlorococcus_A. The sequence goes on from CACGKI010000001.1 coordinate 135,874, forward strand.
AAACTTTAGTAACTCATTAAAAGAATATGGAATTAACTCTATGGACATATGAAGGACCACCACATGTTGGTGCGATGAGAATTGCCTCTTCAATGAAAGATATCCATTATGTTCTTCATGCGCCTCAAGGAGATACATATGCAGATCTTCTTTTTACAATGATTGAGAGGAGAGGGCAAAGACCTCCCGTTACTTATACAACTTTCCAGGCTAGAGACCTCGGAGGTGATACTGCTGAATTAGTGAAGAAAAATATTAAGGAAGCTGTAGAACGATTTAAACCAAAAACTCTTTTAGTTGGAGAAAGTTGTACAGCAGAACTAATCCAAGATCAACCTGGAGCCCTTGCAAAGGGAATGGGGTTTGATATGCCAATTGTAAATCTTGAATTACCTGCTTATAGCAAGAAAGAAAATTGGGGCGCTTCAGAAACCTTTTATCAATTAACAAGAACCCTTTTAAAAGATAAAGTAAGTTCTTCAGATAAAATAAGTCCCCTCAGGTGGAAAGAATTAGGTAGGAGACCAAAAGTTAATATACTTGGACCATCATTGCTGGGATTTAGATGTAGGGATGATGTTATCGAAATCCAACGTATACTTTCAGAACAAGGTATAGATACAAACGTTGTTGCTCCTTTAGGTGCTAGTCCTGACGATATTGAAAGGTTAATTGATGCTGAAATAAATATCTGTCTTTATCAAGAAATTGCTGAAGCCTCATGTGAGTGGCTTAAACGGAACTTCGGAATGGAATATACAAATACTATTCCTATTGGAATAAAAAATACAATTGAATTTATAAATGAAGTTCATAAGAAATTAGATCTTCCTTTGACGAATAAAAAAGAATTAGAAAATAAATCAAAACTTCCTTGGTACTCAAAATCAGTTGATTCAAATTATTTAACGGGCAAAAGAGTTTTTATTTTTGGTGATGGAACACATGCAATTGCAGCAGCCAAAATTGCTAAGGAAGAATTGGGTTTTGAAGTAGTGGGTCTTGGAACATACAGCAGGGAGATGGCTAGGCAAGTAAGAGCTACTGCAAAAGATCTAAATGTAGAAGCTCTGATAACCAACAATTATCTAGAAGTGGAAGATGCCATGAAAAAAGTCTCTCCTGAACTAGTTTTAGGGACACAAATGGAAAGGCATAGTGCAAAAAGACTAGGCATTCCATGTTCAGTAATTAGTACTCCAATGCATGTTCAAGATGTTCCTGCAAGATATAGCCCTCAAATGGGATGGGAAGGAGCAAATGTGATTTTTGATGACTGGGTACATCCCCTAATGATGGGCTTAGAAGAGCATCTTATTGACATGTTCAAACATGACTTTGAGTTTGTTGATGGCCATCAAAGCCATTTAGGACATACAGCGACAAACACAAAGGACTTTTTAAATTCTGACGAAAAAAAAGAAAAAAATAGTAAAGAAGGAATTATCTGGACTGAATCTGGTAGAGCTGAATTAACAAAAGTTCCATTTTTTGTAAGAGGTAAAGTCAAAACAAATACTGAAAAATACGCAATCTTGAGAGGAATTCCAGAGATAAGCGATGAAACTCTTTACGATGCCAAAGCATATTTCAGTTAAATTTTTTTACTAACAAACTTTAATTAAGTCATGAGTACTTTCACTCATAATCTGAAAGAATTAATCCTAAAAATTCTGTTATAAGAACATATTCCCTACTTTTAATACAATTAAATACATATTTGTTTATAAACATATTTCATGTGTATTTACGCTGCAAGAATATAAATAATAATGTGTTTTAAGCTTTAAATGACAAGTACTATAAATAGACCCCTTGATGGAGAAGGAAGTGTTCAAGTAAAGCAAGATCCAAAAATAAATATTGAAGAAGGGGCTTTAGTTATTGCCGTATATGGGAAAGGTGGCATCGGGAAATCAACTACATCATCAAACCTTTCTGCGGCATTCTCAAAATTAGGTAAAAAGGTTCTACAAATTGGATGTGATCCGAAACACGATAGCACTTTCACTTTGACGCACAAAATGGTTCCTACAGTTATCGATATTCTCGAAGAGGTAGATTTTCATAGCGAAGAATTGAGGCCAACCGATTTCATGTTTGAAGGTTTTAATGGCGTAATGTGCGTCGAAAGTGGAGGTCCTCCTGCTGGGACAGGGTGCGGGGGATATGTAACCGGACAGACAGTAAAACTATTAAAAGAACATCACTTATTAGAAGATACTGACGTTGTTATTTTTGATGTCCTTGGAGACGTCGTTTGCGGGGGATTCGCAGCTCCATTGCAACATGCAAATTACTGTCTAATTGTTACTGCTAATGACTTCGATTCAATATTCGCCATGAATAGAATAGTCTCTGCAATCAAAGCAAAAGCAAAAAATTATAAAGTCAGATTAGGTGGGGTAGTCGCAAATAGATCAAAAGATACAGACCAAATTGATAAGTTCAATGAAAGAACAGGTTTAAAAACTATGGCCCACTTCAAAGATGTCGACGCCATCAGAAGATCAAGACTAAAAAAATGCACCATTTTTGAAATGGAACCAACTGAAGATGTTATTGAAGTTCAAAATGAATATTTATCTCTTGCAAAAAATATGCTTGAGAACGTAGAACCTTTAGAAGGCAATCCACTTAAAGATAGAGAAATTTTTGATTTATTAGGATTTGATTAGTCTCAATTAATCTAATCCAACCAATTGGCTTGTTAAATCATAAGTTTCTTGAGAAGTCTTCGCATCAATTATTCTTTTTGACAACGTTTGAGAAAAAGCTTTCCTGCCAGTTTTTTGACGATTTCCCCAGCTCCAATGAACTGATGGTTTAGCAAATTCTTTATAAGTTGCTACTTGAGCGACTCTCTCTCCTGCCAATCTTTGTGACACATATCCTTTTGTTATGTATTTTTGAAATATCGGGAAAAGGAATCTAAATAACCAAGGTGTATTTCTAAAAAGTTTTGTATCAGCAACACATCCAGGATATAGAGAATTTACAATAATCTTTTCTGCAGGATATCTTTTTGATAATTCCTGAACGGTCACCATATTGCAAAGTTTACTATCCTTATAAGCCTTACCAGGTTTAAATTTCTTTCCATTCGCCATACTTATTGGAGATAAAAAACCATTTTTGAATCCAGATAAATCTCCCAAATCAGCTGGCGCAGGGATGGGGATCCTCCCTCCAAGCTCTGAATAATTAGCCGTAACAGTCCCTAATACAGTAATTCTTGGCTTGAATAGAATTGATTTTCCATTTAAAACAATTTCTCTTTCAGAAGATAAAATATTTTCCATAAGAAGTTTTACCATAAGAAAATGCCCAAAATGATTTACCGCCATAGAGTTTTCAAAACCCTGAGGAGATCTTTCAGGCTTCTTTAGTCTTGGCTTATAAACTGCTGCATTACAAATAAGAGAATTTATTGGTTTTTTAAATCTTTCCAATATTTCATCACAACCCTTTCTCACATCATCCAAGTCAGAGAGGTCTATTTCTATAAAGTGAACATTTTTAATCTCCTCTTTTGTCAAAAATCCCTCAGCTATTGTTATGGCTCTTTTATTTGATCGATTAACAGCTATAACTTCCCATCCAAATCTTAGTAGGGGTTTTATAGTATTTAATCCAACTCCTGACGTTGTTCCTGTAATTAGGACTAAACCCTTAATGTTCTTACTCACTAGCAAAAAAAGTTAATAGAAAAATGATAATTCAAATGATTTTCAATCATCTTTATCATCGCCATATTACTCTGATAATGTCTCTAGAAATGATTTGATCTTGATCCTTCATAAATCTTTGCTCACCTTCAGAAGAAAATAAATCATCAAATCTTCTCGATAAATCATTATATCGATATTTTTCATATGAAAATGAGTCTTGAATCTCCTTAAATCTGGTCAATCTGACTTTGGAACTGTAGCCTAGTTTAATTAAGCTTATTAGTGCTAAAAGGGAAAAGCAAGATTTTATAATTACAAAAAACAAAGACACAAAATGTTCCTGTTTCTGCTGTTTTTTTTTAAATGCAGAAGTTAGATATGTTTTGTAAAAACTACTATTTTTATATGAAGATTTTGACAAATTTAGTTACTGAGTAATTACTGAATAAGACAATTCAGTCTTAGTATATTATTACCTTAAAAGTATATATTTTCTAATGAATGTTAGTTTCTACCTAAACTAATTCCTAGCCTAAGAGCCAAAACTCCTGCATGGATGACTACTATTAGGCTGAGTGCAATTAAATTTATTGTTTGGGTTGGCTCCATGGTAAAAAAATTATTTCCTATATTCTCCACCCAAAAGAGGGAATTTGAAACACTATTACAAAATGATGTTACGTAATTAATAAATTGAAAGAAAAAATTTATTGAAAATTATTATAAATAAACCTACCAAGCTAGTTTTGAAAATAAAAAATCAAGCTTTAATTTTTTCGACAAATAATTTACCAGGATTTGATCAAATGGCTTTAGATTTAAATTCTTTAGATCAGACAATTTCGAATCCTGAAATAATTTTTACATTGAGGTTCTACTATTGGACTGGGGATTGGCTTTCCATTGGGTATCACCAAAAGGAAATTCCTCTTCATTGGGAAAAATTATTATCAAATGGGGAAATTAAAATTGTTAGACGTCCCTCGGGGGGGGGAGCCGTTTTGCATTCAGGAGGCATTACATATGCATTAACATTTAAAAAAAATTACTACAAAGTCTTAAGTTATGAAATGGTTAATAATTGGTTAATTAAAAGTTTTAGAGAATTAGGACTAAATTTACAAAATGGTACTTCAACAAAATCACACATTAATACAAATTGTTTTGGGACTTCGTTAATTTCTGATTTAATTGATCAGGATGGTTTTAAAAGAATAGGAAGTGCCCAATATCGTAAAAAAGGTGCATTCTTGCAACATGGAGAGATTCAAACAAATCCCTCAAAAGATTTATGGTTTAAATTATTTAAAGAAGAAGCTCCACCAAAATTAAATCTAGACCTATCAAATGATGATATAGTTCAACATCTAAGAAATTCATTTCTAAAGAATAAATCAAATATAAAGTTCAAAACTGTTGCAATAGATAATAAAAATATTAAAAAATTTTCATGACAAGTATTCTTAAAGATCTCCTTTCTGCTTCATTGAAAGAATTATTCTTGGAAATTCAATTCCCAAGGGATAATGATTTTTATAATTAAATTTATTAATAATCTCTGAAGGCAAATTAAACCCTAATTTATTCAATACAAAATTTCCGATTTTCGACCTATCAATTATCCCCAGAGGTATATTTGCAGAATTGAGAACCAATAAAAAACCTTCACTTGTTTCTTCAAGTCTTTCTATAGTTTTCCATAATTTATCATTACAAGATACACTTACAAAACTATCGATTGGTTTCTGAAAATCTCCAACAAAGTTCCGTTCCCATTTTTTTATTGAGACATTTTTTAAAATATTTTCATCAACATAACCGGTCCATCTACCATTATTCGTGACAAAACAATACTTATCTACTGAATCCTTTTTATTTTTTATTAATTTATTAAATTCTAAGAAATTAGAATCAAATTCAATTTTTTTCAATGGCTTTAATTTAATCTCAGAAACTTTAGTAAATTTAAGTATGTTTTCAATTTTAAAAAATTGACTTTCTGACTTTGAAGAATTAACACCAAATAAACCTAAAAAGGAGAGAATAAAACCATAGTAAAAGTTAAATTTAAACAAGCAAATTATCCCAAATATTAGAACTAAAAAAGATAAAGATAAATTTACTTTATTGAGAAATTTTCTTCCTTTGTTTTTACTCCCCGAGAAATACCAAATAATACTTTTTAATAAATTCCCTCCATCTAAAGAACCAATTGGAATTAGATTTAAGAAGCCTAAAAATAAATTTAATAAGCCTACTCTTGAAATTATATTGATGATCATTAGTTCTTGAGATGGACTGTAATTACTTATAAAAAGTAGAACAGATGCTGTACCAAAACATAATAAAGGTCTAACAATAGCGATTTTTATATTACCTAAAGCAGTTTGACAATACTTATCTATTTGTAGAAGTGCTCCGAGGAAATAAAAAGTAATTTTTTTTATTTTTACACCCTGATTCAGAGAAACAAAGGTATGTAAAATCTCATGGGAAATAATTGAAGATAATAAGAAAAAAGAAGTTAAAAATCCTATAATCCAGGCTTCCTTAACATCATATATATTACCTGATGTTAAATTAACCTGATTACTTATACTCCATGAGAATAAAAAAAGAATAGCAAACCAATAAGGATGAATTTTGAAGGGAATTCCCCATAATTTGAAAATTTGCCAACTTCTCAAAAATAATCTCCGCTATATTAATCAATAATATTAATCTTACATAAAAGATAATAATATGCCCAAGACTAATACTCTGGTTAAAATTTGTGGACTAACTTCAGAAGAACAAGCTCTTCAAGTAGCTAAATTAGGAGCAAATGCTATTGGCATTATTTCTGTTGAAGAGTCTCCAAGATATATCTCAGCTGAAATCAAGAAAAAAATCTTTAAATCTTTAGAAAATTTTTATCCAAATGTAGAGAGGGTATCCGTTGTAAAAAATTGTCCTATAGATTTAATTATTAAAAATTTTTTAGGAAAACCAAGTGAAACTATAATTCAATTACATGGAGATGAAGATATTGATTACTGTAAAAAGATAAAAGAAAGAATTCCAAATATTGGCTTATGGAAAGCTTTCAGAATAAAAACGGCAAAGGACATTGCTAAAATAAGACCTTTTGAAGATTTTGTTGATGCTTTTGTACTCGATTCTTGGAATGAAGAAACTTATGGGGGCTCTGGAAAAAAAATAAAGTCTATTTATCTAAAGAATCTAGAATTTAGCAAACCTTGGTGGTTAGCAGGTGGAATATCAATTGAATGGATTGATGAGATTTTAAATGATATCAAACCAGATGGACTAGATATTTCTAGTAGTATTGAAATATCACCAGGTATAAAAGATATTAATAAAACAGATACCCTAATTAAGTGTTTAAAAAAGGATTAATAGTTATTAGTAGCAGATTGCTGTTTCACAAGCTCAAAAAATTCTTGTTTTAGACTTAGATCATGTCTAAAATCTCCTCTTACTACAGAATTAATCATACTTGTATTTGGTTCTTTAACTCCCCTCCATTTCATACAGTAATGTTGAGCCTTAACTATAATTCCTAAACCTTTAGGTTCGCACAATCTCTCAATTTCATCTGCAAGTATCATTACAGCTTCTTCTTGAATATGAGGCCTTGAAAAAACCCAATCAGCAACTCTCGCAAATTTTGAAAGTCCTATGACTTTATTCCCAGGCTTAATACCTATCCAACACTCTCCAAGGATTGGAACTAAATGATGTGAACATGCAGATCTGACAGAAATAGGGCCAACTGTATAAATCTCATCAAGACTCTTGTCATTTGGGAAACTTGTAACTTTAGGTTGTTCGTAATATCTCCCTTTAAAGACTTCATTTAAATACATCTTTGAGACTCTTTCAGCAGTTTCTTGAGTATTATGATCATTCTCAACATCTATTATTAGAGATTTAAGTAAGTCTTTAACTCTTGAGGCAACTTCTTTTTCTAATATTTCTAATTCTCCAGGATTGATAAAATCTGCAATATTATCATTAGCACTAAATTTTGTGCCAGAATTCTTTATTCTATCTCTAATAATTTCTGAGATTAGTTTATTAGTAATCTGATCATCAAAGTTTTTAATATTATCGTTTGGTAATGTAGAGGTCATAAAATACTAAGTAGAAATCGTATGCAACTTAATTAACTTTATCTTCTAAAACTTAATTGCTTATACACTATATCACATTCTTTCTTTCAATCGGGATCGAATAACCCTAAAAAAAGTCACTTTATAAGAGATAAAAAAGATAAGCAGATTATTTTAGAACGCCCCTCCAGAAGGCATCAAAGTTAAGTCCTCAATTAATTGAGATTCAGGTTGTTGGGCCATAAAAAGAATAGTATCTGATACCTCTCTTGAGGAGAGCATGGAAGTTCTATCGAAATCAGATTTAATTGATTCGGAGTCCCAAAGAGGCGTATTTACTGATCCTAAAGTTATTGTGCATGCTCTTATTGAATTAGATCTCTCTTCCTCCCTTAAGCATTTTGTGAACATAGAAAGTGCAGATTTTGAAATGCAATATGCTCCCCATTGGGGAAATGCATTGTAAGAGGCATGACTACTTACATTAATAACTAAACCACCATTTCCCCTCATTAGAGGCACAATTAAGCTGCAAATTTGAAACACACTCGTAAGGTTTATTTGAATAGTTTGTTGCCATTGATCCAAATCCGTTTCAACTAAAGTTCTATTAAATGCACAACCGGCATTATTAATCAAGACAGATGGGCACCCATATTTCTCAACTGCCTCTTTAACACAATGTTCTATTTCTGAAGAATTAGATAAATCACATTTAACCAGACTAATTTTTGATTTAGTAGTGATTAGTTCATCCTTTAATTTTTCCATTAAACCCATATTCCTAGAAAGTAAAATCAAGTCCCAACCAGCATTAGCAAAAGTAATTACTGTAGATCTACCAATACCTTTCGTGGCACCTGTTATAAAAGCTAGTTTCAATTTATTCAGTTTTTTGAGGTATCTCACTATAAATCTCTTCAATATTATTTGCTTCGATAAATTTACCTAAAACTCTAAACTTTTTATATCTTTCCTCAATTAATTCATCTTCAGGCATTTGTAGTAAAGCATTGAGGTGTTTCTCAATAGCCTCTTTTAGAGTATTACCAGCATCCAAAGGAGCCCAATTATTCCCCCCAGAAGGTTCTGGTAATACCTCATCTATTACCCCTAATTTAAGTAAATCTTTACCTGTAATTTTAAGTGCTGATGCAGCTTCTGGTGCCTTCGCCGCATCTCTCCATAAAATTGATGCACAGGCTTCTGGACTAGCAACTGTATAAACACTGTGTTCAAACATAAGTAACCTATCTGCGACACCTATTCCAAGTGCACCTCCTGAGCCGCCTTCTCCAATAACAGTAGCCACAATTGGAACTTTCAATCCAAACATCTCTCGTAGGTTTCTTGCAATCGCTTCCCCTTGCCCCTGCTCTTCAGCTTTTAAACCAGCATAAGCTCCAGGAGTATCAATAAATGTAAGAATTGGCAGTGAAAATCTATTTGCATGTTGCATTAATCTAAGAGCTTTTCTGTAGCCTCCTGGTTTTGCCATCCCAAAATTTCTTACTACATTTTCTTTTGTGTCCCTTCCTTTCTGATGCCCTAACATTAACACTGGTCTATTATTTATCGAACCAATGCCTCCAATTAGTGCCATATCATCGCCGCCATTTCTGTCTCCATGTAGTTCGATCCAGTCATCACAAAACATTTGAACAAAATCCAGAGTGCTAGGCCTTTGAGGGTGCCTAGCTACCTGAATCTTTTGTGCAGGAGTAAGAGATTTAAATATTTCTTCTCTTCTCCTAGCAGCTAAGGTTTCTAGCTGTAGAAGCTGTTGACTGACATCAACTTCTGAATCTCGAGCTAATTCTTTAATTTGTTCTATCTGTTTCTCAAGTTCAACAAGAGGCTTTTCAAAATCAAGAAGGTAACGTTTAGCCATAATTTAGACAGTTAATACTTTAGGTTGCTTATCAAGTCCAATCGCAGAAAAACCATGTTTTAAAGAAGCTGCTCCAATAAATTCCATCTTTTCAAGAGAAATGTTATTTCTTCCCCAACTAAAGTTTGTATGACACTTTTCAAATTCTAAAATCATAGCTTCTGCAAAGCAAGCAAACATCTCTCTCTGGGGGTTTTGCATTTCAGCAAGTTCCATCATATTCCAACCAATATCATTAAAAAACTTTACTATGCCTCCTTTCAAAACATGAATATTTTCACCCTGAAATTTCTCATCAAGATTTTTGGGGTATCCACCATCAATCATCAAACATGGTTTTTTTAAGTTATCAGTCTCAATTTCAATAGTTTTAGGCATACTTGCAACCCATACAACAATATCCGCCTGAGGCAACGCTTCATCTAAGCTTGTTATAGTGCCCCCATCTAATTCTTTTTGTAACATCTCTAGTGGTTCTTTTTGTCTTGCTACCATAAGAAGTTCTGAAATTCCAGTTTTATTGATAAGCCATCTACATACTGCACTACCAATATCACCTGTAGCACCAATTACAGCAACAGTTGCTTTTTTTAAGTCTATCCCAATGCGAGGCGCATTTATTTCTAGTTGCTTGCAAATAACCCATGCGGTATGAGTATTACCAGTAGTAAACCTTTCCCACTCTAATGAAGTATTTCTAATTTGTTTATGCTGAAGAAGATTAAAATTCTCGAAAATAATTGAAGTAAATCCTCCTAAAGCGGTAATGTTAATCCCTTTTTTCTGAGCTAGTTCCATAGCATTTAATACTTTTCTTCTAGCCGTTTTAAACCTAGAAAGCATTTCCGGAACAAAGCAAGAATCTATGTAAGAGCCTTCAATAGATATTCCAGTAGCACTCTTTACTTCTACATTCTCAACCAATTGAGGAGGAGCTGTACACCAAACATCTAGGTCGCCATCTGCAATATGATCAAAGCCTAGTAACGAAGCCTTTCTTTTTGCATCTTCAAAACTAGTTGAGTGGCCTATTAACCCAAACATTTAAAATTTATAATTGGTTTCTATACAATGTTATGAAGAATAGCACAGAGGTACGTAATAAAATAGAAAGATTAATTACTAAAGTGATTAATAAAATAAAATATAATTAGACGATAGCTGCCATAGCCATTCTTGCGATTTCTCTATTATCTAGACCTATTTCCATGAGGGTATCTTGATAAGCAATCATAAATTCTTCCATTAACTCTTCTCTGTCCATAGCCAGAACTGATGCATCATCTGCTACTTCATCTAACATTTTTTTAATTAAGGGAAGGTTAACCTTATTAGCTTCCATTAATTCTTCTTTGCACGTGGATAAATTCTCTTTAAGCCACTCTTGCCCATAATTTAAATGAAGATATTCATCTTTAACGACTCCTTCCGTTATTTTTTTTGCAAAAGGATCTGCAACTCTTATGTATACGTTATAAGCAGAGATTGCAAATGCTTCGATTAAAATAGCCTGAATTAAAAGACATGTTGTTAAATTTTCTTTTTCTAAAGCAACTTGAAAATTACCATGTAATTTAGAAAAGAATTTTTTAGCAAACTCCATATCAGCTTCAACCCCTAAATTTCTTCCGCATGCAGTAAACCCCTTTTTATGTTTCATTTCCATCCTCGCCAATTTAGTTAACTCTTCTAACTCATTTGGTATTAAAGTTGCGATTGAAAGATAATTATCATGAGCTTCTTGCTCTCCCTCTATAACAATTGCATTAATTCTACTGTATGCATCTTTATAGGAACTTGTAGTAAAGTCAGGCAAATTTAAAGAAATTGGGTTAGTAGATCCCAAAGTTGTTTTTTTATTTGATTCTAGAGTTTGCATGTCATTAACCTTTAGCTCATTATGCATGAATATTATACGATTATAGTGAGTTTATTTAAATATGATGAAAATAGTTTCAATTGTTAAGTCACATTTTTTACTAAATATTAGCTAAGAATTGTTTGGCCAATCTGATTGCATCAGATTCATTATCAATTTGAACCAATGATTAATCAATAATTCCTTTAAATTTGTTCCTAAAGACTCATTTGCTCCTCTGCTATCCCCAATAACTCCTGATTTACTAAAGTCGTGAGTAAGCCAAGCAGTAGGTGCATTCCCCTCTAGACTCCAACCTTCTGGGATCTTTCCTTTAATGCCCTCATTTGGGCGTTCATCACCTACTAGCTCTGGTTTTAAAGCGAGCATCAAACTTGTTTCAGCTAAAGAAGCATGCAGCCCATCTTCGATCTCGGCTTTCGTTAACAATTCACTTAATCCATTAACACCACTCCATAAGAAACAAGGAAAAACTGCCATCCCAGGTGCGAAACTTCTTAGCTCTCTTGCCGCTGTATTAAGTAATGATATTTGACCTCCGTGTCCATTAATCAATATCAATCTTTTAAAACCCATCTCAGATAATTGACCTCCGACTTCCTTAATCATTGAGGTTATTAATGTTGAGGAAAGTGAAATTGTTCCAGCAAAACCCTTATGTTCTGGAGAAAACCCAATATATTGAGTTGGAAGTTTTTTTAATGGAATATCTGCAGAGAATAATTTAAAAACTTCACTAATGATTTCATCAACAAAAATACTATCTGTAGCAAGAGGCAAATGTGGCCCATGTTGTTCAACAGCGCCGAATGGCCAAATAACTGTGGATCTTTTGTCTTTTGCAATACTCTCAATTTCTTGCCAGTTTAAATATTCAAATTTGTTAGGTATTGGTTTAAAGTTCATTAATTTTAATTTTGAGTACTAACATTTAGAATATGTTAATAATTAATTATTCTTATTTTACCTACGATGGGAGTCAGTAATAAAAATGCCCAAGATAATATCCAACCAAAGGGCACTAAAAAAGATTTAAAAAAACCTCTTCAGGTAGTTCACATCAGCAAGAAAGAAACTCAACAAAAATCTCAAAAAATACAGCATGATCAAATCACTCTGCAAGAAGAAACAAGTAAAGAAAATATTGCAATCAAACCTCAATTAGTTAAAGATGCTTCAATAAAAGAAATTGACGACTTTAATGAAAACACAAAAGCCTTGAAAAGTTCTCAAGAAGACTTAAGAAGACCAATTAATTTTTCTGAGCAAAATATAGATTTTCAATTAGAAAGAACAGTTGATGAATTTGATTTTGATGAAAGTGCTTTTTTGGAGGCATTAAATGAAAATGAGCCGATTGGAGCTACAGGAGAAACAATTACAGGAAAGGTTATAGCAGTAGAAAGTGATGGACTATATGTTGACATTGGTGGTAAAGCACCTGGTTATATGCCAAAAAAAGAATCTGGGTTGGGAGTCATAACTAATTTTAAGGAAAAATTTTCTATAGGCCTTGAAATGGAAGTTTTAGTTATCAAAGAACAAAATGCTGATGGGATGGTAACAGTGAGCGCTCGGGCATTAATTCTCAGGCAAAGTTGGGAGAAAGTATCAAGTTCCGCAAAAAATGGAGAATTAATTGACGTTTTAATTAATGGATTTAACAGAGGTGGGCTTACTTGTGATGTAGATGGGTTGAGAGGTTTCATCCCTAGATCCCAACTTGAAGATGGTCAAGATCATCAATCTATTGTTGGCAAAACTCTGAAAGTAGCGTTTCTTGAGGTGAATCCAGAATCCAGAAAATTAGTTCTCTCTGAAAAGAAAGCATCATTAATATCTAAACTTTCCAGTCTAGAATTGGGTCAATTAATTGAAGGAGAAGTTTTAGCAGTAAAGCAATATGGCTTCTTTATTGACTTAGGTGGAGCTAGTGGCCTTCTTCATCAATCCTCCTTAACAAATGGATCGATTCGTTCTTTACGAGAAATTTTTAGGGAAGGTGAAATTATAAAAGCTTTAATATCTGAAATTGACCTCGAAAAAGGGCGTATTGGTCTGAATACAGCACTCTTAGAGAACTCCGCTGGAGAGTTAATTATTGATAAGCAAAAAGTTATGCTAGAAGCCACAGAAAGAGCACTAAAAACTAAAGCACTTTTCAATAAAAAAGAACAAGATAAATGACAATCAACAACAAAATAGAACCAAGTCTTGAATTAAAAATTTCAGATTGGGAATTAGATTTTTACTCAAGACCAATTATTGAATCAAATGGAAAAAAAAGGTGGGAGTTAATTATATGCTCTACCAGAAGTTATAAAACAAAAGATATTTTTCTTTGGAATAAAAAATGCCCTGCTAATGAGGTTAATTCAGTATGGCTTACAAAGGCTCTTAATGAAGCATTAGATAAAGCGAAAAAAGAAGGGTGGGCAAGACCTTCAAAAGTTAGATTTTGGAGATCATCAATGAAATCCATTATTAAGAAATCATTGGAAGCAATTAATATTGAGGCTCTTATTAGTAGAAGAACTTACAATTTATTCGATAGAATCGAATTTCTTGAAAAAGAGATTTATCCAAAGGAAAAAGGTTATGTAAGGGGCATACTAGCTCCTACTTTTACTTCTAGAATGGAAAACTCACCTAAACCTCTTCCAGAAGCAGTGAGGGGGGATGCTTTAACTATCTCTGAAATATCTATCGGTGAATTAAAGTTTGCAAAAAATTGGCCTATAGAATTTGGAGATATTTTTCCAATTCACCAAGAATTGAATGATAATGATTTTATTCCTGGATTAAGATTATTCAGTAAAGATAGATCCCTAGCACTCTCTGCATGGTTCAGTTGTTTAGAACCTATTAAATTGATCATTAGTAAGAACCAACTTATACTTGAAGCTTCAGAAGATGATAAGTGGCTAGTGACAGATTTACCAGAAAAAGATGCGAACCTTTTGCATAAAAAGTTTTTAGAAAATAAAAAAAATTCTTTTGGGTATCAATTTATTTCCATACAATCAACGCCATACATAGAAAAATTTGCAGGATTCTGGATCTTGAGAGATATTGAAATGATTTCATAAATTTAGATTAGGAGGGATTGCTATTTATTTCAAAGAAACATATTTCTTAAAAAATAAAATTTCTATTCAAAACAAAATTTTTGAATATTACTTATCACCAATTCTTAGTCAATATGGATTTACACATGCCTTCTTTACGAAGTCTAGCTCTGAGAAATTTCTTGGATTATTAGGAAATCACTTTAATAAAAACTCCGTAAATTGCATTTCTAATCAAATTCATAGCAATACGCTGGCTTTTGGCTCATATTCTCAGGAAGGGCATAAGACTGATGCAGATGGTCTTGTTGGTAACGAATCCAACCAAAACTTATGGGTTTACACAGCTGATTGCATGCCAATATTTTTTGCCGATAAAAAGAAAAGAAATGTAGCCGCCTTACATTGTGGAAGAAAAGGTTTAGAAAAAAAAATAATAAAAAATCTTGTTAAAATTTTTGATAATTTAGGGACATCTAGAGATGATTTACTTGTTGCGATAGGACCAGCGATTTCGAAGGAACATTATTTAGTTGATAAAATAACATTCAAAGAATTTTATAAAAAAGCGGAAAACAAAATTGCAAAAGTCAATTTACCTAAAAATCAAAAGGATTTTTGTTTTAGTTATTCCAATCATTTTAAAAAGCAAGACTTAAATCAACTAGATCTTAAAAGATTTGCTTATGGACAACTTCTAAATGAGAACATTCCTAAAGCAAATATTGACATCTCAAATTTATGCACGTACGAATTAAAAAATGAATTTAATTCCTGGAGAAGAAGCAAAACAATTTCAAGGCAATGGAATTTTATTTGCTCATAGAGATACTTAACTTGAACAAATTTCTCTAGCTAAGTCTTTAGCAAATAATAATTCTGTCATCTCTTTAGTACCTTTAATATTAAAGACTTTGGCTAACAAAACATTTTCTTTAAAGCCAAAAGGTTTAATTTTTACTTTGCTTCCCCTTGGGAATTCGTTCTTAAGTAAATTAGTTGCTGCGAGCTCATCATTTTCATTTACATTTACACAAAATAATCCAATAGTTAAATTCCTATTTTGATCCCCCACCAAAATGGTATTTGAATTTTTAATTTGAAGAATTTCAGCAGAGTTAACTATTGCAGGATTAAGAATAATCAAAAAGAATACTAATAAAAGTTTGGATAATTTTTTCAATTCAGAAATATCTTAGTTTTTAAATTACTCTAAAGTTAATTTTTCAAAATTACGAATTAGAAAATTTAGTCTTCACAATTAACATATCCAACCATTTGAGCATTACTTTTCCCAGGAGGAACCATTGGATAGCAATTTTCTCCTCTTCTCACAAGAATATTAATCAAGGCAGGGCCGTCATGTTCAAGTGCATTTTTTAATTCATTATTTAGTTTTTTTCTATCAGAAATTAAATACCCTTTAACTCCAAAAGACTCCGCAAGTTTTACAAAGTCAGGTTCACCACAACTCATATCAGAGGAGGAATATCTCTCATCGTAGAAACTTTCCTGCCATTGTCTTACCATACCTTGCCAGCGATTATTTATAATGATCAACTTCACATTTAAATTATATTGAGATAAAGTTCCCAATTCTTGAATATTCATTAAAACACTTGCATCTCCTGCAATACAAATTACATCTGAATTTGGTAATGCTGCTTTTACTCCAATTGCCGCTGGCAATCCAAATCCCATAGTTCCTAAGCCTGCACTACTAATCCATTTTCTTGGAGAATTCCTAAGATATTGAGCAGCCCACATCTGATGTTGTCCTACATCTGTAGTTACATAAGCTTCTGGCGAAAGTTCCCTAACTTTTAAAAGAACTTCCTGAGGATAAATTTCTCCTTCTTTGGGCGGATCATATAAAGGGTGTTTATTTTTCCAAAAATCAATTTTTTCTAACCAGTTTTTTGTCTTACAACTAAATTTATTATTATGAAATTCTTGATTAATTTTGCTAACAGCTTTTAAAACGTCAGAAACAATTGCAACATCTACAATTCTATTTTTATTAACTTCTGCTGGGTCAATATCTATATGGATTACCTTAGCATTTGGAGCAAAAGTATCTAATTTTCCTGTTACCCTATCATCAAATCTAGCTCCTACAGCAATTAAAAGATCACATTCTGTAACTGCAAAATTTGCGTAAGCAGTTCCGTGCATCCCTAACATCCCTACCGATAAATTATCTTTTTCATCAAAAGCACCCTTCCCCATTAAGGTTGTAGTGACTGGTATTTGATAATTCTTTGCCAAAGTTTTTATTTCATCATGGGCGCCTGAAGATATTGCACCACCTCCCACGTATAAAAGAGGTCTTTCTGAATCTTCTATTAATTTAATTGCTTTATTGACATCGCAATCATTTATATCTCCATTCCTTTTAAACCCTTTAGGAATTATTTCGCCTGGCAAAACTCTTTTGTAATTAAAGAACTCCTGACCTACATCTTTGGGTATATCAATTAAAACAGGGCCAGGTCTTCCAGAAGAGGCTATAAAAAAAGCTTCAGAAACTACTTTCGCTATATCTGAGGGATCTCTTATTACCCATGAATGTTTCACTATTGGGAGAGTTATACCAAAAATATCAGTTTCTTGAAAAGCGTCTGTACCTATAGCAGGTCTAGGGACTTGACCTGTAACTACAACGAGGGGGACTGAATCCATTTGAGCAGTTGCAATTCCAGTTACCAAATTTGTTGCGCCTGGACCTGAGGTCCCAAAACATACTCCTACTTCACCAGTAGATCTCGCATATCCATCAGCCGCATGAGACCCACCTTGTTCATGCCTTACCATATAGTGTTTTAACCAACCATCTTGTTCTGCCTTATGAACGGCATCATATATTGGTAGTATGGCTCCTCCTGGATATCCAAATATAATTTTTACCCCATGAATTTTTAAAGAATCCATTAGTGCATCCGCACCAGTAATCCAAACTGGATTTTCATGTTTTGAACTACCCTTTGAAAAGGATCTCGAAGTAAGGGTCACTAAAGAAATTCAATATTTACTATAAATATTAAACTCAATTAAATACTTTTGCCTCATTTATAAATGTAATGTCAGAAATATATTCAAAAAGAATTTTTCAAAAAATTTAAAATTCTCAAAAAAATATCAAATTTTCTTTATAAGATGCCTAGTCTATGCAGAGGTCCAGAGCCTGAAATAAGTTCAATAAAAAGCACAAGAAAAATAATCATTGCAACCCTTCCATTCCATACCTCTGAACTATTATTCCAACCCCATTGCCACTTCTCTTGGGGATAAAGTTTAACTTTTTCAGGCAACTGAGAAGCCTCCTCTATATTGACTAAAGGCCCTTCCAAGCAGGAAATCACTAGATCACTAAGTCCTTCAATAAAAGTAGGATGCGTATTTAGAGCCTTAACTCTCCGAAAGTTTTTAATGCCAGCCTTTTCAGCAATTTCTTTATATTCAATATCAATTTCTTGCAATGTTTCGATATGCTCTCCAACGAAACTTATGGGGACTACAATCAGATCGTTAACATTTGACCTTCCAAGATCAGCTAACACTTCTTCTGTATAAGGCTTCAACCATTCAACAGGACCAACTCTACTTTGATAAGAAAGTGTATGAGGGTTACTATACCCTAAACATTTTTCTAGCTCATTTATTATTAATAAAGAACAATCTTCAATTTGTTGTTTGTAAGGATCTCCAGCTTCCTCTACATAACTCTTAGGAACTCCATGAGCAGTAAAAAATATATGCGCTTTTGAAGGAGATTCACAAAGTGAAATTTGTTCAGAAATTAATTCTACCATTGACTTTAAATAACCTGATTGACTGAACCAACTCCTTACACATCTCATTGGAACCTTCTTAAATTCGTCATCAGAATCTCGCAATTTTTTTAATTCCCTAAAGCTTGAACCACTAGTACTTATCGAAAAATGTGGATATAAGGGTATTACAACAACTTGATCTATGCCATCTGCTTTCATATCGGCAATAGCTGATTCGGTAAAAGGATGCCAATACCTCATAGCAATATAGGTAGTAGCATTAAATCCCTTATCCCTTAATTTAGATTGTAATTCTCTTGCTTGTTGTTCAGTTATCCTTCTAATAGGTGAACCTCCACCTATAGAGAGGTAGGCTTGTTGTGAAGTAGTACTTCTAAGCGTACTGATTAACCAAGCTAGTGGCTTTTGAAAAACAGGAAAAGGAGTTCTGATTATTTCTGGATCAGAAAAAAGATTATATAAGAATGGGCCAACATCATTAATGCGTTCAGGCCCTCCTAAATTCATTAGTAAGACGCCTATTTTATCCATTCAAAATTTATGGAGATTGAAAATCAACATTAAAAACGTCATTATAAGGTCAATTATATAAGTAAATGAACGTAATTCAGGAAATTAATAATGTCAATGATAAATTTGCTACTCAAGGCAGCAAGCTTAAAATTGAGAAAAGAGGAGATAAATTAAATATTCGTGGTTCATTACCCTCCAAGGAAGATAAAAAAAACTTTAAAATTCAAAGAATATCTCTTGGTTTAAAGGCTGATATCTCTGGATTAGAGGAGGCCAAAAAAAAATTACAATTAATCAATTTGCAACTGGAATTGAATCAATTTGATTGGATTAATTGGAAAAGCAACCCTTATAAAAAGCAAATAAAGGATGATTGTGAATTCCCAAATAGATTAAATCAATTTGAGGAATTTTTTTTTAAAGATAGTAAAAGTGATTTTCGAACCAGCACGAGAAAAACTACTTGGAGAAGTTCTTATAAACCGTATATAAAAAGAATCCTAAATATTTACAATGATTATGAGAATAAAGCTTTAGAAAAAATATTTCAAAAAACACTTGAAAGTTATAAGGAAGGGAGCAGAAGTAGAAAACAATGCGCTACATCTCTAAGCGTTTTGGCTAAGTTTTTGGACATTAAACTACCAGAAGATTGGAAATTAAATTCTAGAGGATATGGTCTTAACAAAGCAGGATTTAGGGATCTCCCGACAGACGATTTAATAGAAACACTTTGGGAGAAGATCCCAAACAAATCTTGGAAATTTGTTTTTGGTTTGATGGCTACATATGGATTAAGAAATCATGAAGTATTTTTTTGTGATTTAAGTTCTCTAACTAATTTTGGGGACAAAATTATTAGAGTTTTACCTACGACTAAAACAGGGGAGCATCAAGTTTGGCCATTCCATCCTGAATGGGTGGAAAAGTTCGAATTATCAAAACTTGGTGAAAATCCAGAACTACTACCAAATATTAAAAGAGATCTTAAAATAACAACCTTACAGAATATTGGAAAAAAAATTACAGACCAATTTAAGCGTTACTCTTTACAAATAAAACCTTATGATCTTAGGCATGCTTGGGCAGTAAGAACAATTTTTTATGATTTACCCGATACAGTGGCAGCTAGAATGATGGGACATTCGGTTAGTTTACATACTCAAACTTATCACCACTGGATTACTAAAAGAGATCAACAACAGGCAGTAAATAATGCACTATTAAAAGTAAAAAAAGCTAAGGATATTTAAAGATTTATAATCATAAGATAAAAAATTAGGTTCATATGCAAGAAAAACCTTCATCTTCCGAGAAAACATTTAACCTCGATAATCAAGCAAAAAAACTTGGAATGGGAGGAAAACTATCACCAGATAGCGATGAGGGCTCATATAAAAAAAGAATGCAGCAAAGAAAAGCTATTCAAGACGAAAGACTACAAATTAGAAAAACAAAAAAAGGATTATTGATTGTTTTTACAGGAAATGGAAAGGGCAAGACAACTGCATCTTTAGGTATGGCTTTAAGGACGATAGGGCATGGCTATAAAGTGGCAATAATTCAATTTATAAAAGGAGGCTGGACCACTGGAGAAGAAAAAGCACTTAAGAATCTGTCTTCAAACATATCTTGGCATTCATTAGGAGAAGGATTTACTTGGGAAACACAAGACAGAATAAGAGATGAAAAATTAGTTCAAAAAGCTTGGCAACTAGCCAAAAAATACATAACGAACGAAACTTATAAACTTATCATTCTTGATGAAATTAACATTGCTACAAAACTTGGTTATATTGCACCAGAAGAAATAATCACTTTTTTAAAAAGCCTAAATAATAGAAAAAATCATATTGTTTTAACTGGAAGGGGAGCATCTGAATTAATTATCAATTACGCTGATCTAGTTACAGAAATGAAACTAATAAGTCATCCTTTTAAAGAACAAGGAATAAAAGCACAAAAGTGTGTTGAATTTTAGTTACAGCAAATTATTATTTAAATTTTCTTTTTGCAGGCTTAGAAATGTTTAAAGACGCAAGCAATATCTGAACAAAAAATAAATTTGGTGCATTTACTTGCTAAGGTCTTAAAAGTACTATTATTGAATGACTTACAAAAGAGTTCTCTTAAAACTTAGTGGGGAAGCACTAATGGGTGAAAAACCTTATGGTATCGATCCTGCTATAGTTCAATCAATTGCGGAGGATGTTTCAAAAGTAGTCGAAAATAATGTACAACTTGCAATAGTTGTTGGTGGTGGAAACATTTTTAGGGGGCTCAAAGGATCTGCAGATGGAATGGATCGTGCGACGGCTGATTATGTAGGGATGCTAGCAACAGTAATGAACGCGATTTCACTTCAAGATGGTCTCGAGAGAGTAGGAGTTGCAACAAGAGTCCAAACAGCCATCGAAATGCAGGAAATTGCCGAACCCTATATTAGAAGAAGAGCCATGAGGCACCTCGAAAAAGGTAGGGTTGTAGTTTTCGGAGGTGGATGCGGAAATCCATTTTTTACAACTGATACTACAGCAGCTTTGAGGGCAGCAGAAATAAACGCTGAAGTTGTTATGAAGGCTACTAAAGTTGATGGAGTATACGATCGTGATCCTAATCAATTTAAAGATGCAAAAAAATATTCTTCTCTTAGTTATCAACAAGTTCTTAGTGATGAAATTGCAGTAATGGACAGTACTGCGATTGCACTTTGCAAAGATAATAATATCCCAATTATGGTTTTTGATATATTCAAGAAAGGAAACATTTCTCAAGCTGTTGCTGGTGAGCCAATAGGCTCTTTAATTAGTTAAAGATCATCTAATTTTTTAATTATGCAAGAAAAAGAAATTCAAGAAAATATGAATAAAAGTATTGAAGCCACACAAAGAAACTTTAATACAATTAGGACAGGCAGAGCTAATGCTTCCTTGTTAGACAGAGTAAGTGTTGAGTACTACGGAGCAGAAACACCAATCAAATCTCTTGCCACTATAAGCACTGTTGATTCGCAAACAATTTCAATACAACCTTTCGATATTTCATGTTTACAAGCGATAGAGAAATCTATTTCTATGAGTGATTTAGGTATTACTCCAAATAATGATGGGAAAGTAATAAGAATAAATGTTCCTCCTTTAACAGAAGAAAGAAGAAAAGAATTTTGTAAATTAGCCTCTAAATATGCAGAGGAAGGAAAAGTAGCTTTGAGAAATATTAGAAGAGATGCTGTTGATAAAGAAAAAAAAGATGAAAAAGATGGACTTATTTCTATTGACGAATCGAGAGATAACCAATCAGAAATTCAGAAAATTACTGATAAATACATTGCCTTAATAGAAACTAAATTATCTGAAAAAGAAAAGGAAATTCTAAAAGTTTGATAGGATTTGATGTTGTAATAATTGGTGGAGGATTATCAGGATCTTCTACTGCTCTTAACCTATCAAAGAAAGGATATTCTGTTTTAATTATCGAAAAAGAAAAATGCCGAGATTACAAACCATGTGCAGGCGGGATGGCATCTTCGATGCAAAGATTTCTTCCTTTAGATATAAAAGATTCTATAGAATCAAAAATTAAGAATGTTGAATTCAGATGGAAAGCAACAGATAATGTAACTGCTGATCTGACTGGTGAATCCCCATTTTGGATTATTAAAAGAGAGAAGCTTGATCAATTATTACTTGATGAGTCCTTTAATAATGGCGCTCAGATAATGAGAGCATTATTGATAGAAAAAATCATAAAAAAAAATGATAAATGGGAAATTACTTGCAATAACAAAATAAAATATATTTCAAAATTTCTTGTGATTGCAGATGGGTCCCAATCGAAATGGGCGAGTTACTTAAATTTAGGGCCAAGAAAACCGAAATTTGCAAACACAATCTCATTAAGATTGAAAGGGTTAGGTGAAATACCTAGAGATGCAGTTAGATTTGAGTTTGGATTTATAAAATATGGTTTTGCATGGGCATTCCCCCTAAAAGAAAGCTTAAATATTGGTTTAGGTACTTTTATTAATAATGGCCTCCTAGAAAATCAGGCTATAAATAAACAAGTAATCAGAAGCTTCGGTTTTGATGATTTTCCATACACAACAATTAGTAAGAAACTGAGAATATGGAATGGCTTCCACTCAATTAATGGTGACAAAGTTTTAGCGGTTGGAGATGCAGCATCTCTATGTGATCCATTTTTAGCTGAAGGAATTAGACCATCTTTAATTAGCAGTTTTTACGCTGCAGAATACATAGATCAATGTCTATCAGGCAAAGTAGATGATTTAAATCTTTACACGAAAAAAATTAATAACATTTGGGGGAAATCAATGGCTTGGGGGAGGAGAATAGCCCAGGTATTTTATAGATTTCCCAGAACTGGATACCAATTAGGTGTCAAAAGAAAAACAGCACCTAAACGGATTGCTCAAATATTATCAGGAGAAATGAGTTATGAAGATATTGCGAAAAGAGTTATCAGAAGACTTTTAACAAAAAGTGGGCCTTAATCCAACTTTTTCAATTCAAACTTAAATTTAATTGGCAGAAATTAATTTATAATTTTTATTCTCTGAATATCTCTTAAGTAGCAGCTCTTCCAATTCTTCTATGGCCTTACTGAATCCAGTGATACCCTCACTGAGCTTCTCACTCGCCATTTGATCCTCTAACATACTTAATCTGAAATCTTTTTCTTCAAATTCGTAGTCAATAGAATTATTTATTTGGGAACTTACATCTAATTTTCTAATTAATTCTCCTTTTTCTTTTTTCAGTTCCTCAAGAAATTTCGGTGCGATTGTTAAAAGATCGCAACCTGCTAATTCTTTTATTTCATCAAGATTTCTAAAACTCGCTCCCATTACTTCTGTCTTAAATCCCTTCTCTTTAAAGTACTTGTAAATTTGTGTAACTGAAATAACACCAGGGTCTTCAGCACCAACAAAACTAGTTTTACCAGTTTTTGCTTTATGCCAATCCAATATACGGCCAACGAATGGAGAAATTAGAGTTATCTTTGCATTGGCACAAGTTACCGCTTGGCAGAAGTTAAAAAGTAAAGTCAAGTTACACTTGATACCCTCTTTTTCCAAAATTTCAGCTGCCTTAATTCCCTCCCAAGTTGCAGCAATCTTAATCAAAATTCTTTCCTTTTCAATTCCAAAATTTTTGTAAAGATTGATCAATTTTCTCGCTTTTTCTACCGTAGCTTCGGTGTCAAAGCTCAGTCTTGCATCAACTTCTGTAGATACACGCCCTGAAATAATTTTCAATATCTCTTTTCCAAAAAATACTGAAACTTGGTCAACAGTTTCTTTAATTAATTCAATTTCAGAGAATCCTTGGGGCAATGCATTTTCTGAACTTCCTAAAGCTTTATCAATTAATTTGACATAATCAGGGTTCTTAGCAGCAGCAAGTATTAGCGATGGATTGGTTGTCGCGTCTCTTGGTTGAAATTTTTTTATCGAATCTAAATCTCCAGTATCAGCAACAACAACAGTCATTGAGGACAATTGTTCTAAAATTGATTTCATATCTAGATAATCATATATATACATAAACTAGCTTTAATTCCTGATGAAATCATCAGATAATGAACTAAATATTTATAAAATTGAAAAATTTTAGGGTTTTTTAACAATCATTCCATGATCTTTAATCTTGGGAGGTATTTTTTCAATTACTATCAAACTCTCGATAATTTCTTTCGCAACTGGCACAGCAACAGTTGAACCATATGCATATGATTTAGATGGCTCATCAACGACTACAAGGACAGCATATTTTGGATCATTAACTGGTAAAGTCGCGACAAAACTACAAACTTTCTTACTTGTATACGAACCATTTAAGGCTTTTTGAGAAGTGCCCGTTTTACCAGCTATCCTGTAACCCTCAATTTTTACTCCAGATCCACTACCTTTATCAACTACGCTCTCCATCCATTCAAGAACAGTTTTAGAAACCTCGTATGAAAAAAATTGTTTCTTTGAATTTTTATTAAATCTTTCTTTGAAAGTTGAGGTTACATGAGGAGTCACCTCAAAACCCCCATTTGCTAGTGCCGCATGAAGTTGAAGCAATTTAAGTGGCGAGATTGAGAAACCTTTACCAAAAGAAGTTACGGCAGGCTCAATAGATTGATTTACAAATAAATCTTTTCTCTTGAGTTGGCCAGCAGTTGATTCAAATAAGTCAGTCTCTAAATTTTTATTAATTCCTAAATTTTTTAGCCAATCCCAATAAATTGTAGGGTCTAAATTTTGCATTATTTTTACCATCCCAACATTACTTGAGACTTGCAAAACTTTAGGATAGTCAATATATCCATTACCTTTTTTATCCCAATTAGAAAGCGTCCATCCTCCAACATTAATTTTTCCAATATCTTCTACTAATCCATCTTTCTGGATTACTTTTTCTTCTAAAGCTAAGGCAAGATTAATAGGTTTAAATGTTGAACCAGGCTCAAATAAATCTTGTGAATACCAACCCCTAAAGAGTTCAGAATCGTACTGCCAAAATTTATTTGGATCGTACGACGGGACTGTAACCAGGGAGAGAATCCGACCACTATTAACATCCATGACTATGGCAAATCCCTTCTTTGCTTTCCATTTACGAACTTGCTTTAATAATGCATTGAATGACGCTTTCTGTAATTTTGAATCTATAGTCAGGCCTAAACTTTTGTAATCAGAAATAAAATCACCTGGTGCTGAATTATCCGGCAGAGGAGTTCCATCTCCTCCTCTTTTTATTAAATTACTTTTATTAAAAACTTTAATTTGATTATCTAAATGAAGCTCTAAACCTGCTGAAGCTAAATTCTCATCATTTACAAAACCGACAAGATTAGAGTAAATCTCTCCTTGAGGGTAATATCTTTGCGAGTATTTAAACAAATCAAGTCCGCTTATTTGAAGATTCTTAATCTTTTCTGCCTTGTCTTCGGAAATTTTATCCAAAAGCTTGATACCACCCATTTTATTATTAAATTTACTCAAGAGTATTTCACCATTTATTTCTAAGATGGGTGACAATTTTTCTGTAACTTCTTTAATACTGCGAACTCTGTTAATTGAATCACCAGGAAAATTAAAATATTTTGGATGGGCCCATAATTTATAAAGTGGTTTATCATAAGCAATTAGTCTATTATTTCTATCAACAATTGCTCTCCTTTTTTTTAGGGCATTAGTTTTAGAAGACTGTATTAATCTAGCTTTCCTTTGCAAATCAGAGGCGTTAAAGACTTGCAATGTAACTAACTTACCAAACAAACAAAATATTAATAATAAGCTAAAAATATAAAGAAATTTAAATCTTCTTTGATCAAGGGGAATTAGACGAACAATTTTTTTGTATTTTTTCATCAATATCCCCTTTGATATCTGCTATCACTAAAACCTTCAATGAAAATACTTAAAGTTTTCTTAAATAAACTTTCCTTTTTTTCTGGAAGTTTATCTAAATAGATTAAATCTTCAGGTTTAGTTTTTCTATAAATATTTCGAGACTCAAGTTCACTAATATAAAATTCCTCAATTTTAGAAATATAGTCAATGAGATTATTATTAATAAATCTTGTTTTAGATAAGTTTTTATATGTATTTGACCATTTTCTTTGACTGTCAAAAGATAAGAAAAATAAGGTTAAAATCAATACCAAAAGAGAGATATTAATGGTGTCGAAAATTTGATGAATTAATTTAATATTAATTATTGATATTTTTTCGGAATTTTTTTTATTTTCATGTGAAACTTTTTTTTTAAAATTAAGTTGACTCCCATAAGGTTTCATCTATGATTTATTTTTTAAATGTAAGAAGTGTTATTAATTAAATAAACATCTATTTGCTTGATTTGCAAGTAAAGAATTAAATTCTTTATGTCCTCAATAAGAACAAATTTAAAAAAGTCAATCCATTCCATAAAGAATGCATAATCACTGAAGAAAACAAACTCCCTGAAGCAATTCTTGTAATTCCCAATCCAATCCCGAGAACAAATAATGGCGGCATTTCTCCCAAACTTAAATGAGCTAATGCAAAGATAAAAGCTGAAACTATGATGCCCGAAATTACTCCAAAATCTCTTGAAAGAGTTGGCAGTAAAATACCGCGAAATATAATCTCCTCAAATAGGGGGGCAAATACAGTTGTTGTTAAAAATAATAGAAAAAATGAAAAGTAATTATTATTATTAAGAACAATTTCCAGCAAAGGGTTACTTCCATTCTGATTATCGATAAGACTATTCATAATTACAGAAATCAATAAAACAAAAGGAACTATTGTTAACCAACCTTTAATTCCCTGAATAATTGCATATTTTATTGGAAAGAAATTGAACTGCAAATAATCCTTTTTAAAAGTAAATTCTCCATTCAAAGATTTAATTTGATAATAAACTATCCCTAGTGGAGGAATAGCCATAAAAAGATATCCAAAGAATATTTTTAAAGATTGAGACAATTCATTAGAAATATTTTTAGAAAAAAGTTCAACTAGACTGATAGAAAACAAAGGTGATACCACTTCTCCTAAAACAACAAATCCACCTGCAATTAATAAAACCATATCTATTAATTCTAAATCTAAGTATTTAATTTCTTGCCAACCAAACTTTTTCAAAGATATGGTAGTCAATAATGCTTTAAAAGCCAGAATTGAGCCAATAAGTATTGTTAAAAGTGGTATTAGTCTGATGGCTATTATTTTGAAAAACATTTTCCTTGAAAATGATTTTGTTATTAATGAACTATCGTCAAAATCAAATTTCTGGCTTAAAAGGTGATATAAAAATCTATCCTCTTTAAATAAATTAAATTTATCAGTATTTGGTTTATATGAATTATTATTGGATTTTTTTTCTATCTCATCAATGAGTAATTTAAAGTTTTTATTTTCAAAATCTTTAAATAAATTTTTATAAATTATAGGATCATTTGAGTCTGAAGAAATTATTCGAATTAATTTATTTCTTTCTGTTAGTTCATCGAATGAGACCTCAGCGAGTGCTTTATTTATTTGATCAACAGGATCATTTATGATAAAAAATTTTTTAAGATTTATAGGTATTGATTGGGCCGACAACTCAGCAATTTCTTGCTCTTTTTGAGTTATGTCAAATGAAACAGATGGTCTATTTAAACTATCTCTTAAACCTTGCTGCCATACAAAAAAAGTTATGACTATAGAAATAAAAGCAAAAAAGAGTTTTGACTTAGAGATATTTTTAAAAATCATAACTTACTATATTGTGGAAAACTATACTTAGTTATCATTGAATTTCGTGATATTTATGTATCTATTCTAATCACGCCATGAGATGATTAAATTATCTTAATTTTCAAATTTATATAATGACAATAAGATTAGTTTTAGTTAGGCATGGACTAAGCAGTTTCAATGCAGAAGGATTAATTCAAGGAAGAACAGATGATTCATTATTAACTGATGAAGGATATGAACAAGCCCAAAAAGCAGGAAAAGCATTATCAAAAATAAACTTTGATAAAATCTATTCTTCTCCACTTGTTAGAGCGGCAGAGACTGCAAAAACAATTAAAAAGTCCTTCAATAAAGAACAAAATATTGTATTTGATGATAACTTGCTTGAGGTAGATCTTAGTGAATGGTCTGGCCTAAAAATTGATGAAATAAAAAAGAAATTTCCAGAAATTTACCCTATATGGAAAAATGATCCAGAAAATCTAATCTTAAAAAAAGATGACAATAAAACATATAAACCAATTCAAGATTTATTTTGTCAAGCAACAGATTTTCTAGAAGACATTTTCAAAACTTATCCAGACAAAGATGATGTAAATATTTTAGTTGTAGGACATAATGCGATTCTCAGATGTTTAATCCTCTCATTATTAGGAAAGCCTAAGCAAGGTTTTAGGAAAATAAGATTAGAAAATGCTTCTTTCTCGATACTCAATATTTCAATGAAAGATAAATCTTTTAAGACCCAAATAGAATGCTTAAATCAAACTTCTCATCTTAATAAAAATATTCCAAATCAAATTGGAGATTCCAGAATATTTTTAATAAGGCATGGTGAAACTAACTGGAATAAAGAAGGTAGATTCCAAGGCCAAATCGATATCCCTCTAAATGAAAACGGAAAAGATCAAGCTAGAAAGACTTTTGAATATTTGAGAAATATTTCTTTCAATAAGGCATTTTCAAGTTCAATGCATAGACCTTTTGAGACTGCACAAATAATCCTTCAAAATTGCAAAGATTTAAAAATAGAAAAAATAAATGCGCTAATAGAGATTAGTCACGGCTTATGGGAAGGTAAATTAGAAAAAGAAATTAGAGAACAGTGGCCTGCTTTACTTAAAAATTGGCATAATAAACCCGAAGAAGTAATAATGCCCGAAGGCGAATCTATAAAAGACGTTTCAGAAAGGGCCGTAGAAGCTTTTGACAAAATTTGTTTATCTCAAAAGGATAATGATCTAAGCCTTCTGGTTGCTCATGATGCAGTCAATAAAACTCTAATTTGCAATATCCTTGGGATTAATTATTCAAATATTTGGATGATAAAACAAGGTAATGGAGGCATAACTATAATTGACCTTTTTAATGATCCCGAAAAGCCCCCTGTGATCAGCGCTCTAAACATTACAACCCACTTAGGAGGAATATTTGATTCAACTGCTTCAGGAGCACTCTAAATTCTAACCCTTATTAAAAATTTATTTTGATGAATTCAGAGTCAGAAAAAAGGCTTTATTTATTGAAAAAGCCAACTTGATTAAGAGGCCAAAATCTGAAATATGCTTTACCAATTATCTCCTTTTTGTGAAGAAATTTACTTCCAGGCCAATATCTACCATCCCAGCTATTTGACCTATTATCACCTAAAACTAAAAAATGATCTTCAGGAACTTTTATATTTTCAAATTTACCACATTTATTAAAGAGGGATAATGAGCACTTATAAAAGACATAAGGTTCAGGAATTAATTTATTATTTATTATTAATTCACCCTTTGAATTTACACTGACAATTTCTCCTGGAAGTGCCACCACTCTTTTAATATAAGCATCGCAAGCTTGATCCCTTAAACCAGGAATAAACGACATCGGAGGAAAACTCATAAAGAAACAATATCTTTTTTTTGGTAGAGGCTTAGATCTTGATGAAATTAATTTTTCGTCAAAGGAGTAAGGTGAGTTAAAAACAACAATATCTCCTCTTCTCGGTAAAGAGTTTTTTAGCGAAAATTTTTCAATAATTAGCCTATCATTTATTTGCAATTCAGGGAGCATTGATCCAGAGGGGATATAACGTGGTTCTGCGAAAAAAGATCTACAAGAGGAAACAAAAAAAGTTAATAGAATTAGTAGACCCCATTCTTTAAAAAAACTTTTAATATAAGCAGGCATAAAATTAATAAAGTCTTGATTTTTTAAACTTGTATAAATTGTTTGGCATATTCAATTTCGTTAAAACCTAATATTACTTTTTTTCCTTCGTAAATCAAAAATGGTCTTTTTATTAATTTGCCGTCACTTAAAAGTAGTTGAATAATTTCTTCCCTTGATAAACCATAAATATCAAGATTAAGAGTTTTAAAGGCTTTACCTCTTGTATTAAAAATCTTTTTCTTATCATCTGAGTATTGTTCTAAGGCTAGATTTAAATAATTTACAAGTGGTGGTTCTTTTACAATATTAATTAATTGAAATTCGAACTCTTTACTTTCAAGCCACTTTGCAGCTTTTCGGCAAGTTGAGCATTTTAAATAACTATAAAAAATAATTTTTTTCAATTTAATTTACTAATATTTGATTTCTTAAGAACTTTAAAGTTTTTCTTTTTAATAGGAATACAACTTTTCAATAAATTTTCAACCACATCAAAATCCCTCCAACCATCAATTTGAACTGTTCTTCCATCAAGTCCTTTGCTTGTCCTAAAAAATTCAGCAACATCCTCAAGCTGATTAGGGGCAATTTGATTAATACTCACTATATTAGCCTGTCTAGGATTAGCCATTGGCACACATAAAAGTTTTCCATCATATGCACCACAATCATGCATATCCAAAACTCCAATAGGTCTAGCTTTTATAAGACAACCAGCAAAAGTAGGCTCATCCATTATCACCATTGCATCAAGAGGAGCACCATCATCAGCAAGGGTATTTGGGATAAAACCATAATCGAAAGGATACCTTACGGAAGAATGCAATACTCTGTCTAGGGCCATTATTCCAGCATCAGAACAATATTCATATTTATTCCTACTCCCTGCAGGTATTTCAACAACAATATTTACTATTCCCTTCATTGGAGATGGAGGTATCGAACTAAGGTCCATCTTTTTTAAAATCGTGATTATGAATTATCTCATTTCCTTGAGATAAAGGCCTGCCAATTAAAATGCTTATTGAAGGTAATAAAATTGTCAAAAAGGCAAAAATAATACCTAAAGATGTAATGGATAAACTCCTTATACTTAAAGGGTCATCATCATCTCTTTCAAAATCACTTCGAGCAAAATCAAGAGAAGATTCTTCGCTTGATTTACTTTGAACAAACTGCTTTGATTTCGTGTAACTCAAAAACTATTAATTGGGAAAGATTAAGGAGATAATTAAACATTCTTATCCTACATTCAAAATGTCAATAAATCAAAACATTGATTAGTAACTCTTAATTACTCTTTTTCCAGCAAAGATCTAATAGATTTTAGTTCGTCTAGTATTTGGACAAGTATATTTTGAGCAGCAGAGGAAGGTGTATTAAAGACCTCTACAGTAACTTCCTTAATTCTTAAAATATCTTTTGCAAATCTTGCTACTTCATTAGGATGGAATTTTAAAGGATCTTTTTGATCAGTTCTAAATTCGGGATTTAATTTTCTTGGATTAAAGCTAGGGTTTAGATTTCTTAAATCTGTATTTGTATACCTATAGACAGAAGCTCTTGATCTGTTTAAGAATTTTTGAACTTCATCAATACCTACTAATTCCTCTTCGCTAGAAATATTGGAATCTATATTTTCCATAAACTTAAGAAAATGTTGTAGTAATAATGAACTTTTAAAAGAGTTTGAACTTCATTACTGAAAAAGTTAGCAGAAACAATATTTTTAGACTAGCCGCGTTCAGGGACTCAAGACACTTTAAATTATTTTTTCATCTTAATTGATAACATTAAATATTATTAAGGATTTTTTTGTATGCGCGTGACAACCTCATTTCCTCTGGGGACACTTCGTGACACACCTTCTGAAGCTGAGATTATTTCACATCAACTACTTTTAAAAGCTGGATATATTCGCAGAGTTAACAGCGGTATTTATGCATATATGCCATTAATGCTTAGAGTTATTGAAAAAATATCCGCAATAATAGAGAGAGAACTTAATAGTATTGGTTGTACAAAATTACTATTACCCCAACTTCATCCTGCAGATTTATGGAGAAAAAGTGAGAGGTGGGAAGGATATACTGCAGGGGAAGGAATAATGTTTAATCTCAAAGATAGACAAGGTAAAGAATTTGGTTTAGCTCCAACTCACGAAGAGGTGATCACGAGTATTGCATCAGAGACTATCAACTCCTATAAGCAATTACCTCAATGTTTTTATCAAATTCAGACAAAATTTAGAGATGAAATAAGGCCAAGGTTTGGATTGATGAGAAGTAGAGAATTTATAATGAAAGATGGTTATTCTTTTCATTCTTCAGAAAACGATCTAGCTTCTTTCTATGAAAAGGTTGGCAATGCTTATGAAAATATTTTTAAATCTTGTGGTCTTCAGATAGTAGGGGTTGAAGCTGATAGTGGAGCAATTGGCGGAGCCTCCTCTAAAGAATTTATGGTCACTGCTGATGCAGGGGAAGATTCCATTTTGTTTACTCAAAGTGGCTCTTATGCTGCAAATATTGAAAAAGCTGTTTCTCTACCCTCTCAACCTATTCCACTAAAAGATGATATTGCAGAGTGGTTGGAGACACCTCAACAAAAAACAATTCTAGAAGTTTGTAATAATAACAATTTAGACCCTAGTCAAATTATTAAAGTAGTAATATTCCTTGCACAGTTCGAAGGTGAATTTGAGGTCCCAATTCTTGCATGCATAAGAGGAGATCAACACATTAATGAAGTAAAGCTTTTTAACTTAATCAATAAACTGCATAAGTCTAATCTCCTTAATCTCAAAAAGATTGAAGACAAAAATAATATCGAAAAAAATCTAATTGATTTTCCCTTAGGTTTTATCGGGCCAGATTTAGATAATAAAACTATTAAAGGTACTTCTAATTGGGATAAAAAATGGACAAGAATAATTGACCATTCTGCAAGTGGTCTTTCAAAGTTTATAAGTGGTGGGAATAAAGTTAATTTCCATAAAGTTTTTAAAGAATTTTCTTTTGATTCGAAAGACTATCTAATTGGGGATATCAGGAATGCTAAAAAAGGAGATAAAATAAGTATTTATGATGATGAAGAACTTAAAGAAAAAAAAGGTATCGAGATTGGACATATTTTTCAACTAGGTCAGAAATATAGTGAAAAATTAAATGCAAAGTTCTCTGATAAGGAGGGTCAGTTAAAAAATTTATGGATGGGTTGTTACGGAATAGGTGTGACAAGAATAGCTCAAGCTGCTATTGAACAGAATCATGACCAAAAAGGAATTTGTTGGCCTATCCAGATTTCTCCTTTTGAAGTTATTATTATCCCAACAAACCTAAAAGATCCTATTCAAAGTGATCTTACTGAGCAAATCTATAACAACTTTTTAATTAATAAAATTGATGTCCTTCTTGATGATAGAAACGATAGAGCTGGAGTGAAATTTAAAGATGCGGAATTAATTGGTATTCCTTTTCAGATAATTATTGGTAGAGATTCTATTAATAAAGAAGTAGAACTTTTATGCAGAACAAATAATACTAAGCTTAAAATTAGTACTGATAAATTGTTAGAAACATTTATTTCCGAATCTGAAATAATGTACAATAAAAACTCTTGAAGCTTATTTTTTTTGGGAGCTAAGTTATGTTAATGAAATGGACATCAAAATTATTTTTTAAGAATCTTACCAAAGCTATATCTTTTGCAATATCCTTAATTGTTGTTTTTACACTATTTAGTTCCCCTTCCATAGCTGCAAAAACCGCTATGACAGGTGACTATACAAAGGATACAATTTCAGTTGTCAAATCATTACAAACAGCTGTTGATACTCCAAAAGATTCTCCAAATAAAGATGAAGTAAGAAGTGAGGCTCTTACACTCATAACTGACTATATTTCCAGATATAGAAATAGAGGGATGGTGAATAAAACGCAATCATTTACCACAATGCAAACAGCATTAAATGCTATGGCAGGTCATTACAAAAACTTTGCAAGTAGGCCTTTACCAGATAAACTTAAAGAGCGTTTAACCAAAGAATTTTCTCTTGCTGAAAAAATGGTTCTAAGAGAAAGTTGATACAATTCATTTACTTTTTAAAAGTAAACCAAGATTTTTGAATATATTAAATATTCGCACAAAAATAATGCTCTTCTAAAATTGGCCAATGTTGTTGTAATCGGAGCCCAATGGGGTGACGAAGGAAAAGGTAAAATAACGGATTTACTTAGTCGTTCGGCAGATGTTGTCGTTCGCTATCAAGGGGGAGTAAATGCAGGTCATACTATAGTCGTAG
>CACGKI010000002.1 GCA_902573565.1 uncultured Prochlorococcus sp.
CGAAAACTGGAAGAACTTAATCGGTTTGGAACTTTTTCAAGAATGCAAACCGTTAAATATTGAAAAAAAAATACTTACTATTGCAGTAAATCATCCACAGTGGCGCCAAGCTCTAATCTATAACAAGCATAAATTAAAAGAGAGAATCGATAAAATTGGAATTACTTTGAATGAAATAAAAATAATACAAAATTATGAACTTAAAAATAAAAATATTAAAGCTAATAATGCAAAGATAGTTTGGGCAAAGCATCCAAGCAGAATCCATCAAAATAATATGTGCATTTGTACTCTCTGTAATGCCCCAACTCCTGAGGGCGAAATCAAAAGATGGGGAAAGTGTTCTTTCTGTTGGAGAAAAATAAATAATTAAATTCTCAATTTAGTCAAAATTAGTATCCCCATTTGTCCCCCCAAAATAGTTCTATATTCAGCTTTGTCAAATCCAACTCCCTTAGCAATATTTATAAGATCATTTTTCCTTGGAAAATTTCTAATACTTTTTTCAATATATGCATACTCTGGACCTAAATTAAAAAGCCGCGAAATGGGAACTACAATAAATCTCAAATAAATTTTCTGAAAAATATTAGATAAAGAGTTTTTTGGTGAGTGATTAAAATCCAAGAATCCTGCCCTTCCTTTATCCTTCAAAAGATAAAAAACTTTTTTTATTCCTTCCTCAACATTATTCAAGTTTCTAAGTCCATATGACATACAAATTCCATCAAATTTTTTTTTATAGTCTTTAATTTCTAAAACATCTTTAATTTCCCACTTAATAAATTTATTTTTTTTTAGCTCTGATTTTTTCTTTGCAATATTTAAGATATCCTCTGCACTATCTATTCCAATAATTGAGCCCCTTGGACTAACTCTTTCTGAAATTAAGAATGCTAAATCTCCAGTTCCACAGCATAAATCAGCCCAATCTTCACCATTTAAAGGTTTCAATAAATTAACTAATTTTCTTTTCCATAATCTGTGAAGCCCAAAACTTAATAGATTATTTAAAAAGTCATATTTATAAGAAATCTTATTAAATATATTTTTGACTTCGATAGTTTTTATAAATTTCATTTTTTAGATTTTAAGTACTTTTTTTGGCATAAATTACAATTTTATTCATATGGTCTAATTGGAAGATTTTTTTCGATGAGGTAAGTTTTTATTTCTTGTAAAGTAAGTTTCTTATCATGAAGTAAAGATGCCAGTAGCGCTGCTGATGCCCTGCCTTCTTTGAAAACATCATAGATATCTTCTAAAGAGCCTGCCCCTCCTGAAGCAATGACCGGGATGTTAATAATATTGGCAACGGATTCTGTCAAATGTAAATCATATCCATTCTGAGTTCCATCACCATCCATTGAAGTTAGCAATATTTCCCCCGCGCCTAATTCCTCAACTTTTTTTGCCCAACTTAATACATCTATTCCAGTATTTTCTCGCCCTCCTTTTACATATACTTCCCATTCATCAACCTCATTAGCTTTTCTTCTAGCATCAATTGCTATCACGATGCATTGATTACCAAATTCACTAGAACTTTTAGCAATTAGTTCAGGATTTCTAACCGCTGAGGAATTCAAACTCACTTTATCCGCTCCCGCTCTTAAAAGATCATTAATGGAAGAAACAGAATCTATACCTCCACCTACCGTAAAAGGGATTTTTACTGATTTTGCTGTCCTAGAAACAAGGTCAACCAACGTATTCCTATTTTCCACACTAGCTCTAATATCCAAAAAGACTAATTCATCTGCGCCTTCATCAGAATACCTACAAGCCAATTCAACAGGATCACCTGAGTCTCTCAAGTTAACAAAATTTACACCTTTTACGACTCTGCCATGTGCGACATCTAAACAAGGAATTAAACGAAGAGCAACCATTTTAGTAAAAATTGTCCAAATGCTGTTAGTCTTGCATAATAGCTTCTATTTTACCTCTTATGGCTGAAACAAAATTATTACCCAAAATTGGTAGTAAGATTAAAATTAACATTAACAAAGTAAAAGATAGACTACCCGCTAAATTAATCGATCAAATATCTTCTAATCCTAAAGCTGTAATAACAGGATATAAAATGACAGACGGCAGGAGTATTGGAATCACCGCAAAATTTCAGAATGGTGCGCAAAACTGGTTTTTCCCAGAAGAAATTGAGAAAGGTTAAAAAGTAAAGTGAATGATCCAAAACAACTATTAGGAATTAAGGGTGCCTCTGAAACATCAAGTATATGGAAACTCCGTATACAGTTAATGAAGCCGATAACATGGATCCCTTTGATATGGGGAGTTATTTGTGGAGCGGCTGCAAGTGGAAATTTTGAATGGACATCAAGTAATGTTTTAGCTTCATTAGCGTGTATGTTAATGAGCGGGCCACTGCTAGCTGGTTATACCCAAACCATAAATGATTTTTTTGATAAAGAAATTGATGCAATCAATGAGCCAAATAGACCAATTCCTTCTGGAAAAATTTCAATTAAAGATGTAAAAATACAAATCTGGGTATTACTAATTGCCGGCTTAATTGTTGCTTTTCTATTGGACTTATATGCTGAGCATAGCTTCCCCTCCGTCTTACTTTTAGCATTAGGGGGATCTTTTGTAAGTTATATATATTCTGCTCCACCTCTAAAATTAAAACAAAATGGCTGGCTTGGAAATTATGCATTAGGTGCGTCTTATATAGCTTTACCTTGGTGGGCAGGCCAAGCTTTATTTGGGAAATTAACTATTGTGACGGCGATACTAACACTAGCTTATAGCCTCTCAGGACTTGGAATTGCCGTTATTAATGATTTCAAAAGTGTTGAAGGAGACTCAAAGCTAGGCTTAAATTCTTTACCAGTAGTATTTGGAATTAAAAATGCAAGTAGAATAAGTGCAGGACTAATTGACATTTTCCAATTAGCAATGGTTGTAGTTTTAGTCATTATTGGTCAACATTTAGCCTCTGTAATTTTGGTTTTATTGGTAATTCCACAAATTACATTTCAAGATATGTGGTTACTTAGAGATCCCCTAAAGTTTGATGTCAAATATCAAGCAAGTGCCCAACCGTTCCTTATAACTGGAATGTTAGTTACAGCTTTAGCGATAGGACATAGTTTTT
Organism: uncultured Prochlorococcus sp.; assembly: GCA_902573565.1. Classification (GTDB taxonomy): domain Bacteria; phylum Cyanobacteriota; class Cyanobacteriia; order PCC-6307; family Cyanobiaceae; genus Prochlorococcus_A. The sequence continues at coordinate 3,122 of CACGKI010000002.1, forward strand.
TAGTTGCTTAAGGTGCAAAAGATTAAATTCAAATCTTTTGTTTTAATAATTCCAATATTAATTTTTTCTGGAATATCTTTTTATTTTTTTAGTCTAATATTTACTACATTAAAATTTGACGTATCTAAAAATAAAAAGTCTCGGCAAACTAAATATTCATATGTAATTTCATCTTCTGATAATAAGATACTAAGCAAATTAAGCCCCAAATTTGAAATAAATAATAGTTATCATAAAATTCCATTTTTACTTAAACATTCTTTTATTTCTTCTGAGGATAAAAGATTTTATAAACATAGTGGAATAGATTTAAAAAGTATTTCACGTGCCCTTATGCAAAATATTAGAAGTGGTTATGTTAAGGAGGGAGGAAGTACGATTACTCAACAGGTTGCCAGATTACTTTTTCTAAATAATGATTTAAATTTTCAAAGAAAAATCAAAGAAATATTTATATCACTCATACTTGAATTTAGATACGACAAAAATCAAATTTTAAAACTATATTTAAATAATATTTATTTAGGATCAGGAGCATACGGGGTAGATGAGGCTGCCCAAGTTTATTTTGGAAAATTTATAGAAGAATTGACATTATCAGAGATCGCATTAATTGCAGGGTTAGCTCCGGCACCATCAATTTATTCACCTTATCAAAATTTAGAACTAGCTATTAAAAATAGAAATAAAGTTCTTGAATCAATGTATATAGATGGATATATTTCTCTTGCAAATAAGAATAAGGCTATTGAAGAAAAAATAAACTTAAATTATCAAACATCTAATAATTTTTTAGATGATAAATTACTAATAAACTTTATTCTTCAGGAAACAGATAAAAGAATTGAAAATAAAAATGATTATAAGTTTTTAGAAATTAAATCTTCTATCAACAAAGATTGGCAAGAAAAGGGGCAAAAAATATCAAGATATGCTGGACCTAAAGAAATTGAATTTGCTCTGTTATCAATCGAATCAAACACAGGACTAATCAGAACAATGATAACCAGCAAAAATCCATCAATTAATGAATACAATAGAGTTATTTCATCTGTAAGACCTTTAGGTTCTACTTTTAAGATAATCCCTTATGCTGCTGCATTAATAGAAGGAATAAAATTAAGCGATAAATTTGAAGACTTACCAAGATGCTGGGAAAGTTATTGCCCAAAAAATTTTTCAGAAGACTATAGAGGTTCAATATCTTTGATTGAATCATTTAAAAGTTCATCCAATATAGTTCCAATATCAATAACAAAAAAAATTGGCTTTAAAAATATTATTAATCTAGCGAATTCATTTGGTTTAGGTTATGAGCAGGAGTTTAAGGAATTTCCATCAATAGCTATAGGTGCCTATGGAGATAATCTTTTTAACATAACAAATGCATATTCTGCAATAAATAATAATGGTAGGATTCAAAGCCCTAGTATCTTAGAAAAAATAGAATCATTTAATAAACAAACTATTTGGGAAAACAAATCTATTTCCAGGAAAATATTAGATTTAAAAGTAAACAAACAATTAAATAAACTTCTTGAAAAATCTGTAAAAGAAGGCACTTCGAAAGCAGCCTTTATAAAAGGCAAGAAAATTTATGGAAAAACAGGGACATCTGATGGAAGTAAAGATCTTTGGTTTATTGGTTCACTTGATAACCTTACAACTGGAATTTGGATAGGTTACGACGATTACAAAGAATCCGAATTATCTAGCGGAAATGCAGCTTATTTGTGGAAGAAATTTATAACAGAAATTTATAAAATACCAACTAAATAAAAAATTACATTTTTAATATTTATAAGAAATTATTGCAGAATAAAATCCATCACCTGGATAGTCTAAGCTAGGTAAAATTTGCTTTTGGCTAACCAATTTTAAAACTTTGTTTTTTTCAATAAATCTCTCAATTAATTCATTGTTTTCATCAGGACAGATAGTACAAGTTGAATAAACTAAAGTTCCATCTTTTTTCAAAAGAGGAAAAATATTCTCTAATAGTTTTTCCTGCAATAAAGTTAGGGATTTTATTTTTTCTTTACTTAAAGACCATCTAGAATCTGGATTCCTGGAGAGAGTTCCAATCCCAGAACAAGGAGCATCTAACAAAATCTTATCAAAATAAGATATAAACTCTGGATTTAATTCAATCAAACTTCTTGCATCTGCCCTCAGGGTATTTACAGATTTTAAATTTAACCTTTCTAAATTTGATTGAAGTATTTTCAATCTTTTTGCTGATCTATCTACAGCTAGGATTTCAGCATTGTCATTTGCTAATTCTGCTAGGTGAGTAGACTTACTTCCAGGAGCTGCGCAAGCATCTAAAATCTTTTCACCTTCTTTTGGATTTAAGAGAGGTGCTATGTACTGAGAAGATCTATCTTGAATTGTCCAAAGCCCATCACTATATCCTGGTAAATTTTTAATAGTTCTTGGATTAGATTTTAAAGTAATTCCATTATTTAATTCTTTAATAATTTCTGCATCAATTTTATTTTCATAAAGTACTTTCAAAAATTTATCTAAATCAGTTTTTAGTGGATTAACTCTCAAATCAATTGAAGGTTTTTTATTAAATGCCTTAACTATATTTTCACCCTTACTATTGCCTAACCATTTATAAACATCATTTACAAGCCATAATGGCAATGACTCAAGATATGAAATTCTTTCTTTTTTATCGGAAGATAATTTTGGAAGAATTTCATGTTTTAATTTTCTAGATGCATTCCTCAATATCGCATTAACAGTTCCTGCTAGACCTTTTAAATCTGTTTTTTTAGCTACTTCTACAGTGGTTGAAATAGCTGCAGGAAATGGAATTTTATCCATTTTTAATAGTTGATATAAACCTATATGTAAAAGCCATCTTAGTTTCGGAGGCTGCTTTTTATGAGTTATTTTTGATGTATGATCCACCCAAAGATCAAGAAATTTTCTATACCTTATACATCCAAAAGATAATTCAGTAATAAAAGCAATATCAAGAGGATTAAATTGATAATTTTTTAAAACCTTATCAAGAGCATGATCAGAAAAATCACCAGAACTAACTTTTAATAAAATTTCCCAAGCTGCTTTCCTTTGTAAATATCCAATACTCAAAATATAAATTTATTTTTAAACTTAACTTTAATATACAAAAAATTTTAAAATTTAAACTATTTTTTCAAATGAGGAGTTGAACCAAATAAAACCTAAAATAGAGATAAGTGTTAAATTAAAGCCTAAAAAAAGAAAGATATTTAAAGAATGAATTCTTTCCCGAAAAAATAATTTTTTCTCTTCTTCATACTTCATTAATTAAATAAAACTTAATCAGGAATTTAAACGACAACCTATATTTATAGATCCTGCATCAAGCATTCTTCCAAGCTTAATAGCTATAGATTCCTCTAACCTTGTGAAATTAGATTGATGTGTTGTTATCCAATCTAATTCTGAAAAAGTAATAATTCCAGTCAAATTACTTTTCAAAAAAAGTATTCCAATATTCATTTTTGATCAAGTTTTTTTTAATTTAACATCGGCCTGTAATATTTCGTAATAATATAATATTCTCTTAATTTTTCAAAAGTAACAACAGATTATTAATCCTAATTTATTGAATATCATTCAAAAATTTATCGGCAGTTTTTATGTGATTATTTAATTTTTCCTCTGACATTTTATCGAGATTTCTAGTTAACATTGCCAGACGATATTGCTTTCTAAAAAAGCTTTCATTATCTTTAATAAATTTCCAAAACAAGCCATCCCATATTTCACACCAGGGACCACTTTTAAAATTAGACATTTTTTTAACATAATTAGAGCTTGATATATATGGTTTTGTTGAAAAGATACCTCCATCACTAAACTGACTCATTCCGTAAACATTTGGGACCATAACCCAATCATAGGAATCAATAAACATTTCCATAAACCATTTATAAACTTGATTGGGATGGATTCTACATAAAAGCATGAAATTACCAATAATCATTAACCTCTCAATATGGTGACAATAACCATATTTAATAATATTTTTTATAACAACGTCTACTGGTTCAATTCCTGTATTTCCTTGATAAAAAGATTTTGGAATTGGCTTATTTTCAAAATTCCAAAAATTACTATTTCGCATCTTAGTTCCATACTTTTTATAGACAAGACAAATAAATTCTCTCCATCCAATAATTTGACGAATAAAACCCTCTAAGGAGTTAATAGGAACATTATTATTTTTTGCAAATAGTAATGCTTTATTTACTACTACATCTGGAGTTAATAAGCCGCTATTTAAAAGGGGAGAAAGTAAACTATGCCATAAAAAAGAATTTTCTATAGAAATAGCATCCTCATAATCTCCAAATAAGAAAAATCTATGTTTAAAAAAATCATTTAACCATTCATCTGCCTCCTCAAAATTCGTTGGATATAAAAAGTTATTACTTTCTCCAATAAACTCAATATCAAAATGGTCTAATGACCTTTCTGCATTAATTACAAAATTATTTTTTTGTAATTTAGGTATATCAGGTATGTTTATTTTTTTTGGTAATTTTTTTCTGTTCATTTCATCGAAACTCCATTTACCACCTTCAGGAGTATCATCCGAATTAACTAATATCTTTTGGCTTTTTCTTTGATTCTCATAAAATCTGCCCATAAGAGGTTTTTTTGTATTTGCTGCAAACAACTCTTTTAATTCTTCACTACTCATAAACATAGGTGAAGGCAAAAGATTTAATTCTAAATTATTACTGTCAACAAAATTATTAATCCTCTTCATTATTAAAAAATCATGAGGGTCAATGAGATTTATTTTCTGATATTTATCTTTAATAAATTCCGATAAGTAGTCAACTGTAGAAATTTTATTCTTGTTTTCGATATATAAAACTTTAAAGCCAGATATTTCTAAATATTTTTTATAAGCGAGCATAGAAGCTCTATGAAAAACTAACTTGTTTTTATGGTTAATTAATTTATGAAATTTATCATTTCCAAAAAATAATGAGTCTTCTATAATCAAAATTTCACAATTTATTTTTAAGATTGGGCTTTCTCTAAAAAGTTGATTCGGAAAAATAATTGATACCTGTTTCATCTTTGCGATTTCCTGTTACTGCATCTTTTTGAACAGTAGATTACATCATCCCAACAGTTTTTCCATTTTTTACGCCACTCGAACGGCCTATTGCAAACGGGACAAGTTTTAGTAGAAAGATTTTTCAAAATCTATAATTTTCTTTTATGAATAGATTTAAATCTAGTTGAATCTTTAAGCGCCATATGTTTTGTATTTCTTCCCGAAACTCTCTTTCTCCAGACTTTGAAGGATTTTGGTTTAAGATTTTGACGCATAATTTTTATAGCATCTTCCTCTTTTAAACCAAATTGATACTCGATAGCTTCAAAGGGTGTTCTATCTTCCCAACACATTTCTATTATTCTGTCTATATCGATATTTTCCATATTTATTGTTCACATTTGGAGGTGCAAAGTTTTTCAATATCGGATCTACCTGTAATTTGAAGTCTATATTTTGCCCAATATCTGTATACCAGTTTTAATATGGGAGATAAGAATTTAATCTTCAAGGGAAAATAAACCCAACCTAAACCAACTAATTCATAAGAATATGCAAGGACATCTAGTCCCCTAATAATTTCACCATTTTCCATAATTCCATGCAGGTTTGACATAGCTTCTGAATATGAGATGTCATTAAAAAGATTTTGATCGTAATCTTTACTATTAATATCTATAAATGCAATTTGATTTGAAATATCTCTCTTTTCTAGGAAACTTATTTCTTTTAAGCAAAGTGGACAGCCACCATCAAATAAAAAGGTTAATTTATTTTTCATATTTTTATACAAATATAGAAATTAAAAAACTTTTTTGTGGGATAAAAAATTTTTTTTGCAGGCCAAGCTTTATAAAGCCTTAATAATTGCCAGTTCTAATTTAAGGAAAATATATTATCTTATAGATTAATAAGCCATTGATTAAGGGATACATCAATGGTTTAAAATTATTCTAAATCAGTCATCTAGAAGATGAACTCCTTCACCTACGTCAGGAGTAAATTTACAATATTTTTCAAAAACAAGTCCAACACTTCTCATTTTTTCTCCTAACTCATCGTTAAATTTATTCCATTCTTCCGATTCACGATCAGGTAAATCCCACCCTTGTTTTTCTACCATACTTGTTATTAATGTATAGTCCCATTCTATGTATGCCATTGAATTAATTTAAACTACCAAAATATTATAAACCAAGAGATTTAATAGGTAATCAATATTTTTTGAATATAATTTAGAAGTGTGAAAAAATTATAAATGTCAATTTTGCCAAGAAGATTTGAACGAATCAAAAGTGTTTTAGATTGCCGAATGAAAAACTTGACAGTTTTGGTTGAGGATGTCAATAAACCACATAACCTATCCGCGATATTAAGGACATGTGATGCAGCAGGAGTTTTCGAAGCAAATTTTATTAGCAAAACGAATGCCGTTAAGACTTTTAATAGTACTGCTCAAGGAAGTCAAAAATGGGTAAAACTAAATAATCATGAAAACACTATCGCAGCAATATCTGATTTAAAGAATAAGGGTTTTAAATTATATGGAACGACTCTTAATAGTGAATCAGTAGATTATAGAAATTTTGATTATTCTCAAAATACATGTTTTGTTTTAGGAGCAGAAAAATGGGGACTAAGTAATGAACTTATATCAATGGTTGATCAATCAATTTTTATTCCTATGAGAGGTATGGTTCAATCCCTGAATGTTTCAGTTGCTGCTTCCATATTATTATTTGAAGCTATTCGTCAAAGAAAAAATAAAGGTTTATTACCAGTTAATGGAGAAGGTTTAAAAACAAATGAATATCAAAACACACTTTTTGAATGGTGTTACCCAGAATTAGCTGCGGTGTATAAAAAATCAGCTAAAGAATATCCAAAGTTAAATGATCAAGGAGAACTTGATCCTTTCTGATAATTAATTTTATTCTGAATTTTGACTATCAAAAATTTCCTCAAGATCCTCGCCTATAAAAGAAAGACCTAAAACCAAAAAAAACATTGCTAAACCTGGGAACAAAGCCGTCCACCATATACCCGTAGGTAAAGCAGCAAGAGCAAGATTTAAATCACTTCCCCACTCTGGGACATCTGCAGGAACACCAAGACCTAAAAATCCTAAACTCCCTAGTACCAAGACAGCATCTGCAGCATTTAGGGTAAGCAGAATAGGCAAAGGTGTTATTACATTTGGGAAAATATATTTAAAAACAATTGTTTTAACATCAGCTCCTGAAACCTGAGCTGCCTCCACATAAGTTTCGGATTTAACCAATATTGTCTGATTTCTGATTAATCTAAAATATTGAGGAGAGTAAACAATACACAATGCCAAAGCTGCGTTAAGGATACCCTTACCCAATACAAAAGCCACAACAACTGAAAGCAAAATTACAGGTATTGAAAAAATAGTATCCATTATTAATGATAAGCATTTATCAAAAAAACCACCAAAATATCCACTTAATAATCCCAATGGCAAACCCAAACTTAATGAAAAAAGAATAGCTAAGAATACAACTTCTATCGCTAGGGACGATCCTTGCAAAGTTCTTAGGCAAACATCTCGTCCTAATCTATCTGTACCACAAAAATGATTAAGCGAAGGAGGGGCAAAGATATCATTGCTTAACATTGAAAATGAATAACCAAAAAAATTATTGGCCTCTAAAAATTTCATTATTAAAACAACAATAAGATAAAAAAGTACAATTAAAAATCCAGCTTTTCTGATATTTGCGCCGACACGATTAAATGAGTTAATATCCAAAATTTTTTTTTACAGATATAACTGAAATATACCCAATTCTTTTAAAAATAAATAGCTATAAATTTTAAATTTGAAAAAATTACTGGTTTAATTTCAAGACTGCCATAAAAGCTTCTTGAGGGACTTCAACTTTACCCATTGCCTTCATCCTCTTTTTACCTTTGGCTTGTTTCTTTAAAAGTTTCTTTTTTCTAGAAATGTCTCCTCCATAACATTTAGATAAAACATCTTTTCTCAAAGCACTAATACTTTCACTTGCAATAATCCTGCTGCCGATTGATGCTTGAATAGGTATTTTAAATTGTTGTTTTGGAATAAGTTCTTTTAATTTCTCAACTAAACTTCTGCCAATTCCATAAGCCTTATCTTTATGAACAATAGAAGTTAATGGATCTGCTCTTTCTGAATTTATTAGGACATCTAATCTAACAAGGTCATTCTTTCTATAGCCAATCAAATGATATTCCATTGATGCATAACCTTGGGTTCTGCTTTTCATTTGATCAAAAAAATCTGTAACTACTTCTGCTAATGGAATTTCATAAATCAAGGTGACTCGATCTGTTGTTATGTATTTCATATCTATAAAAACTCCCCTTCTTTCCTGACATAAACCCATTAATGTTCCATTAAATTCATTGGGAGCATAAATTTCCATTTTCACATAAGGCTCTTCTATTGATTCTCTAAGTTGTGGATCAGGAATTGTAGAAGGATTATCAATAAAGATATGTTCCTGCTGATTTAAATTGACCTTATAAATAACTGATGGTGCCGTTACGATTAGATCCAAGTCATATTCTCTTTCTAATCTTTCTTGAACAATCTCCATGTGAAGAAGTCCTAGGAATCCGCACCTAAATCCGAAGCCCATTGCGCTACTAGTTTCGGGCTCATATTTTAAAGCTGCATCAGATAATTGTAACTTTTCAAGAGATACTCTTAAATCTGGGAATTGATCAGCATCAGTCGGGAATAAGCCACAAAAAACCATAGGATTTGCTGTCTTATACCCAGGCAAAGGATCATTTGCAGGTGAATTTAAAAGAGTAATAGTGTCTCCCACTCTCGCATCAGCTACTGATTTTATAGAAGCAGCTAAATAACCAACTTCTCCTGCATGTAATTCATCAACTTGTTGCTGATCAGGTGCCATTATTCCTATCTCATCCAGTTCATAATTTTTTTTACTGGCCATTAATAATATCTTTTCTCTCTTATTAAGAGAACCAGATATCACCCTGAAATAAACAATAACTCCTCGGTAGGGATCATAATAAGAATCAAAAATGAGTGCCTTTGTAGGTAGTTTTATTTCATCTTGAGGAGCAGGTACTCTTCTTACGATTGCTTCCAAAATATCTTTAATACCAACACCAGTTTTTGCTGAACAATTTATTGCATTAGATGTATCAAGTCCAATAATTTCCTCTATTTCTTGTTTTATTTTTTCAGCATCAGCACCTGGTAAATCAACTTTATTTAAAACAGGAATTATTTCAAGATTATTTTCTAAGGCAAGATAAACATTAGCTAAGGTTTGAGCTTCTACTCCTTGACTTGCATCAACGACTAGTAAAGCTCCTTCACAAGCTTGGAGAGATCTACTGACCTCATAAGAAAAGTCAACATGCCCTGGTGTATCTATTAAGTTCAAAACATATTCTTGAGAATCGTCAGCTTTATATTTCATCCTAGCGGCCTGTAACTTGATAGTAATTCCTCTCTCTCTTTCAAGATCCATACTGTCCAAATATTGTTCTTGCATATCCCTTTGCTGCACAGTACCGGTATCTTGGAGCAACCTATCGGCAAGGGTAGATTTACCATGATCAATATGAGCGATTATGCAGAAATTTCTAATTTTTGAAACCGATATATCAGTCATATAGAAAGAAAAATTCTCCTCTTATTACATCTTGATTAATATTAGCTAATTAGAATTATGGATGGAAACCAAAAATGGAATTATTTCTTTTTTTAATGTCTTTTATGTAGGAACTGTTATTCTCAGCGTCTGATAGTTCCGGATAAATTAAGTCATTTATTTTTTTCTTAAGATTATGCTTGTCGTTTAAAAATAAAACAGATTTTTCTAGAACCTCAACCATAATTGAAACCGCAGTACTTGCTCCAGGTGATGCTCCTAACAAAGCAGATAATGATCCATCAGATGAATTCACAATCTCCGTTCCAAATTTCAAAGAGCCACCACTTTCAGTTTTTTTAATTATTTGGACTCTTTGACCAGCATTTTTTAAATACCAATCAGAAGGATTAGCTGATGGCATCATATTCTTTAAATTTTCAACTCTTGAGTTATGGCTCTTTAAAGATTGTGATATTAGGTAATTGATTAAATCATTGTTCTTGAAACCAACGTCTATCATAGAAAAAATATTATTCTTTTTAATCGAACTAAATAAGTCAAAGTATGAACTTTGCTTTAAAAATTTTGTTGTAAATCCAGCAAAAGGTCCATATAAAAGAAGTTTTTTATTATCAATCCATCTGGTATCTAAATGAGGTACAGACATTGGTGGTGATCCAATATCAGCCTTACCATAAACTTTTGAGTTATGTTTTTCTGTTAGATCTTTTTCTTCACAAATAAGCCATTTTCCACTGACAGGGAATCCACCATAACTCTTTGCTTCTGGGATTTTCGATTTTTGTAAATAATTAATTGTTTTTCCACCAGCACCAAGAAAAACATAGCCAGTTCTAATTGAAGTTTTTCTGCCTTCTGAACTAATTTCTAGTTCCCATTTTTTTTTATCAATTTTCTTTAAATCTACTAATTCTGTTTTGTATCTAATTTCAACATTTTTATTTAAAGAAACTAATGACAAATACTCTTTTGTGAGTGCCTCAAAATTGATATCTGTTCCTCTAACAATTCTTGTAGCAGCAATTTTAGTAAATGGATTCCTATCTTTTGTTATTAGAGGAGCCCATGATGAAATTTCATCAAAAGATGTAGAGAATTCCATATCAATAAATTCAGGATTTTCGGTCATTTTCTGAAATCTTTTTTTTAAAAAAGAAATATTATCCTGACCAGACACGAAGCTAATATGAGGAATAAATTTTAAAAACTTTTTAATATCAATTTTCCCTGCTTGATACAAGGAGGCCCATAAAGACATGGATCTTTCAAAGGAACGATTTATTGAGAGCGCTTTATCTATTTCTATATTCCCTTTTTCATCTAAAGGGGTATAGTTTAATTCGCAATTAGCAGCATGTCCTGTTCCTGCATTATTAAATGCACCAGTACTTTCACTTCCTGGAGCATTTAATTTTTCTATAATAAGAAACTTTTTATCTGGTGAAACTTCTGAAATTAGGAGGGCTAAAGTACTGCTCATTATCCCTGCTCCTACTAATACTGCATCAAAGTAGATATTGTCATTAGTGGGATTTTGAAATGAAGTCACAACAGAAAATTATCTTTTTTGCAATTAATCAAATTTCTTTCTAGGCTTATTATAAAGTTAAACCAAAATTATGAGTACTGAAACACTCTCGCTGACAAACGAAAATGTAGAAAAAGTCCTTGACGAGCTAAGACCTTTTTTAATATCTGATGGGGGTAATGTAGAAATTGCAGAAATAGATGGTCCAATCGTCAAAGTTAGACTTCAAGGGGCATGTGGTAGTTGCCCAAGTAGTACTATGACTTTAAAAATGGGTATTGAAAGAAAGTTAAAAGAAATGATTCCTGAAATAAGCGAAGTTGTCCAGGTTTTATAAAAATTTTAACTGGAAAAATATACTACTTAGTTTTTAATTCCTTCAACAAAGATGATTCCATATCAAGGCAATCAATTGGAAGTCCTTGCCCAATAGCGATTAATAGAGGTGCAAGAATTCCTAGAGTAAAAACTAAATTTGATTGGCTTACATCATATTTACTCAAAGTAAAAGTTATCAAATAAATAATTGAAAAATACGCATGTAGAGAAAAAAATTCTTTTGGCTTTAGCACTGGCCACCTTAAAGTATTTCCCAAGAAATATAAAAATCCTGTCATAAAAAAATAGTTACATAAAGATTAAACCAAATATAAACATAATCCTTTTTAGAGACTATTTATAAAAAAATTTACCTAAGATAATAATTAAAAAAACATTAAATCTTCGTTTCTATTTGTAAAAGCTAGACATCCAAAGAAAAATAAGCTTATAATAATTTGGTAGCATTTGCTACTTTTTCGTTCACCCTCTTTGAGGGCGCAGTTCGAGTCATACCATGGAACGGGGGATGGCCGTGTTGTCACATCGAATCATGACTACTTTAACTTACAGAGGTAAAAACTACGTTCAAAACAAAGAAGCTGCTAAAAAGCAACTTGTTGAACTTACCTACAGAAGAAACGTATACACCAACAGAATGGATAACGCTTCTTCAAGTAATGAAAAAGCAGAATTAAATTACAGAGGTGTTAATTACACTAAATAATTTAATTAAACAAATTAAAAGCCCCTTTTTAAGGGGCTTTTTTTTGGCTATATTTATTTGAGTCCTTTTAAAAACATGTCTGAAAGTTGCTGTAATACAAACATATCGAATAAAGCACCTAATCAATTCGATCATAAAGATGCGATTCAAGAAAGATATGGGTCAGCCGCATTAGAAAAAGAAAGTTGTCTTTGTACACCAGTTGGGTTTAATCCTGTTTTACTTGAAGCAATTCCACAAGTGGTTATAGAAAGAGACTATGGATGTGGAGATCCAACAAAATATGTTCGAAAAAATGATATAGTTTTAGATCTTGGAAGTGGTAGCGGCAAAAATGCCTTTATTTGTGCCCAAATTGTTGGTAAAGAAGGAAAAGTTATTGGAGTTGATCAGAATTACGACATGCTTTCCTTATCTAGATCAGCCTCTGAAGAAGTTGCAAAAAATATAGGTTTTAATAATACAAAATTTCTGGAAGGATCAATTGAAAAACTTGATGAATTAGATAAAGATTTAAATCCATTAATCGCAGATAATTCAGTTGATATTATTTTAAGTAATTGCGTTTTGAACTTGGTAAGTCCAGAATCTAGAAATAACCTTCTAATTAATATAAAAAGAGTTTTAAACGATAATGGAAGAATTGCAATTAGCGATATTGTATCTAACAAAAGAGTTCCTTTAAGATTGCAAAATGATCATGATCTATGGACAGGATGTATTAGTGGAGCATGGTATGAATCAGACTTTATAAGTGATTTTAAAGAACTAGGATTTAAAAATTTAGAATTTGCAGAAAGGAGTGCTGAACCTTGGAAAGTAATTGAGGATATTGAATTTAGAACAGTAACTTTAGTAGGCAATATTTAAAAAAATTCAAGGGTTAAAAAATATAATTTAAATTTTCCATGAGAAATAATCTAAGAGATCAAATACCTGCATTAAAAAATAAGTATTATTTCAACTATGGTGGACAAGGACCATTACCAAAATCTTCTTTAGAAGCAATGGTTAAAACTTGGGAAATTATCCAAGACTTAGGACCATTTACCAATGATATGTGGCCTTTTATTTACAAAGAAATATTGACCACAAAAAAAATTATTGCTCAAAAATTAGGTGTGAATTCAAAGAATATAGCTCTAACCGAGAACATCTCTTCTGGAATGATTTTGCCTTTTTGGGGAATAAAAGTAGAAGAAGGAGAAGAGTTGTTAATAAGTGACTGTGAACATCCTGGCGTAGTAGCTGCAAGTCGAGAATTTTGCAGAAGAAATAAATTAATATTCAAAATTTTGCCAATCCAAAAAATTAAAAATCTTAACGACGAAAATATAATTTTAGAGATTTTAAAAAATCTAAATAGTAAGACTAAGATCCTTATTATTTCTCATATTTTATGGAACTTTGGATATAAAGTTCCATTAAAACAAATTTCCATCGAATTAAAAAATAATCGAGAAAATTCTTATCTACTTGTTGATGGTGCTCAAACCTTTGGGCACATAAAAATTGAAGAAGAAGTTTTTTATTCTGATTTATACTCAATAACTTCTCATAAATGGGCATGTGGTCCAGAAGGACTTGGAGCTATTTACCTCTCAGATAGATTTATTCATGAAACAGATCCGACAATAATTGGTTGGAAATCATTAAAAAAAGAACAAGGCATCTATGAGCCTTCAGATAATCTTTTTCATAATGATGCAAGGAAGTTTGAAGTAGCCACCTCGTGTATTCCTTTACTTGCAGGGCTGCGGAATTCTTTAGATCTTCTCGATAAAGACTGCCATGAAAAAGAAATAAAAGAACATATTAAAAGGTTAAGTGAAAAACTTTGGGATGAATTAAATCATTTAAAAGAAATTGAATTAGTTTTAGACAAAAAATACTTAAATGGAATAGTTAGTTTTAATATCGAAAATATTGAAGATAAGTATGAATTAGTGAAGAAACTTGGAGAAAAGAAAATTTGGATAAGAGTTTTAGAAGATCCAAAATGGTTTAGAGCATGCATACATCAAATGACTACAGAAGCTGAGATTGATTTACTTTCTATGGAAATTAAAAAAATTATAAATTAAATAATTAGAAACTTTTTGATGAGAGGTACTTGCATTTCAAGAAAATAAAGAGAATATAAAGAAAATGATAATTCAAATGGAATCAATTAAACCCCCAAAAAGAATTATTAAGAAACAGCTTAAAAATGTTAATAAAGCAATTATTGAAATTGCAGAAATGAAATTTAAAAATATTGAAGAAAAAGAAGAAAAATTAGATGCGCTTGTTTTTTTAAAGAATCAAATATTGAGGAAGGCCGAGAAGTTAGAAATTAAATAAGTAAATAATTTAAGAAAAAGTTATCTTTAAGAAATAAATTTATTTTTTTCTTAATGACCTCTTAACTCAATAATCTTAGGTTTTGTATGTCTTCATTATTTTACTCCTTGAATATTGAAGACAATAATATAAAAAAAATAAATGATTATAAAAAATTAACCTTCTACTAAATATTTAATCAAGCAAAAGATACGGAGCAAATCAAATATTCTTATAAAGAAAGTTTAAAAGAGAAAATAAATCTATTTTAGATGATTAGGAATTAATCAAAATAATAATGATTCTCTCAAATCAGCTCTATTTAATATATAGATAAAATTTAATTTACCAGGGAATTTCTGAGCTGTCCCATGCAACAAATTTTCCACTAGATGCTGGAGTTTGATTTTTAATAATATTGATCAAGAATTGGGAAGATTTTTCTTTACTAAATAATTTATGCTCTGGAACAAATTTATGAAAAGGTCTAGATAGATCAGTATCTACTGTTCCTGGATGAAGCAATGTGATGGTAGCCTTTGGGAAACGTCTAGCCCATTCAATACTTAAAGATTTAAAAAACTGATTTTGTGCAGATTTTGCAGCTCTATATGAATACCAACCTCCAGTTTGATTATCTCCAATGCTTCCCACTCTTGCACTTATACTTGCAAAATTAAAATTAATATCTTTTGGTATAAATTCTTCAATAGTTTTAGCTAACAAAATAGGAGAAAAGGCATTTATTGAAAAACTTTCCATCATATTTTTTTTATCAAGATGTTGTAATCTTTTTTCTGGTTGAAGAGAATCACTATGAAGTCTCCCTGTAGCGTTAATAACTAGTCTTAATTTTGAAGGATGATTTGATATTTTATTTTTCAACTGCAAAAGGGACTGAGAATCCTCTATGTCTAATTCCCAAAAAGAATTAAATTCACTTTTCCTTCCACACAGAACAACATCTAAATCTTTTTCACTTTCATTCAGATCTTTAGCTAGTTGCGTTCCAATTCCACCTGCGCCTACAACTAAGGCTAAGCCTTTCATTTTATTAAATATAACTACATTAATTCTAAGAAACTTTTCTTGTAATTTGCGTAAAGATCTTTCTAATTTGATTTAGAAATTTTATTGAGATTTACTTTTTTCTTTTAATAATTTATAAGCTATTTTTCTATCATCAAAATTAATAACTTTATCATTGAGAATTTGGTAGTCTTCATGTCCTTTTCCAGCAATTAAAACAATATCTTCTTTATTGGCAAATTTAATAGATTTATTTATTGCTTTAAATCTATCAATCTCAATTATTATTTTTTCTCTTTCTTTTATACCCATCAAAATATCATCTACTATCTTTTGGGGTTCTTCTGATCTTGGATTATCTGAAGTTATAAAAAGTTGATCAGAAAACTCTTCAGCTATTGATCCCATTAAAGGCCTTTTAGTACGGTCTCGATCTCCGCCACAGCCAAAAACAGTTATCAGTTTCCCTTCACAAAGTTTTTTAATTGATTGCAAAACTTTTTTTAATCCATCAGGAGTGTGGGCATAATCAACAATTACTGTTGGAAGAGATTTTGAAACGTCATTATCATCAATTTGTATTTTCTCCATTCTCCCAGGAGCACCAGGGAAAGATTGTATTAACTTTGATAGATCTTTTAAAGAAAAATTAAGTTTATACAAAATTGTTATTGCTTGAATCGCATTCATTAAATTAAATTCACCAACAAGTGGAACAAAAAGTTGAATTTTTTCCCTAGGTGTATGAAAAATACAGGTGGAACCACTTTCAGTAAATTTTTTATCTGTTACGAAAAAAAAATCATCATTTTCAAATTCACTTTCAGTAATCTTTGTAGAGACTAATAAAGATCTTTTTTCAAGATCAGATGATAATTTAGATATCCAATGGTCATCATGATTTAATACACAAATCCCATCTTTTTCTTTTAAGTAAGGTGGGAAAAATAATTTTCTTTTTGTTTGAAAATATGATTCCATATCTGAGTGATAATCAAGATGATCTTGAGTTAAATTAGTAAAAATTGCCGCCTCAAATTCGCATCCTGATATCCTGTTTTGAGCAATAGAATGAGAACTTACCTCTAATATCGCGAATTCAGATTCTGCCTCGACGGCAGCATTTAATTTTTTTTGGAGTTTATCGGCGAAATCAGTTGTATGAAGAGCCACTTCTGAAAAGCCAGGCCATCTATTGAGCAAGGTCCCAAATAATGCAGTCTTTTTTCCTAATTTTTTTAAAAGATATTCCAATAAAAAAGTAATTGTCGTTTTTCCATTTGTACCCGTAACACCAATAAGTTTAAGTTTTCTTGAAGGTCTATTCCAAAACTCAGCTACTATTTGACCAAAAATATAATCTAAATTATCCTCTATAACCAAAATCCTTTCTCGATCAATAGATCCAATTTTCTCGTTTGCAGCAGATCCAATAATGGCAGCCTCTGCGCCATTTTCAATTGCCTCAATACAATATTTTCCTCCATCAACATTTAAACCAGGCATACCTAAAAATAAAGTTCCTTTTTGTACTTCTTTAGAGTTAAAAGAAATATTATTTATTTCTTGATCGATTAAATCTAATGAAGGAATAATTCCTACCAAATCTAAAAGTTTATGTAATTTTATAGATCTCATATGAAAAATTATTTCTCCAGAATGGTACTAATATTTTTTTGAAACCAATTCTTTAATTGATCATCTTTTAGTCTTGGAGAAATGCGAGGCAATTCTATAATCTCCTCGGACCTAATTCCTTCAACAGCAATAACAGGTACTTCATAATCATATTTTTTATATTTATCTTTATATAAATCGACTCTATCAATATCAATTTCTTTAAGCTCCTCTAGATTAGGGAATAACTCATTAAGATTTATTTTTGCCAGTTTGTTTTTTAATGAATCACATAGGCAACATCCCTGCCTAACAAAAATAAATATTTTCATTCATTTAGTCAGGCACAGGGTCACATCCACAGGGAGTTAAAGGATGACATCTGCTTAATCTTTTTAAAGTTAACCACCCTCCCTTCCAAGGACCATGTCTAGTAATTGCCTCATATCCATAAGAGCTGCAACTTGGAATAAATCTACATCTTGGTCCGAAAAAAGGAGAAAACCACTTTTGATAAAACGAAATCATAAAAAGAAGTATAGAAGTAATTGATTTATTAATAGTTTTGAACACTTTAATGATGTAAAATAATGTTTCAAGTAGTAATTAGTTTAATTGAATTTAATCAATTATCCAATTTATTGCAATTTTCTATTTAATTTAAAATTATGTCAAGATACCGCGGCCCCAGATTAAGGGTTACGCGTCGCTTGGGAGAACTACCAGGTCTCACCAGGAAAGCTTCAAAGAAGTCTAATCCTCCAGGTCAGCACGGCCAAGCCCGTCGCAAGCGATCAGAATATGCAATTCGTCTAGAAGAAAAGCAGAAACTTAGGTTTAATTATGGAGTTTCTGAAAAACAACTAGTACGTTATGTGAAAAAAGCTAGGGCTCAAGAAGGATCTACAGGAACTAATCTACTAAGACTTTTAGAAAACAGACTTGATAATGTTTGTTTTAGATTAGGTTTTGGAGGTACCATTCCAGGCTCAAGACAATTAGTAAATCATGGCCATGTAACAGTTAATGGAAAGGTTCTTGATATTGCTGGTTATCAATGCAAATCAGGCGATGTAATCGGAATTAAAGAAAACAAAGCAAGTAAAAAACTTGTAGAAGGTAATATAGAATTCCCTGGTTTAGCAAATGTCCCACCTCATCTTGATTTAGACAAGCCCAAATTAACGGGAAAAATAAATGGGAAGTGCGATAGAGAGTGGGTGGCTCTTGAAATAAACGAACTACTAGTTGTTGAATATTATTCAAGAAAAGTTTAATACTACTTTTCTTTGGATTATTAAATCTCTCATTAAAAAGAATGAGAGATTTAATTTTATTCTTATTTTTAAAAATAATGGGAAATAAGGAAAATAATATAAAAAAGCCAGGTTTTAAGACCTTATCTATTCACCATGGGGAAACATTTGCAGAAGAAACTGGATGCGTTATGCCTCCTATTTTTTCTACATCTACTTTCAAGCATGGAAATAAAGATAATTTCGACTACACCAGATCAGGCAATCCAAACTTTAGAATTCTAGAAAACATCCTTAAATCAATAGAAGATTCTAAATACTGTACAGTTTTTGGATCTGGAATTAGCGCGGTAACTGCAGTTTCATCAACACTAAAATCAGGTGACAAGATACTCTGCGAGTCAAATCTCTATGGTTGTACAGTGAGGATGTTCGAAAAAGTTTTCAAGAAATTTGGACTAGAAGTTTTATACACAGATTTTACAAACGAAAACAATATCAAAAAGATTTCAAACTTCGAGCCAACATTGATATGGCTAGAAAGTCCAACTAATCCACTTTTGAAGGTACTCGATATTAAGGCGATTTGTGATGAAGCGAATAAACTCGAAATACCAGTAGTTGTAGACAACACATTTTCTACAGCGCTTATTCAAAAACCATTGGACCTAGGTGCAACACTATCGCTTATAAGCACAACAAAATTCATAAATGGACATAGTGACGCACTTGGTGGAGCAGTACTGACAAATAATGAGGAATGGAATAGTAAGATGCTTTTCTCTCAAAAAGCTCTTGGGCTTCAACCATCTCCTTTTGATAGTTGGCTCATTACGAGAGGAGTAAAAACTCTTCCTTTAAGAATCGAACAACAAACTAAAAGTGCAGAATTTATTTCTGAAGAATTAGGTAATCATAAAATTATTAGTAAAGTAATTTACCCTTTTAATCAAGAACATCCGCAATTTAATTTAGCAAAATCGCAAATGAAATCTGGAGGTTCAATGATCACCCTAAAATTAAATTTAAATAAAGAGGATACTTTTAAATTTTGCAAATCTCTCAAATATTTCTCTCTAGCAGAAAGCCTTGGAGGAGTTGAAAGTTTAATTTGTCACCCTGCAACGATGACTCATGCTTCTGTTGATGACAAAACAAAAAATCTACTAGGGATAGATGATGCTCTTGTCAGATTATCAATTGGATGTGAAGATACAAACGATTTAATCTCAGACATTTTATTTGCTTTAAATAAATTCTGAAAATTGAGAGATTTACTTAAAAAACCTATATGGAAAAATTTAGAGTTGGGATATGCAATTCCTGATAGTATTCATGCTGTTTCTGTAGCATTACCAACTTGGAATGATGTAATAAATTACGAGGAAAAAGATCAAGAATGTATGAATTTATTGAAGTCCATTTACCCACGATTCGGGCTAAACCCCATAGTGAAAAGATTATGCGAAAAAGTAAAAAAGGAAAATTACTACAACAATAAAAGTATCTGGCCATATCCGAATGAAAGAATAGCTTTTAAAGCTAAAAAATACATTGATAGAAATACTTCCGAACAATTCTCGTTAATAGAAAAAAGAAATAATTTAGCTTTCTTAATAACTGAAAAAGAAGGAAGTATTTATGCAAAATATTTTTGGCAACATACTGGTCTTGGTCTATCTTCAAGAGCTGCCGCTATAGAACTAGGTCTTGAAGATTACCCTCCAAAATCTTACGTAAATGAATGTTCTCAAAGAATAAAAAATAGAATTTCTAAATCTACAAAAATTGACTCTAATGATATTCACTTAACTTCATCTGGAATGTCTGCATTGCATACATCATTAGAAATCATATATAAATTATTTCCAGCTAAACCAACACTCCAAGTTGGTTTTCCATATGTAGATGTACTTAAATTACCAATGAAAATCTTTCACGGAGCAAAGTTAATTACAGAAGAAAATTGCGCAGATATTGAATTAGAAATCAAAAGAATAAATCCATCAGCATTAATTATTGAACTTCCAAGTAATCCAATGCTCAAATGTGTAAACATTAAAAAAATTTCAAAAATTGCAAAAAAGCTAAATATTCCGTTAATTGTTGACGATACAATTGGTTCGAATTTAAATATAAATTCCATAGAACATGCAGATATAGTTTTTACTTCACTTACAAAAATTTTTTCAGGAAGTGGTGATATTCTTGCTGGATCATTAATACTAAATCCAAAAAGCAAATGGATTGAGCAGTTTAGAAATGCATTAAACGAGATTAATATTCCAATACTTTCCGATGGAGATATAGTTTATTTAGAGAAAGTTAGTAGAGATGTAAATCAAAGAGTTTTTGAACAAAATAAAGCATGTTTAGAATTAAAAAAAAGATTAGAGAATCATAGCGAGATTAAAAATATTTTCCATCCTGAAAATTGTCCAAATTTTAATTCTTTACTTACTTCTAATGGGGGATACGGCTGCTTATTATCGTTTGAATTAAATGGAGGATTGAACAAAGCTAAAAAATTTTATGATTCTCTAAAAGTATCTAAAGGACCTAGTTTAGGTACAAAATTTACTCTAGTTTGTCCTTATGTTTTACTAGCACATTATGACGAGTTGGATTGGGCTGAAAGTTTTGGTATACCCTCGCACCTTATTAGAGTATCAGTTGGATTAGAAGACCAAGATCAATTATGGAAAACCTTTTCTGAAGCACTAAATAATTTATAAATTCCTAGTATTTACCGTATAGAAACTTATATACTCTTTTTCTGAATAATAGTTAGTATTAATATATATTTTCTTAATATATAAATGGCAAAAATTTATGAGGACAACAGTTTTGCTATTGGAAACACTCCATTAGTAAAATTAAAATCAGTTACTAAAAACGCGAAAGCTACAGTACTTGCAAAAATTGAAGGTAGAAACCCTGCTTATAGTGTCAAATGTAGGATCGGCGCAAACATGATCTGGGATGCCGAGAAAAGTGGGAAACTTACAAAAGACAAAACTATTGTTGAGCCAACTTCTGGAAATACAGGAATTGCTCTAGCTTTTACTGCTTCAGCAAGAGGTTATAAACTGATCCTTACAATGCCAGAATCCATGTCAATTGAAAGAAGAAGGGTTATGGCAGTGTTGGGTGCTGAAATTGTTTTAACAGAGGCATCTAAAGGTATGCCTGGAGCAATAGCTAAGGCTAAAGAAATTGCAGAAAGTAATCCTTCTCAATATTTCATGCCAGGTCAATTTGATAATCCAGCAAACCCTGAAATTCATTTCAAAACTACTGGACCAGAAATCTGGGATGATTGCGATGGTGAAATTGATGTCCTAGTTGCAGGGGTTGGAACTGGCGGCACAATTACAGGAGTTTCAAGATACATTAAGCAAGAGAAGGGCAAGAATATTACTTCTGTAGCTGTAGAACCATCACACAGTCCTGTTATTACACAGACAATGAATGGAGAAGAGGTTAAATCCGGACCACATAAAATCCAAGGAATTGGAGCAGGATTTATTCCTAAGAACCTTGACTTATCAATTGTTGATAAGGTCGAACAAGTAACAAATGACGAATCAATTGAGATGGCTCTTAGGTTAGCTAAAGAGGAAGGTCTCTTAGTAGGAATATCTTGTGGGGCTGCCGCTGCTGCTGCTGTTAGATTAGCTGAACAAGATGAATATGCTGGGAAGACAATTGTAGTTGTTCTACCTGATTTAGCAGAGAGGTATTTATCATCAATTATGTTTACTGAAGTTCCAAGCGGAATCATTCAAGAACCAGTCAAAGCCTAAATCTATTTTTTCTCCAGTAGTGAATCTGGTGAAATATACATAGCATCGCCATAAGAGAAGAATCTAAATTTTTCTTTTATGGCTTTTTTATAGAGATCTAATAATCTTTCTCTACCAATCATTGCACTTACTAAAAGTAATAATGAACTTTTAGGGAGATGAAAATTAGTTAATAATCCATCAACTACCTTAAATTTATAACCTGGCTTAATTACTAAATCTACGTATTTAGCTATTGGAATAAAGTCATTAATTTCGTGAGAATAACAACTTTCAAGAGCTCTTACGCTAGTTGTACCAATAGCAATTATTTTTCTATCTGTTTTCTTTATTCTTTTTATTTCCTCCACTACTTCCTTATTAACACTTACCCATTCTTTGTGAAGTTTTAAGTTACTTAAATCTTCTTGATCAATTGGTTTGAATGTTCCATAACCCACGTGCAAAGTTATCGGTAAGATTATTACGCCTTTTTTTTTTAGATTGGAAATAAGACTTTTGCTTAAGTGTAAACCAGCTGTTGGTGCAGCAACTGCCCCCGGATTTGTTGCATACTCAGTTTGATAACTTTTCTCATGAAAAGATTCTTCTTCGGAATTTTTTATATAAGGAGGAAGAGGGATTTCCCCGTATTTATCAAGAAGTTCATTCATTGAATTAAGACAAGTTATATTTTCCGGAAATTTAATAAATCTCCCTCCAGTTTCTTCATCAACTCCATCAACAATCAAATTAATATCTTGTGCTAATGGAGATTTTAATTTTAATTTTCTGTTTATTTTTAACTTTTTTGCTGGCTTTGCCAAACATAACCAAACACATTCATGGGATTTTTCTAAAACTAATAATTCGACTAATATCTTATTTTCTAATTCAACCTTTAACCTAGCTTTCATAACTTTAGTATTATTTACAATTACAAGATCCCCTTCTCTAAATTCATCTAAAAGATTCTTGGTAAATTTATTAGTTAAACAGTCTTCTTCTAAAAAACTATTTCTAACTATCATCAATCTTGATTCATGCCTAATTGCAGAAGGTTTACTAGCAATTAATGAAGGATCAAGTAAATAATCATAAGCTTCAAGCTTATAATCTCTTTCTTCATTATTAATTTGAGAAATCAATTAAATTTAGGAGACAAGAGTCTCTGGCTCATCTTCAATTAGGGAAGCCAAGTCTTTTAAGAATGAAGCTCCATCAGCTCCATAGATCACTCTATGATCAGCTGTTAGATTTACTTGCATTATTTTTTTAACAGATATTGAACCATCACTATTAGCAACAACGGTTGGTTTCGATGATGCTATGGCTAAAATAGCACCGGTACCTGGAGGAAGAATTGCGTCAAATCTATCAACTCCAAACATCCCAAGGTTAGATAAAGTGAAGGTTCCCGTTGAGTATTCATCAGGTTCTAATTGTTTTGATCTTGATCTTTTTACGAGATCTTTCCATTCCCTAGACAATTCAAATAAATCAGTATTGCATGGTTCTTTTAAAACTGGAGTTATTAGTCCACCATCTTCCATCGCAACAGCAACAGCAATATTTATATTTTCTGGATAAGAAATTCCATTCTCTGAAAAACTTGAGTTAACTTGAGGATGTTTCTTTAGTGTCTTTGCAACTGCCTTTACTAGTAAAGCAGTCATAGTAACTCCGTTCTGTTTTACTTTTTTGTAGAAATTATCTAATTTATCTGTGTTAATGGAATAACCCACCCTAAAACATGGCACATCTAAACTAGATTCCATATTTTTATTTACCGCTTTCTGAAGAGTATTAAATTGAACTGTTTCTCCTGGATTACCAAAACTATTTCCTGAAGATTCTGGTTTACTTTCAACTCCCAAATTTGCACCAGGTATACTTGCAGGAGAACCACCTTCACCTATCCATGGTATAGAGACTGGTTGGCCATTAGCTTTTAAAATATCATCGGCTTGAATCCTTCCGTGAGGTCCGGATCCATGAACCTTTGCTAAATCAACGCCCATTTGAGAGGCAAGTTTTTTAGCTCTTGGAGATGCAATCACCCTCGAAGAAACATTACTCGTAGCAGCATTTATTTGATCACTATTAAAAGATGAGGCTGCCTTTTCACTCATTAATACGACTTCTTTTTTTTGTTTTTCAACAATTGGACTTTGAATCACAGGTTTTTCTTCAGTTTTATTGCTTACCAATTCAAGTTGATCCGAACTAGAAACTTCGGGTTGTTTTCCCTTATTTTGTTCTTGAACAGAAGCTATCTCATCCTCATTTTCTACAATAAGACCGATAGTCTCTCCTACTGGTGCAGTGCTGCCAGCAGGCATTAAAACAGCCGCAAGATATCCATCTTGAAAAGATTCAACATCCATATCTGCCTTGTCAGATTCAACAACCAAGACAGATTCACCTCTTTCAACTTTATCCCCTGGATTTTTCAACCATTCCACAATCTTGCCCTCTGTCATAGTAGAACTCAAGGCAGGCATGAATATTTCGTGAGACATAAGAAAATTGTTATTGCATAAGTTTCAAGGGATTTCTACCAAACTTCCTAAAGTTTTTTTGGTTAAGAACCCTTTAAACTCTTGTTCTAATTATACGAAATCATGTTCACAGTGGGAACTCTTAAAACTTAAGAAAGTAATAATTTAGATCTATTAGAATTTAAAACTTTTCGAACTTAAGATTTACTTATATTTATCAAAAATACTAAATCTTCTCTTTAATTATTATCTATAGATTGAATAATTCCATCTTTAACCGTAATCGATACTTGCATTTTTTCAATAAGATTGTCTCCCACAGTGACATCACAGAAACTATCCACTTGCCCTTGATCAACAATTTCGTCCATTTTTAATTCGCGAACTTGACTCTGTTGTTGAAGAAGATTTCTTTTTTGTTCTTCAATTTCATTTCGTTTTGCTGCAACTTGTTGTTGCACCTGACTAACCTGTTCTTGAACTCTTGGATCTAGGGGATTAACCGATTGGGATCTAATATTATTTACTATTTGCTGCCCCTCTTGCTCCAGTTGCGATAATTGCTGATCAATGTTTGAAATTGCTTTACTTAATTCTTTTTCAGCATCTTCCTTCCAAGTTGGTGTAACTACAGCTTTAATAGCTATTGAGCGTTTTATAGATATTGAGTTTTTTGTTTCCATAAAAAATTAAATTACCTTTTCAATATAGATAGAACAAATCAAATTTTCTTACTAAATTTGTTTTCATACATATTTTCTATTTGTAATGAATACTTTTTTTCTATTTCTTTTCTTTTTTGTTTAAGAGTTTGTGTTAACAATCCATTTTCTAGAGTAAAGGCATCAACAAAATAACAATCTAATATTTGTTCTTCTGATCTTGCCCCTAATCGACCTTTAAGCAAATTATTAATTTGTGATTTGAAAAATGTACCAATATTCTTATTCAGGTTTAATTTTAAAAGGTCTTCTTCCAAAAACTTGCTTTTAACCATTTCGATATTAGGTACCACAAGTGCTGTTAAACATTTCTTATCTTGTCCTACTAGTTGAACCTGATTAATAAATTCAGAACTAAGAATTTCGGTCTCTAGAGGATTTGGTTCTATATTTTCACCACTGGAAAGAACGATTGTATCCTTAGCTCTACCTGTTATAAAAAGAGACCCATTTGGTATTAGAAAACCTAAATCACCAGTATCAAACCATCCATCTTTCGATAAAACATCTTTAGTAGCTAATTCGTTATTAAGATACCCTTTCATTACTTGTGGTCCCTTAACAAGAATTTTTCCAACTTCTCTGAACTTCAGAATCTTTTTTTTATCATCATTCACTATTTTGACTTCTGTAAATGCTAGAGGCTGTCCGGATGATCCTCTAACATTTAATTCTCTTCTCCTACATGTTAATACTGGACTAGTTTCTGTAAGGCCATACCCTACCAAAACATCGATTCCTAAAGACTCAAAAAAAAGATCCACATGTTCTGGCAATGCGCCTCCACCGTTAATAGGAAATTTCAGTCTTTCACCGCATAGTTGTCTGATAATATTCGGCCATAAAAAAATAGTCGACAATTTATGAAGAGGATATCGGCCAATAACAGAAGCCAGCAAGGGGATTTTTGATTTGAGAGTTATTTCATTGATATCTAAATTTCTTATCTTTCTTATACTTTTTTTAAAAACTGAACTATTACTTATTAAAAACTTAATGAGTTTTTGCTTCCTAGAGGGCATTTTTTTCAACGCCTGAAAAAACCCATCATGTATTGCCTCCCACAGTCTTGGTACAGTGGCCATTACAACAGGTTTTATTTGCGTAATATCATCTTTCAGAAATTTTGGAATTGTATAGTATTGAGAACAACCACATGAAAAAAAGAAGTATTCAGCGCTCCTCTCATAAGAATGCCAGATAGGTAATACGCTTAGAACAGAAGTTCCAGGTTCTGGATCAGCGATATAGGCTAAGTTAATTATTTGATGTAAAAAATTTGCATGAGTTAAGGGAACACCTTTAGGTTTTCCTGTTGTCCCAGAGGTATAAAGAATAGTAGCGACGTCATCAATATCTGGATTAAATTTTTCAATATTATTATCTTGCGAATTTACTTTTTCTACAGTACTTATAAATTGACTCCAACTTATCAAACTTTCAAATTGCTCATCCTCTAAATTGATTATAAATTTCAGTCTTTTTTTTAATTCTTCTTTGTTGTTTAACTTTTGCCAAATTTCCTTAGATTGAACTATTAGTCCTTTTGAATTAGAGTGCTTAATAATATATTCTAATTCTACTGAAGGAGAATTAATACCTCTAACTGCATTGATAGCTCCTAAGCGCATTAAGCCTTGATCTACTACTAGCCATCGTGGAGAATTTTCAGATATTACGGTAACTACATCACCTTTTACTAACCCATAATTTTTAAAAGATAATGAGACTTTTGTTATTAAATCAGCCAGCTCGGAATAAGATAATTTTTCTTTGTATTTCCCTCTTAAATCGCAAACAGCTAAAGTATCACCACATTTAAATTTTAAATTTTCCCAAATTTGATCTATATGATTTAGATTTCCAATAAAATCTCTATTTTTAGCAAATTTATCTTTTTTAAAAAGAGGTTTGACTGAAGGCCAATAAGCTAAATCACTCATATTCAATTGCTTTTGAAATTTTATTTTCTATTTTGCTACAAAATCAAAATTAAATTCTTCCTGAATGATTTTTTTAACAATTCTCTTGACTTCTTGAAAATTTAAATTTTTGTTGTAATCAATCATATTTGCCATTAGACAATTCTCTATTCCGCAGGGGATAATTTTATTAAAATTTTCTAATTCGCAGTCAAAATTGATTGAAAATCCATTTATCGTAATCCATCTTTTACACCCTATTCCAATTGAGGCGATTTTCTTATTTCCTATCCAAACACCAGTAAACCCTTTTCTAGAGTGACAATTTATATTAAAAGTTCCAAGAATTTTTATAATAATTTCTTCAATTTTTCTTAAATACCAATTTAAGTCTTTATTAAAATTTTTCAAATCTAAAACCAAGTAAGTCACTAATTGTCCTGGCATATGACAAGTAACCTCACCTCCTCTGTCAATCTTAAAAACATCATAATTAACATCATTCAGAGAAAATAATAAATTACCGTAATTAGATCCTCTACCCAACGTATAACAGAGTTTATGCTCCCCTATCCAAATAAAATCAGGATTAGAGTTATCTAATATCAATGCCTCCTGATATTCTTTTTGTAATTTATAAACATCATTGAAAAAAGTAATTTTATCAGGTTGTTTAATTATTGCTGTTCTATTAACCATATTTAAGTAGATTTAGAAAGTAAGTAAATATTTTTAGATTAGTTATGAAAATTTTAATCCATGGAAGGAATCTTGAGCTCACTGGAGCCTTAAAAGAATATACCGAGGCAAAGATAGAAAAAGCAACTCATCACTATAAGGATATCGTTAAAGAAGCGGATATACACCTTTCAATAGAAAAGAACCCAAGAGTCTCATTCCAAACTGCAGAAGTTACTATTTTCGCAAACGGGACTGTAATCAGAGCTGAAGAAAAAACTGAAAATCTATACTCAAGTATTGATTTGGTTTCAAATAAACTTTGTAGAAAATTACGTAAATACAAAGAAAGAAACAATAAAACAATTCATAATCATCATCTTAAAAATAAAGATTCATTCCAAACTGAAGGTGGGGCATCAAACTTTTTTGACAAAGATTTATTCGAAGATGGAAGAGAAGCCACTCTCCCTGAACCATCTATTAAAAATAAATACTTTGAAATGGCTCCAATTACGTCAGAAGAAGCAAGAAAACAATTAGATTTAATTGATCATGATTTTTATGTTTTTCGAAATAAGAAAAATAATGAACTTCAAGTCATATATAAAAGGAATCACGGAGGCTATGGCCTAATTCAATCTAAATAACTTTTAAATGCCTAATATTGAATATGAATTAAATGAGAAAATCCATGCAATTCTTATTAATCCTTACCTAACATGGGATAGTTTTTGTGCGAATTGCGATTTAATTCAAAAATATAACATCAAGAATATTTCTACTTCACTTAATTATTTAACTGATTTTAAAAACCGTTTGAGTAATTACAGGGTAAACATAAATGCTCTTATTTCTTACCCTTTAGCAGATTTACCAGTTTCATTCATTAACGAATTAGTTTGTTTTGCAAAAGATAAAGGTGCAAACCGAATTGAATATATCCCAAACTTTATAAATTTATCCAAAAGAAATTTAGAAACTTTCGCTGGTGAAATTGAGCAAGTTAAGTTATCTGGATTACCAGTTTCAATAATCCTAAATAAATCAAAACTTCAAGAAGAAGTTTTGTATAGTTCTATAGAAATATGTTTGGAATTAGGAATAAAAAATTTTCAATTCGGAGACGGTTTTGGGGATCCTATTACATCTAATGATGTAGCCGAAATACTTAAAATCACAGGCGCCCAAAATCAAATCAAAGTTGTAGGTGGTATAAAAAAACTGAAACAAGTTATTGATTTGCTTGATAATGGAATTAGTTGCGTGGGAACTTCTAATTTTTGTGAGATTTTTCAAGAATTAAAAGTTAATTAAATGTCTGGTTCTGGTGAGTGCAAAATAGAAGGTCTCTGTATTAAAGCATCTCCATTAGGCGAGAATGATAGATTAATAACTATTCTTAGTGATGAAAAAGGAATTATTAGATTAGCAGTACCTGGTGCTAGGCGTCCAAAAAGTAGTCTTGCCGCGGCTTCGCCATTAACATATTTAAGCCTTCAGATTTTTGGCAAAAGAAATCTTAAATCTGTACGTCAAATAAAAATTTTAAAAAGCTATTCGGGTCTTGGGAAAAATATTGAATGTCTTACAGCCGCGCAAGCAATAACTGAATTAACATTTTTATTAGTAGGTAATAATGACAAGCAACAAAACTATTTATCTTGTGTTCTTGCACATCTTGATAGGATTTATTTATATGAAGGATCTCAAGAAGAAGATATTAAAATGCTCTCAATGAGTATTCAATCTTTAATCCATCTATTAGCCATCGGGGGTATTAATTTACCTATTCATCATTGCTGTAAAACTGGTGAACCTATTATTCCACCTATAGGAAATTGGGAATGGAGTTGTTATTTTTTGCCAAGTGAAGGGTTTTCATCAATAGAAGATCCTCAAAGTAATCTAAAAATAAATGCATCTGAAGTTGCTTTATTACAGAGACTTCTTTTCCCCGAATTGCCAATAAAATCAAATGGAGAATTGCTAGGACCTAAAAACGTTTGGCTTAAAATATTATTCATTATTGAGACTTGGATTTCTACTCAACTAGAGAAAGATTTATCTTCACTAAAAATGTTGAGAGAAATATATAGTTAGCATTTTTGTAAATCTTTAATAAATTTAAAAATTATCATCTTGGGAACTCTGACTGTTAACTTAATAAATAGTTAATTCAATAATGTGGCACATATTGCTTGGTTGGGTAAAAAATCCCCTTTTTGCGGAAATGTAACCTATGGCAATACAACTACTAAGGAATTGAAGGCAAGAGGGCATAAAATTAGTTTTATTCATTTTGACAATCCTTCTAGTTCAAATCCATCAAAACCATTATTTCTTGCAAATGACCCTGATGTAAGTCTTCCATATTTAATTAAGTCCCAAGTTTATACAATACCCTCCCCAAGAGCAGAAAAGGAGCTAAGGCTATCATTGGAGAGATTAAAACCTGATATAGTTCATGCAAGCCTAACTTTATCTCCTTTAGACTTTAGACTTCCAGAGCTTTGTAATGAAATTAAAGTTCCACTTGTAGGCACATTTCATCCAGCATTTGATACAAAAAATAGAACTTTAACTGCAAGCACTCAACAATTAACATATCAACTTTATGCTCCCTCTTTAGCAAAGTTCGATAAAATAATAGTTTTTTCTGAACCTCAAAAAAATGTTCTTGAAAAATTAGGAGTACCTAAAGAAAAACAAATAATTATTCCAAATGGAGTTAATGAAAATATTTGGAAACCTATTTGCGAAAAAAATAAAAAATATGCTCAAGTAAAAAACAAACTAGGAAATGAAAGAATCTTTTTATACATGGGAAGGATTGCAAATGAGAAAAATATCGAAGCTCTTTTGCGTTCTTGGCGCCAAACAAAAAACAAAGATTGCAAATTAGTTATTGTTGGAGATGGACCAATGAAGCCAACACTTGAAAATAGTTTTTCTAACCTGAATAAAGAAAAAGTAATTTGGTGGGGTGCCGAATTAGATTTGGAAACTAGAATAGCGATAATGCAAATAGCAGAGGTATTTTTCTTACCCAGCTTAGTAGAGGGTTTATCTTTGTCACTTTTAGAGGCAATGTCTACTGCCACTGCATGTGTAGCAACAGATGCTGGAGCTGATGGTGAAGTTTTAGATAATGGAGCAGGAATAGTAATTTCAACTGATAATGTAACTTCGCAACTAAAAACTATAATACCTATTCTTGTAGAACACCCCACATTTACAAAAAATCTTGGGGAAAAAGCTAGAGAGCGAGTAATTGAAAGATATACAATTTCTCAAAATATAAACTCGCTTGAGAAAGTTTATAAAAACTTAAAAGATACTTTCAAAAACTAACTAAATTCTTTACTTCGATTACTAGCTGCAACTATTGATTCGATTAATGCTGACCTTACACTTTTTTTTTCTAAAACCCGTAAGGCAGAAATAGTTGTTCCACCTGGAGAGGTTACTAAATTTTTAAGTTCTGAGGTATTAAGTTTTTTTTCTTTTATTAAACTGATAGTTCCAAGTATCATGTCCATTACAAGATTTTCTGAAAGTCTTTTTGGTAATCCACCGCTCAATCCACCATCACTTAATGATTCTATAATTAAAGCGATAATTGCAGGGCCAGATGAAGTTAAAGCTAAAAATATATCAAGATAATCTTCAGTAAATTCATAAATCTTACTAGTATTTTCAAATATTTTTTTTGTAAATTGTTTCTGATCTTCTGTTGTGTTTGCCCCCCAAGAAATTCCAGTTAAACCTTTTCCAACAGTTATTGGGATATTTGTAACAGCCCTCACGCAACTATGCTTAGGGAACTTTTGAGTAAGCCTATTTATTGAAACTCCTGCAAGAATTGATACTAATAAATTATCCTTATTTTTCATAATATCGCCCTCAGTTATATCTTGAAGATGTTGGGGTTTTATTGAAAGAAGTTTAAATTTACAATCCCAAATTATCTTTGACTCTTTAGAGTCTGATTTAAAGACGTTAATTTTATGTTTATAGTTATTTTTTATATTTTCTAAACTTTTTTCTGATTTTACGACACAATAAACATTCTCTGGCTCGATTAATTTTTTATTTAATAGAGGGGTTATTATAGCTTTTGCAATATTTCCAAATCCAATAATCGCAATTTCATCAGTCACAGATAAATCACGAATAAGCACTTAATTTAGAATCACCCCATGCTGGTTCAGGTGCAGTGTTAGTTCCCAAACTATATTGTGGTGTATTTTTTGTAGTCACATTAGAAGGAGATGCTTCTTCGGGCGAAGAACTAGTTACACTTACGCAACTTGGAGCAAAAAGGAAAATACTTTCACCCACTCTCTCTTGATGTCCATCAATTGCAAATGTTCCACCAGCTATGAAATCAACCGCTCTTTGAGCCTGATCAGGATCCATCATAGTTAAATTAAGAATTACAGTTTTTCTCTCTCTTAATGCTTGAATAGCTTGAGGCATCTCATCAAAACTTCTTGGTTCCATTAAACTGACTTCTGAGGATGAATTTGAGATCCCAGGCATTCCAACAACTTTTGATGATTTGTTGTTATTCATAAATTCGAAAGGATTTGAATTGGCAAGCACGTTAGTGTTTTTTTGATTTTGTTTGAAATCTTTGAATTCATCCTCTGATTCATAATCAAACTCTTCAAACTCATCATCGAGATACTCATCACCTGCAACAACTGCTTTTAATCTAGAAATAAGTGACACCTTTTAAATCCTCTTGAAATTGCTGAGTAAGGTATAAGAACCTTAAGTAAGGTATTCATTGTTAATAAATAAACTACCTATACTTAAATAACGTTACTTGTTCTTTACTGCAAGTTTATAGATAAGATTTTTATAAAAAAATAACTAATTAGAACCTATTCCCAAAAATTAATGACCCTAATCTTAACCAAGTTGATCCAGCGTCAACAGCTTCCTCCCAATCCCCTGACATTCCCATCGAACAATCTGGAAGTTGAAATGAATCAGCTAAGGAGCGGCATTTTTTAAACAATTTTAAATTTTCCTTAGAGCTAAGACCTTTTGGATTAATAGTCATCAACCCAGTTAATTTGATATTTCTCAATTCTTGAATTTCTTTCCATTTAGATATTAAATATTTAGTATCAAAACCTCCTTTAGTGGGGTCATCACTCAACTTAACTTGCAACATTATTAATGGATTTTTCTTTTCTTCAAATGAAATATTTGAAATCTTTTGCAACTTTTCAAATGAATCTACTGAATGAATATATTTAAAATTTTGCACTATTTTCCTTAATTTATTACTTTGTAGTCGTCCAATAAAATGCCATTTTATTTTTTTAATGTCATTCAGAATTAATTGCTTCTCAAAAGCTTCTTGAAATTTACTCTCACCAAAATCATTTTGACCCATATTTTGAATAATCTTGATTTCTTGACTTTTAAATCCTTTACTTACAGCAAGAATATTTACATTTGTTGGGATTTTATTTTTTATTTTTAAATAATTTGAAGGATTCACCTTTACAAGAAAGTTTGTCTAAATAAATTATCCCATTTAGAAAGTTCTTCGGATCCTTTTCTTTTAGCTTTTTGAAGATTTAATTCGGCCTGATTACGCGCATCTAAATAAGGTATAACTTCAAACAAAATCTCTCGCTGTCTAATTTCTACCAAAAAAAACATTTTTTGGGCATACAAAGTCGCATAAACATCTCTCCCATCATTTCCTGGAGAGACTTGGTACAACATGCCAAATGTTGGATGGTTTAAATAACGCTCAGAACTCAAACTTAAATATGGTGTTATTTATAATGCACCATACAGTTTTCTAAGAAAAATTGCTATGCAAATAAAACATATCGATAATGTATTAACAATTACATTGATAGATCTCGAAGGATTTAAAGTTCTAAATCTATTTGTTTTAATAATGATTTTTTTCTTTGAAAGCAATGATTCTGCTCCTTGATCAATTCTCAGAAATATATTTTTAAATAGACGTTCCAGAAGAATTAATAATATATTAAAGGATCTCTTCAACCCTAAACTTCGAAAATTTATTGATCTTACTGAAATTGATTTAATTATATTTTGAAATTCTTCCTGTACTAAAGGTATAAAACGCAGCGCAATTAATAACTGAAAAAGCCATCTACTTATTGGAAATCCGATTTTTCTTAATGGATACAGAAACCAACTTAATCCCCATACAATATCCTCTTGTAATGTAGTTAAAAGCATCAAATTAACACTATGAATAACAGTAAATATCAAAGTGGAGGTTTTTATCCCTAGTTCAAAGGCTTTTCTTGATAAGTTGAAGGGACCAAAATTAATAAACCATATCTTCTGCAAAGGAATATGCAAAATATTCCATTTTTTATAACCTTCCACTACTACCTGCAATTCGTTGGGATCTCTTAGGTAGCTATCAAGAGATTGAATATCAGAAGATGCAAGTATTGATATAAATCCAATTAATAAAGATAAGCATGAGAGGAAAAATAGTGATCGCCACCATACTCTTGATGGCAATAAACTTAAAAAAGTAATTAATAATAAACAAACCACTAAACTTAATCTCCATATTGGTCCTGCCCATATTGGAGTGATTAGAAATATCATTACTATAATTATTTTTAATCTACTATCTATAATTCTTAGCCAACTTCTATTGCCATAAACGTACTGCCCAACAGAAAATTTGGTAATTAAATTCATTAATCTTTTTGAATTAACTCAATATTTTCCCTTTCAACTTCTTTATTTAATGCCCTTTGCTGTTTTCCTCTCCAAAGTAAAATAAGAGGTGTACCTTCAAAACCTAAATTTACCCTAATTTGTTTCTCAATATATCTTCTATAAGTTATTCCGAATAATTTAGGGTCATTCACAAAAAGAGTAAAGGTGGGAGGTTTGTTCTTTACTTGAGTACCGTAATACAACCTACCTTGCTTACCACTTCTTTTCGTTGGAGGACTTTTCCAACTTATTGATTCTTTAAGTACTTCATTAACAACAGAGGTTGTAACTCTCCTTCTATGTTGATTGACAGCATTAAGAGCATGCTCAAAAATATTATCAACTCTTTGTCCAGTTAGGGCAGATATAAAAATCATTTTTGACCAGTGTAAAAAATAAAGTTTCGATCTAAGTTCTTTCTCTACTTGATAAATTGTTGAACTATTTTTGTCTACAAGATCCCATTTATTAACAACGATTATACAAGCTCTACCTTGTTCTTCAATTCGCCCTGCCAACTTCTGATCTTGATCAGTTACTCCATCTATAGCATCTATAACTAAAACACAAACATCACTTCTATCAATAGATTTGAAGGCCCTATTAATACCAAAGAATTCCGTACCGTATTTAACATTTTTCTTTCTTCTAATCCCAGCAGTATCAACAATTTTCCATTGATGATCACCTTTTTTTATAAGTGTATCTATTGAATCAGTTGTCGTTCCACTAATATCACTAACTATTGCTCTTTTTTCTCCAGAGATTGAATTTAACAAACTAGATTTACCAACGTTTGGTCTTCCAATAATTGACATCATTATCTTTTCTTCTTCATCCTGAATATTATTTTCAGGAAGTTCGTCAATCACGAGATCTAAAAGATCCCCAGTACCTGAACCATGAATAGCGGAAACTGGATAAGGTTCGCCTAATCCTAATTTCCAAAACTCTGAAGCTAAGGATATTCCAAGAGTAGTCGATTCGCATTTATTAACAGCAACAATTGTTTTACAGCTTGAGTTTCTTAACCATTTTGCTATTGATAAATCACCATCAGTAACGCCTTGATTTCCATCTACCACCAGTAACGCGAGTGAAGCCTCTTCAAGAGCCAAGAAAACTTGTGTCCTTATCTCTGGGAGAAATTCACTATTGTCATCAAAAACTAAACCTCCAGTATCAACTATTTGAAATTCCTTGCCTCCCCATGAGGCATTTTGATAAGTTCTATCTCTTGTAACACCAGGTTTATCAAATACTATTGCATCATTACTTTGGCAAAGACGATTAACTAAGGTAGATTTCCCAACGTTAGGCCTTCCGATAATTGCTATTGTAGGAAGAATCAATTCTTCTCTCCAAAGAAAGTAGTATCTATTACAACTATACCTTTAATAAAATCATTTACCTTAATCAAAAAAACTTATTTAATTTCTGGATCGCCAAAATGTCCTTTAACTGGATTAACAGGTGGTGAACTAGGACTTGGAATTAATCCATTATCTTTTGAAAAACAATCATTTTCAATCGCCCAATAAATCAACCAATTAACTGCCGTCGCTCTTCTCGTTCTTCTTGGATAGAGTTCATTAATCTTATAGCCTTTAAAATTAAGAAAATTTTTCAATCCCTGTTTATACTCTTTTGGAATTGATCGAGTCAAATGTATTGAGGCTGGTCGCTCTGAAATAATTTGAGGAGCCTTTACAAATTTTTCTGACCAATAAGTAGGAGTTAATGGACTAGAAAACCAATAACTTAAATTTGTTTCTCTAATATAAAAAAGTCTTTCCCAAACTAATTCACAAACAAATACATCACTAACCTTATCTTCAAGAACAAGAAATAATAGATCCTTGCATATTGGCCATGTAAATTGATTTTCAACTAATTTTTCTTTTTTATACATTAATCGAACCTTATCAAAATCAAAGAAAAATAAGGCATAAATTCCTTTTTATATTGAGATGCATATTGAATAATTTGATCAGGCATACCAACACTCAAAGCTATTAATGATGTATTGATGATATCCTCTTTTTTTAAAATTTCTCTGACTAAATTCCATCTTTTGCCAACCTTCATAATGGCCAATACCGTTTTATTTTCCTTACTTTCCCTAATTAGGGTTGTTAATTCAGATTCTGAAGAAGGGCATTCTTTGATGATCAAGGTCTCGCCTTTTTTTACCAAATCAAAATCGTTCAAAGCTGCTGCTGCCGAAATAGAGGAAATACCAGGTATGGTTTTGGTGATAATTTCGGGATAATTATTTTTTATCAATCTCAAAATATTAGATGAGCTTGCAAATAGTGAAGTATCTCCAAGACAAAGTAAAACGACTGGTTCGCCATTTTGTATAAATTTCACAATTTTTTCTACAGCGTTGGACCATATTTCATCTGGATCAAAATCCTTCCTAGCCATTGGAAAGATGATAGGTATATTTTTTTTAAATTTGGTGTATTTCTTGACTATTTCCGCCGCAAAACTTTTTTTAGTGTCATCTGATATTGGAAAAACTATAACTTTCGCCATTTTTATTGCATCCACAGCAGCAATTGTTAAAAGCGATGGATCTCCAGGGCCTACACCAACGATGGTGAATGTTGGTAAATCAGTTTTATATCGATTAAGTAAACTTAAGAACTTTTTTATTATCATTTTTATTTTATTAACTTTAGCTATGTACCCTTGGCAATACGTAAGTTTCAGCTAGTATTGATGACTCAATTTCAGACAATTCCTCTAACCTTTTGAAAGTGTGATTTTTAGGGAATTTAGTTTGCGCTAGTTTCCAGTAAACTCCAAAATGTCTTGCCTCACTCTCAAGCAGTGACTCATAAAGGGATTTAAACGATCTATCTTCAGAATTCAACGCAAGCAAGCTTAATCTTTCATGACTTCTTGCTTCAATAAGTCCTGCTATTAAGAAACTATCAAGCATTCTATTAGGCTCTTCCTTTCTTATATTCTTGGACAATTCAGCTCCATAGGGAGGTGGTTTTAAGGACTCAAGAGAATGTCCAAGATCCTTTAAAAAATAAAGTATTTTTTCAAAATGCTCTAATTCCTCTCTCGCTATTGGACTTAGAACTTCTGCCAGATTTGGTTCTGATGGATATCTAAACATCAATTGAATAGCTACTCCTGCTGCTTTTCTTTCACAATGAGCATGGTCTATAAGAATATCTATTGGATTAGATAATGCGAGTTTGATCCACTCATCTGAAGAAAATGACGATAAATATTTAATTTGAGAAGTGGGTCTTTTAAAATCTACTAGCATTTAATGTTTACTACTTAAATATCCAATTATTCCTTCAAGAGCTAAGGAATAACTTGATATGCCGAATCCACTAATAATTCCTATAGCTCTATCTGTAAGAAAAGATTCTTTACGAAAATCTTCTCTACTGAAAATATTTGAAATGTGTAACTCTACAAACGGAATTTTCGATCCAATTAAAGCATCACGAATAGAAATCGAGGTATGAGTAAAAGCGCCAGCATTTATAAGAATACCTTGGATATTTTTTACAGACTCCTGAATTTTATCTACTATTTCTCCTTCGTGATTACTTTGAAAACATTCAAGATTAATACTTTTTTCTTTAGCAACTTTAGTTAAATCTTTTTCTATATCACTCAATGTTTTATTACCATATATTTCAGGTTCTCTAGTGCCCAAAAGATTTAGATTTGGTCCATTTATCAATAAAATATTCATCATCAATAAAGTCTTTTCTTTACAAATGCTATCTAGAAAGAAACAAAAAAACCAAAACAATTTCACACAAAGTGTCCATTAACTGATAAGTTCAAATAGTGGGGGTCGGTGCCCGAGTGGTTAAAGGGGGCGGACTGTAAATCCGCTGGCTCTGCCTACGTTGGTTCAAATCCAACCCGGCCCACTTTAAAATTGCCCTTGTAGCTCAGCGGTAGAGCACTCCCTTGGTAAGGGAGAGGTCTCGGGTTCAAGTCCCGACGAGGGCATGGCCAAAAGTACTGCTACGAGAATAAAAGGTAAGTAGTAAAAAAAGTATAAATATTGTTTCTTTGATTCAACAGGAGATCTTTTCAGAATTGATCAATATAAATAGGATCTCGTAGATCAGCTTTTTATCCAAAATTCAGATATATTTGATAAAAATTGTATTCAGTAATGTCATTATCATTATACCGTATGCACAGAATTTATCTTGCAGCGACCATGAATTATGGTCTTGGTTCTAATGATCCTGAAGAGTTGGCCTACTACAACAAAATCAGAAAAGAGATGGATGATATGAAAAAAGAACCTTATAAAAGAGGGATACCTCTTAATTGGAATAACCTAGAAGAAATACACAAATGATTTAAAAACTTTTTTATTAATTGATGGAATTCTTATGCTTCCTTGTTTCCCTTTACTGATAATTATTAAAGGGAAAAAAATAATAGAAATTCCCTGAGATTTTAACCATATTCAAATTCAATTGTTGATCCTTTATCCGTATAAGGGAGTTCCTCAAACCGTACATATTTATTAGTCGGATAGCTTGCCTGACTAGTTAGAACATTAATGTAGTCGTCATGAGCAAATGTCTACAAAATCCACCCAAAAAGAAGATCATAAATCTGAGATTGAAGAAAGATCAGAAGAGGAACTTCTTGAAGAAGAAATCAGGAATCAGAAAACATTGGATAGCTTTGTTGAATCTGATAAAAACTGGAGCTGAACAAAACTCATTTATTAGGAGAAAGCTATGAACTTAAAAAGATCACCATTCTCAATCTTAAATAAAGAGAGTAGAGAAATTGACTATATCAAAGGAGTTTACAAGAGAAAAATTCAAGCTGAAATTGAATCTTATAAAGATCCCGAAGATGAAGATAAGAGAGACACAATCCAAGTCCAAGATATATTGATGCTTGATAGGATATCAATTTAGTTATTCTTTTTTTTCTTCTTCTTACCCTTTTTTTTCTTCTTTACCTTTTCATAAACCTCATCAGCCTTCTGTTCAATATTATCCAGCTTATTTGAAAGTTCCTTTAAAGTTTCTGCTTTTTCTTCTTTAACTACGGTATTTTTTAGCCCAATAATTTTAACAGGCTCTTCTTTAACTACAGTATCTTTTATCTCTTCAGTTTTAATTCCAAACTTACCTTTTATAAAATTGGCTATAAAAATAAGCACAGGTACATGAACTAGACCACCTATTACTATTCTTGTTTCTGAATAAGCCATTTAATAGTTAAAGTTCTGAGATATTTAAGCATAAATTTAATTTTTAAATTTGTTTTATTAAGGCAAAAAATATTAGTAATCATTTCTTGATTCGTAGATCAATAATCTTGCTATTAATTAAGTAGAGACTTTTTTATTAAATGCCATTAGACGTATTTCTAATGAACATGTGTATTGTAGTTATAGCGTTGCTTATCAGAAGAGAAATCCCACTTAAGAAGGCGAGATAAATTATGAAAACACAAATCTTAAAAGAGCATTACATTCCAAATATCCATGCTATTACTCTTTTACTAATGCTTCTTCTATGTCTGTGGTTACCTCTAGCACTAAGATTCTTATTAATAATTTAGTCGAATTAATTTCATTAATACTCTTATCGTTTAACTTTAACGACCTTTTTTATGGGTATAACTTTTTAATAGCTTCTTGTTGTTCTTGTTTTTTTATTTCTGCAGCATCATATACGGGACAGGTATTCTGATTAAGTGATAAGAAAAAAGCACTTTTTTTAAAACGTTTGAATATAGGAGTCAATAGTAACCTTCTCATTTTTTATATTTGCTAATTTGTTCAAACATACTTATCTCCCTCTTTTTCCCAAACTTCCTCAGTTTTCCTCCAACCATGAGAGATTAACCTTTCATAAATTTCTCTAGCTAAATCTATGTCTACAGAAATTGTAGTTGTCATTAAAGGTGGTTCTTTTCCAAACAAACCAACTATTTTTCCAGTATCTACAAACATATACTCAAAAACACCATCTATGCTTTTATCGTTTTTTATAAACCTTTTTACTTCTGTCCTTTTTGGATTAATCAACCAATAAGATTTAGTCATTAATTAGAAGGTATAAGTAGTAAGCCTTTCATTAACAATATAGAGCTACTGTTTGATCTAAATCTGCACAAGGTTCAATAGTAAATTCCAATAATTCTCTCCAAGGACTCCACTGTTTCCAAATAGTTTCTAAAGAATCAGCTTCTACAACAGAGTACCCATTGCCATGTTGAGGTAAGAAAATCCAAGATTTAACGTCATAACCCTCTGGTCTATTTTGTGGCCCTCC
This sequence comes from uncultured Prochlorococcus sp., assembly GCA_902573565.1. Lineage (GTDB taxonomy): Bacteria > Cyanobacteriota > Cyanobacteriia > PCC-6307 > Cyanobiaceae > Prochlorococcus_A. Next base: position 44,320 of record CACGKI010000002.1, read on the forward strand.
TTTGTCGTACCATTCTTTTAACATTTTTGATCCCTTGTCTTGGGCGTTTGCATTAGTAAATTTATAAGAAATTAAAAAAAGCATAAATAAATAATAATCTAAACTTATTTTAATATTCTAAATTTAAAAGTAACTTGATATGACAGTCGAATCATAAATATGACCTGCACTCTCAATTAATGGTTTAACTGCTGGATCTTCAAACATAGCTATTGATTTACCTTCTTCACCCTGTTCAATAAGAATTACACTGGTTGGATCTTCTTTCTTTACACCTTTATATAAGCAAACAATTCCAAGTTCTTTATTCATTTGTATATTTTCTTGGCTGTCATAAACTGCAGCCCATTCCTCAAAAGGAACGCTTATTTTGAATGTAAAAACAGTAGTTTCAAGAGACATAAAAAAAAGGAGCCAGTTGCTCCTTATTCTAGATCGACTGTCAATTAATTGAATTATCCCATTGCGGCAACAGCATCAGCAACTTGTTTGTTTCTTTGAATAACCTCATCATCATTTAAAACAGCAGTGATATTCCAATCAAGACCAAATTTCGCTCTCCACACTCCAAAATGTTGAGATATTGCTAGGTGATTATCAGCCTTGAAAGTTACAAAAACCTCTCCTGTTTCAGGAGCATGTAATCTACTTACCAATTCAAATCCATCAAAATTATCCATAGGTGCGCCGGAAGCAATATACTGCTCAAACATCTTGTAACCTTCGGACTGAGAAATTCCGTCTGGAATAAGTCCATGAACGTGATAGTAAGCCATAAATAAAAATCATGAATGTAATATCAATTTAAAAACCATATTTTAAAAAGCATTTAAATTATCTTTAAATTTAGATTTTTAAGCCTTTTTCAATATGAATTCGCGAAAAAAGATTTTTTATTTGGTATAGCATGTACCGTTTATAAATTTTTTGTTAGTTATTAATTAATTATGAGTTATTTTGCTGAACCTAACCATATTGAATATGATGCATGGTTCGATGAAAATGTCGACCCACTGGATCTTGTGAATTACTCAGATGAAAAGGAGTTCAGTGATTCGGTACACTTTAAATTCCATAAGATGTCCACTAGAAATTTAACGATTGGATCTTCTGATAATTTTCACTGGTAAGTAAAAGATTTTTTTACTCGATAGATATTTATGCATCTCACGCATTATATGTTCCATCACTTTCTCTTCTTGCCTTTGCCAATACAATTTCATCTACAACTTTTTCAATCATATAAGCACTTTTTTTACCAAAGCATTTTTCTTTTTTAATACTCTCAAAATCATTTGGGATTAAATCATTATGTTCACAACAATCGCATTTAATATCAATTTTCTTACCTCTGAAAACCTCCAAAGCTCTAGAAAAAATCCATTGCTGAACTGAAATACTTTCCCAACTATCAAAATTAGACCAATCATCAAAATCACTACTTAGGATACCTTTTAATCCATCTGCCTTATGTACAAATGATAAATGTGCATCTTTTCTTGATTCATCATTAATTCCAATTACTTTGACATAATTTTGTTTCATTCGTAATAAAATCAATAGAGATACTATATAAATCTAAAGCAAAATTTGATTAACCATTAACGAAAAAAACTTTGAATCCACATTAAAAATATTAGCAAGCTAAAAACAACTAAAAATAGACTTAAGTTTTCAAAACTTAAGCGCAAATAACTGATAAGTCTACAAAATTCTTATTTTCATCTGCAAGTTCAGTTATGATTCTATTGAGCCATTCAGAGGTCGTTTCACAATAGCCTACATTTAAAATAGTTTTTTGCTTTGCTGTTTCTTCTTTATTCATAGTTAGAGTATTTTTATATAAACTAGTCTTTGATTAAATCTATGTGAATAAGTCTTAATTACTATCTATTTTAAAAAGTTGTATTTAATACATATTTAAGAACTGCTAGTAAACAAATAAAATTAAATCGTTGACAAGAAAATCTATACAAGTAACAGTAGAAAAAATTTATTATTTAACCTATGAATAACATCAAGATTGAGGAATTGATGAAAGTAAGGTTCGATAGTATTGCTAATAGAATTAGTCAATTAAACAAAAGGGAAAGTGAGTCTTTATTGCTTGAGCATCTTGAGTGGTTGGAGGGAGGATGGGAATCTGAAGAAATCTTATTTTTAAAAAAACCCTACAGAAAATGGTGGTTCTAAATCCATTTCTATAAATAATTAATGCTGGCCCAAGGGACCTGGGCCAGATCCTATTTTGTAAGAATTTTCTAAAGATTTCTCAACAAATAATTTTGCTTTTTGTATGGAATCAAGTAGCTCAAAACCTAAAGCTTTGTAACTACAAATAGCAGCGCTCAAAGTACAACCACTACCGTGGGTATTTTTTGTATTTATAAAATTATTAAGGAGCCACTCTTTTCTTCCATTTGAGTCAAGAAAAAAATCCTTTCCTTTCATATCTTCTAAACCGCCACCTTTTATAAGTACCGCTTTAGCTCCAAGACCAATAATATTTCTTGCGGAATTTTCGATATCTTCTTTACTCCTTATTTCTAAACCAGAAAGTAGATTTGCTTCATAAATATTTGGAGTTACCAAATCCGCAATTGGTAATAAGAGTTTTTTATAAGCATTAATCGCAGAATCTTCCAGTAATTTAGAACCCGTTCTTGTAACCATTACTGGGTCAATAATTTTGGTTATTTTATACGTATTTAATTTTGAAGCAGTATCATTAATTATTCTTTCATTTAGTAACATTCCAGTTTTTAAAGCATCAATACAAAAATCAGCGAATAAAGTATCTAACTGACTTATTAAAGTATTCTTCTCTACTGGTTGAACGCATGCAACCTCAACACTATTTTGTGCCGTAATACATGTAATAACAGAACATCCATGTACTTTAAGGGCCATAAAAGTTCTCAAGTCAGCCTGAATGCCTGCTCCACCGCCAGAGTCACTACCGCCAATTGTAAGTGCGATTTTAGAATACATGGTTTAACAAACTAAGATTTATAAATATCATAAAAATATTTTAAATTTAAATTAGAAATCTGAATATGCATTAAAAAAATCTAACTCCAATTCCATAGCTCTCCTGTATAAATATTTTGCCTGATTAATATCATAATATGTTTCTTTATTGGTCTCAATAAGATTTTCAAGTGAATTTGCTAGCTTTTCAAAGCTCGCATCTGAGTAAGTAATTATCCATTCTTTATATTTAATGTCAAAATTCTCCTTATACAAACTTTTACCTATCCAAGAGTAAAGTCGCATACATGGAGTCATTGCAAACATTATTTCAACGGAGCTAAGTCTTTTAGAAGTATCTTCAAGGAAATCTGTATAGTTTTTAGTAGTTTTTTTTATATAGTTATTAGATAAATCAATATCCCATTCTTTTGCATAAGTTTCATGAAGTATTAACTCCTCTGAAACGCCCATCAAAAGTTCACTCAACTTCCTTATTGAATACTTATCTTTTGATTTAGAAACTGCAAGACCATATGCCTTAGCAAAAGTCTCTAAAAAGAAATAATCTTGAGCTAAATATTCTTGAAAAATATTTTTAGGGAGACTTCCATTCTTTAAACCTTGAACAAATTTTGTATTTAAACTTTGTAAAGCAATCTCATAATTATCCTCCCAAAGTTTTTTTGTTATTTTCATTTTTCTTTTTTTTTTGATTTTTAGTTATTCTAAAATTTTTTATATTTTTTACCTACAAACTTAATCTTATTTTTCTAGGATTGAAAGAAAGAATTATGAAAGACATAAATATCTTATGGTTTAAGAAAGATCTAAGAATTTATGATAATGAAGCTCTTTGCGAAGCTATAAAAAATAATGATATTTTACCTATTTACATTATTGAGTTAGATATTTGGAACCAAAATACACATTCCAACAGGCAGTGGCAATTTTGCAAAGAAAGTCTAATAGATTTAAGAAATGCACTTGCTGAGATTGGACAACCATTAATTATTAGGACTGGAAATGTTATTAATATTTTTAATGAAATTAGTTCAAAATTTAAAATCAGGGGGATATATAGCCATCAAGAAACTGGAGATTGGCTTTCTTATAAAAGAGATCAAAAAGTAAGAGAATGGGCTTTAAGCAAAAATATTATTTGGAAGGAATTTCTACAATTTTCAGTTTTTAGAGGAAAATTAGATAGGAATAATTGGTCTAATATGTGGCAAAAGAATTCCGAAAAAAATTTAATTAAATCTCCATCAAGAATTAATTCTATTAACTTTGATATTGGAGAAATACCCTCTGAAGAAATTTTTAACTTTAAAAAAGAAACTTGTCCAGGAAGAATGCAAGGTGGAAGAAAAAAAGGTTTAGAGAGAATGCAATACTTCTTTAGTAATAAGTTAGATTCTTATTCAAAAGATATTTCTAGCCCAGAAAAATCATTTGATAGCTGTTCAAGACTATCGCCATATATTTGTTGGGGATGCATTTCATTAAAAGAGATTTTTAATAAGGCAAATATATCAAAAAACAATAATTCTAGGATGTTAAAAAGTAGATTAACTTGGCATTGTCATTTTATTCAGAAACTTGAAAGTGAACCAGAATTAGAGTTTAAGGAATACCATCCTTTTTTTAAAAATATTAGAGAAAAAAACAATGAATTACTCTATTTATGGAGTTCGGGTAATACGGGCTTTCCCTTTATAGATGCATGTATGCGCTCATTAAATTTCAATGGATGGATTAACTTCAGGATGCGAGCCATGTTAATGTCTTTTGCTAGCTATAATTTATGGCTTCCATGGCAAGATTCGGGTTCTGAATTAGCAAATAAATTTGTAGATTATGAGCCTGGAATACATTGGAATCAATGCCAAATGCAATCTGGAACTACATCTATAAATACAAATAGAATTTATAATCCTATTAAGCAAGGTATAGATCATGATCCCCATGGAAAATTTATAAAAAAATGGATACCAGAATTAAAAGATATATCACTTAATTTCGTTCATGAACCATGGCTATTGTCTAGATTTAATATAGAAGAATATGAACAAATTAATTATGCAAGGCCAATAATTGATATTGCAAATAGCACTAAAAATGCTAGGAAGAAAATTCAGGAAATCACTAAAAAGGATGGATATTGGGATATCTCAAAAGAAATTTATTTAAAACATGGCTCTAGAAAAAGGATTAGAAAAAATATAAATAATAAAAAAATAGTGTCTAGGGAAATACAATATGAACTAAAATTAGATATCTAAATTTGGTTATCAAAAAATACTATATCTTTTATTGGATAATAAAATTTTTAATTTTAGAATTTACTTTATAAATCCACGATTTAGTAATACAAAGCTTTAATGTATCGATTAGATTTAAATAATTATGTCTGAAAGATTTGAATGGGATGACACCAATAGTTCTGGTATATGGTGGAGTACTAATGTAGGTATTAGAGACGAATGTATCCTACTTAAGGAAGATACTCAATGCGAAGATTCAGATATCGTCGAACTTCTTAGGAGTATTGCACAAAATATTGAAGATAATGGCCTTTAATTTTTTAAGGAATATTCTCTTTTAGAGATTTTCGATTCCTTTTACAGCTTTTATTAATTCGATACTAATACCTTTTTCACTCATTGAATGACCAGCATCATTAACAATAATTAATTCAGAATTATTTAATTTATTATTTAGATCCCAAGCACTCCTAACAGGGCATACAACGTCATATCTTCCTTGAACTATTTTTGTTGGGATCGATTCTATTGATTTTATATTCTTCAAAATAAAATCATCCTCCAAGAAAACATTATTAATAAAATAATGACATTCGATCCTAGCAAAGGCATCTGAAAAAGAATTAACTTGGGACTCATTAAAATCAAATTTTTTATTTATTAAATGACTAGTTGAAAGTTCCCATTTTGTCCAAGCTGCTGCTGCTCTTGATCTAAGCTTCACATCTGAAGATGTTAGATATTTATAAAAAGAACTTATCAAATTATTTCTTTCTTCTTTTGGTATTACAGAGATATATTCTTCAAATTTATCGGGGAATATCTCACTTGCACCATATTGATAGAACCATAATAATTCAAACTTTCTACATAAAAATATTCCTCGCAAAGTTAAGCTTATTACTCTTGAGGGGTTTTTAATTGCATATATAAGTGAAAGTGTTGAGCCCCATGAACCTCCAAACAAATGCCACCTATCAATTTTTAATAGATCCCTTAATTTCTCAATATCATCAACTAAATGATTAGTGGTATTTTCTCTTAATTCTGAGAAAGGAGTTGAGGAACCGCAACCTCTTTGGTCAAATTGAATAATATCGAATTTATCTGGATCAAAGTATCTTCGGTATCTTGGTTGACTTCCTCCTCCTGGTCCTCCATGAATAACAAGTATTTTTTTTCCATTTGGATTACCGGATCTCTCCCAATAAATAGTATGAATATCACTAACTTGCAAAAAACCCTTTTCACGTACTTCAATTTTCGGGAACAAGACTTGATCTTTCATTTTGAAATATTTTAATCAATTTATTAATCCATATTATCCAAAAAGAAGTCTAGGTTAGAAGAAATTTGTCAAACAAAAAAAGGACTGCTTTACAGTCCTTTTTGATATTTGATTTCCCTCTTACAGGACATAAAAATACATATTTTAAAGTCTATTTACTCATAAACCTAGAATACGTGAATTCGGGGATTCATCTCGATAATTTTAGTTCCTATTGTCGCTAGTAATTATAAAGCGAAGTCTTATCAGACTAATTGATTGAACTTTAATTTTCGAATGATCCCATTCTCAGGAATACGCTTCCTATATTTTGGAATTTGCTAAATTTCAGGCGGACTATCAATCATTTAGATTGCCTCCGAACTCAACATTTATAAATTACTCCTTTTTATATTTTCAGTAAATCCGTAAATATGCTGATTTACTTTTTTCTTAATTTGTAAGAGGATTTTAATGATCCTTTGTATTTTTTATAGATAAATTTAAAAATTAAAGTTTATAATCCTGCTTTATTCAGATTTATAGAGAAAATTGATTCTATTATTCTTTTATCAAAATCATAAAGTTTATAATCTTCCAATTTCAGCTGAAAAATTTTACGAACTTATCTATAGAAGGATTATTATCCGGCCAATTAAACTACTCTCTAATCCAATCTGTTATGGCAACAGTTATTTTTGTAGTAAGCATATTTACCAATCAGGGTAATTAAAATCTCCCCCAATAGGTTCTTTATAAAATCCCACTTCTTTAAATACCTTTTTCATATTTTTCAATAACCTTTTTATAAGAAGCTATCAAGGGAATTAAATCTCCTAAATATATGGGTTCCATCTTTATTGTTATAATAGTTTTAATTTTTTATTCTTTTATATAAGAATTTAATAAATAGATTATTAATAAAGATTATGGATTTCATAAAAAAAAATAAGATCTTAACACTAATGGCGTTAATTGCAATTTTGTCATTTGCATTTGAAAAAGTAGGCATAATACACCCTTAAATTACTTAAGTTTGTTTAATAAATGCTTCCTAATGAAATAAGTAAACAGATACTATTACTGCAAAAATAAGTAATGGAGATAATAATGTAAAAATTAAAGTTGAAAAATTAATCAGCATAAATTTTAAATATATACACAAATTTAATAAACATCACTTTTAAGCATTGGCAATAAGTACAATTTAGATTATTAGGATATAAAAAAACATTTGAACAAAGAAAGATATAAAGAAGAATATGAAGAGGGCTCAGACTTACTATGGCCTAGTGATAAAGAAGACAAAGTAACTCGGCAATTTTATAAAGATTTATCTAATCTTTCAAAAAACATAAATTATAGTAAAAATAAAAATCTAAATCTTTTTGAACAAGTAGTTAGAATAATAAAAGGCAATGTGTTGGGTAATTAATATTCAAATAAAATGAAAACTATAATAATAATTATTAAAAGTTTTTTTCTTTTAAAACCAAGATTTTTATCCACTATATTTTTTATTCCAATTCTTTATGGCATAGGCTGGGCTTTATCTCAGCCATTATTATTATTGAATTTTGAAAAAGAAAATTTACCCTTAATTGGTACTATTTTAACTTTCTTACTTTTTATTTTTTTAATCCCATATTGGTTTTATATAAGACAAAACATTTCAAGTACGTGGTTACTTCTTGGGATAACTAAACAAAAATTCTTTAAAAACTTTATCAATTTTTCTCAAGGTATTTTGTTTGCTTTAGTTTTAATAATTCTAATTTTGTTGCCACTATTGCTAAAAAATTATATTTCTTGGATAGGTGAATTCTCGCCTAGCATATTATTAAATTCTATTTTACTTGGATTAGGTGTTGGATTCGCAGAGGAAATAATTTTTAGAGGCTGGTTACTAGAAGAATTAAAATTTGAATATGGTACAAAAATATCAATAGCTTTACAAGCTTTAGTTTTTAGCTTCGTTCATAATTTATCAAATGATATATTTTGGAACATAATTGGAATGCGCTTGGGATTTACTTTACTTGGGATATTTCTATCATTAGTAAGAATTAGAAATAAAGGTTCTTTGTGGAATTGCATAGGAATTCATGGAGGCCTTGTGGGTATTTGGTTCTTCATAAACAACGGATTAATAGAATTTAAAGAAAATACACCTTCTTTTTTAGCAGGACCTTTTACAGAAAATATACCAAACCCAATAGGCAGTTTTAGTGCAATTTTAATATTACTAATTTTATGTATTTTTTATGCAAAAAAATCAAAAAAGAAGTTTTCTACTACTTTTAATTGCATATAAATACAGATTGATTTTTGATCAATAATTGTCAGATTAGAATAAAGCTATATACTTATATGAACTTTGAGGCAGGAATAAGATTAATTTTCTTTTTAGTACTTTTTGGAATTTCAAACTCTCTAATAATGTTAAGAAGATATGGATACGACATAAAAAAAAGGAAATTTTTACAGCATGAAAAAATTTCCAAGCTATATCTTAAAGATTAATTTTTTTGTAAAATTAGAAATTATTCTCACCATTTTTTATTAGTTTTTTGCCAACCTTCATTTAACAATTTTTGCCATAATAATCTTGCTTCTTTAATAACAATTTTTTTTCTAGTTTTCATTAATGGAGGATTTTCTCCATGAATTCCCATAATAATTCCTTCTTCAATTAACATATAATCAATAGATTTATCAGAATCATCTTTATCTTTGTAGAAACGCATAACCCCTACAAAATTGGAGTCAACTAGCCAAAAATCATTATTTGAATTCAATAAACCAAAATAAAAGTAAATTTATCATATGCTTTTATTGCATTTTGCGAGGAAAATATTTATTAAGTTTATTCATATTTGATATATTTTTTCTTTTTGTCTACTTTTTTTCAATTCGCCACGTTTTTTCTTAAACTCAACTCTTTTCTTTTGTGATGCTTTCGTAGGTTGTGTAGATTTTCTTAATTTAAACGATTTATTTAAAGCATTTTTTATGATTGAACCAAATTTCATTAACGCTAGCTGCCTATTTAATAATTGATTTCTATGTTCTTGAACCGTTAAACGTAAGCTATTATTCACTAATTTGTTTTTCAAGTTAATCTTAAGAATTTCTTTCTGATAATCATTTAAGACTTTTGAATCTTCTAAATTAAAAATAATCTCTACTCTGCTTTCAATTTTATTTACATTTTGCCCTCCAGGACCGGAAGCTCTGGAAAATCGCCACTTAATTTCGTTGGATGGGATTACTAATTTTTTAGTAATTTTTAAATCCATTTTGTGTTCTTCTTAATCTAGATTTTTAGGATCATCTCTCTAATATTTAAAATATACCTTAAATTTCGATCGGTTAATACTGGGCGGTTATGTTATGTAAACCGAAATTCGGTGTATTTACCGTATCAATATCTTCGGTATTTATCCTTTCATACTTCAAAGAATTATCAGATATTTGAAATGTACTAATTCAAAGGTCACTTATGTATTCAATGTTTGATCTTCTTTTTGAAACACCTTCATATCGTCCAGTATATGTTATTTCTGATAGTGAAATGAAGGAGCTAAAGAAAAACCATCATCAAGAAGAGCTTGATGAAATTACAACACAAAAAGTAAGACTTGAAGATGCTTTTAAAGCTCAACTAAAACATCTTGAAGAGAGAGAAAAAGAAGTAAAGAAAGAACTTAAAATGCTCTCTGCCTCAAAAAATAAATAATTTATTTTTAGAGAATTTACTTTTTCTAAAGACGGTTTTTAACCGTCTTTTTTATTCTTCTAGTTTTAAGATATCCATTAATCCACAGATTTTTAAAATTTTATTCATAATAAAACTATGAATGATAAAAAAGAAAAAATAAGAATGTTTTTACCCTTTAGTTGGGTAATTTGCGCAGCAATATCCTTCGCATATATAAATTCACATTTAATAAATACCTAACTTAAATGTCTTATCCCTCAAAAGACGAAATACTTGCATCTTCAAGAGGCTGGATAGCATCTCTTTTAAATTTCCTTCCTGGTTTAGGCTCAGGTTATTTATATCAAAGAAGATGGAAACCCTATTTTCTAACCATCGCTGCTAGTACTGCATGGTTCGCTTTAGGTTTTTTCTTACAAGGAGATTCAGAACCCTCTCAAAGTGAACAAATAATTGGAATTTCTGGTCTTCTTTTTATATCAATAGTTACGGTTATAGAAGCAAACTTGGCTTTCAAAAAAGCAATTAATAAAACAAAAACAGCAAAAGAGAAAATAATGTCCTCTAACAAAAAAGGATGGTTTAAATAATTCAAAAAATTAGATCAAAAAATATTTAATAAGTTCCAAGTTTCTTAATTTAAAAAATTAACATAATTAATTTAAAACATTTTTAGGTATAAAAAAATAAAATTTCCTTTTCTTTGAGACCTTCCCATCCCGAGTCTATTAATAATTGATTCAATGTTTCTTTATCAAAATGCTTAGAACCCGTTTTGACGCATCTATTTCTCATTGATTTTTTAACACCACTCCTTTGTCTTTTATTCTCTTCATCCATAATTCTGTTATATAGATTTAGCATTTTCTGAGGAATTGGAGTACCGTCAAGATCCACTCCATTTTGAATAGCAAGATCAACAGCCTGCATCCCCATTTTTTTCATATATCTAAAAGAGCTGAAACTATAATAAAACAAAAACTATTCATCTATACTTCTGTAAATTATTATTTATTGATTTTGAATTTCCTTTAGTACTCTAATAGCCTCTTTAATATGTTCAGGACCATTTAACAAATCTCTAAAAATATGCCTAACTGTTCCTTTGCGATCGATAACGTAAGTTACCCTTCCATCCATAAAACCTAATACTTTAGGAACTTTAAAAGTTTTCCTAAGAGAGTCATTCGTATCGCATAGTAGTGGATACTGTAATTTATTTTTATTGGCAAATGCTAAATGACTTGAGGTACTTCCATTACTTACTCCCCAAACTTGTGCACCTAACACTTTAAATAAGTCATATTTATCTCTAAATCCGCAAACTTCTATAGTGCAACCCGGCGTATCATCTTTTGGATAAAAAAACAAAACAAGGGGATTTTTTAATCCCTTATTTGATCTTTTAATTCCATTTTGATCCAATAAAGAAAATTCTGGAATTTTATCTCCGATCTGCACAATAGTTCTTATAAAGCTTCATATTAGAGGTTAATGTGTTTTTATTGTGGCCTTCAAAGTAAATAACTAATATTTAGGGCAAATACTTGTTTTAAAAGATACTAAAAAATTATTTAAATAGAGTAGGGTGAATCTATAAATTTAATATTATGGAATTAATAATTTATATTTTTTTATTTCTTATTCTCTTCTTAGGAGTTATTTTTAATTTAAAAATAACTAATTTTAAAAAAGTTAAAGAAATAAAAAACAAAGTCAATGATTATTCAAAAAAGAATAATTAAATATAAATTACTAAGATTAGAATTCAATTTTTTCATTTGGAGTAAATACTGAGCAATATTTTCTTACTAACTCCTTTGGCTGATCTGTAGAAGGGTTTATTAATTTTAATTTTAGTTTTTCTATGGCCTCATTAGCATCAATCTCACCAAGTCGATATCTTGCACACGCATCCAATACTTTAAACATTTTTGTGGTAACAGCTTCAGCTGGATAAATTAGAAAAAATAGATAAAAAACAACGAATAAGTACTTCATTTTTCAAGATATTAGATATTTAGCGAATAGTTTCAATAATTTAGAAAGAAATTAAAATTTAATAGAATAAACTAATTTGAGTTGAATATAGAATTTCTCTAAATTAATAATAAAAGAAATTAAGATAAAATAAGTATTAGTAATAAATAATCTCTATGAAAATGAGAAAATTGATAGATAAACATAAAACTCTTATAAATTGGTATCAAAAAAAATTCAAATTGAGTGATTATCAATTACTTTGGTTAGTTTTCTTTAAAGGAGTATTAATAACAATAATATTTTTCAAAATTTTTTAATATTAATAAAGCTGTTCCAATAATGAAATTTTTACATGATTTGACTATATTTAATAATAGATTTCCTAATTAGTTAAATAATTATCAGCCATGAATATTTTTGGTGTAGGTTTGCCTGAAGTTACAGTAATACTTATCTTAGCTCTTTTAATTTTTGGTCCCAAAAAACTTCCAGAATTAGGAAAACAGCTTGGCAAAACTTTGAAAAGTCTTAAAAAAGCTTCGAATGAATTTCAAAATGAAATCGATCAAGTTATGAACGAAGAGGATAAAGAGGAATCTCCTCAATCTATAGAAAGCAATCAAACAAATGAAATGAATCAAAAAAAAATAGATTCAGAAAAAAAGAATTTTTCAAATAAAGAAAACAGTAACAAATAATATCTTGGATAGGCCTATAACTCCTATAGACGAATTTGAAAGAGCATTACATAATGCGGCTCTGACTAAAGAAGAATACGAATTAATAGACTACATTCGCTATACAAGTGTTTTTACACAGCCTAGTCTTATTAAGGACTTAAAAAGGCCATCAAAGCCTCCTCTTTTGTCAGTTCTATGTCAAATTTGTAGAAAAATTGGTTCGGAGATGCCAGATCATTTCAAAAAAGTAATTGAGTGGTCAACTGAAATAAGTGATCACGATACAAGATGGGATGCACATTTAATTTGTGCAGAAGCTTTGAATATAGACAAAATTCCATTAAGTCCTATTCATGGAACAACTTTATTTGATGTTCTTGTTGTACACAAAGAATTATTTCTTGGCTTTGATTGAATTAAATTAATCATCTAAAGGCACAGAATCAGTATCTATAACTTCCGAATCATCATACTTATTTATTTTTTTTTCAATCCAGTTATTTATATAACTAACTAAAGGCAATGAACCTCTAAAAATAAAAATAGAGGTAGGCAAAGAGCTTAATAAACCGACTACAGGACTTTTAAAAAGTAATCTTCCGGCTTTAATGTTAAATAAAATGATAAGCGCTGAGGGAATTATAACTTTAACTACTGTTTTAAGCGCCTCAAGCCAACCAACACGATAAGTCCACCACACTAAGATTATGCCAACTACATAGAGGAATAAGTATGTCATAAAAATAGTATAATAATTATCTATTTATCTTGTTCTTACTAAGAAAAAGATTTTATAAATTTTTTAACATCAATCAACCAAATCATAGTAATGAGTTTTTCTGAAATAAGAAAATTTTTAATTAAAATGCAATCTGATGAAGACTTAAAAAAGCTTGTTACTACATCCTCAACAGCGGATGATGTAGCCCTAATAGGTCAACGATTAGGTTATGACTTTTCAGGAGATGATCTCTTAAGATTTAATGGACAAAAAGTTGATAAGGTTACCGTAAGAAAAGTAGATCATCCTGGAGAATACCACTAAATTAAGACTTAACCCATATCGCAAGCCCTCCGCCCCTGCCTCGAGCACATAACCAATTATCTTTAGTGCTAATTCCTACAAGTGAGAAAAAAGGCATTTTTTTATCTTCTGGTTTTTTTAATTCCTTATTAAATAATGGGAAACTGCTTATACTGATTTTCAATTCTTTAAAATAGAAAGCCAATAAAGGTCTAATCCCTTTTAATTCTGCGCTGCCTATAAAAGTAATATTTAATAATCCGAAATTAATTGAATTTTTTATTTCATAATTTACTTGATCCTCTTTATTTTTACTTTTTAATTCGAGTCTTGCCGACAATACTTGGAGAATCGAACTGGGTATATTTTTGATTTCATCTGACTCATTTCCCCATACATACTTAAACTTCCATATACCTAACAATTCCTCATATAGAATTCCGCTACCATTTTTTTGAGAATTTTTTTCTAATAGTTTTATCTCATTAATATCAGGGAAATGTTTCATAATAGATTTTAGTCTAAGGATCAAATACTAAGATAACTTCATAAAAAATGTTCCTAGTTAAAAATTTCTCCAAAAAGATTTCTTTGTTTCAATATATTTCCAAAAAAATAATTTTTCGACACACATAAGGAACAAGTTCTCGTTAATATATTTACATAAAGTAACTAATTTAATGGATTTTATTTCTAAAAGCCAAGGATACATCCCTCTAAAAGCAGTCCCTTACATATTCTTCTTAGCTGTTGTACTAAGCATTACAACTTCTACAAATACATTTGTCTAAAACAAATTAGTTTTACGAAGAACTAAGTAGATAATTAATGGACAAATACGATGTTGTAATAGTAGGAAGTGGAATAGGAGGATTATGTTGCGGTTCGATACTAGCCTTATCAGGTAAAAAAGTACTTATATGTGAAGCTCATACCCAGCCGGGAGGTGTTGCTCACAGTTTCAAAAAAAACGGTTACACTTTCGAATCAGGTCCTTCATTGTGGAGTGGAATAGGTAAATGGCCCACTAATAATCCCTTAGGGCAAATTCTTAAATTACTTGATGAAGAAGTTGAACTATTTCAATACAAAGGTTGGCAAGTAATTGTCCCAGAAGGCAATTTTAATCTTGATGTTGGGGAAGAACCTTTTAAACAAACAATTAAAACTTTAAGAGGTGAGAAATCTGTTAAAGAATGGGAATCATTTATTTCCGGAATAAAACCCCTTAGCCAAATAATAAATGAAATACCTTTACTCTCATTTTCTCCCGAATCAATAAATTTCTTAGATCTAATAAATTTAACCTCAAAATTTTTACCTAATATCAAGCAAATACCAAAAATTAATAAGGGCTTTGGGAATTTAGTAAATAATCATCTAGAGGATCCTTTTCTCAGAAATTGGGTTGATTTATTGAGCTTTTTAATAAGTGGTATGTCAATGCATGATACAAATACAGCTGCTATGGCTACTTTATTTAACGAATGGTTTGAACCAAATTCATACCTTGAATACCCTAAAGGAGGAAGTGAATCTATCGTAAAAGCCTTAATTAATGGATTTAAAAAAAATGGAGGAGAATTAATTCTCTCTTCAAGAGTAAAGACAATTAACTTCGATAAAAATTTGGCAATAGGTATAACTCTAAATAATGGTTCTAGTTATAGTTGTGAATCTGTTGTCTCGAATACTGATGTTTGGAATTTAAAAAAGTTAATTCCAAATGAAATTTCAGAAAAATGGAATACAAGAATTTTGAACCCTAATAAATGTGATTCTTTCCTTCATATACATCTAGGTTTTGATGCTGATGGTCTTGAAGATTTGCCAATACATGCGATACATGTTGATGAGTGGGAAAAAGGTATTACCGCAGAGAGAAATATAGCTGTATTTTCAATCCCATCAGTTTTAGATAAAAATATGGCCCCTCAAGGAAAACATGTTCTTCATGGATATACTCCCGCAAATGAACCTTGGGAAATTTGGGAAAACCTAAATCCAAAGGAATTAGAATATAGAAATTTAAAAGAAGAAAGATGTTCTGTATTCCTTAATGCAGTGCGAAAATTCATCCCTGACATAGATGAAAGGATTGAATTAAAGATGCTAGGAACCCCAATCACTCATAAAAAATTCACTAATACCTATTGCGGTAGTTACGGCCCTGCATTATCTGCAGCAAAAGGGCTTTTCCCAGGCTGCAAAACTCCAGTAAAAAATTTATTTACTTGCGGTGCAAGTACATTTCCAGGTATTGGAATTCCTGCTGTTTCAGCAAGTGGTGCTTACGCAGCTGAAAAAATTATAGGTAAAAAAGAATTTAAAACTCTTCTTAAGAAAATAAATTTATGAATAAAAGTTCTTTTTTATAACTCTTCAAATACTTAGTTAAGAAATAAGAATAAAAAAAGCAAAAACGTTCAATAATGATAATCTTAATCTGAACATAAACATAACTTATAGCTCTTATATGTTTTTCTTATCAATTCCTCAAGCCTGGCACCTAGTTGGCACTTGGTCAGAACAACTTCCAAGCGAGTCAAATCTTATAGGAATGGGCCAAACAGAATTAATGATGACTTTACATTCAATATTCGTTCCTCTTTTACTTGTGATTTCATATTACCTATTCAATAGACTTAATAAAAACGAATCAAAGAAAATTAAAGGATGATCGTTTAAGATCTATTTAGCTGAACTTCTTCTAACTACTTTTCTACCTGTAGAAGTATCAACTCCGCTTGAATCTTTAGTTTGTGAATTAGTTTCAACATTATCAACATCACTTTTATCCATTTCTGCGCAAACACCTACTACCATGGCAGCTTGCATTTGATCTGGTAAATCTCCAATAGTTAATAAGGCCTTTAAAACTAATTGAAGTCTAGTTTGCCGATCTATTTCAGGTCTTAGTTTTTTTACGGTATTCCAAAGTTCTTGGGTAACTTCTTTTAAAAGTTCTCGATCTACAGCCAAATTTAATTCCTTTTTGTATTTCTTCTAATCTAACAAAAAATTGGATCTCGTAAAATAATATTCAATAAAAAGATTGTTAGTTAATATTTTTTCTATGCGAATATAAGTTGCATTTGTTGATGCATTTCATTCTTCTCTTTCAAAAGTTCATCTTTTTCAATCTTTTTTAGAGTAAAAGTTCTATAAAATTTTTTTTGGATCTTAATTGGAGTATTTTCAAACTTTGCATTTTTGCTTATTAGAAAATTCCACTCTTTTGAATTAAAAGGGGCATAAGGAGAAGATGAAATCACTTTCATATCTTAATAATACGTCTGTACTAATTATAGTACATTTTTACTATTAGGCAACAGTTGGGCCTCCTTATCTGAATTTCAAAGCAACCTTATGAATGGATTGATTTTTTTTATCTAATTCTTGTAATTTATAAGTTTTATAAATTAATAAACGTATAATGCATTACTTGTTAATCCCTTTTTTTAGTGACTTGAGACTTTTCTCAAGGAAAACCCAATAAAAAATAGAATATGTTGATATAAATATTGACAAGATATTTTTGAAAATCCTACCTATAAAAAAACTAGTTAGTTCGATTGAAAATGCTTCTTAGTAATGAAAAAAGGCTGAAGATTCAAGGAATAATCAAAAGGATTGCACAAGATAAATCAATTACATTAGAAGAAAGAATATATGTTGAGAAATTTGCACACCACAATTCAACAATTTCTCTTTGGCTAAAGAAAGCCAATAGCTTTAGGAGGAATGGTGTAAAAAATGATGGGGGGATTGATACTCTATTACAATCACTGGGGATAGATGGACTAGATAAAGAAGATCATTTCAATCCAAATGAAGATGATATATCTGACTGGTTTGGCGGCGCTCCTGATTGGTTAAAAAGAAGTTAGGTTTATATATGATCAAATGGCCCAGGCTGTTTTACACAAAAATATACTCGCCAAAGATATCAATACCCAAAAAATCCATGGTAAAAATTTAATCGGAAATAAATATTGTTTTGAAAAGGTTTTCATATATTTTTTTCTTTTAGAATATTTCTTACTTACCATTTTTGAGAATAGGTTTAATTGCTCTATTTAGTATGGGAAAAATTATATGAATACTCAAGGATATTAAATCACTCAAAAACTTTAAAAGTTAATCAAGGCATCATTGAAATCTAAGCAACTTTATCTTCAATGTTCCCTGTAAAATTTACTATTTCTGCCTCATCATGATCTGAATCATTCCAATACTTTATAAGTCTTTCTAATTCATCAATCCTCTTTTTGGCATTTGCAATTTTTTCAGTAGTTGTCATATAAAACTTCTATCTATCCAATTAATACATGAAAAATAAATATTTCAATGGATGTAACAATTTTTAGGCTATAAATATTAATTTTTGGTTAATTACTTAAATATACTATGGCCCTCTAGCCGCTGAGTAATTATACTTAAATAAAAGCGAAATTTATGAAGAAATTAAATTCTTTGATTTTGAATAGTACTGTTAACTTCTTAGACTTCATATACTCTGGTAGATCTTTACAAAGATTTTGGGTTTTAGAAGTAATAGCTAGATCACCTTATTTTGCATTTCTTTCAGTTCTTCATTTTAAAGAATCCCTAGGAATTAAAAATGAAAAAACAATGATTTTAATGAAAGAACATTTTTATCAAGCAATTAACGAAACTGAGCATCTTAAAGAAATGGAGAAAAGAGGAGGTGATAGGTTCTGGATTGATAGGTTTTTTGCGAGACACCTTGTGCTTGTCTATTACTGGATCATGGTTTTTTATTATTTCTTCTCTCCAGCTAATGCTTATGATGTCAACATAAAAATCGAAGAACATGCATTTGAAACTTATTCCAAATATCTAATAGATAATCCAAATGATCAAAAAATAAAAGAAATTGCTCAAGATGAATTAAATCATGTCCAAGAACTTAACGAAGCTTTGTCAATGCTTACTACAGTTTAGATTAGTGCGGAGAAATCTATTAGCAATATTGAAAGCATCACCGAAGAAGATATGAATCCTAGGCTAATCATCAATGAGACATAACCTTTTTTTCTAGGCAATTTATAAAAAGATACTCCAATAATTAATATCATTATTAATGAGAAAAAAATTATAATTTTTTCATTCACTAAATTGAGATGTATAACTAGGTTTTTTTCTTCAAAGAATTTGAGAAATTCAGATAAAACTAATTCTTCTTCTATTTTCTTAAAATAGTCAAATAAGCTTATAAAAGCAGAGCTTAATAAAGATAATGCAACCAGTGCAGTAACTGGTTTTGTTAACCTATTCAGTGTTCTATTAAAGCTTACCAATAAAATAAAAATAAATAATGAGGTTACTAAAGGTATTAAAGGTATAAGAGTTGTTGAATTTATGAAATTTCCCACGAAAATAATAAGTATCTAACTTAGAATTTTATATTATTTCGACGCTTTATTTTATTAAATAAGATTTTTTAAAATCTTAAATGTAATTAGTACCTATTGCATTCTGTGTAAATTGATACCAAAATTAACTTAGTATTGAAAAAAAAATGTTAGCCATTTCTGAAATTATTATTGCAAGTGCTATCTTCCTAGGAATTGTATATTGGGAAGTTAAATTCCTATATGCCAAAACTACTGCAGCGAAATAACTTCACTCAAAACAGGAAAACTAAAAATATAGAAAATTTAAATAAAATTTAAGAATTTAAGTTAACAAAAAAAGCGTTAAATATGAGAGAATAAACACAAATATTTAAGTCTTCTAATGAGCGAAGTCCAAAATCCTAATACTAATTCAACTCAGCAGCAGCAGCAGCAGCAGCAGCAATCTTATTCAGACAGCAAAATTAATTCTGCTGAGAGCGAAAGGCTTTATCTTGAGATGAAAGAGGCTTGGCTTTAAAATTTTTTTGATTGAAATTATATTTTTATAAATTTGTTAAAATTTTTCTTAATTTTGAAGTAACCAATACTTTTTTATTTTCTATACCCTTTAAATTTTGTTTAGCAGCAAATCAATCTGTTGAGAAAATTAAAGCAGTTAGAGAAAATTAACGGAAGACTCGCAATGGGAGGGTTGATATATTTAGTTTTTACAAAATTAGTTTCTAACCGCGCCGACATATTAGACCAACTTAAATCTTATTTAATTTAATAAATCAATTGGAAATATTAACCTGGAATATTTCTTTCTATATAAGCGTCAGTTAAAGCTAAAATTAACCCCAATAATGTTGAAAATACAGCAATTTCAGTTGATTCCATTTTATTCTTGAATTACCCCTAGTTTGCTAATTAATTCAAAGTTCGGCAACAAAACCAACAATTTACTATAGTACGTATATACTATTAGTTATTTATTGTGGTCTCGGCAACTCCTGAGTTTCTTTTCGTTAGGCCTGGTGATTATGTCGCAATTAAAAAAGAAAATTGCGAAAATAATAAGGAAAAGAATAAAAATTATTGGGTCGGTCAAGTTATCGACTGTATTGGAGGAGCTAGAAATCCAAATTCATGGACCTTGTTTCAAGTTGCCAATATTGATAATGGAGAGATCACCATAATCAACGCAGATATTGTAGAAAAAATTTTGAAACCTTCTGAAAATTAATCTTATGAATAATCAAACAAACTTCCTTCAGTATTACAAAAAAGGGAAATGCATGCTTTAAAGGAAATCACCCCAGTTCCAAGCAGGCAAGTCCGTATACTTGATTCATTGGGCAGGGAGGTTGAATGCCTTTATACATTCTGTAAGTTTTTGATATTTCTTCAAATCCCAAACTTGACAAAAGATAATTTGCATAAGGATTAAGATTAGAGCAATCCAATAAGATTTGGGCATCTAAATTACCAACTAACTCCCTTATTAATAATTCAGCAAGTGGTGGAGTATCCGCTAAAAGAGGTCCAATTCTCCAGCCATGCTCATTATCCTCCAATACACAAGGTCTTATCCTGCCAAATCCATGGCACATCCCATTATTATCGACAATTGCACTGACATTACCATGAGAATTTTTCAACCAGTCATTTAGAAAATGTGGTCTGGGACTAGGTTCTCTTTGATCATCATAAATTAAGACTGCTTCAGAGGAAATTTTATTACCCGCAACAACTTTAAAAGTATGGAATTGATCTTTATAGAAATTTTTTAATGGCAAATCTTGATACCCATTTAATTTCCATCGATTTGTAATAGATGATTTTCTAAACCCCCACTTTGCGTAATCATTCAATCTATCTGGGGCAGCCTCAAGACCAATACAATCAATATTTTTTAAATATTCGAGGGCATGTTTCCATAATCTCACTCCATATCCATTATTTCGGAATTCTTTTTTAACAATAAATAAACCTATAAAACCATACGAGGAATTATATTTTATACAGGCAATAGAACCTATAGGATTATTGTCGAGACAAGCTACCCATAAACCTTGTTTATCTGTATTTCTATAAATTGATACGTCATCCAATCCAGGAGAAAATCCTTCTAACTTTGCCCAGTTTGTAACTTCTGGTATTTCATTTACAGATATCAATCTAATTGAAAATTTTTCACTCATAAAAATATACTAACCAAGAAAAATTTGAATTTTCAAAGACAACATTAATAAATTTGATTATTTCTTATAAATCATTCACTATGATTTAAGTGGCAAAAAAGCCTAGTTATTTGAAATTTATCCTCTGATATATTTAATACTATTAATAAGAATAAAATGAAAATAGCTGATAAATTTCATTCAGAAGACATTAATAAATTAAAAAGTACAGTTCTCACTGGTAAAACGGAAGATATAAAATGGCGGATCAAATATATCAATATAGTTTCTAAACTTTTGGATGAAAATAAAAAAGAGATATTAAAATCACTTTTTGTTGATCTAGGTAAATCTGAAATTGAAGGGCTTTCAGAAATCCTTTTAGTGAAAGAAGAAATTGCACTCATAAAAAAGAAACTCAATTCTTGGATGCGACCAAAAAAGATTGATACACCTTTTTATCTATTTCCATCATCCTCCAAAGTTATTTATGAACCTCTTGGGTGTATCTTAATTCTTGGTCCTTATAATTATCCGTTACTTTATGTTTTAAAGCCATTAGTAAATATTTTCTCTGCAGGAAATACTGCAGTTATAAAACCATCAGAGAAATGTCCTGCAACCTCAAAACTTATTAAAAAGCTTACTTCCAAATATTTCCGTAAAGATGTCCTAATTACAGTAGAGGGTGATTACAAACAATCGATAAAATTAATTGAACAAAATTTTGACCACATATTTTTTACAGGAAGTACTGAAACTGGAAAATCTATAATGAAATTAGCTTCAAAAAACTTAACCCCATTAACTCTTGAGTTAAGCGGAACAAATCCTGTAATTGTTTTCAAGAATGCAAATTTAGAAGTGGCTGCTAAAAGAATTGTTTGGGGTAAATTTTTTAATGCTGGTCAATCATGCATGGCTCCGAATCATATCTTTATAGAAAAAGAAATTGAAAATATTTTTATAGAAAAATTAAAGCGATGCATAGTAAGTTTTTACGGAGACAATCCAATTATTTCCGAAAACCTATCAAAATTAGAGAAAAAGCAATTTACATCAACTGTAGAGATTCTCAAACAATTTAAAAAAGAAAAAAGAATTTTATTTGGGGGAACTTTTAGTAAAAAAAAGTTGAAAGTATCTCCTACAATTTTGAGAACTAAATTAAATGAAACTCATATTTTAAAGAAAGAACTATTCAGTTCACTACTTCCAGTAATTGGAATCAATGATAAGGAATCAGCTTTAAAACAGATTAGTCAAACATCAAAACCATTAGCAATCTACTTATTTGGAGGCAATAAAAAAATCCATAATCATATTTCAAAAGTAACCAGTTCAGGAACAATTTGTATAAATGATGTGATGTTACCAGTACTTATTCCAAATTTACCGTTTGGAGGTGTTGGGCAAAGTGGTATTGGTAAATTTCATGGAGAAGAAGGTTTTCGAAATTTTTCAAATCAAAAATCTATTACTTTTAAAGCTTTTTTATTTGATTCAAATCTGCGGTATCCCCCATACCAAAGGGTAAAGAAATTTTTAAAGTTTATTTTTCAGGTTTAAATTGCTTAAATTGTTTTCAATAACCTAGCAATTTTAAATTTAAAGATTATCTTTGAATAAATAGTAAGTTTTATGAGATTTGCATTTTTAGTAATTGCCATATTTATTAATTTTTTTAGTCAATCATTGATAAAATCAGAAGAAAGGATATTTTCAGCAAAAAATAAAATTGGAAATATTGCTAGAAATGAATCAATTACTGAAGAAAAAAATGAAATAAAAAAAATTCATATTGTAAAAAGTGGAGATACAATATCAAGTATTTCAAAATTCTATTCGATAAATAAAGATTTAATTATTAAATTGAATAACTTAAAAGATGAAAATTATATCTTTGTTGGCCAAAATCTTATTATTTCCAAACCTGCTGAAAATCTTACAAAAAAATTAGATTTAATAAATAATTATCATATTGTTCAAACTGGTGAAAATCTTACTGAGATATCAAACCAATATAATTTAAAAGTAATCGATCTGATAGAGATTAATAATCTTAATAATCCTGATTCAATAAAAGTTGGTCAAAAGCTCATAATAAGAAAAAAGAACACAATTAATTCAGAAAATTATGAAACATCTGAAAATAAAAAAAATAATGTCTTACTTGAATTAGATAAAAAAATTTATGGTCCTATAATTATCCAAAGTAAATCATATAAAGATATTAAAGGTAGAAAAGTTTTAAACGTACTAAATCAAGAAAATAAAAAGCTGATCCTTTCAATCAATTGTGATACGAATGAATTAGATGTAAGAATACCTGGCAGGAAATGGATGGGAAGTAAGCCTGCTAAAGAAGAATTCGAAATTAATTTAATAAACGACTTATGTTAAAACTTTTAATTAATATGTGTGAATAATTTGTCTAAGAATATTAATGATGAGTTATTCTACAAAAAGTTAAATTAATAGTAATGGCAATTTCAAGAGGAGATCTCGTAAGAGTAAAAAGACCAGAATCATATTGGTACAATGAAATAGGTAAAGTTGCGTCAGTAGATACCTCAGGTATTAAATATAACTGTGTAGTCAGATTCGATAAAGTAAATTACGCTGGTATAAGCGGAACTGATGGTGGAGCAAATACAAATAATTTCGCTGAAAGTGAATTAGAGAAAGCTTAAATAATTGCCTGAATTACCTGAAGTAGAAACTGTTCGCAGAGGTTTAGAGCAAAAACTTAATAACTTTATTATTAAAAAAGTAGAAGTCTGTAGGGATTCAACTGTTGCATTTCCAATAAACAAAGAAGAATTCACTAAAGGACTTAGAAACTCACTTATTTATAAATGGGATAGAAGAGGAAAATATTTAATAGCTCAATTAAAAGAATTTCAAGATGAGAATACTAAATTTCCTTTAAAAAATTCACACAATAAAGGATTTCTTGTGGTTCATCTAAGAATGACTGGCTATTTCAAATTTATCAATAACTCTACTCCGCCCTGCAAACATACAAGAATAAGATTTTTCGATAAAAAAAATTATGAGCTTAGATACATTGACGTAAGAAGTTTTGGCCAAATGTGGTGGATTAAGCAAGGGTTATCACCTAATAAAATAATCAAAGGATTAGGCTCATTAGGACCAGAACCATTTTCTAAAGACTTTGATGCAAAATACCTCAAGAAAGTTATTTCAAAAAGAAAAAAATCTATAAAAGCTATCTTATTAGATCAAACAATAGTGGCAGGTATAGGTAATATTTATGCTGATGAAAGTTTATACTCAGCTGGCATCTCACCTTTTAGGGAAGCTCAAACGATAAAGAAGAATGAGTTAATCAAGCTAAAAGAATCAATTGTAAGTGTATTAAAAAAAAGTATAGGTTACGGGGGGACGACTTTTAGTGATTTTAGAGACTTAGAGGGAGAGAATGGGAATTTTGGTTTGCAGACAAATGTTTACAGGAGAACTGGTAAAGAATGTCATAAATGTGGAAATTTAATTGAAAGGCAAAAACTCACTGGAAGAAGTACACATTGGTGTCCTAAATGCCAAAAATAAAAAAGGGTTTACCCAGCAAGAGTAAACCCTTTTAAATATTTTTACCTGGCATTGAGCTATTTTCTCAAGGGGCTACCCCCTAAATATTTTCGCCGCAGATGCGTTTCACAACCGAGTTCGAGATGGATCGGAGTGGTTCCACATCGCCATGAACACCAGGATAGTGTGAACCTTGAGAACTGCATAGAAAATTATATAAATTAAAAACAATAAATTAAGTTTATTTGGTCAAGCCCTCGGTCTATTAGTACTCCTCCGCTGCACTTGTTACCAAGCTTCCACGTAGAGCCTATCAACGGGTGTTCTTCCCGTGACCTTACTGGCTTAAGCCATGGCAATACTCATCTTGAGGTGGGCTTCCCACTTAGATGCTTTCAGCGGTTATCCACTCCGCACATGGCTACCCAGCGTTTACCGTTGGCACGATAACTGGCACACCAGAGGTGCGTTCCTCCCGGTCCTCTCGTACTAGGGAGAAATCCTCTCAATATTCCTGCGCATACACCGGATATGGACCGAACTGTCTCACGACGTTCTGAACCCAGCTCGCGTACCGCTTTAATGGGCGAACAGCCCAACCCTTGGGACCGACTTCAGCCCCAGGTTGCGATGAGCCGACATCGAGGTGCCAAACCTCCCCGTCGATGTGAACTCTTGGGGGAGATCAGCCTGTTATCCCTAGAGTAACTTTTATCCGTTGAGCGACGGCCCTTCCACGCAGAACCGTCGGATCACTAAAACCGACTTTCGTCCCTGTTCGACTTGTAGGTCTCACAGTCAAGCTCCCTTCTGCTTTTGCACTCAACGACTGATTTCCAACCAGCCTGAGGGAACCTTTGTGCGCCTCCGTTACCTTTTAGGAGGCGACCGCCCCAGTCAAACTGCCCATCAGATACTGTCCGCTTCCCGGATAACGGGTAAGCGTTAGAACCCTAGCTCTAAAAGAGTGGTATCTCACCGATGACTCAATAGTACCCACAAGCACTATTTCAACGTCTCCCACCTATTCTGCGCATTCAGAGCCCGAGCACAATATCAAACTACAGTAAAGCTTCATAGGGTCTTTCTGTCCGGGTGTATGTAGTCCGCATCTTCACAGACAATTCTATTTCGCCGAGCCTCTCTCCGAGACAGCGCGCAAATCGTTACACCTTTCGTGCGGGTCGGAACTTACCCGACAAGGAATTTCGCTACCTTAGGACCGTTATAGTTACGGCCGCCGTTCACCGGGGCTTCAGTCGCCAGCTTCACTAAAAGCTAACCAGCTTCCTTAACCTTCCGGCACTGGGCAGGTGTCAGCCCCCATACATCGTCTTGCGACTTAGCGGAGACCTGTGTTTTTGGTAAACAGTCGCTTGCGCCTCTTCACTGCGACCAGCTCTCGCTGGCACCCCTTCTCCCGAAGTTACGGGGCCATTTTGCCGAGTTCCTTAGAGAGAGTTATCTCGCGCCCCTCGGTATTCTCTACCACCCCACCTGTGTCGGTTTCGGGTACTGGCATTTGTGCCTTAACGAGTATAGGGCTTTTCTTGGAAGCATGACATCACCAACTTCGCTGCCGTAGCAGCTCGTACTCACGCCTTAGCTCAAGATGTTTTCTCCATCTCTCAAAGCCTCGAACGCTTGAACCAGTAACCAACATCTGGCCTGGTTAGCCTTCTCCGTCCCCCTTCTCAAAACACATCTGGTACAGGAATATTGACCTGTTATCCATCGACTACGCCTTTCGGCCTCGCCTTAGGTCCAGACTAACCCTCCGCGGACGAGCCTGCCGGAGGAACCCTTAGGGTTTCGGGGCATGGGATTCTCACCCATGTTTTCGCTACTCAAGCCGACATTCTCACTTCTATGCTGTCCACGTCCGCTTACGCTAACGCTTCACCCTACATAGAACGCTCCCCTACCATAAATAAATTTATCCGCAGCTTCGGTATAACGCTTAGCCCCGTTCATTTTCGGCGCAGGATCGCTCGACCAGTGAGCTATTACGCACTCCTTTGAGGATGGCTGCTTCTAGGCAAACCTCCTGGTTGTCTGGGCAATCCCACCTCCTTTATCACTTAGCGTTAATTTTGGGACCTTAGCTGGCGGTCTGGGCTGTTTCCCTCTTGACTATGGAGCTTATCCCCCACAGTCTGACTGCCTAGTTACACACAGGGTATTCAGAGTTCATATCGATTTGGTACCGCTTTCGCAGCCCGCACCGAAATGGTTGCTTTACCCCCCTGCTGGAGCACTAGACGCTACGCCTCAACGTATTTCGGGGAGAACCAGCTAGCTCCTGGTTCGATTGGCATTTCACCCCTAACCACAGCTCATCCGCTGAATTTTCAACTTCAGTCGGTTCGGACCTCCACTTGGTATCACCCAAGCTTCATCCTGGCCATGGTTAGATCACCAGGGTTCGGGTCTATAAACACTGACAAACGCCCTATTAAGACTCGCTTTCGCTGTGGCTCCACCATTTCCGGTTTAACCCGCCAGTGCCTATAAGTCGCCGGCTCATTCTTCAACAGGCACACGGTCACCCGATTAGTCGGGCTCCCATTGCTTGTAAGCTCACGGTTTCATGTTCTATTTCACTCCCCTCCCGGGGTTCTTTTCACCTTTCCCTCGCGGTACTGTTTCACTATCGGTCACACAGTAGTACTTAGCCTTACGAGGTGGTCCTCGCAGATTCACACGGAATTCCACGTGCTCCGTGCTACTCGGGATACAGCTAGGTCAACTTATCTTTCGATTACGGGGCTTTCACCCTCTGTGGCACGCCATTCAAACGTTTCTTCTAGACTTGTTGATCCATATCGCTGTCCCACAACCCCGATAGTCAAGACTATCGGTTTGGGCTGTTCCCCGTTCGCTCGCCGCTACTGAGGGAGTCGTTATTTACTTTCTCTTCCTCCAGCTACTAAGATGTTTCAGTTCGCTGGGTTAGCTCGTACCAACCTATATATTCAGTTGGCCGTACATGGGGTTGCCCCATTCGGAAATTCCCGGATCAAAGTGTGCTTCCAACTCCCCGAGACTTATCGCAGGTAACCACGTCCTTCATCGCCTCTGTGTGCCTAGGTATCCTCCGTGAGCCCTTTGTAGCTTGACCAATAACTTCAAAATTGAAGCATCAGCTTAATAGAATTGTTATTAATGCATTCGCACAAATAATAAATCTGCATCATTAAAGATGCTTATTGTCTTTAAAATAATCTATGCAGTTGTCAAGGTTCTCTGAAAACAATGAAATTAATTCAATGAGTCCAGCATCTTAATGATTTCATTAGGAAGCTAGATTCGTTCAGAATTTGATCACAACTCAAAACATTTCCTTTCTCAAGATTATGGAAGAGGTGGTAATCAGTGGAGGTAAGCGGACTCGAACCGCTGACATCCTGCTTGCAAAGCAGGCGCTCTACCAACTGAGCTATACCCCCAACATAGAGATATGGGCCATCCTGGACTTGAACCAGGGACCTCACCCTTATCAGGGGTGCGCTCTAACCACCTGAGCTAATGGCCCAGGAAAAATAATGGGTGTGACCTAGAAAAACTTAGGAAATGAAATTCTTAATAAATTAAAAACGTGAGATACCGATCGACCTAAGGTGACAAAATAATAATATTAAACATTTTGTTGTCTCCCTGTTAGGAGGTGATCCAGCCGCACCTTCCGGTACGGCTACCTTGTTACGACTTCACCCCAGTCATTAGCCCCACCTTCGGCGTCCTCCTCCACAAGGGTTGGAGTAACGACTTCGGGCATGGCCAACTTCCATGGTGTGACGGGCGGTGTGTACAAGGCCCGGGAACGTATTCACCGCAGTATGCTGACCTGCGATTACTAGCGATTCCTACTTCACGTAGGCGAGTTGCAGCCTACGATCTGAACTGAGCCACGGTTTATGGGATTTGCTAGCTCTCGCGAGTTTGCTGCCCTTTGTCCGTAGCATTGTAGTACGTGTGTAGCCCAGGGTGTAAGGGGCATGATGACTTGACGTCATCCACACCTTCCTCCGGTTTATCACCGGCGGTCTTTCTAGAGTGCCCAACTAAATGCTGGCAACTAAAAACGTGGGTTGCGCTCGTTGCGGGACTTAACCCAACATCTCACGACACGAGCTGACGACAGCCATGCACCACCTGTCACTGCATTCCCGAAGGCACCCTCAAATTTCTAAGAGGTTCGCAGGATGTCAAACCCTGGTAAGGTTCTTCGCGTTGCATCGAATTAAACCACATACTCCACCGCTTGTGCGGGCCCCCGTCAATTCCTTTGAGTTTCACACTTGCGTGCGTACTCCCCAGGCGGAACACTTAACGCGTTAGCTACGACACCGAAGGGGTCGATTCCCCCGACACCTAGTGTTCATCGTTTACGGCCAGGACTACAGGGGTATCTAATCCCTTTCGCTCCCCTGGCTTTCGTCCATGAGCGTCAGTAATGGCCCAGCAGAGCGCCTTCGCCACTGGTGTTCTTCCCGATATCTACGCATTTCACCGCTACACCGGGAATTCCCTCTGCCCCTACCATACTCAAGCCTTTCAGTTTCCACTGCCATGATGGAGTTAAGCTCCACGTTTTAACAGCAGACTTGAAAAGCCGCCTGCGGACGCTTTACGCCCAATAATTCCGGATAACGCTTGCCACTCCCGTATTACCGCGGCTGCTGGCACGGAATTAGCCGTGGCTTATTCCTCAAGTACCGTCATATCTTCTTCCTTGAGAAAAGAGGTTTACAGCCCAGAGGCCTTCGTCCCTCACGCGGCGTTGCTCCGTCAGGCTTTCGCCCATTGCGGAAAATTCCCCACTGCTGCCTCCCGTAGGAGTCTGGGCCGTGTCTCAGTCCCAGTGTGGCTGATCATCCTCTCAGACCAGCTACTGATCGAAGCCTTGGTGAGCCATTACCTCACCAACTAGCTAATCAGACGCGAGCTCATCCTCAGGCGAAATTCATTTCACCAGTAGGCATATGGGGTATTAGCGGTCGTTTCCAACCGTTATCCCCCTCCTGAGGGCAGATTCTCACGCGTTACTCACCCGTCCGCCACTAACCCGAAGGTTCGTTCGACTTGCATGTGTTAAGCACGCCGCCAGCGTTCATCCTGAGCCAGGATCAAACTCTCCGTTGTGTTCAACTCCTTTTGTAGACAAATCTACTCAAATTGAATTGCTTTATCCAAATAAAAACTTGAATTTTTGTATTTAGTTTCAGCCTCCTTAATTTTTAAGGATTACATTGAGTGCACATTAAAAATATTTCTAAAGTGACTTTCCAAGATCTCAGATCCGTTGGTTTTCAAAAAGCTAAAAGTTAGCAATTGAAAACAATTTATATATTCTTGACGGGACCTCACACCTTTATTGCAAATACATCTCAAAATTACCAAATATAAAATTGATAAAGTCTTGACGCAATAAAAGCATCAGTTCCTAAGTTCTTAAATTTTCTAGGTGCAGAGTTAAACAACTAGTGAATAACTCACTTCGAAGGGAAAACCCTTCTTCTGGCTGAAAATATTGATCGAAATCAAATCTCCAAAAAATTCACACATTTACCAAAAATTTAGATTTAAGATAATTGTTCGAATAATGCAAAAAAAATATTTTTGCCCAGAAGAAAATACTAAACCATCCAACAGTAATTGTGCAACCTTTTATACAAAATTTTTTTATTAATTTTTTTTTTGTTCAAAACCTCTTTAAACAACTAGGCTTAAATTAAGGGATATAAATGAAATGGCAGAAAGATTTAGTCAAAAAAATTTAAGAGTAAGACCAAGCTCTGATGAGGAGAAAATTGTAACAAATGCAAAAAAACACTTCGAAAAAACTTTAGTTGAAATATCAGGTGAACTAGTTGGGAGCGTTGCAGCACTAGAACATCCCACAAAAAATAAAAAATTAAATTACGGAGAAATTTTTTTAAGAGATAATGTTCCCGTAATGATTTATCTAATTACCCAAAAAAGGTACGAAATTGTAAAAAGGTTTCTTAGTGTATGCCTAGAATTACAAAGCACCAATTACCAAACACGTGGGGTTTTTCCTACTAGTTTCGTTGAAGAAAACGGAAAGCTCATTGGAGACTATGGTCAAAGATCAATAGGAAGGATTACTTCAGCTGATGCGAGTTTATGGTGGCCCATATTGTGTTGGTATTATGTCAACAAAAGTGGTGATTATGCCTTTGGAAAAAGTCAAAGCGTTCAAAGAGGTATTCAACTTTTACTAGATTTGGTTCTACATCCAACTTTTGAGGGTACTCCCGTATTATTTGTCCCAGATTGCGCATTTATGATTGATAGACCAATGGATGTATGGGGAGCACCTTTAGAAGTTGAAGTTTTACTTCATGGATGTTTAAAAAGTTGTATTAATTTAATGGAACTGAGTCGAGCAGATCATGTGAGCAGACTATTAGATCAAAGACTTATTCTCACAACTCAATGGGTTAAGGATTTAGGAAGTTTTCTATTAAAACATTATTGGGTTACAAGCAAAACAATGCAAATCTTAAGAAGAAGACCAACTGAGCAATACGGAGATGATCAACACTTCAATGAATTTAATGTTCAGCCTCAAGTAGTTCCTTCATGGCTTCAAGATTGGCTAGAGAATAGAGGGGGTTATTTAATAGGAAATATTAGAACAGGAAGACCTGACTTTCGATTTTACAGTTTAGGAAATTCTTTAGCGTGCGTATTTGGAGTACTGCCACCTACAGAACAACGAGCTTTATTTAGATTAGTCTTACATAATAGACAGCATTTGATGGCTCAAATGCCTATGAGGATTTGTCATCCTCATATGGACGTAGAAGAATGGCAAAATAAAACTGGATCGGATCCAAAGAATTGGCCTTGGAGTTACCACAATGGTGGGCATTGGCCGAGTTTACTATGGTTTTTTGGTGCTGCTGTTCTTTTGCATCAAAAAAATTATGCATCTGATGACGTAATTCTTATGGAAGAAATGAAATCTTTAATAGAGGAGTCATATTGGTGTCAACTTAACCAGTTGCCTAAACAAGAATGGGCAGAATATTTTGATGGACCTACAGGTACTTGGGTTGGTCAACAATCGAGAACCTACCAAACATGGACAATTGTTGGATTTTTATTAATGCATCACTTCCTAAGAGAAGAAGATAATGATCTCGATATGTTTGAGATTTAAATCTAGAATAAGCCTAAAGTTAGTGATTTATCGATAGGTAAACATGCACCTATTCCAAGATATATTGTAAGAAGAGTTCCGAACAAGAAAACAGACATCGCTATAGGTCTTCTGAAAGGATTGGAAAATTTATTAACATTTTCTATGAATGGTAAAATCATTAATCCAAGTGGGATTAATGTTTGGAGTGCAATTCCTAGAAGTTTATTTGGAACTACTCTAAGTATCTGAAAAACTGGGTAAAGATACCATTCAGGGAGAATTTCTAAGGGAGTTGCAAATGGATTTGCTTTGTCGCCTAACATAGCAGGATCAAGAACAGCAAGTCCAACTACACAAGCAATGGTTCCTAAAATAACTACTGGAAATATATATAGTAAATCATTTGGCCAAGCTGGTTCACCATAATAATTGTGACCCATACCTTTTGCAAGCTTTGCTCTTAATTTTGGATCAGATAAATCTGGTTTTTTTAAAGTAGACATTTGAATCTAGATGATAATTTAATTATAGGAGTTTATAAAGGACCGGAAATACCCTGTTTACGAATCATTAGAAAATGCATAAGCATGAAAACAGCTAATGACCAGGGCAAGACAAAAGTATGAAGGCTATAAAATCTTGTAAGGGTAGATTGTCCAACACTTTCGCCACCCCTAAGTAGTTCAACCATAAAATCACCAATAACAGGAATAGCTGCAGGTACACCTGAAACAATCTTGACTGCCCAATAACCTACTTGATCCCAAGGCAATGAATAACCTGTCACACCAAAAGCAACTGTTATGACTGCCATTACAACACCTGTAACCCAAGTCAATTCTCTCGGCCTTTTGAAACCACCTGTAAGATAAACTCTGAAAACATGGAGGATTAACATCAAAACCATCATAGATGCGCTCCATCTATGCACAGATCTTATTAACCATCCAAAACTTACATCGGTCATCAAATAACTTACTGAACTATAAGCTTGTGTAACTGTGGGCTTATAGTAAAAAGTCATTGCAAAACCTGTTGCAAATTGAATTAAGAAGCATACTAAGGTTATGCCTCCTAAACAATAAAAAATATTTACATGAGGGGGTACGTACTTGGAAGTTACGTCGTCAGTTATGTCTTGTATTTCAAGTCTTTCTTGAAACCAGTCATAAACAGATGAGGAATTGGCCATCCAAAAAAAATTTAGCTTTGATATTAAAGAGCTTACTTAAAATTCTTATACTTGGTGTTAACACTTAACCCAATGAATTCATCTTTTAACAAACTTTTAACATTCAAAACATTGATCAATGTATTGATGATCATTGTTTTTTCTACCAATTTTTTATTGATTGGGAGAGTGGAT
Organism: uncultured Prochlorococcus sp.; assembly: GCA_902573565.1. Lineage (GTDB taxonomy): Bacteria > Cyanobacteriota > Cyanobacteriia > PCC-6307 > Cyanobiaceae > Prochlorococcus_A. The sequence goes on from CACGKI010000002.1 coordinate 77,873, forward strand.
GCTCTTAGTGATAGCAAGCAATTAGTCCTTGACGCTTGGACTTTGGTTAATGAGGGGTTTTATGACCCAGAAAAGTTTGATGAAATACAATGGAAGAGAATTAGGCAAAAAACATTACAGAAACAAATTGAAACAAGTGAAGAAGCTTATTCTGCAATTGAAGACATGTTAAGACCTCTAGAAGATCCATATACAAGAATTTTAAGACCTAAAGATTATGAACTCCTCAAAACAAGCAATTTTGGTAGTGAGATAAATGGTGTGGGCCTCCAATTAGGTGAAGATGATAATAATAATAAAGTTAAGGTTATTTCTACTCTTGGAGGTTCACCAGCTGAAGAAGCTGGAATAGTGAGCGGGGACTTTATTGAGAAAGTTGATGGGATTCCTTCAGAAGTCTTAGGGCTCGCGAATACTGCCTCTAAATTAAGAGGCGAATCAGGAACCAAAGTTTTAGTTGAAATTTCTTCGGAATTAGGGGAAATTCGAGAAATAGATTTAGAACGGAGATCAGTAGATCTTAGACCAGTGAGAACAAAAAGATTAAGGGACGATTCTCATACAATAGGTTATTTAAGAATAACCCAATTTAGCGAGAGCGTACCCAAAAAAGTTGAAGAGGCTCTTCAAGAGTTAAAAGAGAAAGAGGTGGAAGGATTGATATTGGATCTAAGGAACAATTCAGGGGGGCTAGTAAGCTCAGGAATAGCAGTTGCAGACTCATTACTAAGCGAGAAGCCAGTTGTTGAGACAAAAGACAGAAATGGAATTAAAGATGCAATAATTTCGCAAAAAGAGATATCTTTTGAAGGCCCAATGGTGACTTTAGTTAATAAAGGGACTGCGAGTGCAAGTGAAATACTCGCGGGTGCATTGCAAGATAATGGCAGATCAATTCTCATGGGAGAACAGACTTATGGGAAAGGTTTAATTCAATCCTTAAAAAGTTTGGGAGAAGACAGTGGCATAGCAATCACAGTTGCGAGTTATCTAACTCCCAAAGGTAATAATATTCAAGGTCAAGGAATGATACCTGACAAATTACTGGATCTTCCTGACGCGAGTGAATACGGAAGTGCTGACGACAAATGGCTAAAAAATGCAGAATTATTTCTTGAGTCACTTCTAGAAAAAGAAGAAATTTCAATTCAGACTAGCGAATTAGTTAATAAACAATCAATTTTGAAAACCTGAAGCTGCAAAAATTTTTTTATAAAAATATAAACACTATGAGAACAAAAAGAATTTTTCATGATCCAATTCACAAAGAAATAGTATTTGATTCAAGGAAGCCAGAAGAATTAATGATTATGGAATTAATTGATACAATTGCTTTTCAAAGATTAAGAAGAATAAAACAATTAGGGGCAGCATCATTACTTTTTCATGGTGCAGAATCAAGTAGATTTACACACTCAATTGGTGTTTTTTGCATTGCAAGAAAAATTTACGAGAGATTAATTGAAAGCAAATCTTCGTTTTGTGAAAATAAATTTGTTCTTTTTGGAGCTGCTTTATTACATGACTTGGGTCACGGACCTTTGAGTCATACAAGTGAAGCAATTTTTGATCACAATCACGAAGAATGGTCTCAAAACTTAGTTAAAAATTATTCTCCAATTAATTCCATACTCAAAAAGTACGATAATGAATTACCTAGACAGATTGGAGAATTATTTGCATCAAAACAGCTATTCTCAAAACCTTTAAAAACATTGATCAGCAGTGAAATAGATTGTGATCGTCTGGATTATCTTTTAAGAGATAGTTATAACACAGGTACTAAATATGGCTTAGTTGATTTAGAAAGAATTATTTCTGCTCTTACTTTCTCCCCTGATGGAAATATTGGAATTAAACCAAAAGGAGTTATTGCTATTGAGCATTTTTTAGTATTAAGAAACCTAATGTATAGAACTATCTATAATCACAGGATTAATGAGATATCAACATGGATTCTTGAAAAAATAATATTCACTATCAAAAAACATTTTGAAAAGAAAATTTGGCTTGATAAATCATTATATAAGTGGATATTTTCTCCCACTAAGGTTGATTTTGAAGATTTCATAAGAAATGATGATGTAACCTTTTATTATCATTTGATTAGATGGAAAGATGAATCTTTCGAGCCACTCTCTACCTTATGCAAAATGTTTATTGATAGAGACTTATTAAAGGCATCAGACATAAGTTTTTTAAGTAAGATTGATCGATTAAAAATACTTGCATTTGCGAGGAAATCATGTGAAACAAATAACTATGATTCAGAAATATTTTGTGGAATTAAAGAAAGGTCTTTTAAAGGTTTTGAATCTAACAATGCACTAAAAATATGGGACGGTACCTATCAAAGCTTATTAGAAAATAATTCTGCATTAATAAAGACTTTAATGAAATCTGAGGAAAGCTCATTTATCATTTATCCAAGTGAGCTCAAAAATGAAATTAAAAATCAAATTTCATTGATGAGAAATAATTCCTTAACTAGTTAATGAAAATTGTTATTAATTCCAAAAATAATCAATATCTAGAAACTATATCTTTTGAAAATCTGGACAATAGCCTTGAAACATTAAAAAAAATTTATTCGAAAAAAGATTCTCTTGAAGCCAAAATTTTCGCAATTAATGAATCAATAAGTTCTCAAAAATTATTAAATTGCAAAAATAATTTTGCCAAATCTGATATTAATTCTCTAAAAATTTATTCAAATAATAGGGAAACTATATTAGCTGGAAAATCCTTGAAAATAAATTCAACTTTTGTTGAAGAACAAAAAGTCATAAATTATTTACTTTCATACGAATCAAAAAAGCGAAACGATATCTTTCACGAGGGAACAGTAAGATCAGGAGATAGAATGTCTTCGAATGGAAACTTATGCATTATTGGAGACGTTAATCCAGGAGCAATAGTTTCCGCCAAGAAAAACATTTACGTTTGGGGCAAACTATTAGGGATCGCCTTCGCAGGAAAGGGTGGAAATAAAAATGCCTCTATTACATCACTTTATTTAAACCCTCTGCAATTAAGAATTGCTGATGTGGTAGCTATTGGACCAAAGGACAAGCCCAAAAACTATTATCCTGAAATTGCTGTATTAGATAGACAAACAATAAATATCAAGCCATACATAATAGAAACAAAAAAATAATCAATAATTTGAAATAAATTAATTCAAAATTTATAAATTTAAGAATTACTTAACCTTTAAAATATTTAACTTATCTAAAAGTGGTCTTATTATTTAAAAAATCCTTAATTTTCGTGGCGGAAAATACTCGCACAATATTAATTTGTTCAGGCAAAGGAGGAGTTGGTAAAACAACTTTAACTGCAAACCTTGGCATAGCACTCGCTAACAGTGGAGCAAGCACTGCTGTATTAGATGCTGATTTTGGCTTGAGAAATTTAGATCTTCTTTTGGGATTAGAAAACCGTATTATCTACACTGCTCAAGATGTTCTAGACAAAAATTGTCGTCTTGACCAAGCTTTGGTGAGACATAAAAAGGAACCTAACCTTGCTCTTTTACCTGCAGGCGATCCTAGAATGTTGGACTGGATGAAGCCGGAAGATATGAAAAAAATCAGTGAGCTTCTTAGTGAGAAATTTGATTTTGTTTTAGTTGATTGTCCTGCTGGCGTCGAAGATGGTTTTAAAAATGCCCTTGCAGCTTGCAAAGAAGCTATTGTCGTAACTAACCCAGAATTATCTGCAGTTCGTGATGCCGACAGAGTAATAGGAATCCTTAATACTTCTGATATTAATCCTATCCAGCTTGTAATCAATAGAGTCCGCCCCAACATGATGGCAAGTCAAGAAATGCTATCTATTGAAGATGTTCAAGGGATCCTTTCTTTACCCTTATTAGGTATTGTTCTAGAGGATGAACAAGTAATTATTAGTACAAATCGGGGAGAGCCACTTACACTCACAGATGGTAGATCTCCAGCGAAAAAATGTTATTTGAATGTTTCTCAAAGGCTCACTGGTAAAGATGTTCCAATAATTGATCCCAAAAATGAAGGCAAAAGCCTAAAAGATAAATTTATAAGATTAATGCAAACAAAAGTTTTTTAAAATGATGACTCTCAGAGATCTTATAAATAAATTACTAGGCAGAGATACGGCTAGTGCAAATACAGCTAGAGAAAGATTACAACTTGTACTAGCTCATGACAGAGTTGATATGAGTTCTTTGACAACTGATCTTTTAGATAAAATGAGGAAAGAAATTCTTGATGTTGTAGCTAAATATGTTGAGATTGATTTTGAAGAGGTAGCAGTAAGTTTAGAGACTGAGGATAGAATGACTGCGTTAGTAGCTAATTTACCAATCAAAAGAACTATTTCAGGAGAAATAAAATTTAAAAAAAATGACAAGGCTGATAAACCTGATAAAGGTATCAAAAAATAATAAATTTAAAAAAATGCTAAAAAAATACTGATAATTGACCCTCCCTAATTGTAAGATAAATAAATTGCCGGCTTAGCTCAGCGGTAGAGCAGCGCTTTTGTAAAGCGAAGGTCATCAGTTCAAATCTGTTAGCCGGCATTTTGGTTTATTTAATTCTTTTCTAAAGTTTTTGTCGAAAATAACAAAATAAAACTTATTAAAATAATGATAGGAAATGATCTTATTTCAAGAACATACGCTAAAAAAGATGCAAAGGGCTCAAATATCCAATAATTAAAAAATTGAATTAATAAAACAAAAAACAATAACAAAAACATTAATGCAATTCCCTAACAAGTACTTCTCCTTCTCTAATCAATGTCCAATCACTACTTTTATTCCAGGATATTATCGTACTTGCTTTACCACTACTTTTTTCCCATGGCATAGGTCCCAGAATTTCTACATTAGGAAAATCTAAAGCAATACCTTCAGCTGTAGATGATCCCTCAAAGCCTGAAATATTTGCACTTGAAGTTAACAATGGGCCTGTTTCTTTCAAAAGAGATTGGGCCAAATAAGAATTTGGAATTCTTAACCCAAGAGTAAGATCCTTGCTTGTGAGGAATAGTTTCTGCTTTTCTGAAGAAGGAATAATCATTGTCAGAGCTCCAGGCCAATATTTTGAAGCTATATTCTCGTAATCTTCCTTAGCTAATTGGTCAACATAATCAATTAATTGTTTCTTTTCTGAACCCATAAGAATTAAGGGTTTATTTCTATCTCTTTTTTTAATATCATAAATAATTTTTGAAAATTTTGGTAAGCACCCAATTGCAGGTAAAGTGTCAGTTGGGAAAATTATAGGCAAACCACTTTTAAGTGTCTTTACTGCTGACTTGCAATTTATAATTTTCATTTAGATTATTAGCCAATGATAATTCATTTATATCTTCCAATTGTAAACCTACCAACACCTGAAAGATCATTAACAATTTCCACCGATTTAAATTGTTTTTTAATAAGTAATTGTTTTACTTTTTCGCCTTGATCAAAATGATTCTCTAATATGAGCCATCCTTTTTCTTTTAAAAATAATGGAGCTTTTTGAATTATTTCCCTAATGTGTTTTAAACCATCTTCACCTCCTAATAAAGCAATTTTTGGCTCGAAATTTTTAACTTCTTTGGGTAAATTTTCATAAGTATATTTTGGGATATATGGCGGGTTTGAAATAGCTAAATCTATTTTGCCTTTGAAACTTTCAAAAGGGTTCCACCAATTTCCACAACAAAATTTCAAATTTGATTGATTAGAAGAATTCATAAAATTTTTGTTAGCAATATCTAATGCATCTTTATCAATATCAGTTGCTACTCCTTCGCTCAATGGATAAGCCAATGCCAAAGCGATACTAATAGCGCCTGATCCAGTCCCTAATTCAGCAAAAAATAATTTTTCGGACTTCTTCCGAAATATATTGAAGACAATATCAATGATGAGCTCTGTTTCTGGCCTGGGGATGAGTACTTTGTTTGTAACTTTTAATTTTAAGTCTCTCCAAAAAGTTATTCCACAAAGGTATTGAATAGGGCAAGAGTTAATTAAATGATCGTCCCAAACAGATTCTAAAAATTCTAAGTTTTTTTTTAAATATAAATTTCCTTTAGGATTTATATTAAACGAGTTTAGAGCACTAGTTGATATACCGCCTACAGAATCAAGTAAAAGAGCAAGAGATTGATGATCTCCCCCCTTAGAAAGTTGTGTTTTTTTCCAAAATAAAAATTCTTCTACAGAAATGCTAAGCATTTATAAAGCTTCAGCGTTTTGGGCCAAGCTTACCTTTACCGGATTCTGAGTAGAAGCTTGATTTTTCGCCATCTTGAGTAGAAATAAATAAACCTATAAGGAATATTGTTGGCACCCCTACAAATAAAAGGCTAGCTACGAATCCGAAATTAGTTGTTTCCATTTAGTTGGCAGTTCTATTAGGTATTAAGACTATAGACATATAACTTGAAATAAAGTGGAAAAATAAACAAATTTTTATCAACTGATTAACAGTCTTAAACAATTTAATTTAACGAGGTAATTTTTTATTTTCGCTATTTTTTTTAAGTTCTTCCAAATTTGAAGGAGGAGATTGTGGTTTTGTCAAAATTACTGCAGATGATTTTATCAATGTTTGACATGCAAGTCGCCAATTGTCTGGTCTATTTTTGAGTTTTTCTTCTTCAACAGAAGTAAGAGGGCTCAAAGAATTTTTGTTTCCTCCTTCAACTGAAATAAAACAAGTACTGCATTGGCCCGCACCTCCACAATTTCCCAAAATACCTTTTAAACCATAAAGCTGTAAATTCTCTTTCATTACAAGTTCCCTTAAATTTTCACCGGGGTTGCATTGAACTTCTAAATCCTCACGAATAAATCTGATAGTTGCCATTTTTTTAGTTATTTTTCTTATTTTGGCGTTTTACTTTGAGAATTGTGACCAAAATATTAACAGTTTTTAGCCAAAAATTTCTTGTAAACTCAGTTGTGATAATTGATTTGCCCACTTTTTGCAAGAAAACAAATTTATTTACAAAAATCCCTCAAAGACTAAAAAACCCTTACTATCGTGATGTTTAGCTGTTTATACAGCATAGTTACTAGAAATTAACCGATGGGATTGCCTTGGTATCGAGTTCACACAGTAGTTATTAATGACCCAGGTCGACTACTTGCTGTGCATCTTATGCATACTGCATTATTAGCCGGCTGGGCCGGTTCAATGGCTCTTTATGAATTAGCCATTTTTGATCCTTCTGATGCTGTTCTCAATCCAATGTGGAGACAGGGAATGTACGTTATGCCTTTTATGGCAAGACTAGGTATCACAAGTAGTTGGAATGGATGGGATATTACGGGTGCTACTGGAGTTGATCCTGGATTCTGGAGTTTTGAAGGGGTTGCAGCAGCGCACATAGTATTTAGTGGTCTATTGATGTTGGCCTCTATTTGGCACTGGACATACTGGGACTTAGATTTATGGGAAGATTCAAGAACCGGTGAGCCTGCTCTTGATTTACCAAGAATTTTCGGAATTCACCTTCTTTTAGCAGGGCTAACCTGTTTTGGTTTTGGAGCTTTTCATTGTGCAAACGTGGGAATTTGGGTTTCTGATCCTTATGGTTTAACTGGTCATGTAGAACCTGTAGCTCCTTCATGGGGAGTAGAAGGATTTAATCCTTTTAATCCAGGAGGAATAGTTGCTAATCATATTGCGGCTGGACTTATGGGGATTATTGGAGGTATTTTTCACATTACCAATAGACCTGGAGAAAGACTTTATAGAGCATTAAAACTTGGAAGTCTTGAAGGAGTTCTAGCTAGTGCTTTAGCGGCTGTATTATTTGTGTCTTTCGTTGTTGCAGGAACAATGTGGTACGGTTCAGCTACAACTCCAGTCGAATTATTTGGTCCTACCAGATATCAATGGGATTCCGGTTATTTTAAAACTGAAATTAACAGAAGGGTGCAAGCTGCTATTGATGATGGTGCCACAAAAGAAGAGGCATATGCGTCAATTCCAGAGAAATTAGCCTTCTACGATTACGTTGGAAATAGTCCTGCTAAGGGAGGATTATTCAGAGTTGGAGCTCTTGTTAATGGAGATGGTTTACCAACTGGTTGGCAAGGTCACATCTCTTTCCAAGACAAGGAAGGTAACGAATTAGAAGTTAGAAGAATACCTAATTTCTTTGAAAACTTCCCTGTTATACTCGAAGATAAAGAAGGTAATGTTAGAGCAGATATTCCATTTAGAAGAGCTGAAGCAAAGTATTCATTTGAACAAACTGGCATAACTGCAACTATCTATGGAGGAGATTTAAATGGCCAAACATTTACTGATCCTGCAGTAGTTAAAAGATTAGCCAGAAAAGCTCAGCTTGGAGAAGCATTCAAGTTCGACAGAGAAACTTATAAATCTGATGGTGTATTCCGAAGCTCCCCAAGAGCATGGTTTACATACGCACATCTATGTTTCGGATTGCTATTCCTGTTTGGACACTGGTGGCATGCTTCAAGAACTCTTTACAGAAATTCCTTCGCTGGAATTGACGCAGAGATTGGTGACCAAGTTGAATTTGGTTTATTCAAGAAGCTTGGTGACGAATCTACAAGAAGAATCCCTGGAAGGGTTTAAACTAAACTTTATTACTTAATCTTATGGAAGCTTTTGCTTACGTTCTTATTTTAACTCTCGCAGTTGTTACCTTATTCTTTGCTGTCGCCTTTAGAGATCCCCCTAAATTCGATAAAAAATGATTTTATTAAAAAAACCTCTTTAACAAGAGGTTTTTTTTTACTTTTCATAATCAGGATTTTACTCTACTATTAGAGTTACAGTTCACCTTATTTCCCTACATGCAGTGTCCAACCTGTCAAAACACGGATAGTAGAGTTTTGGAATCAAGATCTGCTGATAGCGGTAAAAGTGTACGAAGAAGAAGGGAGTGCTTAAATTGCAACTTTAGATTTACCACTTATGAAAGAGTTGAAACAATGCCAGTTTCAGTTATTAAAAAAGATGGGGGCAGAGAGTTATTCGATAAACAAAAATTATTTACTGGAATTTCAAGAGCTTGTGAAAAGACAAACTTCAGCAGTGAAGCAATCATTAATTTTGTTGATGGAATTGAATCTCATATCATGCAAGATTCCAATAAAGATATCAAATCTTCTCAAATTGGAGAGTTAATACTTAAAAGTCTTAGGAAAGAAAACGAAGTCGCCTATATAAGATATGCCTCAGTTTACAGAAAATTCAATGGAGTAAAAGATTTTATCTCTACTCTTGAATCTCTAAAAGGAAGTTCAAAAAACCAATTAGCTTCAATTTTATAAATTCAGCATATTAAAGTGTAGAATACATACTACAAATATTTTGCTATTGGTTTGCAGGCCAAAAGCATTCCTATCTAACTACCTTAGGTAGTCTGCGATACAACAAATGACAGAAAAATCTTCCCAAACCATAAAAGAAATTTCTCAAGACAAAGAAATTAAAAATTCGTCTGAATTAGAAAATGATTCAGTATTCCAAAATGAGGAAGATTTATCATTCGCAAAAAACGATATTCCAGCAGCAGATTCCTCTAATAGTAGGGTAAATGTCGATTTTGATAATGTAGGTTTCACACAAGAAGAATTTGCCTCACTTTTAGGAAAATACGATTATAACTTTAAGCCTGGTGATCTCGTAAAAGGAACAGTTTTTGCCCTTGAACCGAAAGGAGCCATGATAGATATAGGTGCAAAAACTGCTGCTTTTATGCCTGTTCAGGAGGTTTCAATAAATAGAGTTGAAGGACTAAATGATGTTTTACAACCTTCAGAAAGCAGAGAATTCTTCATTATGAGTGAAGAAAATGAAGATGGGCAATTAGCGCTTTCAATTAGAAGAATTGAATATCAAAGGGCTTGGGAGAGAGTAAGGCAATTACAAAAAGAAGATGCCACTATCTATTCTGAAGTTTTTGCTACAAACAGAGGTGGAGCTCTTGTAAGGGTAGAAGGATTGAGAGGTTTTATCCCAGGGTCTCATATAAGTGCTCGAAAAATTAAAGATGACTTAGAAGGTGAGTATCTTCCTTTGAAATTTCTTGAAGTTGATGAAGAAAGAAACAGGTTAGTTTTAAGTCACAGAAGAGCTTTGGTAGAGAAAAAAATGAATAGACTTGAGGTAGGCGAAGTTGTTGTTGGTTCCGTTAAAGGTATTAAACCCTATGGAGCTTTTATTGATATTGGAGGAGTTAGTGGCCTACTACATATCTCTGAAATCAGTCATGAACATATAGAAACCCCTCACAATGTTTTAAATGTTAGTGACCAAATGAAAGTCATGATAATTGACCTTGATTCAGAGAGAGGAAGAATTTCATTATCTACAAAAGCACTTGAACCTGAACCTGGTGATATGCTGACTGACCCTCAAAAAGTTTTTAGTAAAGCTGAAGAAATGGCTGCTAAATACAAGCAAATGTTATTTGAGCAAACTGATGAAAATGAAGAAATACCAATAGCAACTTCATAAATGGTCTAATTTATTTATTCACATCTAGCACAGACATTTAAGGTTTAAGTCACTATATTTTGAAACAAGTTTTTTTTTAATTTACAATCATTGATTAGTAATGACCATCTCATTTAGGATAAGGTTTAATACCTAAATAATTATATTTAATGAGTGATTTCATCTTCACCTCTGAATCGGTAACTGAAGGCCATCCTGACAAAATATGTGATCAAATAAGTGACGCTGTTTTAGATGCATTGCTAACAGTAGATCCAGAAAGCAGAGTTGCATGCGAAACTGTAGTTAATACAGGATTATGCTTACTTACTGGAGAAATAACTTCAAAAGCAAAAGTTGATTATATAAAACTTGTTAGAAATGTAATTAAAGAAATTGGATATGAAGGATATAAAGCAGGTGGTTTTGATGCAAACAGTTGTGCAGTATTAGTAGCCCTTGACGAACAGTCTCCAGATATTTCTCAAGGAGTCAATGAAGCAGATGATATAAACGATGATTTGGAGGACAATACCGGAGCTGGTGACCAAGGCATAATGTTTGGCTATGCATGTGACGAAACGCCTGAATTAATGCCCTTACCTATTAGCTTGGCACATAGATTAGCTATTCAACTCGCCAAAGTAAGACATGACAAAGTCCTTGATTATCTCCTCCCTGATGGCAAAACTCAAGTGAGCATTGATTACGAAAAAGGGGTGCCAGTTTCAATTAATACTATTTTAATTTCAACTCAACATAATCCTGAAATTGATGGAATTAAAAATGAAGAAGAAATACGTCAAAAGATAAAAGAAGATTTATGGACTAATGTTGTGATCCCTGCTACAGAAGATTTAGAAATTAAACCAAACATTAACAAAACAAGATTCCTAGTAAACCCCACAGGAAAATTTGTAGTTGGAGGACCTCAAGGAGATGCCGGGCTTACTGGCAGAAAAATTATTGTAGATACATACGGCGGATATGCAAGACACGGAGGTGGCGCATTCTCTGGCAAAGATCCTACAAAAGTGGATAGATCAGCTGCTTATGCTGCACGTTATGTAGCTAAAAGTATAGTTAAGGCAAAATTAGCAAAAAAGGTTGAAGTACAATTAAGTTATGCGATTGGAGTTGCAAAACCTATTTCCATTCTCGTTGAAACTTTTGATACGGGAGTTATTTCTCAAACTAATTTGACTAAACTTATTAAAGAGAACTTTGATTTAAGACCTGCAGCAATAATAAGAGAATTTAACTTAAGAAATTTACCCAAAAAAATGGGTGGGATTTTTTTCAGAAAGACTGCATCCTATGGACATTTTGGTAGAAGGGATCTTGATCTCCCTTGGGAAAATGTTGAAAAAAAAGCGGCCCAATTAGCCGAGGCATCCAAAGTATTTTTATAAAAAATTTATTCTATGCCTGATAATTTTTTTGGAGGGTTAGATTTTGGAACCAGCGGTGCAAGAATATCTATAATAGATAGGCACAAGGAATTAATTTATTCGAATTCGGTTCCTTATCATTACAGCTTTGAAAATCCAAATTCTTGGATTGAATCTTGTTCAAAACTCTTAGAAAGAGTACCTAACAAAGTAAAAATTTACCTTGATAAATTGGCTATATCTGGGACCTCAGGGACTTTGACAGCATGCAGTATAAAAGGGGAGCCTTTAGGAGAAGCGATACCCTACAACCAAGCATGTAATGAACATAACATCCTTCTTGAATCGTTAACTTCTGAAGAAGAACATTTACGAACCCCTTACAGTAGTCTTGCTAAAGCATTAAAACTAATTGATAAATATGGGACAAATATACTTTTACGACATCAATCTGATTGGATCACTGGTTGGTTTTTAAAAGACTGGACTTATGGAGAGGAAGGTAATAATCTAAAACTTGGTTGGGATCTAAAAAAAGAATCGTGGCCAAAAAGCTATCTAAATACTTCATGGCAAAAATGTCTACCTCAAATAATAAGAAGTGGAAAAATAATGGGCCGAGTAAATTCTGATTTAGCAGAGAGATTTAACTTGAATAAGAAATTAATATTAATCTCAGGTACCACAGACTCTAATGCAAGTTTAATAGCTACGGGTTTAGGTAGAGAAGATGGTCTCACAGTTTTAGGTACAACTATTGTGGTTAAAAAAATTATTGATAACCCTATTAAAGAAAAAGGAATTACATCCCATAGAGTAAACGGCGATTGGATATGTGGCGGGGCATCAAACGCAGGATGCGGTATCTTGTCTAAGTTCTTTTCTGATTTAGAAATCAAGGAACTTAGTCGACAAATTAATCCATCGAAAAATACTTCTTTAAATCTTTTACCTCTCAATAGTAAAGGAGAGAGATTTCCTGTTAACAATGCTAATTTAGAGCCGATACTTGGTCCTAGACCAGTAAGCGATTCACTTTATTTACATGCATTATTCGAGGGGCTAGCTAAGATCGAATTGAAAGGATGGGAAAAACTTAGCGAAGTAACAGGTTCTCTACCAAAAAAAATTATTACTCTTGGCGGAGGTTCAAAAAATCCACAATGGAGAACGATAAGAGAAAAAATTATCAACATACCAATAGTTTCATGTAAAAAAACTACTTCATTTGGTACTGCCTTATTAGCGATAAATGCTAAAAAATAGTTCTTTGATATTTGCTAAAGATATAAAATTTTTAATGAAAAGGGTTTCACAAACTACACGTCGTAATTTAGAGTATATAGGTTAGAGCCGGGATAGCTCAGTTGGTAGAGCAGGCGACTGAAAATCGCCGTGTCCCCAGTTCAAATCTGGGTCCTGGCACCTTTAAAACCCTGTAACAGACAGGGTTTTATAATTTATAGGCATTTAGAAAATTGATTTTTTCTTTTCTTTTATTTTTGTAATTCAAAATTTTTAGTTTTCCACTCTGCAGACTTGACCAATAACACCCAAAATCAGGGTATCTCCATTTGGATCTTGCCAATCAGCTAAATCATTGAAATTACTATTTACTTTATCTACAGAGACATCAACGTCTCTAAATGATTTTTCAAAACAATTTATATCCATTGTATAAAGAATATCCTTAGTAATTTCACTTTTTGTTTTGGGAATAAATTTACTCAATACTCTCACAGAACCATCCTCATTTCTTTTAATACTTTGTCTATCCCATAATTGTTCTCCATATTCACTTTTAGGGACTCCAACCCATTCATGAGGCAAAGCATTTAATTGTTTTATTGAAATACACATGGAAAAGATTATCGAAAGGAACAAACCAATGCTATTTCTAATAATTATTAAATTAACTTTATTCTTAGAATCCACCATAATACTTCTGAAATACAAAAATCTTTTATCGGGAGAAATTTAATATTAAAAATTTGTAAAAATTTTTATTGATTAGTATTTCTATTATAGATACAATCAAATATTAAATTAAGAATTTACTTCCAATAAATTTCCTAGAAAATAATGAATAAAATACAGAAATTTCTCTCAGTATTTTTGTTAATAGCAATATTTGTTGTATTGATTTATTTAATCCAAAATTATGGGATTGAACCTCTTAGAGACAAAATAGAAAGCATGGGAATTTGGGCTCCTTTTGGAATTTTCATACTAAGAGGAGTAAGTATTATCTTACCTGCACTTCCAAGTTCAGCTTATTCTCTTCTAGCCGGTTCATTATTAGGATTTCAAAAAGGTTACATGACAATAATCTTTTCTGACATCGTATTTTGCCAAGCTGCTTTCTTTATTGCAAGAAATTATGGGCGAGTCCCTGTTAGAAATTTAGTAGGGCCAAAAGCGATGAAAAAAATTGAAAGTTTTAATCAAAACCAACTAGAAGAAAATTTCTTTCTCATGACAGGTCTTCTTATGACTGGCCTTTTTGATTTTCTAAGCTACGCAATTGGGATTGGAGGGACTCGCTGGAAAATATTCACTCCAGCATTATTAATAAGTCTCCTAATAAGTGATTCTATACTAGTAGCAGTAGGAGCTGGCGTTAGTCAGGGAGCAGGACTATTTCTAGGAGTAGCTCTTTTGGGAATGTTTGCATTAGCTACTATTTCGGGATTAGCAAAAAATAAAATGCCTAAATAAAAACATAGTTAAAAATTATTTAATAAAAGAAAAGAGATATGACATTTTTGCAAACAACAACTATATGACTAAGAATTCATGCAAGAATAGAAATCGATTAATTTTTTAAAGTTCTTAGATGACTCCATTTAGACCAACTTCATATGATCGCCCTGGAGAACAAATATCAACCACTCCTTCTGGATTAAAAGTAACTTCCGCAAAGAGATTAATGGTGGATTCAATGGTTAGAATGATTCAAAAAGCAGAAAATCATTCCGTAGAAGATAAACTTGACGAAGAAACTAACAACAATTAATCAATTCATCGATAAAAGTATAGGAGAGTGGAAATCTATAAGAAGTACTCATACTTTAGCTTTTCAGGAATTCGAAAACTCAACTAGTAAGATATATATAAAACATATTGACTCAAAAAATAAAAAGGTTATTGAAATTTTTAAAAATTACAAATTAAGTTTAAACCCAGAGAGTATAGCCATTTCTATAAAATGGCAATCTATTAGTGATTGGGGAGAAAATGATATGACTGAGAGAGATGAAACTATTTTGATATTTTTACCTAAGGATGAGAATTCAGGAATTGTTTTACGAAATAAAGGTTATACAGAATCCGTAATATCATCATCCAATTATTTTGTTGATGAAAAACATAATTTACACATTAAAACTATTTACAAATCAACAGTTTCAGAAGAAAGAATTTCTTTTTTATCCACTCACATAAGATCAAGATTTTCTACTATTAGAAATATTGAAAATAACTCAGTTATTCAGACGTCCCACACTTCTGAGATAAGAAATTTAGCTAGTCTAAAAGATTAATTATCCTTTTAAATTGGAACTCTGTTTCAGAAATTAAACTAGGAAGAAACCCTTTGTTTCCTTGCATATTATTAACTGTAGAGTTTAAATCAGAGATTGTTGCATCTCGCATTAATTCAAAAACTCTTCTTGCATTTCTTAACGGCACCCCAAGAGCAAGATAAGTATTTTTAAGATCCTTCAAACAACTTTTTTCTAAAACTGATTCGTCATTAGAAATTAAAAGATAAGCAACAATCCTAAGGATTATTTCTCCATCTCTTAAACAAACGGACATCTTGTTAGTTGTATTTAAAGATATTTTTGAATTAACTGAATCTTGATTTTCGCAAATCATTGCTGTTACAGCGTCTGCTGCAATTGCATGTGAATTATTGGTAATTGAGGTTATTGCATCTAATCTTGAGTTTGCAATATTAATAAATTCTTTTACATCGCTTAAATCATTTAATTTCTTATCAGCGGAAAATAGTGGGTTATTATTTAAAACTGACATTATTAAATAAAAAAATTAAAGCTCGAATCTTAGAATAGTACAAAGCTAGTAAAAACAATACAATTTCAAAATTAACGCAATGCTTATTAATTAATAACTTCATTCCAAAGTGATAATTGAAATAATTCAAATAAAAAATTTTTTTTCGCTAATATAAAACTACGTTTTAATAAAGTTTTGGATCAACAAGATTTAAAATTATCAGAGAAACTTATTTCCTCATATAAAAAGAGATTGGAAAAAGAAATTCTTGATCGGAGTATGAAGTTAAGGATGCCTCAAAATAAATTTGAAGAAATAATTAATAACAATAATGAACTTTTAAATTTAAAAAAAGCGTTAGAAGATTTAGAAACGGAATCTGAACCTCATAGTAAAGTCTGATCTTTGAAAAACCCTTCTAACAGTGTCTCAAACCAACAATTTTCTTTTTAAAACTTTAAATAATGAGCAACTTCAAGCAGTAAAACATGTTTACGGGCCACTATTAGTTGTAGCAGGTGCAGGTAGTGGAAAAACTAAAGCTCTTACACACAGAATTGCAAATCTTATTGAAAATAACTCTATAGATCCCTATAACATCCTCGCAGTCACTTTTACTAACAAAGCTGCTAAAGAGATGAAAGCAAGATTAGAGGTTCTTCTAGCACAAGAATTAGCTTTTAATCAATTTGGTCAGCCTTGGACAACTCTCAAAGAAATTGATCAAAATCAATTAAGAACAAACGTTCATCAAGAGAGGCTTCAGAACCTTTGGATCGGTACTTTCCATTCTTTATTTTCAAGACTTCTGAGATACGATATTGAAAAATATACTGATCCAGAAGGCCTAAAATGGACAAGGCAATTTTCAATTTACGACGAAACAGATTCTCAAACATTAGTAAAAGAAATTATCAGTCAAGATATGAATCTTGACCCTAAAAAATATGATCCCAAAAAGATTAAAAGATTAATAAGTAATGCTAAAAATCAATGCTTAACTTCTAATGATCTTTTAGAAAAAGCGGATAATAATTTTGATAAAACAGTTGCAGAGGCCTACAAAAAATATAGAATTTCGCTCTCAAAAAATAATTCTTTAGACTTTGATGATCTACTACTTTTGCCTGTTTTCTTATTAAGGCAAAATGATATAGTCAGAGATTACTGGCACAAAAGATTTAAACATATTTTGGTTGACGAATATCAAGATACAAATAGAACACAATATGAACTTATAAAATTAATTACGGCTGGAAATACTGAACCAAAGAAATTCTTCAATTGGGAAGATCGGTCAATTTTTGTAGTTGGGGATGCTGATCAAAGTATTTATAGTTTCAGAGCAGCTGACTTCAGAATTTTAATTGGTTTTCAAGAAGATTTTAAAACCTCAATCAACGACGATACAAAATCATCTTTAATTAAATTAGAAGATAATTATAGGTCATCTTCTAATATCCTTGATGCTGCAAACTCACTAATTGAAAACAACTCTGAAAGAATTGACAAAGTTTTAAAGGCTACTAAAGAAAAAGGGGAACTTTTAACGTTACTCAGTTGTGATGATGAAATTTCCGAGGCAGAAGCAATTACCAATAAAATAAAATCACTCAATAACTATAATCAAAACCCAATTTGGAAAAATTTTGCAATTTTATATCGAACCAGAGCTCAGTCAAGAGTATTAGAAGAATCTCTAGTAAGGTGGCGCATTCCTTATACAATTTTTGGAGGATTGCGTTTTTATGATAGAAGAGAAATTAAAGATGCAATAGCATATTTAAAAGTTCTGGTTAATTCTTCAGATAACGTTAGTCTTTTACGAATAATAAATGTTCCTAGAAGAGGCATTGGCAAGACTACTATTCAAAAACTTAATGAACTATCTAATAGGTTAAATATCCCATTATGGGAGGTTCTCAATGATAAGCAAAGTCTTGAAGAAACAATAGGCCGATCATCAAAAGGAATTAATAAATTTACTGAAGTCATCAATGATCTACTGTGTTACCTAGAAAATTCAGGCCCAGCTCAACTACTACAGCTAATCTTAGAAAAAAGTGGTTATTTAAGTGACTTGCTCTCTAGAGGGACTGAAGAATCTGAAGATAGAAGAAATAACTTACAAGAACTAATTAATGCAGCTACTCAATATGAAGAAGAAACAGAAAGTGGAGATGTAGAGGGATTTCTTTCTACAGCAGCCTTAACAACTGATAATGATACGAAGAAAAATAATCCCAACTCTGTTACTCTCATGACTCTGCATAATAGTAAAGGTTTAGAATTTCAAAATGTTTTTATCACTGGGCTAGAACAAGGTCTCTTCCCTAGCCATAGATCAATAGATACTCCCTCACTTCTTGAAGAGGAAAGAAGATTATGCTACGTAGGTATTACTAGAGCTAAAGAAAGAGTTTTCTTAAGTCATGCCAGAGAAAGAAGATTATGGGGTGGAATGCGAGAAGCAACTATTCCTTCAATATTTCTTTCAGAAATACCTGAAGATTTAATGGATGGCGAATTACCACAAACTGGTGGTGCTTCAATTAGAAGAGATTGGCATCTTGATCGTTTAACTAGAGTAGATCGAAACAATCCAAATGAATTTGTTAACAAACCAATAAATGCAGTAAGGAAATTATATTCAGGTCCCAGTAAAGGGAAAAGCTGGATAGTTGGAGATAAGCTAATTCACTCAAAGTTTGGGAAAGGTGAAATTATACATATTTTTGGGAGTGGGGAAAAAATATCTTTAGCAGTAAAATTTGGTGATAAAGGCAGTAAAATTCTCGATCCCAGATTAGCTCCAATTCGTTATGTAAGTTAAAACTCATGAACGATATTTCTGATTACATCCAAGGGGAATTAATCAAAACTCCATTTAATCTATATAACCTAATTGCTAAATACATAGAATCTAATAACAATACTAAAGTAGCTTTTGTTGGCGGTTATTTAAGAGATTTATTAATTAGTAAATTCCACAAAAAATCGTTTTCTAAACCTGTAGATATTGATCTTGTTATTGAAGGCTCCTCTATTTCTCTTGCAAAATTTATAAAAAAAAATATTGTAAATGTAGATTTATGTTTAATCAAGGAATTTAATTTATACAACACTGTAGAAATAAATATTAATGACTATAAAATTGATATTGCTTCTGCAAGGAAAGAAATTTATTCTTCTCCAGGCTTAAATCCCACAGTGAATAAAAGTACTATTGAGGAGGATCTTAAGAGGAGAGATTTCACTATAAATTCAATAGCCTTCGAGGTCTCGAAAAGGAAAATCTATGATCTTTATGGAGGAATTTCTGATATAAAAAGTAAAAGATTAAACTTACTTCACAGTAATAGTATTTCAGATGATCCAAGTAGATTAATTAGATGTGCAAAATATGCTTCAAGGTTAGATTTCAATATTTCAAATAATTCCCTCAAACAATCTCAAGAAACAGTAAGACAATGGCCATGGAAAAGTTCAGAAACTCATCAGAAAATGATTTACCCTCCTGCACTAGGCATACGAATAAGGATGGAACTAGCTGAAATATGCAAACACGATAATTTGACTAATGTGATTTCGATAATTCATAAATGGGAAATTATCTCAATCCTAAATGAAAATATTAAAGTCGATAAAAGGTTTTTAAGGGGACTTAATTGGATTAAGAAGTTAAAGGGAAATCATATGCTTTACTTATTAAAAGATTCAGAAGATTTAGAAACAGCATGTCAAAGATTTTTGCTAAATAATAGTGAGATAAAAATATTAGAAGATTATTTAAATATCAAAAAGATATTAAATACCAACCAAAAAAATTTCAATCATTTTTCTCCATCAAGTTGGACAGAATTTATTGAGGAAAGAAACCTTAATGATGAGACAGTCAAATTATTAATTTGTGATGGAGGACCTTACTGGCGTAACTTATTTAAGTGGTTATTTATTTACAAATTCATAAAATCAAAAAAAGATGGAGAAACGTTAAAAAAAGAAGGATGGTATCCAGGGAAGGAGATGGGTAAGGAAATCAAAAGATTAAGGTATTTGGAAATTGACAAATTAAATAGAAATTAATTACATTTTCACAACTTCTCCAACCTTGTACCATTTATCCTTTAGAACATTTTCATATTTAGGATTGCAACTAATCAACAAGGGGCCACATGTTTGAGGATCTAATAGTAATGATATTATCTCGTTAAAAGTCTCTTGATCTAATAAATTTTCGTTTAAAAAATTAATTATTCTTTTTTGCTTATTTACTTTATAAATTTTGTCAAAAATTTCTTTATTAGATTCAAATAAAGTACTTTTTACATCTTTTCTTATCAAATCAAATATTCCAGGATAAGCTTTAAATGCGAATAAATCTAATAAAACTTTTATTGGCTCAAGATTATTTCTTTGCCTATACAAATTAGATGATTCAACCATTTCTTTAAGATGTCCAATAAATCCATATCCAGTAATGTCAGTAGCAGCATTAACTAATGATTCTCTAAATTGTTCTTGAAAAAGATAAATTTCATCAATCAGATATTGCTGACTCTTTACTAAATTATTAATTATTTCAGAAGAACTACCTAGCATATTAATATTTTGCATTTGACCGGCAAAGTAAATCCCAACGCCCAGAGGTCTAGACATCATAAGAATATCTCCATTATTCATTCCAGATTTAAGCCATGGTTTTGCCCCATTTTTTAAAATACCTTGAACTGTTAAAGAAATGTCTATTCCTAATGAATAAGGTTTATTTACTAAACTTCTTGCCTCAAAAGTATGGCCTCCAAGTAATTCACCTCCATGATCCTCAACTGTTGATTTAATACCTTGAAGGGATTGAGAAAAGAGGAAACTCTGAAATTCCCTTGCAACTTTTGGTAATGAAATTAAAGCCTGCGCGGATGAAAGTTTTGCTCCGCATGCCCACAAATCTGAGCAAGCATGCAAAGTAGTAATTTTTGCATTAAGCCAAGGATCACTTACCAAAGCAGGAAATCCATCTACACTTTGTAAGATAATATCTTGACCATTTTGATATATCTCAACTGAATCTTCAGGTGATGAGGCAAAAGAATTTAAATTAGATTTTATTAATGATTTATTCAAAACAAACTGAGGAATTTTAGCTGCACATCCTCTGCAATCATTCAATGAAATATTTTTTTCACTACTTTTCATAATTAGCCTTTTTGATCTGAACTTTTTAATAAAGTTGAGATCAATCTTATACTTTAAAATCCAAAAAAGAAAAGAAGGGCCGAAAACAAAATTGCGATAAATAGCAAAAGCCTTTGGATGATTAGTTGGAAATATATTTACTATTTGCAATCCAATCTTTTGAGGAAACCACTTTTTTAATGATCTACCATCTATATCTTTTTTTAGATTTTGGACTAATGTATTTACAACTCTTAATGCAAAAACTCCCGATGCTGGTCTTTTTGCTGAACCTACAACTGCGCAATCACCTACGGCAAAAATATCGGAGAAACGTTTTATCTGTAAATTCTGATTTGTGATTATTCTGCCATGAGAATCGGAATCTAATAATTTTTTTTGTGCCCATAACGGAGATGTATTTCCAGTACATAAAAGAATCTTGCCATAATCAAAATTAAGTTTTTCAACTAAATCAATATTAGAATTCCGTAAACTTTTCAGAATTTTATTATCAATTTTTCTTGAATCACATAATAGTTTTAAAGGTCTATCTCCCCATCTTTTTCTCAAAGCATATGATACTTCAATTGCAGCAAGGCCACTCCCAACAATTACAAATGGAAGTTCATTAACTGAATCAAAAATGTCCTCTTTTAGTATTGAGTCATAAGCCCTCAAAAAAGGTTTAATAGAAAAAGCATTTCGATTTTTAACTAGTGATTCAAATTCCTTTGGAATTATTGTTTTACTTCCATAATTAAGCACCAACTTCGAATAATTAATTGAAGGTCTATTACTTAAAACAATTTTCTTTAAATTGAAATCAATATCCTTTACTTCTTCTTCTATAAAAGATACTTTTGCATTTTTTGCTAAAGATTTTATATCAATTAAACTCTCTTCTAAAGTGATTGATTTTGAAATCACAGATGGGAATATAGCCGAATAAACCAAATGAGAATCTCTAGATATAATTGAAACAGGAATTTCTGGCATTAATTTCGGAAACATAAACCATTTCTTCAATAAAGAAACATTTGAGTGTCCTCCTCCAATTAGTACCAGATGATTAAAAGTCATTTACATCACTATGAATAAAGAACATTTATTACCAATTGAAAAATCAAGATTAGGAGTGATTGGTGGAAGTGGATTTTATTCAATGGATCAAATAGATTACTCAAGAGAAGTAGAAATCAATACTCCCTATGGTAAACCTTCTGATTCAATAAAAGTATATAATCTTGGAAACCTAGAGATAGCATTTATTCCTAGACATGGCAGAACACATAGTTTAAATCCTTCTGAAATCCCTTACAAAGCTAATATTTGGGCCCTAAGATCAATAGGAGTAAGGTGGATTATTGCTCCATCAGCAGTTGGTTCATTACAAGAACAGATAAGGCCACTTGATATAGTAGTTCCAGATCAATTTATAGACCGGACAAAAAATAGACCTGGAACCTTCTTTAACGAGGGAGCTGTTGCTCACGTAACTATGGGAGATCCCTTCTGCACAAATTTATCACGTATATTAAGTGAAATCGGAGAAAAAAATATTCCTGGCGGTAGACAATTGCATAGAGGGGGTATATACCTAGCAATGGAAGGTCCCGCTTTCTCAACCAGAGCAGAATCTAACCTATACAGAAGTTGGGGATGTTCAATAATTGGAATGACGAACCACACAGAAGCAAGATTAGCTAAAGAAGCTGAAATAGCTTACTCCTCCTTATCTATGGTTACTGATTATGATTGCTGGCATCAAACTCATCAAGAAGTTTCTGTAGAGATGGTTTTGGATAATCTTAGATCAAATACTGAGGTTGCTAATAAAATAATATTTGAAGTAGCTAAATTAATTGAAAAAGAGAGACCAAAAAGTAAGTCTCATTTTTCATTAAAAGATGGATTGATAACCCAAAAAGAAAATATCCCAAGTTCCACAATAGAGAAACTAAGGATATTTACTGATTCTTATTGAGCTTATTTGATATAAGTGATTATTAGGTCAAGGAAAGAATTTGTTAGCCTCCAGCTCCAACGCCTTGGTATGAACCATAGAAGAATATTCCTAAAACGAAGATAACTGCAATTCCACCTGCTGTAGCAACAAGCCATAGAGGAAGAGTTCCTTCAGTCCATCTTCTTTCCCATGCAACTGCTGGTCTACCGTCGGGAAGTCTATCTGGAATTCTTCCATCGGGTCCTTTTAATTTATTCATGATTTTAATTTAATTGAAAAAGTAACTGGAAAATAAAATTCCCAATACAAAAACTGATAATAAGCCTAAATAAAGGCTTGTACGATTAAGTTCAACTGGAACTTTGTTAGGATTTTCGTTTACTTGCATGATAGTTAAATTTATCGGGCTACGAATTGCATAGCAGCAATAGAACCTAGAAAAAATACTGATGGGATAGCTAGAGCGTGAACTGCTAGCCAACGGACAGTAAATATAGGATAAACGCGGACTTCCGCAGCCTGCATTGGAGCTTGAGAATTAGTCATTGTTATTTTGTTCTTAAATCTAGTTGAGATTTAGCTTCATATCTTTGTGTTACGACAGGTGCTTTAGATTCAGATGATTGGAAATAACTATCTGGACGAGGAGTTCCGAAAGCATCATAGGCTAAGCCTGTATATACAAATAAGAAGCCTGCTATAAAGATAGCTGGTAATGTTACTGCATGAATAATCCAGTACCTAATACTGGTGATTATTTCAAAGAATGGGCGTTCACCCGTTGAACCTGCGGCCATAATCACAAATGTTTACCCTATGATCTTACAGTGTAAAATCATAAGTTCGCGAAGAAATTAACAGGTTGGTTACAGACAGTTGCTAAATCTTTCAAAAATTAATTTTTTTTTTACTATTAACTCAAGTTATTCAAAGTTAGCTATTCCATTTAAGGATATAACCACGCTCGCCAAGTACAAATCCTTTTGGATTGTCTAAAGCCTCCTTATCAAGAAAAACAATTTTTATGTAATTTGTTGGCAATTCAGAAGCAATAGGATCTTTATTCCAAGTTTTACCTTGATCTTTACTTACTATTAAAGTTCCATTACCCCCGCCAGCCCATATATCACCATTTGGATCCCATCCCATGTCTAAATAATTGTATCCATTAAGGATTGGTATAATAGGCTTCGACCAATTTTCTAAGTCATTAGTATCCTCATTAAATCTAATTTCTGCTCCTCTAGAAAGCATCCATAAACTTCCTTCTGGATTAAAACCAATACTTTGAACTCTTTTGCTACTTGCTCTTTGGTGAGCTATCCATGCATCACTATCCTTTTCCAAAGTAGAAAAGAAATTACCTAGACTACTTACACTGACATAATCTCCTTTGTTAGTTCTTCTTAAGTCTCTTACGCCTCCAGAACCAGATGCATCTACAACTTTTGCATTCCATGATTCACCACTATCTGATGTTTCATAAATAGCACCTGCAGTGGTAGCCAATTCTGCAACACCAGACTCTACGGTTGTTATTAGAAATGGTTGGCCTGGTAATTTGTTACCTAAAGATAAACGGGTCCAATTCTTTCCTGCATCAAGTGTATGCATAACTAATGAAGGCTGGCCTATTAACCATCCCTCTTCACCTTTAAAATCAATATCTAGTAGACGAAAGTTCTCTTCACTTGGTAAATCTAAACTTCTTTTTTCCCAAGTTTCTCCTCCATCATTAGATTCCATAATAAGTCTATTAGAACCTACTAAAAATCCATTTTTATCATCTAAAAAATCAACATCTAAAGCATTAGCCTGGTCCTCAAACTGAATTGTTTTCCAAGGGCTGCTATCACTCATCTTTACTCCTGTAGATGAACAGCTGCTCAATACGAAACAAAGAAGAACTGATAAAAGAAGATTAGGAATACTAGTAATAAATTTTTTCATTTATATATATTAGTGCAAAGAGTACAAAGAAAGGAACATAGCAGCAGCAAACGCCAGACCTCCAAAAATCAATATGTTTTTTTGTCCAGGAGGTAAACTATTAAAACCAAACCCATAAACTAAATTTTCTTCAAAACCACTAGGTTTAGATTTAGGACCTATATCCTTATAAAAATTTTTACCCGCTCGACAAACAGGGCAAGCGAAGGTATCCCCATCCAACTCTGAAAAGGGAGTGTTTTTAGGTATGTTTAATTTTTTATTTCCTTCAGACGGATCATAAATATACCCACAACTTCTACATTCGAATCTATTTTGTTCTAGATTAAGGACAGGTTGTTCAACTTTTACTTCTGAGAGATTTTCAGAAAGTTTTTCTTCCTCAAAGCCTTCAACTATTTTGTTTTCCTCAGAGGCTGGTTGAATGTTTTCACTCACGGTTTATTATTGTTCTTTAAGAACTTTAAAAGATTTTGCTTAATTAAGCGACTTTTATTCAAAATTAATTTTTTAAGATGTTTTTATTAACTGGCTATGAATACTTTTTAGGTTTTCTTCTAATTGCCGCAGCTGTTCCAGTTTTAGCTCTAGTTACTAATCTCATCGTTGCCCCAAAAGGCAGAACTGGTGAAAGAAAACTTACATATGAATCTGGAATGGAGCCTATTGGAGGAGCATGGATTCAATTTAATATCCGTTATTACATGTTTGCCTTGGTTTTCGTTATATTTGATGTAGAGACAGTATTCCTTTATCCCTGGGCTGTTGCCTTCAATAGATTAGGCTTATTAGCTTTTATTGAGGCTTTAATCTTCATTGCAATACTTGTTATTGCGCTGGCATACGCCTGGAGAAAAGGTGCTTTAGAATGGAGTTAAAAAATTGAATCCACAATTATCACCAAAATCAATAAGAGAAATTCGAGAAGGGACTTGCAACCCTCTTGGTGCACCCCAAGTAACTACAGATTTAAGCGAAAATATTATATTGACAAGCTTAGACGATCTTCATAATTGGGCCAGACTAAGCAGTCTATGGCCTCTCTTGTACGGAACAGCTTGTTGTTTTATAGAATTTGCTGCCTTAATCGGATCTAGATTTGATTTTGATAGATTTGGATTAGTACCTAGAAGCTCGCCAAGGCAAGCAGATTTGCTAATAGTTGCAGGAACAGTAACTATGAAGATGGCTCCAGCCCTAGTGAGACTTTATGAACAAATGCCTGAACCAAAATATGTTATTGCGATGGGTGCTTGCACAATCACAGGGGGAATGTTCAGCGCAGATTCTACAACTGCTGTAAGAGGTGTTGATAAATTGATTCCAGTTGATTTATACCTTCCAGGATGTCCACCAAGACCAGAAGCAATTTTTGATGCTGTAATCAAATTAAGAAAAAAAGTTGGTAACGAATCAATCTTAGAGCGTACAAAAACTGAACAAACCCACAGATACATAACCTCTGATCATGAAATGAATCTTGTTTTCTCAGAAAATACAGGTGAGTATCTTAACAAAACCTCAACTAAAGTTATTCCTTCCTCCGAAAAAGAAATAATAAATGAATTACCTATGAATGAGGAAAAAGTTGAAATGATTAATAACGAAGAAAATTAATGGAAAAAGACGCTTTAACAGAATCCTCAGATGATTCAATAAAAAAAGAAGGCTTTATAAGTCAAAATTTATCTAGAGATGGTATTCCAAATCAATCATTAGATAATGATCATATAGGAATAGAAAATATTTCTGTGGAACCAAGCAAACTATATGAAGCAGTATCTGCATTAAGAAATTACGGTTTCAATTATCTTCAATGTCAAGGTGGTTATGATGAAGGGCCAGGTAAAAATTTGGTTAGTTTTTATCATTTTATAACCGTTGATGATTTACAAAAACTTGAAAAGATTAAAGAAGTCAGATTAAAAGTTTTTTTAAAGAGGGATTCTGACTTATCAATTCCAAGTTTATATGAAATTTTTAAAGGTAGCGATTGGCAAGAAAGAGAAACATTTGATATGTATGGAATTAATTTTATTGATCATCCAAATCCTAAAAGACTTTTAATGCCTGAAGACTGGAGAGGATGGCCATTGCGTAAAGATTATATTCAGCCAGACTTCTATGAACTACAAGATGCTTATTAGTTTATTTTCTTTAATTTGCGATATATAAACATAACTGCTCTAGCAAGCCTTCTAGGATCATGTCTAAGGGTTGGGGTTATTCTTTTTGAATATAAAGGAGCTTGCAAAACATAATAACCCTCAGATATTAATTTTTCTTTATTACACTGCACAGGTTCAGCTCCTTTACTTTCGTAATAATCTACTAATGGAGACTTTTCGAATTGGACCTGAGATAAGATTGCGTTGAATATTCGAGTATTAACTCCAAAATTTGATAGTTGTTTTTCTATTGACTTGATATGTCGATAAACATCAAGTCCATCTGTTTCGCCAGGCTGAGTCATCAAATTACTTATGTAAATTTTGGGAACATTACTTTTTAACAAAGCATCTACTATCTCTGGCACTAACAAGTTAGGTAGTAAAGAAGTGTATAGACTGCCTGGCCCAAGAACAATCAAATCAGCGTCTTTTATAGATTCCAGAGCACTTGGGAGAGCAGGAGGATTTTCTGGTAGATAACCAATTCTCGAAATTAATTTTCTAGATTTGCTGATCTTGCTTTCTCCGAAAATCTTCTCACCATCTTCCAATTCCGCCCATAACATAACGTCAATATTTGTTGCTGGTAAAACTTGACCTTGTACAGCTAAAACCTTACTCGAGGCTTGTACTGCTTTTTCTAAGCTTCCTGTAATTGTTGTTAGAGCTGATAAGAATAGATTTCCAAAACTATGACCCTCTAAACCACTTCCTCCTGAGAATCTATATTGAAATAATCTAGTTAAAATGGGTTCTTCATTAGATAAAGCAGCTAAACAATTCCTAATATCTCCTGGAGGTTGTACGCCCAATTGTTTTCTAAGAATTCCACTACTACCACCATCATCAGATACAGTTACGATTGCTGTTATATTACTGCTGTAATTTTTTAACCCTTTCAATAGGGTAGATAAGCCAGTACCTCCGCCGATCGCAACTATATTTGGACCTCTATTTAATTTACTCTTAACTCTTAATGCATCAACTAAAAATGTACTTTTTTCTGGAACAAGGGCTTTTTGTATAGAATTTATACTTCTATTTTGGCCAATCCCGATTAATAAAAGTCCAACAACAAAAATTAGTGGCCCAAATAATGAAACAGGTAAAATACTCGTTAAACCCGTCATCAGCCAAAAAAACACTTCAATAAGCCAATATAGCGGTCTTAAATTTGTCCAAATCGCTAGACCTAATAATGAAGTTAAAAATCCTATTGCAGATGTAATCATCCATCTTTTTATTACCAATC
>CACGKI010000003.1 GCA_902573565.1 uncultured Prochlorococcus sp.
TGAATTTTTTTAGGAGTTCTACATCCTTATAGTCAATAGGATCTCCAGGTTTTATAGGTGATAATTGTTTTTTAAAAATTGAATTAGGCATGATTTAAATTGATTTGTTTACTTGATTTCTTTGTGAATTGTCATTCTGTTTAAATGAGGATTAAATTTTTTTAGTTCTAATCTTTCAGTTGTATTTCTACGATTCTTTTCAGTAGTATATCTTGAGACTCCATTCGACCTCTTAGGGTCTGTGCTTGTCCTAGCTTCAGTACATTCTAGGGTTACTACAACTCTTGTCCCTTTTTTTGCCATTTTAATTGATACTTTATTGTATAATTTTCTATTGTACATCTTCAACAAACTTTTTTGAAGATATACTCATTTCTTTTATCATCATTGATTAAATAATATTTATGAAAGTTTCTCAAAATTGGTTGAAAAATTATGTAGAAATTACCTCTACTCCTGAAGATCTCTCTGAGAAATTGTCTATTGGTGGATTTGAGGTTGAATCATTAGAAGATTGTTCAGAAAATGTAAATGGTGTCGTTTTAGGTAAGGTTTTATCTGTTTTAAAACACGAAGGATCCGATAAACTTTCTATTTGCCAAGTCGATATTGGTACTTCAAAGAACTTGCAAATCATCTGTGGAGCCCAAAATATTAGACCAAATATCTATGTTTATGTTGCTACTGTCGGTACGAATTTAAGTGCAGTCAACTTAACTATTAAAAGAAGCGAAATTAGAGGTGTCATGAGTGAAGGAATGATATGCTCCCTGCAGGAACTTGGATTAGAGGACTCTAGCGAAGGGATAGAAATAATTGATGAAGATATAGCCTTGAAGCATGAATTGGGTACTCAAGGATCTAATTTGCTTGAATTAAATGATTTTATATATGATTTGGCAATTACAGCGAATAGACCTGACGGAATGTCGGTTATTGGGATAGCGCGTGAAATTTCTGCTCTTTTGGAATCAACATTAAATTTTCCAAAAATAATCCATAAGTACAATATCCATTTACTTGAGCGAATTCAACATTGCCCAGAGGCCATAACATCTGAGTGTATCTATACAATAAGCTGTATTAATGGGGTGAATGGAGAGAAATTATCGCCAAAATGGCTTAAAGAGCGTATAGAAAAATCAGGAATAAAATCTATTAATCTAATAGTTGATTTAACAAACTATATTCTTTTAGAACAAGGCCAACCATTGCATGCTTTTGATAAAGATAAACTATCAAACTTAGTTGGAAAAGAAGTTTCTCCTGATGACTTCTCTGTAAGAAAAGCCAACAATTCCGAAAGTCTTGTATGTTTAGATGGTAAAAAATATGACTTAAATGAAAATATTACAGTAATTACTTGTTGCGACAAACCGGTTGCTATTGCTGGGGTTATAGGGGGTCTGGAGACTTCTGTTACCAACACTACCTCTTCTATTTACCTTGAAGGCGCTATTTTTAATCCAGGCACTATACGAAAATCTTCAAAGGCGGTTGGTATAAGAACAGAATCTAGCAGCAGATATGAAAAAGGGATTTCATCTAAAAATACAATAGTTGCAGTTACGAGGGCAATTAATCTTTTGGAAGATTTTTTTTCTATTGATACACCAATCATCAATACTTCGAATTTAATAAATAATGAGGATATTTTTATTAAATTAAGGAGAAATAGAATACATAAAATTCTTGGCCCATTAATCGTTAACGATCAATTTGAAAAAAGAAATTTATCTGATAATGAAATAGTTGAAAAATTAACACTTATAGGCTGTACTTTAGTGGATAAAGAATATGGGTGGGATGTAGTAGTAATTCCTAATAGATCCCAAGATTTAACAAGAGAAATAGATTTAATTGAAGAAATTGGCAGATTAATAGGATATGACAGATTCGACTTAAACCTTCCTAATCCAATTAAGCCTGGGAAATTGTCATCAGAGCAATTGGCATTGAGAAAAGTAAAAAATGGATTTATAGAAAATGGTTTTAATGAGGTACTTACCTATTCTCTTGTTCCAGAAGATAAAGAAACACTTATAAAAATCTCTAACCCTTTGTTATTAGAAACTAGCTGCCTTAGAGATAATATCTGGAAAGGACATTTGGATATTGTTAATCGTAATATAAAAGCTGGACAATCAAGTTGTTATATATTTGAAATTGGAAATGTTTTCCACAAAAATACTGCAATCATTCAACAAGAAGTATTGAATGGTGCAATCTTTGGGAATAGAAAATTTGGGAAATGGGTAAATTCGGATAACTATAATGAACTTAATTATTATCAAGCTAGAGGAAAGTTAAAGGAAGCTTTATCATGTTTGAATATTAAAATTGATGATAAACCTACTGATTCAATTGATTTTCTGCATCCAGGAAGAACAGCAAAATTATTTATTGAAGGGAAAGACGCAGGTTATTTTGGTGAAATTCATCCCAAACTAATATTGGAAAAGGAGTCATTAAAAAAAATATATTTATTTAGCATAAATGTTACCAACCTCTTAGCAGCTAGCACAAGAAAGAATAAATGGATTCCAATATTTAAGCAATACCCGATTGTTCCGAAAATGGAAAGGGATATAAATTTTATTTTCAGTAAGAAATTTTTAATTAGCGAAATAACATCACAGATTAGAAAAACAGGAAAAAATCTCCTAGAGGATGTATGTTTAGTTGATGTTTTTGAAGATATTAAACTTGGAATTGATCAAATAAGTTATACATTTAGATTAACTTATAGAGATAAAGATAAAACATTACTTGATTCAGATATTTCATCAACACATTCAAATATCATTTCTAAAATTGAAGAATGTTTTAACACCAAATTGAGGAATTAACTGTATTGATAATCTCGGATGAGACTAATTAGTAGTCTAATAATAATTCTCATATAAGATAAATAATAATCCTATTAAACTATTTTATATTGTATTATAAGTATCATGATTAATCTACTATCTCTATTGCTATCTTCAATACTATGGGTGCAAGTTCCTCAGTGGTCAGACGATTGGTCAAAATGTTCTGTCGATGTTCCTGACGCTTCATGTCATTGGTATATAACTGCACCTGATAACACTTTTGGCGAAGGGTTTGATTGGGCTAGTGCGCCTTGGTTTGACGCAAACGGATTAAGCGATGTCCCCAGTATTGATAAGCAAACTGCTATACAAAAGCTTCAAAGTAAGTAGTACTGTCTTTAAGGCAGTACAGGTTTATATAAAATCCTGTTTTAGCAATACTTTTGAGGCATTAATATTTTTTTGGACATTGAAAGGACATAATTTATCGATTTATTAATCTATTTTTAATTTTTTTCATGAGCATTAAGCAACATGGGCATGATTAACTGAAATCGAAGAATTAAGTCTTACTTGTGTCGGATAAGACTTTATAAAAGACTTATGATAAGTCTTATATGAGAATTGCTATACAACTAATTTAATATTTTTCTAGGTAAATTATTTTTTATTTATTTTTATTCAAAACAATTTTTTTCAATAAATTTTGACTAATAAATAAATGATAAAAAAGCGTATTATTAATTCTTAGATATCTTAATATGGACTATTAAATAGACTTATTATAAGTCTTATATGAGAATATGTATACTAATTTTTGTATAGATTTTTTAGCAGTTGATATGCTTCATTTAATTTTCTCATTTGATCTGTTGATCCTCCAGCATCTGGATGCGTCTCTAAAGCTATTGATTTATAGGCCTCCCTAATTTTTCGCAATGAATGAGCTGATCCTGCGGATGTTGATAAATTCAATAATTTCAGTGCTCCATGTACCGTCATTGTTGAGTCCAAAGTTTCAAATGAATTTGATCTGTTAATTCGTTTAAATCTACTTACAAATCTCCTCATTAGTGTTGGTATCCTATTAATTAAATCTGATGTAGCAAAAGGGTCTTCTAAAACGCCAATCATTAATAAAACAATTTCAAGGGATGGATTTTTTTTTATCCAAAATGGGCATAATTCAGACATAAATTTATTGGCTGCACTCCACGTAAAGGGTAGATTTTCTGTGCCATCAAGATTTGGCCATATATCCCTTCCAAACCAATCCATCGAGGCTTCCACTACATGATCGTTAGGAACTGTTCCATATAAGGTTTTCCAATGACTAATTAACGCTATTCGACATTTCATTAATTCAGTTTCTTTAATTGTATTAATTTGAATATCATTAATATTCTCCTTTAATTTTTCACTATTAATACTTCTTCTTAGATTCTTTACTTTTTTTTCAACAAAATTTGGAAGGCTTATGTTTGAGTTAGCTTTTTCTTTATATTGATCGTTATTTGAAACTCGTTTATTTAAAGATATCTCATTAACTTCTTTTTTAATTTCTGATTTAATTAACACCAATGAAGTATTTTCATCAATATTTAAATTTTCATTATTATTCTTTTTCTTGTTAAAGTCTATTTCTTGCTGTTGGTTCTTAGGTAGTAAATCATCTTCTTGAAGAAGCTCTTTAAGTATTTTTTCAATTACAGGTCCTCTTGCTCTAAATCCCCACTCTTTTCGTAATTGATCAAACCTGGAAATTAGTTCCTCAGGTAAATCAATTGAAATTCTTTTTGTATTTGAATTATCAGGAATATTCAATAATATTTTTCTTAATAGATAGGAATTTATTTAATTTTATTCAAAAAAAATTGAAAGTCCATATGGAATATTGTTTTTAAATTAAAACCAACTTATTTTCATGTCACAAGTCAATTAAGTATCTTTTTATAATAAAAATAAAATGTTTAATTGTTATTTCAAGTCATCAAAAGAAAGAAAAAGTTTTTATCAGCATAAAAAATTAGAAATGCTCAATTATATAAAGGATTCCCTAGAACGTAAAATTGCCTCTGTAACAGCGTCTATAGAAGTTTTAGAAACCCAAATAAGCAGGGATAAAGAAGTTGAAGTAACTAACTAGTATTCAAACAAAAC
The DNA here is from genome assembly GCA_902573565.1 of uncultured Prochlorococcus sp. Classification (GTDB taxonomy): domain Bacteria; phylum Cyanobacteriota; class Cyanobacteriia; order PCC-6307; family Cyanobiaceae; genus Prochlorococcus_A. The sequence continues at coordinate 4,974 of CACGKI010000003.1, forward strand.
TTTCTAGAAGTTTTTCAGGGCCAAATTTCTTTAAATAATTAATATTTGATTTTTCAGTTACTAATAAATATCCTGCAAACCCTAGACCGTTAATACTGAAACCATGAATATTATCATTTTTTCTTTTTATAATAGCTATCCATTTATTAGTTATTAAAATATTGTAAGGATATATCGGTTTCTTATCACTGATAGGGTCCCCAAGTCCTAATTTCTTGCATAATTCTAAATAAAATTCAAAAATAGATGATGAATTTTCTAAAAAATTAAATTTGGAAACAATAATATTTTTTTTAAGCTTACTATTTATATCTTTATATGAGTTCATTTCTAAAAACCATTTTTCTCTTGGGCATGATATCTCACCTCTAGATCTACGCAGAAGTTGAAAATGTCTGTGAGGTTGACTTGCACCCGCAATTGGAGAACTATTGAAAAACCATAATCCACTAGTATCCTTATTTACTTGTTGGATCGCTCTCCAATCATTGATATCTAACCATCCATTTTGAGGTTTCCATTCATTTGTAATCAGTAAAATATGTCCTTCTTGTACAGGGTACTTATTTAATATTAGTTGGTGATTATCACCAATCTTATCAATTTCTAGTATCTTTTCCCATGGACAAAATGGATTCTGCTTAGGACCATAAATCTTTCTTTTTTTAAATTTTGAAGTGTCTAGTTGCCTAATTATGAAGTCTTCTTTTTCGTATAAATCGCTAGTGATTATATCAGTTTTGAGAGGATATAATGATTCATCATCAATTGATAATCGAGTTTGCTCTAGTGCTTTTTTCCAATATATTTCTAAACTCATTTAAAAAAAATTATCATAATCATTCTAAAAAAAATAATAAATTTGTAATTACTTTTTATTAAATTGATATTCTTTCAATTTTTCTAGAGGTAGTGATTCTAAGACTACAATATTCGTTGATTCTAATATTACTTTTGGTGCAAGACCGTCTAATAATGCTTGCTTCCACCTTTCAAGACAAATACACCAATGATCACCATCCTTTAATCCTGGGAAGGAATAAATAGGCATGGGAGTTATTAAATCATTACCTTGTGATTTACTATATTTCAAGAAATTATCATCCATTACACAACATATAGAATGATTACCTCCATCATTTTTGTCATAGTTGCAAAATCCATCTCTAAACCAGCCTGTCATAGGTGCGCAACTACAAACCTCAAGTTTTTCTCCTAGGACATTCAATTGATCTTGATTATTTATGGTCATAGATTTTTTTAATAATAATAAAACACCAACATTTCTTTAAAAAAGGTTGACGAGTATGGGGGGTAAGGAGGTAATAATTCTAATAAGGTTTTTTTCATTATGGATTGGGACTTTACTGAAAACATAGCATTTAAAGCTCTTTATGATGCTTTTAAAGATAGTGATGAAACTTCCGCATTAGAATTTTTATCTAGTGATGGTGCTTCATATTATCTAGAGTTAACACAGGACGCAGCGGGTGAGGGACTTGATCTGGGTGATAATGAAACGATGCAAGAACTTCAGGAAGAAATTATTGAATATTTAGAAAACAATTAAAGATTTAGCTTAAGCACTGAAATATTTAGCTTTTGAGTGTAATGAAATTATAGCTGTAGTGCTTTGTTCAGGATGTAATTGTTCAGATTCATCCATTGTCAAGTTAATTCTTTTTGCATCCAACAATGATAATTGTATTTTTGAATCAGATACTTTTGGACATGCAGGATATCCAAAAGAATATCTTGCACCTCTATATTTTTGAGCTAGTATTTCTCTGTTTTTGTCTGGTTCTTCAGTCCTAAACCCACATTCAATACGGATTAATGCATGTACATACTCTGCTAGAGCTTCTGCTAATTGGACTGTAAGTCCATGGAATAATAAATAATCGCTATATTTATCTTCTTTAAATAATTTTTGAGAATATTCACTTGCGATGTCACCCATTGTTACTGCCTGCATAGGAAATATATCTATTGGCTTATCATTTTTTAAATCACAATAGAAATCAGCTATGCAAAGATTATTCCCAGATTTTTGTCTTAGAAAATTGAATTGGGAAATTTTATTTAAGGATTTATCATCAAATAAAAATACACTATTATCTTTTCTACCACATCTGAAATATCCATAAACTGCTTTGGGTGAAATCAGTTTTTTTTCTACAATTGTCTCTAACCATTTATCTAACAACGGTTTAGCATATGAATCCAAATAGTATTTGTATTCATCTACGCTTTGGTTTTTTCCTTTTTTTATTTGCCATTGTCCGCTAAATAGAGCTTTCTTATCTAAATAAAAAATTAACTTGTTTAAATCTATATCAACATCGTATAAGACCTTCGTTCCCAAAAAAGGAGCTTGAATTGGTTCTTCTTCATTTATAAATTTAGACCTTGTAAGATTTTCTTTTAGATTCAATTCGGAAGTCTCAGTATGTATAGATATTGATTTATTAACCACTCCAGAGTTGGTTTTTGATGAGGCTAAATTAATATTGATACCCTCATTATTAATAAATCCCTCTGTATTAGACCAATTTCCCTTTTTTTTATTATCCATATATTCATTCATGAATTTAAGATCAGTGAACGCATCTTTTCCGTACAATATTTTCCCTTTATATATTTTGCTGCAGTCCTCATTTACAAATTTTGGGGTTAAGGCTGCTCCTCCTAGTATTACTGGTACACTTATATTCTCATTGTTAAAAGCCTCTAAATTATCTTTCATAAAAGCAGTTGATTTAACAAGTAATCCGCTCATAGCGATGCAATCTGCTTTGTGCTTCTTTTGTGCATCGATTATTGCTGAAACATCTTGCTTTATTCCAAGATTTATTACGTCATAACCATTATTTGTAAGTATTATGTCAACCAAATTTTTTCCAATATCATGAACATCGCCTTTGACAGTTGCAATTAAGAGTTTTCCATTTGATATGTTTTCATCTACAGTTTCCATATACGGTTCTAAAATTGAAACAGCAAATTTCATTGTTTCAGCTGATTGGAGAACAAATGGCAATTGCATTTGACCTGAGCCAAATAAATCTCCTACAACCTTCATTCCATCTAGTAGAAAGGTATTAATTATCTCAAGAGGTTTATATTTTTTTAACGCTTTATTTAATTGATCCTCTAAACCTATCTTTTCTCCATCAATAATATGATTTTTTAAACTTTCTTCCAGAGTTAGGTTTTTATTTTCTGAAGATGCTTTTTTGAAATCTTGAATAGATAAATCTTGAAAAGCCTTTGTTAATTCTACTAATGGATCATAAACACATATATCATCTTCAAATTCTCTTTTGTCATATATCAAATCTAAGCAAAGCTTTTTAGTATCTTCAGAAATTTTAGATAATGGCAAAATTTTATTAGGTGCGATGATAGCAGAATCCAATCCTGCTTTAATACATTCATCTAAAAATATTGAATTTAGATTAATTCTAGATAATGGTGAAAGACCAAAACTAATATTTGATATTCCAAGTATGATATGAATCTGTGGAAAATTTTCACGAATTTTTGATATAGCAGTAATTGTTTCTTTAGCGTTTAATCTATCTTCTTCTATCCCTGTAGATATTGGCAGAGCTAATGGATCAAAAAAGAGCTCATAATCTGACAAACCACATTCTCTTGTTCTATTAATCGCTCGTTTAACAATGTTATATTTTTTATCTGCATTCCTTGCCATCCCATCTTCATCAATAGTTCCGACAACAAGACCTGAACCATACCCCAAGGCTAAATTTAGAACTTGATCAAATCTTTCATCACCGTCTTCGTAATTGGTTGAATTTATAATACATTTACCGCCAGCTGACTTTAATCCACTTTCCATTTTGTCAGCATCTGTAGAATCAATCATTAAAGGTAAATTTATGTTGGTAACTAGTCTTGAAGTTATTTCTTTCATATCTTTCACACCGTCCCTTCCCACATAGTCAACATTTACATCAAGAACGTGTGCATTTTCTTTTTGTTGTTGCTTTGCAATTGAAACTAGACCATCCCAATCGTCGTTATTTAGCAACTCCCTTACCTTTTTAGATCCACTTGCATTTAATCTTTCTCCTACAATCAAAATTGAATTGTCTTGTTTGTATGGCACAGAATTATATATTGATGATGCAGAAGGAATATATCCACTTGAATTATTCTTACCTTTTTTGTTAGATCTTTCGTTATCAATAATTTCATCAATTATTGAAGAAAGATACTTAATATGATCAGGTGTAGTCCCGCAACATCCACCTATTAATTGAACATTAAAATCATATATAAAATTCATTAACTGCATTTTTAATTCTATTGGCTTTAATCTGTAGTGAGCCACACCACCAATATTTTCAGGTAGTCCCGCATTGGGAATACAACTTATAGCGAAGGGTGAATTTTCAGACAAATATTTAATATGTTCCTTCATTTGTTCTGGACCAGTTGCACAATTAAGTCCAAGGATATCTATATTAAATGGCTCTAATATTGTTAATGCAGATGCGATATCAGATCCAACAAGCATAGTACCTGTTGTTTCCATTGTTATAGATACCATTATAGGGATATCTAAATTTTTACTATTAAGGACTTCTTTTGATGCTAATAAGGCAGATTTAATTTGCAATACATCTTGGCATGTTTCAATTAAAAGAAGATCAACTCCTCCGTCTATAAGACCATAAATTTGTTCTTTATATGATTGCTTTAATTCATCAAAATCTATATGTCCTAATGTGGGTAATTTAGTGGTTGGTCCAATTGAACCAGCTACAAACCTTGGTTTGTTAACTGATGAATATTTGGAAGCAGCGATTTTTGCTATTAATGCAGCATTTTTATTTATTTCATATGCTTTATCCGCGATATCATATTCTTCAAGAACTATTGATGATGCTCCAAAAGTATTAGTTTCTATAACATGACAACCTGCCTCTAAGAATGAATTATGAACCTTTTCAACTACTTTTGGTGATGACAAAACAAGGTTTTCATTACAACCTTCTAATTCTTTTCCTCCAAAGTCATCTGAAGTAAGATTTAAGTTCTGAAAGGATGTTCCAGTACCTCCGTCAAAAATAATTAATGGCTTTTCTTCTCTATTTAGATAGGTTCTGAAAGATTCCATTTATTGCAATATCAATTTTTATATTGAGATTCTGGTTACCCAGTTATCATAGTCTTGAGAACGTCCTTCTGTTATTTCTATAAGCTTATTTTTTAATTTATTCATTATCGGTCTTTCAACATTTAATTCAGTTGATTCAATTTTTTTAACTGGTGTAATTTTTGCTGCTGTACCAGTTAGAAAAACTTCATCTGCGATTAATAATTCTGTTTTATCAACAGGCCTTTCAATTACATTAATTCCAAATGATTTAGCTAATTCAATTACACTAGCTCTAGTAATCCCCTCAAGGATATCTTGATCAACACCTGGAGTGATTAAGTCTCCATTTCTTACAATAAATAAATTCATACCACTAGCTTCGCTTACCTTACCACTTGAATTTAATAGTAAGGCTTCATCAAACCCCGATAAACTAGCCTCTGTTTTAGCTAATGAACTAGTAATATAAGCTCCACTTATTTTTCCACGCAATGGGAGAGATCTATCCTCTTGCCTAGTCCAACTACTCATTCTGCAAGAAACACCATCTGGGGATAGATAATCTCCAAGTTCAATACAATAAACAAAGAAATCTGTTTCAATATTGTGTAACCTTGGAGCTATACCTAAATCGCTTGTATATACAAATGGTCTTATATAAATAGGGTTTTTTGGCTTGTTTCTTTTTATAACTTCTTCTAAGGCTTTAAAAATATATTCTTCAGAAATATCAGTTAAGAGTAATTTTGCACTTTGAGATAATCTTTTTATGTGTTTATCAGTTCTAAACAAAAGGAATTCTTCTTTATTCGAAGGGTTAGGTATCGCTCTCATTCCTCCAAATGCAGCAGTACCATAATGTAATGCATGAGTAGCTATTGATATTTTTGCATCTTTAAATGGAATACATTTACCTTCGAACCAGGCGTATGGAAGAAATTCATGCATATTCAATTTATTTAATTAAGGTAAACTTGTTTTATCCTACTTACGTATTCTAAACCTTATTTATATATAAAAATGCACAGGATATTAAATATAGCAGGAAATGAAAAGAATAATGATGATTTAATTGAGCAACCAGCGGCAGATTTTATTTTTATAACAAGTGCCAAAGCTGATTTAAATCTAATATCAAATTTATTGTTAGAAAAGGAATTTGCTTCATTAAAAAATAATATAAGAGCTTTAGAAATTTCTAATTTAAATTCCTCAGCTCAAATAGATAATTATTTATTAAAAACAATTAATTATGCAAAAGTTGTCATACTACGAATTTTTGGAGATAAAGGTACATGGAACTATGGAATTGAACAACTTTTAAATTGGCAAGCAGTCACTAAAAAAAGGAAATTATTAATCCTATCAGGTACCGTTGATCAGGAAGTTTCCTTAAGTGAAATAAGTAGTATAGATAAAAATATTGCATTAAATATTTCTAGATTACTAAGATCGGGAGGAATGGACAATTATAGAAAATTTCTTAATTGTTTAAATTATCTAAAGGTAAATGAAACATTAATTCCTGATGAGTTTTTGAATATTAGTTTTTATGCAGATCCTTATTTATATGATTGGAAAATTGAAAAAGGAGAAAAGATAGGAATAATATCCTATAAATCACTTTTTTTGGCTAATGAAATTGAAGTAAACGAAAAACTTAACTTGCAGTTACGAAGATGCGGACTATCGCCTAAAACGTTATTTATTTCCACACTAAAAGATCATATTATTCAAAAGAAATTAATAGATATTTTTAAAAAAGAAGATATTAAACTAATAATTACCACAACTTCATTTTCTTCATCTCAAATCAAAAATAACGAATTAATTGAAAATTCTACAAATATTTTTACTTCTCTTAAAATTCCAGTTTTACAGCTTCTCTCATCAAATAGATCAAGAAAAAATTGGTTAAATTCATCCATAGGAATGAATTCATCTGATTTATTAATGCAAATAATTATTCCTGAATTTGATGGAAGGATTACTACCTGTCCTTCAGCATTTAAAGAAATAATTTCTGAAAAAAATACACTCTACAGTGAAATAACCAGTTACAAAGCTGATCAAGTAGGTATTAAATGGATTTCAAAATTCGCAACAAACTATGTGAAACTTCAAAAACTTAATAATTTTGATAAAAAAATTTGTTTAGTAATAAGTAATTATCCTGTAAAGAATGGAAGAATCGGTAATGGTGTTGGTCTTAATACACCATCTTCGATAATAAATATTCTTAACTGGTTAAAAGAAGAAGGTTATGATCTTGGATCTTGTAATTATCCTCAAAATTCATCGGAATTAATGTCAATACTTATAAAAACTAGAACTAATGATCTTGAATCTCAAAATAATAAACCATTAGATTACTTACCACTTAGTGAATATTTAAAATATTGGAATTATTTAGAACTTCAACCAAAAAATATTATTGTTAATCGTTGGGGCAAACCATCAGAAGCGATCGATCTTGATAATCAAGGCTTTTCAATAAATGGTATTAGATTTGGAAAAATAACATTATTGATTCAACCTCAACGAGGTTATGACGCTTTCACTGATAGAGATATTCATTCTCCCGATCTTCCACCTCCCCATAGATATTTAGCACAATATTTTTGGATTGAAAAAGTTTTTAACGCAAATGCTATTTGCCATATTGGTAAACATGGGACTGTTGAATGGCTACCTGGCAAATCTATAGGTCTCAGTAATAAATGTTTTCCAAATATTATTTGTCCAGCAATACCAAACATATATCCTTTTATCGTAAATGATCCTGGAGAAGGATCCCAAGCTAAAAGAAGAACTGCTGCAACAATTATTGATCATTTAACCCCTCCTTTGGATAGGTCAGAATTATATGGAAAATATTCAATATTAGAAAATTATTTAGACGAATATTTTGAAGCAAAATTATTAGATTCTAATCGGATTGAAATTATAGAAAAATCCATTTTTGAATTAATTAAAAAAGATTTTACCGAAATCACTTTAAATAATAAAAATAATCAAATTGAAGAGATTGATTCTTTTCTTTGCAAAATTAAAGAATCTCAAATTAGGACAGGTTTGCATATTTTTGGTAATAGGCAGAATGACATTAATGAAATAAATTTATTCTTGTGTATCGCTAGAGTCCCAAATGCCAATCGAATTGGGATTGTTCAATATATAGCAAAACATTTAAAACTAGATTTGGATCCTTGGACAAATAAATATGATCAAAAGTTAAGTGAAAAGGATAAAAAATTATTATTGACTTTTTCCAACAAAAACATTTTAAACTTTAGAATGGCTATTGATTTTTTGGAACAACAAGCAAAGTATTTAATATATTTGTTTTTTTACAAAAAGAATACCAATATAAAAAATCTAGAAAAATATAAAAATTGCAAAATAATAGACTATTTCTTTAATGGAAAAAAACATAATAAGTATTTTTTATTATTAAAAAAAGAGATTCTATATCCAATCATTAATTCTTCATATAATGAGAAATTATCATTTATTAATTCATTAAATGGACAATATGTAAAAAGTGGTCCATCTGGAGCCCCTACGAGAGGTAAAACTGAAGCTTTACCCACTGGTAAAAATTTCTTTTCAGTTGATTCGAGAGGACTGCCAACTGAATCAGCATGGAGTGTTGGTTGTCAATCCGCTTCACAAATACTTGATTTATACAAACAAGATAATGGAGAAGATTTAAAAAATATAGCAATATCTGTATGGGCAACATCCACAATGAGAAATGGTGGTGAAGACATTTGTCAAATACTATATTTATTAGGAGTACAGCCTATTTGGGATGGGCCTTCAAGAAGAGTAGTAGATCTAGAAATCATTCCTTTATCTGTTCTCGAAAGACCAAGGGTTGATGTTACTTTAAGGATTTCTGGAATGTTTAGAGATGCATTTCCACAGTTAGTTAAATTAACTTTTAAAGCAATAAATCTTGTTTCTAATCTTAATGAGGATGATAAATTTAACCCTCTTGCTGGGGCATCAAGGGATGGTGATTCAATTAATCGTATATTTGGGTCAGCGCCAGGTTCATATGGAGCTGGTCTGCAAGAATTAATTTCAAATTCTAATTGGGAAAATATTGACGATTTTGGAGAATCTTTTCTTAATTGGAGTAAGTGGATTTACAGTGATAATCTTGAACCTATAGAGGATAAAAAATCATTAGAAAATGCTCTTAAAAATGTGCAGTTAGTTGTTCATAACCAAGATAATAAGGAACATGATATTTTAGATTCTGATGATTATTATCAGTTTCAGGGTGGATTATCTTCAGCAGTAAAAAAATTGAGCGGTAAATTACCTGAAATGTATCATGGAGATTTATCAAAATTTGGATTATCTAAAATTTCAAAATTACAAGATGAAGTTAATAAAGTTGTTATATCAAGAATACTTAACCCTAAATGGATAAATGGAATGAAGGATAATGGTTATAAAGGAGCGTTTGAATTTTCAGCTACACTAGATTACTTATATGCTTTTGATGCTTCTACTGAAGTAGTCTCAGATTGGTGTTATGAAGAGGTTTATAAATCATGGTTATGCAATCAAGATCTTAGGAATTTCTTTCTAGAGAATAATCCATGGGCTTTAAGAGATATTGCACAAAGATTACTTGAGATTGTCAATAGAAAAATGTGGAATAATTGTTCATCAGATGTCATTGAAAATTTAAAGAAGATAATTATTAATACTGATTCAATAATTGAAAAAAACGAATTCTGAATTATCTACCTAATAGCGAAAGTCCATGACTATCTGTTCCGCATGTTTTTAGCATTGAATATTTATCTGCTAATTTATCTATTTCTGAACAAACAAATAAACTAGGATTCCATACTTCATTAAGTTCATAATCGTACCAAACCTCTATTCCATCAATACCTTGTATTTTGGCCTCTGGAATTAATTTATAAAATGGAATCCTGTATCTCGCTGGGTGTGCAAGAAATGATAAACCACCAGCTAAATTTATTGCTTTAATAACTGATTTAATATTTAAATCATTACCTATTGGAGACTCTCCAAGGATGTAGGGATTTAGGTATTTACTTTTTATATCTATTCCCAATCCAATTACATGTACTAAACATCCCAGAATCAAACAATTAATTTCTATCCCCGAAATTAATGTAAAAGAATCTTTAGGATAATTTTTGAGTATATTATTTTTTTTTATATATTCATGAGCTTTAATTGTATGATGATCGGTTATAGATAAAAATTTCAAGTTATTTTTATAAGCTTGTTCTAAAAGTTCATATGGTTCTAGACTACCATCACTAAATTTTGTATGACAGTGAAAATTAATATTTTTAGGACAACTATTTTTATTAATATTGGAGGTTAATTTTACTAAATCTTCCCTATTCATTACTTAATGAATTCTCATTTTTCTTTCTAATCTTTGCATATAATTGTATTGAAGCCAACATGAAAATAATTAGTCCAACTACGCTCCATGTAGCAACACTAGTTGGGAAATTATTTTTAAAAATAACTAAAAGTACAATTATAAATAATAATAAAGTAGGCAATTCATTTAGTAATCTAAGGTTTTTTGCTGAAATGGTTGAAGTACCATTTTGTAATGAATACATTATTTTGTAACAGTAAGAATGATAAATTACTAATCCTAAAACAAAAGAAATTTTAATTTGTAACCACTTCTCACTTAACCAACTTGGTTGCATAATAACCATGCATATAGCCATACTTAAAGCTAATATCATCCCAGGTGTTGTGATTATATTCGCCAGCCTTTTTTCCATCAAGGTGTATTGTTTATTAAAGGCAATTTTTATTTCATTATCCATATTTTTAGATTCTTCATGATATATAAAAAGTCTTACTAAATAAAAAAGGCCCGCAAACCAAACGATTACCCCAATAATGTGAAGTGATTTAAACCAGAGATATGCTTCAGCTGCCAAATTACTAGATTAATTTAAAAATATATATTTTTAATATAGTTATATTTAACAATATCAAGAAATCTATTTTTCAAAAATTAATTAATATTTATAACTCGTTAAAATATTCATATATATCATTTACTGAATTTTTTCCAAGTCCTTTAACTTTTGATAAATCCTCTTTACTAGCTATTCTTATCGCGTCTATTGATTTAAAATGCTCAAGCAATTCTCTTATTCTTGATGGTCCTAATCCACTGATTTGGGACAATTGAGATCTATTCATTCTCTTAGATCTTTTGTCTCTATGAAAAGATAATGCAAATCTATGTGCTTCATCTCTTACCCTTCTTAATAGAAGAACTCCTTTTTGATTTTCGTCTGTATCAAGAGACTTAGTAAAGCCTGGAATAAATATTTCTTCATGTTTTTTTGCTAATGAACATATAGTTACTTCTTCCTCAAGATTTAATTCTTTTAATGCTTTAATAGCTGCATTTAACTGTCCTTTTCCTCCATCAATCATTATTAAATCAGGCCAATCTGATAGAAGTTCATTGTCTAATTTACTATTCGTTTTATCATTTAATATTGAAAAATTCCCTCCGTTTTCTTTAAATCTTGACCATTTTTTAAACCTTCTATGTATTACTTCATATATCGAAGCAAAATCATCACTATGTCCTAAAACAATGTTTGGATCTTTAATTTTATATTTCCTATAATGCTGTTTAGAAGGAATCCCATCAATAAAAACGACTTGTGATGCTACAGGGTCACTACCTTGAATATGGCTTATATCATAGCCTTCAATTCTATTAGGTTGTTCACTTAATTCAAGTATTTGGGCAAGATCCTCAATTGATGATTCATTATCTTGTATTCCATTTATTATTCTATCTAATTCCAATTTCGCATTTTTTAAAACCATTTCTACAGTTTCATGTTTTTTATTTCTTTTTGGTATTAAGATTTTTACTTTCTTTTTTCTTAGATCAGTTAACCAATCCTCTATGGTTGCTTGTTTTGGAAGTTTATATTGAATAAGAATTTCTGATGGTATTTCTACAGCTTCAACATTCATATAATGCTCTTCTAATATCTTTTGTAGAATGAGATTTTCATCTTCATTATTTAATTTTTGACTATAGCCAATTCTCCCAATGAGCTTACCAGATCTCATTTGGAAAATTTGTATACTAGCTACATTTTTTTCTGAAACTATTCCAAAGATATCTCTATTAATTGAAGAATCTGGTATTGATATTTTTTGTGATTCAGTTAATAATTTTAAACCTGAAATTTGGTCTCTTATTTTTGCTGCATTCTCATAATCTAAATCATTTGAAAATTGCATCATTTTTTTTTGTAAAAATATTTCTAAATCATCATTTCTTCCCTGAAATATCATAGATACTTGTTTCATTATTTTTTTATAATCGTCAGATGATATAACTTCTTGGCAAACACCTGGACATCTTCCTATTGAATAATTCAAACAAGTTCTATCTTTATACACTGGCCTTGGTCTCTGTCTAAGTGGAAATATTTTTTTTATCGTAAATAATGTTCTTCTTAATAATCCGACATCAACATAAGGTCCATAATATCTATCTAAATTATTTCTATTTCTTCTTCTTCTTGTAATAAATATTCGAGGATATTTTTCACTCCATGTTATACAAAGATATGGATATTTCTTATCATCCTTTAAAAGAATATTAAAGTATGGTTTGTTTGTTTTAATTAAATTTGACTCTAAATTTAATGCTTCATATTCGCTATCTGTGACTATTATTTCTATTTCAGTTATTTGACGAACCATCAAACTTAATCTGGGCGTTAAATCTGAATAATTATTGAAATAACTACTTACTCTACTACGTAGTTTTTTAGATTTACCGATATAAAGTAAGTTACTATCAATATCTTTAAAAAGATAACAACCAGAAGACTTCGGAATTTCGGATAATCTTGATTTTAATAACTCCTTATTATTAATTAATTTATATTCAATTTTAAAATTATATTTGTTATCTATTTTTTCGATAGAGGAATTACTCATTTATAATAATTAACCTCCATAATTCCAGCCAGTTGAAGATAAATTTAGTGAGTCAACATCATTATTCAGATAAGCAGATACAACCTCTCCTACAAAAACGGTATGGTCTCCATGCATAACACTTCCAACAACATTACATTCAACTCCACCAACACTATCAACTAAAATAGGCAATCCAAGCTCACCTAAATTAAATTCAACAGATTCAAATCTACCTCCTAATGCTTTTTGAGGTTTAAAGAAAACAGCAGCTAGATCCTTTTGATCACTTTTGAGCACATTTAATGAGAACTTATTGGTGGACTTTATTATTTCATGACTAGAACCCTCTGCTCTAACAGCCATTACAACTAATGGTGGGGTGAAGGAACCTTGAGTCACCCAACTTGCAGTAAATCCATTCACTTCGTTTTTATCCTCGTCTCTAACACCACAAATAAATAATCCGTGAGGTATTTTTCTTAATAAGATTTTTTTTGCTTCTAGATTTAATGTCATAATTGATTTATCTAATAATATTATTTTAACTAAATTTCTTATTCGATCATAATAAATTCATGAAAATTCTTTATCCAGGTACTTTTGATCCTTTAACAAACGGGCATCTTGATTTAATAGAAAGGGCTGAAAAAATATTTGGCAATCTAGTAGTTGCTGTTTTAGAAAATACTTCTAAAACACCAACATTTAATCTTGAAAGAAGAATAATACAAATAAAAAATTCTCTTTCTCATTTACCTAATATTGAAGTTATTTCTTATTCAGGACTCACTGTGGATTGTGCAAATGATCTAAAAGCTAATCTTATACTTAGAGGCTTAAGAGCAATGAGTGATTTTGAGTATGAACTTCAGATTGCTCATACAAATAAATCTCTTAATAATAATATTGAAACTATATTTTTATCCACAAATACAAATTATAGTTTTCTTAGCAGTTCTTTAGTAAAAGAAGTTGCAAAATTTGGTGGTGAAATTAATCACATGGTCCCGCTCTCTGTTGAGAGGGATTTAAAAGAATATTTTAAATAATATTTTTATTAACAAGATTTCAAGTAATAAAGATCACGTAATAATTTAAATGCTTTTTCTTTATCAATTTTATTAGAATTTTGGATAATGCTTATAATTATTGGCTTTTCATTTTTATATAAAAAGCCAGATAATGCAAAGACATTTGAAAGAGTCCCAGTTTTCCCAAAAAACTTTCCAGATAATTCACTATTTACAAATCTTTTAGCTAATGTTCCTCTTACTCCCGTAATTGAAAGTGTAGATTGATAAGCTTGAAAATTATTAGAATATCTCATTTTATCTAAAAACAATACAACTAACTTTGTTGTAATTCTATTTTTTCGAGACAATCCACTAGCATCTGCAAAGTAAGCATTAGTTACTGGGAGGCCTTTATTTTCAAGCCATCTTTTCAATTTTATATAGTCATTATCGTTCCATGTATTTGAGGCATTTTTAAAGAGTGATTCAGCTGTAAAATTATGGCTTTCGGAATTTGTAAGAGTTAATAATGAAAGAATTGGAGTTGAATATATTTTACTTATCTCTGTAATATCTTTTAAATAAAATGTTTTTTCTGAATCTAAAAAATCTATATTTACTTTTGAATAAGGAAATTTACTTTTTAAATAGTTTTTAATAAAATTTCTTAAAGCATAAATATCTTCATATTTATTGTGATTACTTTCAATAGCTAGAGATGTAATTGGAGATCCATATTCGTAAAGTTTATCAGTATTTGTCCAACCACTAGGCCAATTTAACTTTGAATCAATTTCTACAATATTAAAGTTAATAGTTTTATTTTCTTTAATATTTGAAATTAGTTCGATTATATCTTCATAGTTCAGATCTGGATCCCCTTGACCGAGCAAATAATAATTGTTTTTATTTTTTTTTAATAAAAAGGTCTTTAAATTATTATTTAATTTATATTTACTTAAAACATAAGCTGATGAGAATAATTTTTGATTTGATGCTGGTAACCTTGGAACTTCATCATTATAGGAACTAATTATTGTCCCGTTATTATTGATAATTGATACACTAAAAGAATCATCTAGCGTTTGATTCAATAAAGCATCATAAGTAGGACATTTTTTATTTTTAGTAATTATTCCAGGGAAATTAAAATAAATACTATTTAAAATATTTATTTTCTGATTTGTTAGTAAATATCTTATTAAGAATGGAGATGTTACTAATACAAGAACAATTAAGAAAAATGAATAAATTTTTTTTATCACATTCAATCTATAAATTTACAAAAATAGACTCATTGTCGGGTTTAATTTCAAATTCTTTTTTAAAAAAATATTTTTTGTTTTCTTCTTTGAAAAGCAACCAGTTATTAGGATAAATATGCATAAGAGCAGCTTTATTTAAAGGCTGAAGAAAATAAATATTTTTCCAAGTTTTGACAAAGTTTTTACGTCTCTCTCTAATAACACTTCCAATACCAATATTGGCATCTTCAAATTTAGGATTTAATGAATAATGCGTTCCTTGATAATTATCGGACATAGGTTCAAATGAATCAAAATCATATGGCTGAGGAAGTATCGATATCATTACACTATCAATATTATTTATATTATTTGATTCATTAAATGATTTAAAAGTAAGAATTTTATCTTTGATATCTGGATAGTCTCTTTGAGCTAAAGCTACAGCTCCTTGATCAGCAAATGTTATGAATACATTATTATTTTTAGCTAATATCTTGTAAATAGTTATCCCAATTCTGTTAAACTTCAATCCTTCAAAATTAAATTCTATAGTAAATCTTTTATTTGAATCTAATAAACTTGGAATAATTGCATCCTCCATATTCTTAAGAGATTCATTTAAATCTTTAGGTAGTCTGTAATTTGTTTCCATTAAAATTTGTCAATACATATTTGAATAAGTTCTAAAAATTTATCTATTTCTGACTTATTGTTTATTGAACCTAAAGTAACACGAATATTGGAATATAGTTCATCATCTTTTAAACCAATATTTTTAAGTGTTGAGCTCGGTTTCCCAGATGAGCTTGAACAAGCACTTCCACTACTTATGGCTATTCTATTTTCTGACATGAAATTAACAATCTTATAGGCTCTTATAGGGTCAAATAGCTTATTTAAAAGTAGAAACGAAATATGATTTGGAAGTCTATGTTTAATACTGCCCGTAATCTTTATATGATTATTATCCTTAATTTTTTGAAAAAAATAATTTTTAAGTATATTAATATTATTCGAAGGAAATTCTGTTTTGTGATCATATGATTTTATTTTTCCTTTAATATTCTTTAATGATTCATACATTCCAGCAATTAATGGCAAAGCTTGTGTACCTTGTCTAATTGAATATTCCTGGGTAACTGATATGTCTTTATTTTTTAAAATCATTCGAGACTTTTCTTTCGTTAAGAGAATGCCGATACCTTTTGGACCTCCAAATTTATGAGCAGATAAACTTAAAAAATCACATTTAAGATCTTTCCAACTGAATATTCCATTACTTAATATTTGAGTTCCATCTAAATGAAACATTATATTTAATTCTTCACATTTGGAACCTATAAATTGAACAGGTTGAATTGTCCCAATTTCACTTTGTCCCCAAATAATTGATACAAGCTTAATATCATTGGTTAAAATTTTATCTATATTAGCAATATTTAAAATTCCATCATTATTTACCTTCCATTCGTAAATATCCCAATTTTGTTTTTTTAGTTTATTAGCACAAATAGTTGTTGCTTGATGTTCAATATTTGAAATGACAACTCTACCATTTTTAAAGTTCTCATAAATATTATTAAATACAATATTTGTTGATTCCGAAGAACCAGACGTAAAAATTATATCCTCTGGTTCTGCTTCAAATATATGAGCAATTTTAGATCTAATATTTTCAAGATATGTAGAGCATTTTATCCCTAGCTCGTATGTTGATGAAGGGTTATACCAATAATTCTTATAAGTTGAATTTATTATATTTAAAACATTCTCAGATAATGGAGTCGTAGATGCATTATCTAAATATATAAAATTATTTTCCATTAATTTATTAAAATTGATCCCGAGAAAACCTTTTTAGCATTACCGGTCATCATGACTTCAGAATCGTCTTTTGACCAATCTATTTTAAGATTACCTCCTGGCAAAGAAACAATTGTCAACGAGTTGCAAAGGCCTAGTTTATAGGCTGCTACATGAATAGCACAAGCTCCTGTCCCACAGGCTAAGGTTGGACCTGCTCCTCTTTCCCATACTTTTACCTTGATATTATCTCTATTTAGGATTTGACAAAAATGAACATTAGTTTTTTCTGGAAATAATTCATTATTTTCAAATATTGGCCCAAGTGTAGAAAGAGCAATGGAATCTAAATCTTGTACAAAGAATATTAAATGAGGATTTCCCATCCCTACTGCATAACCTTTATTATTAAAATTTTTCTCAATAAATTCGTGTGAAGGAATTGAATTGATTTTTTTTTCAATTGTTGTTGGAATATTTTGACTTTCTAAAATTGGAACTCCCATTTTTACTGTAATTTCATCATTTATATATTTTGCAATTTTTAAACCTGCTTTAGTCTCAATTTTATACTCTATATTTTTATTATTCATTGAATCATTTACGTGGAGATACTCAACTAAACACCTAATTCCGTTTCCACACATTTGTGCTTCAGAACCATCAGAATTAAAGATTATCATTTTTGCATAATTATCTTCATAAGGTTCTTCTATAAAAATCACACCATCTGCTCCAATACCAAATTGCCTGTTGCAAATTTGTTTAATATCAAATATTTTATTTCTCTTGTAATTTTTATATAAATCATTTCCTCTAGAATCAATTACTAAGAAATCATTTCCGTTACCTTGATATTTTTCAAAAGTTATATTTTTCATTTGTAGATAATATATTTTAAATTTTAATTATAAATTATTCCTTTTAACAATCTATTTCTATTTTATACAATGGATATTAAAATAATAATTTAACAAATAAAAATTAAGTGATTTCTCCCGATAAACAATATGAGACTGATACCAATTTATATAATCCATCTGAAATAGAAAAAAAATGGCAGTCAATATGGACAGAAAACAATTTATACAAAACCGATGACTTAACTGAGAATAGCGATAAATTTTATGCCTTATCAATGTTTCCCTACCCTTCAGGTAATCTTCATATGGGACATGTTAGGAATTATGTTATTACAGACTTAATAGCTCGTTTCCAAAGGTTTAAGGGCAAATCTGTTTTACATCCAATGGGTTGGGACGCTTTTGGTTTACCTGCTGAGAATGCAGCGATTGAAAGAGGAATTAGTCCAAGTGTCTGGACTAAAAAAAATATTTCTCATATGAAGTCACAATTAAAGCTTTTGGGACTATCAGTTGATTGGGATAGAGAATTTGCAACTTGTGATGAAAATTACTATGTTTGGACACAATATCTATTTTTAGAATTATACAAGGCAGGTCTTGTATATCAAAAGGAATCTGAAGTTAATTGGGATCCGGTAGATAATACAGTCTTAGCGAATGAACAAGTTGACTCAGAGGGTAAATCTTGGAGATCTGGGGCACTAGTTGAAAAAAAATTATTAAAGCAATGGTTTTTAAGGATTACTAATTATGCGGATGAGTTATTGAAGGATTTAGAAAAATTAGATAACTGGCCAGAAAGAGTAAAAATAATGCAAGATAATTGGATTGGAAAGTCAATTGGTACAAATATTAATTTCCATATCAAAACAAATCCAGAAAAGGAAATAACTGTATTTACAACAAGGCCAGATACTTTATTTGGAGTTACTTATTTAGCAATTTCTGTTACTCATTCATTAATTAAAAATATTTCTGATCAAGAAACCATACAAGATATAGAAAATCTTAAACAATATTTGAAAAATAATAAAAATAATGAACTTGAAAAAATAGGAATAAAAACTAGCTTAGTAGCAATAAATCCAGTTAATTCTGAACCTGTTCCTATTTGGGTGGCAAGTTATGTTCTCGATGAATACGGTACAGGCGCTGTTATGGGCGTGCCTGCTCATGATCTAAGAGACTTTGAATTTGCTAAGAAAAATAATATTGATATTAAACAGGTAATAATAAACGATAAAAATGAACAAATTGGCAAGCTTGATAATGCTTATGTAGATAATGGATTCCTTATTAATTCAAATCAATACAATGGTGTAGCAAATACTATTGCTAAATTAAAAATTTCAGAGGAGGGAGTAAATAATGGATGGGCCGAAAATAAGATTCAATATCGATTAAGAGATTGGTTAATATCTAGACAAAGATATTGGGGATGTCCGATTCCTATCGTTAATTGCAAAAAATGTGGATCTGTTCCTTTAAACCAATCGGAATTACCTGTTGCATTACCAAAAGATATAGATATCTCGGCTAACAAGATTAATGCTTTAGGTGATAATAATAATTGGATAAATACAACTTGTCCAAAATGTGGAATAGCGGCAAAAAAAGAAACTGATACTATGGACACTTTTATGTGTTCATCATGGTATTTTTTAAGGTATCCATCTTCCAAATGTTCAAATAAGCCATTTGAAAAGGTTGAAATTAATAAGTGGTTACCTGTAGATCAATATGTTGGAGGAGTAGAGCATGCAATATTGCATTTGTTATATGCAAGATTTTTCACTAAAGCTTTGAGGGATAATAAACTTTTTGAAATTGATGAACCATTTAAAAAACTATTAACGCAGGGAATGGTTCAGGCCGCAGCCTATAAAAACAATAAAACGGGTAAATATGTTTCTCCTTCCGATATTACTGACTTATCAAATCCTACAGATCCAATTGACAATACCAAACTCGAAGTTCTTTTCGAGAAGATGTCTAAGTCAAAATATAATGGAATAGACCCTGAATCAGTAATTAAAAAATATGGAGCAGATACAGCAAGAATGTTTATATTATTTAAAGCACCGCCCGAAAAAGATTTGGAATGGGGAGATACAGATGTTGAAGGACAATTTAGATTTTTAAGCAGGATTTGGAAGCTTTATATAAATTGTGCAAAAGATATAAATAGTAAATCTAATTCCTATCCAGATAAAGAAAAAAGTTTAATAAAGTCAATGAATATCGCTATAAAAGAAATTTCAAATGACATATTAAATAACCAATTTAATACTGCAATTTCAGAACTAATGAAGTTTTATAATTCATTATCAAATTCCATTAATGACGTAAACAATAATTTAAAAATTGATGCTTTAAAAACATTTTGTATTTTGTTGGCTCCATTTGCACCTCATATTGCAGAAGAAATTTGGCATCTTATAGGTTTTAAAAAATCTGTCCATTTAGAAAACTGGCCTTCATTTAATGCCGAGGCACTAAAGGAAGATTCATATGAACTAGTAATACAAGTGAATGGAAAAGTTAGAGACAAAGTAAATATTAATAATGATATGAGTGAAGATCAAATTAAAGAATTGACTCTTAAAAGACCTAACATATTAAAATGGACTCAAGATAAGGAAATAAAAAAAATAATTATTGTTAAAGGAAAAATTATGAATATTGTTGTTTAAGATTTTATTTTTTTAATAACTAATGAATTTGGATTTGACCAATCGCCCTTAATTAAATAATTATCATTACCGAAACACATTTCGCGGAGTATGAAAAATATAGGTTCACTCACTGAATTATCAAATAATGATGTTATGTCATTTATAGAATATTCTCCACCTTCATCTAATAAATTACTTACTTTTTGTTGATACTCAATAATATTTGCGGCTGCTTTCTTTCCAGCTTCAACTCCAGGTTGATCATATGCATTTATATTTACCAATTCGGCGTAAAAGGACACAGCCCTCTCAAATAAAGCGATTAAGGCACCTAGTGAAAAACAATTTAACTTTTCTAATGTAATAGTGATACTTTGTCTATTTTCACTAGAGAGTGCTGATCTGGTTCCTTGCAAAAAACCAGAAAGATATTCTTTAGGATTCTCTTTTTCATCAAAAATATTAGTAGCTGGAGTATCTAATAATTCAAGAAAAATACAAAAGAAATTATCAATACCATCTCTCAGTTGCTGAACATAAGCATGTTGATCTGTAGATCCTTTATTACCAAAAACGGAAATACCTTGATTAACTACTTCACCATTCCTATTAAATTTCTTTCCTAATGATTCCATTACTAATTGCTGGAGATATTTACTAAATACCTGTAACCTGTCTCTATAAGGTAATACAACCATATCTCTCTTTCCAATACCATCCCCAGTTAAATACCATGCGGATGATAATAGTGCTGCTGGATTATTTTTAAAATCACTTATACGTGTGGCTTCATCCATTAATGATGCACCTCTAATAAATTCAGATATATTTTCATTAATAAGAGCTAATGGAAGTAATCCCACAGAGCTTGTAATACTAGTTCTTCCTCCGACCCAATCTTGCAAATTAAATATTTTTAACCAATTTTCAGAAGTGGCTTTTTTAAATAACTTACTATCTTTCATAGTTATAGCTATAGCATTAGAATTCCATTCAAGAGAATTGTTTTCGCAGTGACTTTTAATAATTTCCATAGCAATTCTAGGTTCAGGCGTACCACCTGATTTGCTTACTACTACAAATAACGTTGTTGATAATTTTTCAGATAACTCTTCTAACTTTTCGCTAATTAAAAAAGGATCAACATTATCGATATAAGAAAAATTTAAGCCTCTAGAACACTTCTGCAGTGACTCTGTAATAAGTAATGGTCCTAACCCACTTCCACCAATTCCTATCCATAGAACATCTGTATACTGCTGATTATTTTTATTCTTAATAGCTCCATTTAAAATTTGTTTTCCAAATTCAGAGATTGCATTAATATCTGCTTTAATTTCCTCTGCTATTTTTGAAGAGGGCGAAATTGATGGATTTCTAAGCCAATAATGTCCAACTTGTCTATTTTCATCAATATTTGAGATTGCTCCATTTTCTAATTCTTTTATTGATAAAAAAACATCTATAAATTTTTCTTCCAGAGTATTTATGTCTTCATTGGTAAAGTTAATTTTGCTTATGTCTAACCAAATATTTAGTTTTTTATCAAACCAAAGATAATTACAAAATTTATCCCATGATTTTAAGTCTCCATTCATTTTATATATTATTCTTTATTTATTAAATAATTATATCTATACAAATAGGATATAGATTTGAATCATTTAAATTTGTTTAAATTTTTATCTTCAAATAAATATGTTTTTGAATATAAACAATCAAAATATAGGGTTTTTTTTATTTGATATGAATTTATCATTAAATAAAGTAAAAAAATTTGGATAAAACATTTAATTACATAATTTCGCCTGAGATATCTGAATTTAGAAGATTTACACCTAAATTAAAAATAGGTGTACTTGCTTCTGGGAAAGGAACAAACTTTCAGGAGTTAATTAATCTCTCAGAAAAAGGAGAATTAGATATAGATATAAAAGTTCTTATAACTAACAAAGATAATGCAGGATGTATAAAAAGAGCTATAAATTCAGACATACCTCATAAGATAATAAGAGGTAAAGACTTTTCACAAAAAGAGTTATTTGAATTAGAAATTATAAATACTTTAATTAGTTACGATGTTGAACTTATAGTAATGGCTGGCTGGATGAAAATTTTAACTCCCTTCTTTATAAGTAAATTTAAGAATAAAATTATAAATATTCATCCATCATTACTTCCCGCATATAAGGGTGGTTCTGCGATAGAGGACTCTATATTAAATGGTTCAAAAATAACTGGTTGTTCCGTACATTTTGTTAATGAGGAGGTAGATAGTGGTTCTTTGATAATGCAAGCTGCATTGTCAATTAGAGATGATGATGATATTGAATCACTTTCCAAAAGAATACATATGCTTGAGCATAAAATTTTACCTCACTCAATCACTCATGCTGGTTTTTTGATAAGAAGTAATTTTATGGAAAATTATTAATTAACTCCAGACCTTCATCCATTGCAATTCCACTCATAATATTTAAATTTTGAATTGCTTGCCCAGTCTGCCCTTTTAACAAATTATCAATTACAGATAAAATAATAATCCTTCCATTACGTATATCAACTTTAACAGAAAGAAAAATTTGGTTTGTATTTTTAACCCATTTTGTTGATGGAAATGTATCTACAGGTAAGACTTTAATATTTTTGAAATTCCTATAATAATTATCTAAAAGAATTCTGCAATCATCAGAAGTTAATCCTGGATCTCTTAATCTTCCATATATAGTCGAATGCATACCTCTTGAAATTGGAATTAAATGAGGAGTAAAAAGCAGTTCAATTTTATTACCAGAAATTAAAGATGCTACTTGCTCCATCTCTGAGGTATGTCTATGGTTTATCAATCCATAGGCTGATAGACCTTCTCCACATTCTGATAAGAGTAGTTTTTGGTTTGGTTCTCGACCACCTCCAGAGGTACCGCTTTTAGAATCAATTACTATGCCTTCATTTTCAATAATTCCTTGCGAAAGAAAAGGAGCTAGTGGAATAAGTGCAGATGTTGGATAACATCCTGGACATGCAATTAATCTTCCTTTTGAAATGGCTTCTTTATTTATTTCAGGAAGACCGTAGACTGCCTCTTTACATAAATCATCATCATTCCTTTTATAAATAGCAGCCTCTTTGGAATATACTTTTTTCCATTCATCTAAGGACTTATATCTGTAATCAGCTGATAAATCAATAACTTTAATTCCTCTATCTAATAATTTCCTTGTCAATGTAGAAGATAGGCCATTTGGTAAGCAAAGCAAAGCAGCATCAGCATTTTTTGAAATATTATCTGCTGTAATTTCTTCTATAAAAGGATCATTGTCTAGATAAATAAAAGGGAAATTATCATTCCACTTTGATCCAGATGATTTATTACCCCCTAAAAACGAAATTTTGTAGTTTTTATTGCTCTTTAAAAGATTTACCGCTTGAATACCGCCGTAACCAGTAGCACCTACTATTGCAACATTCATTTCTTTGAATTGGCAGACTTTGAGATAGGATTATAAAGTGTTGTATTTAAGGTAACTAAAACACTATTTTTCTATATTGATAGGAATAATGAAAGAAACAAGTCCCAAATCAAATAATGGAACAATTTTGGATATAAATGAGTCTTTTAAAATTGAATTTGATCCTATCAGCGATGCTTTAGCGGCAATAAGGAATGGTGAATGCATAATTGTGGTAGATGATGAAAGAAGAGAAAATGAAGGAGATCTAATTTGTGCGGCACAATTTGCTACTCCTCAGCAAATTAATTTTATGGCTACTGAGGGAAGAGGCCTTATATGTCTAGCTATGCAAGGTGAAAAACTTGATTCATTAGATTTACCATTAATGGTAGACAGAAATACTGATGAAAATCAAACCGCTTTTACTATATCTATTGATGCGGGCCCTGAAAATAACGTTTCTACTGGTATTTCAGCTGAAGACAGGGCTAAGACAATTCAAGTTGCTATAAACCCAAATACAAAACCTGAAGATTTAAGAAGACCTGGACATATTTTTCCATTAAGAGCAAAAAAAGGTGGAGTTTTAAAAAGGGCAGGTCATACCGAAGCAGCAGTAGATATTGCAGCAATGTCAGGTCTTTATCCTGCAGGAGTAATTTGTGAAATACAAAATCCTGATGGTTCCATGTCAAGACTTCCACAACTAAAAGAATACGCAAAACAGTGGGGAATGAAATTAATATCTATAGCTGATTTAATAAGTTATCGGTTTCAAACGGAAAGATTTGTATTTAGAAAATCTGATGCAGTTCTTCCAAGTATTTTTGGAAATTTCAAAGCTTATGGATATATTAATGAACTTGATGGTTCAGAGCACGTTGCATTAGTAAAACAAAAATCACCAAAATTAAGCGAACCTGTGCTAGTAAGAATGCATTCAGAATGCTTAACTGGTGATGCTTTTGGATCTTTACGTTGTGATTGCAGACCTCAGCTAGAGGCTGCTTTATCAAGGATAGAAAAAGAGGAAGAAGGAGTAGTTGTTTACTTGAGACAAGAGGGTAGAGGTATTGGTCTAATAAATAAATTAAAAGCTTACAGTTTACAGGATGGTGGATTAGACACTGTAGAAGCAAATGAAAAATTAGGTTTTCCAGCTGATCTCAGAAACTATGGTGTTGGAGCGCAAATATTAACTGATCTAGGTATAAAAAAATTAAAATTACTCACCAACAATCCTAGAAAGATTGCTGGATTAGGTGGTTATGGAATAGAAGTTATTGAAAGAGTTCCATTAGTGATTTGTCCAAACGATAATAATGCAGAATATTTATCTGTAAAAAAAACAAAGCTAGGACACATGATAGATGAAGATAATTCTAATTCCATGAATATCGATCCATTTATATCAATTTTTCTAGACGGAGAATATAAATCTATTGATCTAGTTCCAATAAAAAATAAAGTGATTGAATTCTGTAGTGAGAAAAACATTAATATTAAACTTGAAAGTAGTCCAAGATTATTGGCTTTTTGGAACCGACCAAAATTAGTATGGCGAATTTTACATGATCAGAATAGAATAAACTCCGACATATCTGATGATGAGATAAAGAATATAGAATTTTTTATTCAGTTTTTATCCAAATATGAAAATAGTACAAAGATTGGAATTATTGTTTCTAGAAATATTGAACAAGCATTACACCCAAAGAGTAGCATCAAACTAATAAATACAAAATTTACTATTAATAATGAAATCTTATATTCATCTACAAGAAAATTTAATCTAGATAAAGAGACATTTAGTATTGTTTTTGAAGACTAAATTACTACTTAAGGGTTGCCTTAATAATTTTTGAACCATTAGTAAGCTTTAGAACTACATCCATATCATCAGTCTTACCAAAAACAGTATGAACTCCATCGAGATGAGGCTGTGGTTCATAAACTATGAAAAACTGACTACCGCCTGTATCCTTACCTGCATGAGCCATAGAAAGTGAGCCTTTTAGATGTTTGTTGGAATTTATTTCACATTTAATATTATATCCAGGACCTCCAGTTCCAGGCATACCTGATGCTCCATCTCGAGTATTTGGACATCCACCTTGAGCCATAAATCCAGGAATAACTCTGTGGAACGCTAAACCATCATAAAAACCATCACTAATCAAATTTGTGAAGTTTTTAACTGTATTAGGTGCATCTTCAGAAAAAAATTCGATATTAATGTTCCCAACTTCTGTTTCAAATAAAGCCTTTGTCATGTTTTATTAAATTAATAATTTATTTATATTTTAATAGCTAAAGCAACTTTTCAAGGTTTTCCTTAATGGTATTTAAATCAATATCTTCATTGTTATTTTTGTCTCCCTCCCAGTCTTCAACCTGTAGGTTTTTCTGTGGTGGTGAAATTAGTAACCTATCTTCGGCTGTTTTAGGGATAAAGTTTTTTTCTACTAATTTGAATTCATAATCTAATTTAATGCAGAAGTCTTTTATTTCCTCTATGTCAATCTTTTCAACTGTTGGTAAAGGGAAATCTTGAGCTTCAAGTAGACCACAATATCTTGTCGCATCGTCCTTATCTTCAAACATAAGAACTATGGTCCTTCCTTTAAGTTCGATTGAATGTATTCCTTCCTTATCTGTTCCTGAATTATATAAAAGAACAAATATGTTCATAAGCATTGATTTTTCTACCTACATAATATTTGATTAAGAATCAGAAAGTGATAATTCTTGTAATCTTGTATATAAAGCAATTTCTTCATCATTAATATCTGCAGGTATTACTACCAAGATTTCAACATATTGATCACCTACATTATCTTCATAAGTTAAACCTCTACCTTTCAAACGTAACATTCGTCCGGTAGAAGATTTTGGAGGTACTTGAAGTGTGACATTTCCATCAAGGGTAGGAACCTCTACGGCACAACCGAGAAGAGCATCATGAGGAAATAATTCTAATTTATAAAGAACTCTTAATCCATCAATTCTTAGTCCACTTTCCGTTTGTACTTTTAACTGTAGATAATGATCTTTTCCTCCTCTTGCAATATTTTCAAGTCTTAGTCGCCATCCATCACCAGCAAAAGGTGGTGTATCAACTTCTACTACAGTTTCATCTTCAAGCTCTATTAATATTGATGCTCCATTTAAGGCCTCATCAGGAGTTAATTCAATAATTGTTTCAATATCTTGGTGAAGTTTAACTAGTGGTGGTTCTTCTGGGGAGGTTGCAGGGTATTCATAATTAGTAAATTCTTCTTTATCTATCTTTATTGATTCATCCTCATATGGTTCATCATTATATTCATCGTAATTCTTTGGGGAATATTCATATCCAAATAATGAATCAAGATAATCTTGAAAATCAGGAAAACCTGTCTTGAAATTATCATTGTCGTAATTTTCATGGATATTTGCATCCGAACTATTTTTTCTTCTATTGGGATCACGTAGATATTCGTATGCTTGATTAATTAATTTAAATCTTTCTTCTGCATTTAGATCATTTTTATTTAAATCTGGATGCCATCTTCTTGCTTCTCTTCGAAAAGCCTTTTTAAGTTCTTTATCATCAAAATCAGGGGATAAACCCAAAATTGACAAATAGTCTTTTTTAGAGGAAGTAGTCATTGTCCCATGGGTCTTCGTCCCTAGAATTACCATACCTCGAATTTCTATAATTTCTATTCATTTGATTATCCCAAGGATCATCATCCCAATAATCATCTGAAAAGAGTTCATCCTTTAATGATCCGAATGTATTTTTAATAGACTGTAATGGACTATTATCAGTCTTCTTCTCTGCTGCAAATTTTCTGTTTAAGCCGAATAATGCTTCCTGTAGAGCACTTACTGAAATTTCTAATTCTTGAGGATCATCATCATTTATATATTCTTCAACATCTTGAATGGCTATCTCAACAGCCCGTTGTTGTCTTTCGGCCCCATAGGGACCAAACTCTAAAGAAGCATCCCTGAGTCTTCTCTCAGCTTGCGCAATAAGAGTTAAAGCATTATTTTTTCTATCAATAACAGATCTTCTCTTCCTATCTTCATTAGCTTTTGATTTGGCTTCTTCAATTATCGAATTTATTTCTTGTTCATTTAAATTAGAGCCTCCAGAAATTGTAACTGTTTGCTTTCTTCCAGTTGTTCTATCAGTTGCACTTACTTCTAAAAGACCATTAGCATCAATATCAAATGCTACTTGGACTTGAGGTATTCCTCTTGGAGCTGGAGGTATTCCTGATAGTCGAAATTTACCAAGTGATTTATTTTCAGATGCCAAAGGCCTTTCTCCCTGCCTTACTTGAACAACCACTGATGATTGATTAGCTTCCGACGTACTAAATACATCGGATTGTCTAACAGGTATTGGGGTATTCCGAGGTATTAGTACCTTCATAAGACCACCAATAGTCTCTAAACCTAGAGATAAGGGAGTAACGTCATTTAGTAGTAAGTCTTGTAAATCACCGCTAATAATTCCAGATTGTATCGCAGCTCCAATGGCTACGACTTCATCAGGATTAACTGATTGGCATGGTTCATTAGGAACAAGAGTCTTTACTAATTGTTGAACCATTGGGATTCTTGTGCTGCCACCTACAAGAACTACCTCATCAATATCTTCTGCGTTCCATCCAGAATCATCTAAAGCTATTTGCACAGGCTCTAATAATCTATCTAGTAAATCTTGCGATAATGATTCAAATACCTTTCTGTCTAGTGTTTCTTCAATATGTAAAGGTCCATCTTTACTTGTCGTGATAAATGGTAAAGATATTTTAGTTTTTTGCAATCCTGACAATTCACATTTAGCTTTTTCAGCAGCCTCAGTGAGTCTCTGTAAAGCTTGTCTGTCCCTTCTTAGATCAATATCATGATTAGCAATAAATTTTTCAGCAATCCAATCAACTATTTTTGCATCAAAATTGTTTCCACCTAGCTGTGTATCACCACAAGTGGCTTTAACATCAAATACACCATTAGAAATTTTTAATAATGAAACATCAAAAGTTCCCCCTCCTAAATCAAAAACCAAAACATTGTTAGAAGAACTTTTTTCAAAACCATAAGCTAGAGCAGCAGCAGTGGGTTCATTTAGAATTCTATCTACCTTAATACCAGCTAATATTGCAGAATCCTTTGTGGCTTGCCTTTGTGATTCATTAAAATAAGCAGGGACTGTAATAACGGCAGAATCAACAGTATCTCCAAGATATGTTTCAGCATCATTAATTAATTTTCTAATTAATGAGCTTACTAGTTCTTCTGGTGCGTACTCTCTTTCTGTATTTGGACTAAGAACTCTAACGCTTCCAGTAGTATTAGCCTTTACGTTATAGGGAACAGAAATACTATTCTCATCTAATTCATCCCAGTCACTACCGATAAATCTTTTTAAGTTATAAAAAGTATTCTTAGGATTTAGAACAAGTTGTCTTCTAGCTTGGTCTCCAATTACTATTTCTTTGTCTTTTGTAAATCCAACTATTGAAGGTGTAGTTCTAGAACCTTCAGAATTAGCAATAACAATTGGACGACCAGCTTCTATAACTCCGACAACAGAGTTAGTAGTACCTAAATCAATTCCAACTATTTGCCCCATGATTTTAGATCGCTAAATTAAAGCAAAAAAATACTAAAAATTTAATTAATTTTTATCTTAGATATCTTCATATAATAGTAAAAATAAATATTTTCAACTTAATTTAAATAAATAAGATTATTTATAATTTGTCAAAACGATTATTATCTAATTTAAAACATTCTTTACAGACAAAATTATTGATGTAGTTAACCTAAATAAATTAATATAAAACGGAGAGAGAGGGATTCGAACCCTCGATAAAGTTGCCCCTATACAGCATTTCCAGTGCTGCGCCTTCAACCACTCGGCCACCTCTCCCAAGATTACTATTTTAACTCTTTATTATCCCATTTTTGAGGAAAATTATTTGAA
This sequence comes from uncultured Prochlorococcus sp., assembly GCA_902573565.1. Classification (GTDB taxonomy): domain Bacteria; phylum Cyanobacteriota; class Cyanobacteriia; order PCC-6307; family Cyanobiaceae; genus Prochlorococcus_A. The sequence goes on from CACGKI010000003.1 coordinate 35,142, forward strand.
AAAGTCTTTCACAGTAACGATTAAAAATATCGCAACCGGTAAGGTCTACAAAGAACAGGTTAATAGTGACGAGTACATACTTAAGGAATTCGAAAAAAAAGGTTTCAAACTTGCATTTTCATGTAGAAATGGTTGCTGTACAAGTTGTGCAGTTAAAATTAAATCTGGGACCTTGCAACAACCTGAAGCCATGGGTGTATCTCAAGCCTTAAAAGAAAAAGGGTATGCACTACTTTGTGTCGCTAAAGCAACTTCAGATCTTGAGGTCGAAACTACATATGAAGATGAAGTATACGATTTGCAATTTGGACAATATTTTGGGAGGGGAAATACAAGAGTTGCACCACCTTGGGAATTTGAGGAAGATTAATTATCATGTTTGAATTAACTGAAATAGAGGGACTTGTAAATCAAGTAAACTTATCTAGTTTGTATGAAATAGCCATGAAGTCTGCTCTAATTGGCAATGAAATTCTAAAAGTTAATTACAATAAAATTCAAAAAATTTCATCAAAAGGAAGGAAAGGTGATTTAGTAACCAATGTAGATTTGGAAGTTGAAAATAAAATTAAAGAATATTTATTAGAAGAGACACCAAACATATCTATAAATGCAGAGGAATCGGGTAAATTAACCAAATCTTCGGATTTAACCTGGTGTATAGACCCATTAGACGGTACAACAAATTATTCCCATGGATATCCTTTTTTTGGGACTTCTATTGGTCTTGTATATAAAAATAAGCCAATAATAGGCGCTATATCAGTACCTTATTTAAATGAACTATATTCAGCTTGTGTAGGTTTAGGCTCATTCTGCAATAATAGCGAACTTAAAGTATCGAATCCCTGTAATCTTTCTGATAGTTTACTTGTAACTGGTTTCTCTTATGACAGATTTGAGACAGAGGATAATAATTATGCTGAATTTTGTTATTTAACACATAAAACCAGAGGTGTTAGAAGAGGAGGTGCAGCAGCAGTTGACCTAGCATTTGTTGCGGCGGGAAAGGTAGATGGATACTGGGAAAGAGGACTAGAAGTATGGGACCTAGCGGCCGGTGCTATTATTGTTAAAGAGGCTGGTGGTATTATTTCTGATTATCCATCAGGCGAATTTAATTTAAGTTCAGGAAGAATTTTAGCTTGTTCTCCCAGTATTGAGAATGAATTCAAAAATGAACTAGATAAAGTATCTCCATTTAAAAAAAATCTCTATACCTAAAATTAGTTAAATATTAAAATGACAGATATAAAGGAAATTAAATTAGTCGATGTAAAAAATAACTCAAACATCATTAATAATTTAAATAGTATTTATAAAGTATGGGGATATGAAGAGGTTTCACCCTCATTCATAAATACTTTCGAGACGATAAAAGGCCGAGGTGTTATTGAGGAAAATCAGGTTGTAGGAATAGTAAGTAATAATTCATTATGTCTCAGGCCAGAAATGACAACATCAATTGTTAAATTGTCATCTACTAGATTAATAAATAAGAAAAGACCTATAAGATTATTCACAAATGGAATGGTTTTTGATAAAAAACAAAATAATAAAAATTCATTTAAATTACAAGAAAAATTGCAGAGTGGAATTGAATTAATTGGCTATGATACAAAATGTCCAGAAATTGAAGTTATTAACATTTTGTTTGATGCAATCGATAATATTAATTTGAGGGATGGTTGTAATTTATGCCTATTAGTTAGTACCACAAAAATAATGGACTTGATACTGAACAAATACAAGGATAATAATTTCGAAGAAATTAAGAAAAGTCTGGTTAATTTTGATCAAGATAATTTATCTAAAATAGGAATAGATGAAGATGATAAATATATTCTTAAAGATCTTTTATTCACACGAGGAGAACCAATTGCAATATTAAAAAAATTAAAAACAATATATGGCACTAGTAAAACTTTAGATGATTTAAATTTTTTATTTGAAACATTATCAAAAATATCAAATAAGTATGGTGTTAAATTACAACTTGATCCCACTTTTCAACCTCACTTGAATTTATATGAAGGAATAGTTTTTCAACTAATAGGGGATAATGGTAAAAATAAAAGCATCATCGCAAAAGGAGGAAGATATGATGAGTTAGTAAGAACTTTTAGTCCTAATGAGAAAATATTTAACGGGATTGGATTTACAATTTCAGTAGACATTTTAAGAAATTTAATTAAGGAAGAAAAGACAGATAAAAAAAGGATTTTATTGATGTTTAAAGATTCTTATTTGTTAGAAAAAGGTATGAATGAACAAAAAGTTCAACAGAAAAAAGGAAATATTGCTGTCTTACATTTAAATCCATGTGATGACTTGGCTAAAGCGAATCAAATTATGAAAGAAAATAATTGTAGTGAGATTTTGTGGGTTAAATAAAACCTTTCAAAAATTTATTTAACTTTAAATTCATTTTTTGTTCGGACAATACTCCTAATTAAACTTGATTAACTAGTTTTTACGAAATAGTATTTATATGTTTGATTTTTTTTTAAATGGAAAAAGGCGAAATTCGTATTAATACCGAAAATATATTCCCAATTATTAAGAAGGCAGTATATTCTGACCATGAAATCTTTTTAAGAGAACTAGTTAGTAATGGTGTTGACGCAATAAGTAAACGAAGAATGGCCTCAATGGCAGGTGATTGCGAGAATACTGAGGAGGCTCAAGTAAAAATAACAATTAACCGTGAAAAAAATACGTTAACCATTTCCGATAATGGTATTGGAATGAATGATGAAGAAATTAAGAAGTACATAAATCAAGTTGCATTTTCTAGTGCCGAAGAATTCCTAACAAAATACAAAAAAGATAATGATGAATTCATAGGTCATTTTGGACTAGGTTTTTATTCAAGTTTCATGGTTGCAGATAAAGTTGATATTTTAACTAAGTCGGCAATTGGAGAATCAAAAGCTTTCAAGTGGTCTTGTGATGGATCGCCAAATTTCACCTTAGAAGAATCAGATAGAGAGACAATTGGTACAGATGTAATTCTTCACCTACTTGACGAAGAAAAAGAGTTTATAGAGCCTGAAAGGATTAAATCACTCATTAAAAAATATTGTGATTTTATGCCGATAGATGTTTTATTAGAGGGAGAGACAATTAATAAGAAAAATCCTCCTTGGAGAAAACAACCTAGTGAATTAAAAGATGAAGATTATATTGAGTTATATAAATACCTTTATCCTTTTCAGGGAGATCCACTGTTATGGATTCATCTAAATACAGATTATCCATATGACATACAAGGGATATTGTATTTTCCAAAATTGTCAGGTCGAGCCGATTGGGAAAAGGGAGAAATAAAACTATTTTGCAATCAAGTATTCGTAAGCGATTCAATTAAAGAGATAGTTCCTAAATACCTTTTGCCTCTAAGAGGAGTTATAGACTCTACAGATATACCTCTAAATGTTAGTAGAAGTGCATTACAAACAGATAGAAAAGTAAGGTCTATATCATCATTTATCTCAAAAAAAATCGCTAATAAACTGAAGGATTTGATAAAAAATTCTCCAGAATTTTATGCAGAAATTTGGGATTCAATTTCTGCTTTTATTAAGATTGGTGCTATCGAAGATGACAAATTTGCAGATTTAGTCAATAACAGTATAATTTTCGAAACAATTGTAAATTCAGAGAAAGACGTAACTAAAGATATTGAAAATAAATCCCTCATAAAGTCCAATGATAAATATTTCACTACTCTCGCAAATTACAAAGAGCGAAATAAATTAACTGATTCTAAAAAAATAATTTACTGTTCAGATTTGATTGCACAATCTAGTGCATTAAATATCTGTTTATCTGATAATAAAGAAGTTATTAAATCAGATCCCTTAATTGATGCACAATTTCTTCCATGGTTGGAAAGTAAAAATGAAGATTATCAATTCCAAAGAGTTGATTCAGAAATAAATGAACTAGAAGATAAAGAATCTAAAGAAATTGTGGATAAGGATGGCAAATCTAATACAGATAATCTTAGAGATACTATAGTTAATGCCCTTAACAATGAGAAAGTAACAGTTAAAGTGCAGTCACTTTCTAGTAAAGATGCTCCACCAGCTATGATCTTGCTGCCAGAACAAATGAGAAGAATTAATGATATGGGAGCTTACATGGAACAAAAGATGCCAGGCTTACCTGAATATCATGTGCTCTTAATTAACAAAGAACATCCTCTTATTGTTGGTCTTAATAAAATTACAGGCAACAAAATAATTATTGATAAAAAAGATCCTATTGAAAATCCCTTGGCATCTAAAATTGCTAATCATGTTTACGATATGGCTAAGCTTTCCGTTGGCGGATTAGATCAGGAACAGATAATTAATTTACAAAATAATAATGCCGAATTAATTTCTGAATTACTTAATTCAACAAATTGAGTCATGTGTTAAAATTTTTAAAGATATAATCAATAAATATGTCAAGAGTTTGCGAACTTACTGGTGCAAAAGCTAACAACGGGATGGCAGTGAGTCACTCACATATTCGTACAAAAAAATTGCAGCAAGTAAATCTCCAAAAAAGGAGACTATGGTGGGATGAGGGCAAAAAATGGGTAAATATAAAAATAAGTACCAAAGCGCTAAAATCTATACAAAAAGTAGGTTTAGATAAATTTGCTAAATCAAATGGAGTTGATTTAAAAAAATTCTAAATTTAATGAGAAATTTAGTTGCAAGTATATTAGTACCATTTATTCTTCTATTTAATTGTAATTCAGCCTTCTCTTTTGATTTTGCTCCTGAAGTTGGAGATATGGCTCCTAACTTTCAGTTAGAAGGTTTTAATAAAAACATAAAAACAAAAACAACTTGGGAATTAAGTGATTTTAAAGGTAAATGGCTTGTTATGTATTTTTACCCTAAAGATTTCACAGCAGGCTGCACCCTTGAAGCTAAGGGTTTTTCAGAATTAAAAAAAGATTTTTCAAAAAATAATGCCGAAATTGTTGGCATAAGCGCTGATAATCAAGATTCTCATGAAAGTTTCTGCAGCGAGAAATCCATAAACTACACTTTATTATCTGATCCTGACGGAATTATTAGTGATAAATATGGTTCTTGGATTCCTCCATTCTCAGATAGAAATACTTTTTTGATTTCTCCAGATGGGGAAATTTCTTATAGATGGATTAGTGTTTTACCTATAAATCATGCTAAAGAAGTTCTCAACGTTTTAAAGAAAAAAATATAAAATTTTGCACGAATTATCATTTGGAACTTGGTTGATACATATCTCATCAGTAATAGAGTGGATTGTTGCCATATTTGTCATAAATAAAATTTCTACATATAAAAAATATAATTTATTTTTTTGGTTAAGCCTCGCTATGGTTCCAAACTTAATAGGTGCTATGTGTGCGATCACGTGGCATATCTATGACAACCAGGAAGATCTTTACGGTCTAGTATCACTTCAAGGAATATTTACATTTATAGGAAATTCAACATTAGCCTTAGCAGCAATAAAGATTTTTAGAGGAAAAGAGACTTATGAATGATTTGTTTTTAAGATTTATAGAAAAATTAGGTTCAATCGATAATACATTTTTGTTCGCAGTATCAATAATTCCTTATGCAATATTTTTGTTCTACTTATATAAAATAAAATCTGTTAATAATTTTGTAAAAACAGGATTTTCCTTAACTGTTTTATTCGTATTGATAACTATATTGGTATCTATCTTCACACTAAATTACTATAATAAAACACTTGTTGAGGTTGACTTTCTGCATGGTTTAGCAGAATCATTCCTAACTTTAAGTGATTTTGTTATTTTGTTTGGATTTATAAGGTTGTTAAATAGCTTAGAAGTAAACAACTCTTAAGACCTTTTACAATTTTGTGTTTTTTAGGTAAAAGTATTAGAGAATATATGAAAATAACGATTTTTTATGTTTACTACATTATTTGCAGCTGCAGATCCAGCAACTTTTTCTTGGTCTCCAAAGTGTGCCGTCGTAATGATTGCATGTAATGTTTTTGCTTATGCAATAGCCAGAGCAACTATAAGAAAACCAAATGAAGGTTTTGAAATACCTAATTCAAAATTCTATGGTGGTTTAAGTCACGCATCAGTTGTAGGTGCTAATTGCTTAGGTCATATTTTCGGAATTGGTGCAATCTTAGGATTAGCCTCACGTGGTGTTTTATAAAAATTTATTTATTAAGTTTTTAATTATTTAACTTAAATTTCTTAACAATTTTATCTGCCATCTGATCAGGCTTAAGTCCTAATTTCTCTTTACTCTGGTCAGGTGAAGCATGATCAACTAAAACATCGGGTATACCTATCCTGTATACAGGAATGTTTACTTCATTATCGTTAAGTAATTCAACTATTGCAGAGCCAAATCCACCAATTAAGGTTCCTTCTTCCATAGTTACCACTTTTTGAATTCTATTTACTAAAGGCATAATAAGATTTTTATCTAGAGGTTTTACAAATCTTGCATTAACAATACATGGATTAATGTTCATATTTTTTAGGATTTTTGCAGTTTCAATAGCTGATGCAACCATTGATCCATAAGCAATAATTAAAATATCTTCTCCTTCTTCAAGTATTTCAGCTTCACCGATATTCAAAGGTTCCCAACCCTCATCCATTACAGCCACCCCTAATCCAGAACCTCTTGGTATTCTTAGAGCTGTGGGACCATTATGGTTAATTGAAGTTATTAACATTCTCTGTAATTCAGACTCATCTTTTGGTGCCATCAATACAAAATTAGGGATAGATCTCATATAACTGATATCATACTGACCTTGATGAGTAGGACCGTCAGCTCCAACTATCCCAGCTCTATCAAGAACAAACGATACAGGTAAATTTTGTATCCCTACATCATGAATTAATTGGTCGAAAGCACGTTGAAGAAAAGTACTATAAATAGCTACAACAGGTTTAAGACCATCGCAAGACATTCCTGCCGCAAGAGTAACTGCATGTTGTTCTGCTATTCCTACATCGATGTATTGATCAGGGATATTTTTTTGCAATATATCTAAACCAGTACCTGTAGCCATTGCAGCTGTAATACCAACGACTTTGCTATCTTGCTCACATATTTTTAATAATGTTTGACCAAATATTTTGCTATAACTAACAGGTTTAGGTTTCTTTGATGGAATTGATTTCCCAGTTGTAAGATCAAATGCAGACTGTGCATGATATCCAACCTGATCAGCTTCTGCATATGGGTAACCCTTCCCTTTTGTTGTGACTACATGAACAAGTACAGGTCTTTTAAGTTTATGGGCAGCGTTAAAGGTCTTAACTAAGTTACCAATATCATGACCATCAATTGGACCCATATATGTGAATCCAAGTTCTTCAAAAACAGCACCAACCTTAGGCACAGATAGTCGTCTAACGCTTCCTTTAATATTTTTTAGTTCTTCTGGGATATCCTTACCAATTAAGGGAATATTTTTTACACTTTCTTGAACACTATCGGACAAAAATTGCAATGGTGGACTTACTCTTACCTTATTTAAGTAAGATGAAAGGGCTCCAACCGGAGGTGAAATAGACATGTCATTATCGTTCAATACCACAACTAAAGGGGTATTTGGTAAGTGACCTGCATGATTTATAGCTTCTAATGCCATTCCTCCAGTTAATGCTCCATCTCCAATAACAGCGACACATTTATAATTTTCACCTTTTCTATCTCTTGCTATTGCCATTCCTAAAGCAGCAGAAATAGAAGTACTTGCATGCCCAGCACCAAAATGATCAAATTTACTTTCACTTCTTTTTAGATATCCAGCGACTCCATTTTGTTGCCTTAGAGAATCAAATTGACCGTAACGTCCTGTAATTAATTTATGAGGGTAACCTTGATGTCCTACATCCCACACAACTTTATCAAAATCAAGATCAAGAGTTTGATACAAAGCCAATGTCAACTCAACTACACCTAATCCAGGACCTAGATGGCCTCCACTAGTAGATACTACCTGAAGATGTCTTTCTCTAATTTGACAAGCAATTTCCTCTAATTGTGAAACTGTTAAGCCATGAAGTTGATTTGGATGACTTAACTCACTTAAAAGCATTTAACAAAATTTGGTGTCTATATAATCTAAAACGCCGAGGTGCAAAATGAGTATTTTTTTTTAAATAGATCATGTAATGTTTTATTAGATTAATAATTAATGCTAAAAATATATATATGAATGATTATTTTGAAAAAATACTTCAAGCTGAAGTCTATGAAGTTGCAAAAAAGACACCACTAGAGAAAGCTCATAATTTAAGTAATAAACTTAATAATGATGTTTTTCTAAAAAGAGAAGATCTTCAAGATGTATTTTCATTTAAAATAAGAGGTGCATATAACAAAATGAGTAAGCTTACTAATTCACAGCTTTCTCAGGGAGTAATTACTTCTAGTGCTGGTAATCATGCTCAAGGGGTTGCACTTAGTGCACTTAAGTTAAATTGCCAAGCAACTATATTAATGCCCATAACCACACCAATAGTAAAAGTTAATGCAGTTAAAAATTTAAAAGCAAAAGTTATATTATTTGGTGATAATTATGATGAAACATACAAAGAGGCAATAAGGATTAGCCAAGAAAGAAATTTATGTTTTATTCATCCTTTTGACGATCCAGAAGTAATAGCAGGACAAGGAACTATAGCTATAGAACTTGAACAGCAGCTTGAGGAAAAACCTTATGCTATTTATATTGCTGTTGGTGGTGGTGGATTAATATCAGGAATTTCTTTATATATAAAAAAAATATGGCCTGAAGTAAAAATAATAGGTGTAGAACCTGAAGATGCAGACGCCATGACAAAATCTTTGGAAGAATCAAAAATTGTGGAATTATCTTCTGTTGGTCAATTTGCAGATGGAGTGGCTGTTAAAAAAATTGGTAAAAATACTTTTGATATTGGCAGAAAATATATAGATATGATGATTACCGTTAATACTGATGAAATATGTGCAGCTATAAAAGATGTATTTGAGGATACTAGATCAATACTAGAGCCCGCAGGAGCATTATCAATTGCAGGGATGAAAAAAGATATTTTAAATTCGAATCATTCAAATAGAAAAATGGTTGCGATTGCATGTGGTGCAAATATGAATTTTGAGCGGCTTAGATTTGTAGCAGAAAGAGCAGAACTTGGTGAGTGTAAAGAAGTAATGATGGCTGTTGAAATTCCTGAACGACCTGGGAGTTTAATTGATTTTTGTAAGTTACTTGATAATAGAAATTTAACTGAATTTAGCTATAGGATGTCAAATTCTAAGAATGCCCAGATCTTTGTAGGAGTTCAAGTCTATGGATTAAATGATAAAAAAAATCTTTTAAATTTATTCAGAAATTCGGAGTACTCCTTTATTGACATAAGTGATGATGAATTATCGAAAAATCATCTAAGACATATGGTAGGTGGAAGATTACCAAAGAATTTTAAAGAAATAAATAATAGAAACTTTGTTGAGCTTTTATACAGATTTGAGTTTCCTGAAAGGCCTGGCGCATTAATAAACTTCTTAAATAATATGAAATCTAATTGGTCTATAAGCGTTTTTCACTATAGGAATTATGGAGCTGATGTTGGGAAAATTGTTATTGGAGTTTTAATCGATAAAAATGAGATTTTAGAATGGAATAAATTTGTAAAAATTCTAGGCTATAAATTTTGGGATGAAACTCAAAACGATACATATAAATTATTCCTTGGTGCATCAGATTAAATTTAAGGTAAATTAGGAAAGATTTCGGTAATTAAAATCAATCAATCTGATCTAAATACCACGCCAATATCTGATATAGATCTAGTAACAAAAGTTGAAGCTGTTCTATATTTGAAAGGCAGACCAATAACAAAAAAGGATCTTTCAGAAATTACTAATTCTGATATAAACTCAATAAATGATGCAATTAAAGATCTAAAAAATAAATACTCTGATCCCAATTCAGCTATTGAATTAAATACGGTTAATAACAGTTTTTCTCTAGAACTAAAATCTAGTCTTAATGAATTCGTCGATGATTTACTTCCTTCTGATTTGAAAACATCCGAATTAAGGACATTGGCTACTATTGCGATCAAAAAAAAGATCCTGCAATCGGATCTTATACTTCTTAGAGGTTCAGGTGCTTATGATCATATTAAAGAATTATTAGAAAAGAAATTTATCGTCAAACGAAAGCAAAAAGATGGTAGATCATATTGGTTATCATTATCAGAAAAGTTTTTTCAAACTTTTGCGGTAAGTAATGAATATCTCTCAAAAATAGGAAGCGGTAATAATAAGCAGCAATAATAAGTAAATGTTAGGATATATTAAATTACGAAAAGATAATGTTATCTGAGATTTTTGCAGTTCTGGGCCAAACTTTATCAATTTATTCTTTCATATTGATAATAAGAATTTTACTTACATGGTTTCCTGGTATTGATTGGAGTAACGGCGTTTTATCTGCATTAACTTCTATCACAGATCCTTATTTAAACATTTTTAGAGGTATTATCCCTCCAATAGGTGGATTTGATATTTCATCCTTGTTAGCTTTTTTACTTTTAAATGTTATACAAAATTTAATTACAAATCTTCAGTATGCAAGCTTAGGTTATAGCTGAACTTATCTATCATCTCCAGAACCTCTTATCTTTCCCTTAGCAGCTCTTAATTTTAATTTTTCTAGGTTTTGTAATGCAACATCCTCTAAATTGAAATTCAATTCGGTACAAAGATTTGATATGTACCACAAAACATCTCCTAACTCTTTTTTAATACCTAATTTTGATTCGTTATCAAATATTCCATTTTTATCTCTTATAACCTTTTTCACTTTTTCAGCCACCTCACCAGCCTCTCCAACTAAACCAAGAGTTGGATAAATATTATTTGAGCCTAAATCTGGATATTGTGCGGTTTCTCTAGCTTTTTTCTGATAAGTTTTAAAATCCATGACTTAAATAACTAACTTTGGGTATGGTAAATTTATTTATATCTAGCAATATTATCTATATATGTCGAATATTGATTTAAAAAGAAGAACAAAAATAGTAGCAACTATTGGCCCTGCAACTCAATCTGAAGAGATAATTACAGATTTAATTAAAGCTGGAGTAACAACATTCAGATTAAATTTCTCACATGGAGATCATAAAGATCATGCTGAGAGAATAAAAACCATAAGGGAAGTATCAAAAAAGTTAGATATAGATATTGGAATATTGCAAGATCTTCAAGGACCAAAAATACGATTAGGGCGCTTTAAAGATGGGCCAGTAAAAGTTAAAAAAGGTGATAAATTTACACTTACATCAAATGAAGTCGAATGTACAAATACTATTGCAAATGTAACCTACAACAAACTTTCTCAAGAAGTTAGCGAAGGTAAAAGAATACTTTTAGATGATGGAAAAATAGAAATGATTGTAGAAAAAGTTGATATAAAAGCTAATAATTTAGAATGCATGGTTACTGTAGGAGGAGTTCTTTCAAACAATAAAGGTGTAAATTTTCCAGATGTTCAATTATCAGTAAAAGCATTAACAGAAAAAGATAAAGAAGATTTAAAATTTGGTTTATCTGAAGGAGTTGATTGGATAGCTTTAAGTTTCGTAAGAAATCCATCAGATATTAACGAGATAAAAGATTTAATAAACAAAAATGGGCATTCAACTCCCGTAGTCGCAAAAATAGAAAAATTTGAAGCAATTGATCAAATTGATGCTGTATTACCCTTATGTGATGGGGTTATGGTTGCAAGAGGTGATTTAGGAGTGGAAATGCCTGCTGAAGAGGTGCCGTTATTGCAAAAACAATTAATAAGAAAAGCTAATTCATTAGGAATACCTATAATTACTGCGACTCAAATGCTTGATTCTATGGCTTCTAACCCTAGACCTACTAGAGCAGAAGTAAGCGATGTTGCCAATGCAATATTAGATGGAACAGATGCAGTAATGCTTTCAAACGAAACTGCAGTTGGTGATTATCCTGTAGAAGCTGTAGAAACGATGGCAACCATTGCAAGAAGAATTGAAAGGGATTACCCACTAAAAGCTATTGAGAGCCACTTAGCTAGTACGATCCCAAATGCTATTAGTGCAGCAGTAAGTAGTATTGCTAGACAACTTGATGCAGGAGCCATAATCCCTTTAACAAAATCAGGATCTACTGCTCGAAATGTAAGCAAATTCAGACCACCAACACCTATTTTGGCCACAACTACGGAAAGGAGCGTAGCGAGAAGATTGCAACTAGTTTGGGGGGTAACTCCTCTAGTAGTAAAAAATGATGAAAGAACTGCAAAAACTTTTAGTTTAGCTATGCAAATTGCTCAAGAGATGGGGATACTAAATCAAGGAGATTTAGTAGTTCAAACCGCAGGAACATTAACTGGAATTAGCGGCTCTACAGATTTAATAAAAGTTGGTTTAGTTAGAAAAGTTGTTTCAAGAGGAATTTCAATAGGTGAAATTGGTGTTACAGGTAAAGCAAGAATAATAAAAAATAATCTTGATATGTCCTTCATTTGTCCTGGAGAAATATTATTTGTTCCAGAGGAATTAATGGAAAATATTCCACTAAGTAAAAATATTGCGGGAATTGTTACGAACCAAAATATAAATGATGTTTACGCTTTGTTTAATAAAAATAATAAAAAGATTTCAACAATTTGTGATGTAGAAAATATATTTAATCTACAAATTAGTAATGGTGATCTTATTACATTGCAACTTAATGAAGGTGTTATATATATGGGACAAATTGAGGATGATGATGGAGCAATAGATAAATATAAATATGTCTAGGAATATCTCTATAAAAGAAGCCTTAAGCATGGCTACAAAAACTTTAGTATCTAACAAATTGAGAAGTTCTTTAACAATGCTTGGTATTATTATTGGAAATGCATCAGTTATCACACTTGTTGGCCTTGGAAGAGGTGCTCAAACATTAGCAAAAAACCAATTAAGTAATTTAGGTGCAAATGTTTTATTCATTGTTCCTGGAAATAATGACACAAGAAGAAGAGGCATTTCATTTCCTAAAAACCTAGTTTTAGAAGATGCATTAGCAATAAGCAATCAAGTTCCAACAGTTAAAAAAGTTGCTCCTCAAATTTCTGCAAACGAAATAGTACAATCAAATTCTAAAAGCCTTAATATATCAATTGCTGGAGTTACTCCTGAATTTCTTGAAGTAAGAAGTTTTGAGGTAGATAAGGGAAGATTTTTATCAAAAAGTGATGTTAATAGTGCAAGAAGTTATGTTGTAATAGGTCCTGATCTTAAAGACGAATTTTTCAAAGATAAATCTTCATCACTTGGGGAAAAAATTAGAATTAAAGACCACACTTATGAAATTATCGGAATACTAAAACCAAAAGGTGCTGTATTTGGAAGTAATCAAGATAAAAATGCTTATATTCCATTAACCACAATGGTTAATAGGATTACAGGGAAGGACCCGACATATGGAGTAAGTTTAAGCTTCATTAGTATTGAAGCGATAAATAAGAATGCAACTAGTGCTGCTAAATTTCAGATTACTAACTTATTAAGGCAAAGACATAAAATAATCAGAGATGATGACTTTGCTGTTAGATCACAAGAAGATGCATTGAATATAGTAACCAACATAACAAGTGGACTAACGTTTTTATTGGCTGGTATTGGGGCAGTATCTTTAGTGGTTGGTGGCATAGGAATCATGAATATTATGCTCGTTTCAGTAAGCGAAAGGACTGAAGAGATTGGACTTAGAAAAGCAATAGGAGCTAAACAGTCAGATATATTAATACAATTTTTAATTGAGGCATTGATTTTATCTACAATTGGAGGATTAATTGGAACGACAACAGGATTATCAGGTGTTTTTCTTTTATCTCTGATAACACCACTTCCTGCATCTGTAGGAATTACAACTACTTTTTCCACCATGATCATATCAGGATCAATAGGTTTAATCTTTGGCGTTTTACCTGCAAAAAGAGCTTCTAAATTAGATCCAATTGTTGCATTGAGAAGTTTATAAATAGAATTTATAATAATGCTCAATTTTTATAAATTAATTGAGACACTGGTGAGTCTTCAATTACTAGTAATATCATCAATGTTACCTGTTTATATTCCACTACCTTTTATCTATAAATCTACTAATAACTTTGAATTACCTATCACATGGCAAATTCCAACTATAATTTTATTAACGCTTATATTTCATAAAAAAGTTGTTTTCAGAGCATTTTCTATATATATAATTTTGGGGTTATTTATATTTCCAATTTTTAATCAAGGTGGTTCAATAGGTTATTTGCTCACTCCAAATTTTGGGTATTTATTAGGTTTATATCCATTAATCAAAATAATTGATAACTTAAATACTAGAAATAAAATAAACGTTGGAAAATTTTTAAAAAATGGATTTATAGCAATATGTACTATGCATTTAACTGGAATATTTTACAACTTCATACAAATTATATTCTACAGTCAATTTAATTTATTTTTATATAATTTAGGGAAATACTCATTAGGTAAGATTGGATATCATTTTTTAATGCTTTTTCCACTTTTATTACTTATTAAACCTATAGAACGTTTTAGAAGTAGCAAATAATGATTAATAAGATACATACAAAATTATATTTTTTATCATTAAGTATTCTTATTGTTCTAATAGATCAATTTACGAAATATTTAATGTTTTATAATAAAAAATTATTTATTAATAAAGATTTTCTTTTTTTTAAATTAGACTTTGTAAAAAATTACGGGGCAGCATTTAACATATTTAGTGGCAGTAGAATTTTTTTATCTTTAATAAGTATTTTTTTTTCAATATTACTTATTTATTTAATTTTTAGGAAAAATAATTTAAACTCGTTCGACCTATACTCTTATAGCTTTATTCTTGGTGGAACTATTGGTAATGGCATAGATAGGTTATTTAAGGGTTTTGTTATTGATTTTATAAATTTAAATATTATAAATTTTCCAATATTTAATATTGCTGATATATCTATTAATATTGGTTTCATTTTTTTACTATATAACATTTTTAAAAATAATCGATAAAATGAATTTCTTGAAATTAAAGTATATAAAGTATCTTTTAATAATATTATTTCTATATATTTTATTTTCGATATTTATAAGAATAATAAATATTTATACCCTTTTATTTTTAATAGTAATTATTTATACCTTTTATAATATTGATAAAAAATTATTTAAAAAAATAGTTTATAAAGTTATCTATAAAAATAAAAAAAATACACTTTCATTCAAAAATACTTATGGTGCTGCCAAGATAAGCTTGGAAGGGGTCGAGAAAATTAATAAAAAAATTAACGATAAAGTAAAAGTTGAATTGTTAAATTACCAAAAAAATAAACTAGAATCACAATTGAAAACTGGAGATTATAAAGTTACTCTTTTTGGAGCAGGTTCCTCAGGGAAAACATCATTAGCAAGATCTTTATTGAAAAATATTGTCGGACAAACTTCAGCAAAAATTGGTACAACAAAGCAAATTAATAGCTATAAAATTCGTATCCCAATCTTAAGAAGAAACATTAATATAGTTGATACTCCGGGTTTATTCGAACCATCTAAATTAGGAGAAGAAAGAGAAAAAGCAACGATTATACAAGCATCAAATTCTGACTTGGTTCTTTTCGTGTTAGATCAGGACATAAATAAATACGAAAAATATTTAATTAATGAATTATTAAAACTAAGAAAAAAAATAATAATAGTGCTAAATAAATGTGATTTGAGGTCTAGAGATGAAAATAACCTTATCAAAGAAAATATAATATCTATAACTTCAGCTAAAAAAAATAAAATTTCATTTGTTCAAACAATTGCAGTACCACAAAAAACTCCCTATACAAAATCAGATGCTTTAAATTTAGTTCCAGAGGTAGGAAGTTTATTTAGAGAAATAATTGAAACTCTTGATAATAATGGTGAAGAGTTATTGGCGGATAATATTCTTTTTCGCTCAAATAAGTTAGGTATTAAAAGTAAAAATTTCGTGCAAGAACAAAGATATTTAATGTCAAATAAAGTTATTAATAAATATATGTGGATAACAGGAGGAGTAATACTAGTTAATCCACTACCAGCTGTAGATTTCCTTACTACTACCTCCGTAAATCTTCAAATGATAATGGAATTATCAAAAATATATGAAATAAAGCTTACAAAAAAAGATGCGAAAGATTTATCAACATCAATGCTAAGCGCATTGGCTAAACAAGGAATACTAAAAGGGGGGCTCGCCATTCTTTCTCCTGCTTTAGCTACAAGCATGACTAAAATAATATTATCTAAATCTATACAATCAGTTACAGCAGGGTGGTTAATAAGAATAGTAGGACTAAGTTTGATTGAATATTTTAAAAATGGTCAAGATTGGGGAGATGGAGGAATTCAAGAAGTAGTAGATAAGATCTATAGAATAAGCAAGAGAGAAGACATTTTAAATAAGTTCGTAAAAGAAGCTATTGCAAAAATTGAAATGAAAAAGTACTTTAAATTAAAAAAAAGTTTGCCTCCATTTACTAAGTGAAATTAGAAAATTGATCATTTAGATAAGTTCTGAAATCGAAGATAGTTATTAAGAGTAAATAAGCAATACAAATAGCTATAGATATAAACCCTGTTAATATTGCAATAATTTTTTGTCTACCCATTTTCATTAGTTAAGCATCTAAAAGTCTCAAAAGTTCTTCAATATGAGATTCTTTTGTATTGTAATTTCCCATGACAACCCTTAAAAAATGTTTACCTTTAAATTTTGGTCTAGAAAGCATAAAATTATTGTTAATTAATTCATTAACTTTAGTTTGAGTCCATGCATCAGATTCTTTTGGCTTAAGTTTCTTAGGTATGAATGAAACAATATGAAGAGGACCTGAATATATATCAAATTTATCTTTACTAATATTTTTTATAAAAAAATCTTTTCTTTTAATTGATGATTTTAATATATTTTCTATTCCATTCATACCTAAAAAACGTAACCCAAGCCAAAGTTTGATAACCTCTGCAGGTCTAGAACCTTGTATGCCTATTTCTCCTCTATTTATTACATTTTCTTTAGTTGAAATATATGGTAGTCCAGTATTAAAAGTATTTTCTAAAGTACTCATATTTGAAACCAATAACAAAGATGAAGTCTTTGTAATACCAATGATTTTTTGTGGATTAATCGTTATTGAATTAGCCTGATTAATATTATCTAAACCTTCTATAGGAATAGAAGTTATAGCAAAAACCCCTCCAATTGAACCATCAATATGTAACCATATGTTTCTTTGTTTACAGATTTCACTTATTTCTTTAATAGGATCAATAGCTCCTCTTACAGTTGTCCCAAGGGTGGCAACAATAGCAAATATTTTTTTATTTTCTATTGAACATTTATCTAAAGAATTTCTGAGGTCCTTTATATCCATTCGGCCCTGAATATCAGTTTTAATCCTGACAAGATTCGTAGTATCAAGACCCATAACTCTCATACATTTAACGAAAGAAGAATGAGCATCTTCACTAACAAGTAATACAGAATTAGGATTTGAACCTAATCCAGCATTATTTCTAGCTGCTATAAGTGCATTCAGATTACTTAATGTACCTCCGCTAGCAGCTATACCACCTGAGAAATCATTAAAACCTATTTTCTTGGAAAACCATTTGCATAATGATTCTTCAAGCAAAGTTACACTTGGTGATAACTCATAAGCGAGAAGATTATTATTTAAACCAGCAGCAATTAAATCTCCCAAAATAGAGAAAATTAAAGGTGGGGGATCAAGGTGAGCTAGTGAGCCGGGATGAACGGGATTAAATGAATTATTCAAAAGTGATTCAATCTCAGAAAACAATCCTTCTATAGAACTACTATCTTCTGCAGGCATAATGCAATTGAAACTCTCATCAAAAGGTAAAGGACCATTTTTATCAGCTTTAGAGAACCAGTCACAAAGAGTTTGACTTGCTCTATTAAGAAGAGTAATCAATTTGTCATTAGTCCCTAAATATGAGGGGAAATATATATCTTTATTATTAATTAAATCTTCAGCCATCAGATAAGATATCTATTAATAATTCTATTCTCAATATTGTTAAATGAGATATTTTTTTGAAAATGGAAATAGTTATAAAGATCAACCAAAAAAAACAAGTAATTCAAATTATATTTTGTGGATGAATTCGATATTAAAAAGATCCAAAGAAATTGGAAAAGTTGAGCTACCAATCTGCTCAATAATTCTAGATGAGAGAGGAAGATGTATCGGGAGAGGGGTTAACAGGAGGAATATAAATAAAGACCCATTAGGTCATGCCGAGATAATGGCACTTAGGCAGGCATCTCTAATAAAAAATGATTGGAGATTTAATGAATGTACTATTATCACAAATTTAGAACCTTGTACTATGTGTTCCTCTGCTCTTATTCAAGCGCGAATGGGTAAGGTTATTTTCGGGGCTTACGATAAGAAAAGAGGTGGATTGGGTGGCTCAATTGACCTATCAAAACATAAAAGTGCTCATCACAAAATGGAAATAATTGGAGGTGTCCTAGAAGATGAATGCAGTCAAATTTTACAGATTTGGTTCAAAAAGTTGAGGACTCAAAAATAGTAAATTTTTTTAGTTCAGTATCAAAAAGGTTTAGTAATCTGTCAACATTCTCCTCACGTGAATTAAAACCCATTAGCCCTACACGCCATACTTTACCGGATAATTCTCCAAGCCCATTTCCTATTTCAATTCCAAAGTTTCTTAAAAGATGATTTCTAAAACCATCCCCATCAACTGCTGGAGGTATTTTAACTGTGGTTAAAGTTGGCAATCTATAATCCTCTGATACATGTAATTCCATTCCAAGACTTTCTAAACCATTCCACAGTTTCTTTGCATTGGTATTGTGTCTGTTCCAAACATTTTCTAAACCCTCATTAGCAATTAATCGTAAGCCTTCACGAATAGCAAAATTCATATTGACGGGTGCAGTATGATGGTAAACACGATCAGAACCCCAATATTTATTTAATAGAGATAAATCTAAATACCAGTTAGGTACTTTTGTTTTTCTTGAAGTTAGTTTATCTTCAGCTCTTTTATTCATTGTAAAAGGACTTAATCCTGGAGGACAACTTAATCCCTTTTGACTACAGCTGTACGCTAGATCAATTTTCCATTCGTCTATCAATAATTCTAAAGCGCCAAGTGAAGTTACTGCATCAACTAAAAACAAACAGTTATTTTTTCTACATATATCGCCAATCCCCTCAAGAGGTTGTAAAACACCACTCGATGTTTCAGCATGGACAATAGCAAAAATTGCTGGTTTTTTAGTTTCTATTTCATACTTGATTTCTTCATAAGAAAAGTGTTCACCCCAAGGTTTTTCAATTACAGATACATCTGCTTTATATCTTGTTGCCATATCAACAAGTCTGTCTCCAAAATATCCTTTTTTAGCGATAAGAATTTTTTCTCCTTCTTCTATAAAATTAGCTATGGAAGCTTCCATAGCTGCACTTCCAGTACCACTCATTGGAAGAGTAAGACGATTATTGCATTGCCAAGTATATCTTAGAAGTTGTTGAACATCAGACATCAATGAAATATATGCTTCATCTAAGTGACCAATAGGATTCAAAGAAAGAGCGCTTAAGACTTCTGGATGTGCGTTTGAAGGGCCAGGACCTAATAAAAGTCTAGAGGGAACATAAGTCTTTGAGAAATGAGATAAATTCTCTTCATTTAAAGCCGAAATAAGTTTTGCTTCTGTCAAAGCATTACATTCAATTACTTTTAAATTAAACTAATATCGCCACATAAGCGATATTTATTTATAGAAATTCATTCAATTTAAATATTTAGCTTAATAATTATTAAACTTATGACTTGAAATACTAAAAGAAGACATCAAGTCTTAAAAAAAGTTACGGTTGATACATAACAAGAATCATCAAGTTATTAATTTCATAGAAGGTATTAAAAAATTATGTCTAAATCTCCTCAAGACGTTTTAAGTCAAATTAAAGACGAAGGAATTGAACTCATCGATTTAAAATTCACTGATATTCATGGAAAATGGCAACATTTAACTCTTACATCAGACATGATAGAAGAGGATTCTTTTACAGAAGGTTTGGCATTTGATGGCTCATCAATAAGAGGTTGGAAAGCAATTAATGCCTCGGATATGTCAATGGTTCCCGATGCAAGTACAGCTTGGATAGATCCTTTTTATAAACATAAAACTCTAAGTATGATTTGCTCTATTCAAGAGCCAAGAAGCGGTGAACCTTATGATAGGTGTCCAAGAGCTTTAGCTCAAAAGGCATTAAAATATTTAGATTCAACGGGTATAGCAGATACTGCATTTTTTGGACCAGAACCAGAATTCTTTTTATTCGATGATGTTAGATATGACTCTAAAGAGGGAGGTTGTTTTTATAGTGTAGATACTATTGAAGCGCCATGGAATACAGGGAGAATTGAAGAAGGGGGAAACTTAGGATACAAAATACAATATAAAGAAGGATATTTTCCAGTAGCTCCAAATGATACTGCGCAAGATATCAGATCTGAGATGCTTCTTCTTATGGGTGAATTAGGTATCCCCACAGAAAAACATCACCATGAAGTTGCTGGTGCCGGTCAACACGAGCTTGGAATGAAATTTGATTCGTTAATAAATGCTGCTGATAACGTTATGACCTATAAATACGTTGTCAGAAATGTTGCAAAAAAATATGGAAAAACAGCAACATTTATGCCCAAGCCTGTTTTTAACGACAACGGAACAGGAATGCATGTTCACCAAAGTTTATGGAAGAGCGGACAGCCACTATTCTTTGGTGAAGGATCATATGCAAATTTATCTCAAACAGCAAGATGGTACATCGGAGGCATACTTAAACATGCACCTTCATTCCTAGCATTTACTAACCCAACTACAAATAGTTATAAACGATTGGTTCCAGGATTCGAAGCACCTGTAAATCTAGTTTATTCTGAGGGTAATAGATCAGCTGCGGTAAGAATACCTTTAACAGGTCCAAGCCCTAAAGCTAAAAGATTAGAATTCAGATCAGGTGACGCACTTGCAAATCCTTACTTAGCATTCTCTGTAATGATGCTTGCTGGTATTGATGGAATTAAGAATCAAATTGATCCTGGTGATGGAGTAGATGTAGATTTGTTTGAACTTCCAGCTGATGAACTTGCGAAAATTGATACAGTACCTTCATCTCTAAATGACTCACTTAATGCACTAAAAGCAGATAAGGATTATCTATTAGCTGGTGGAGTATTTACTGAAGATTTTATTGATAACTTCATCGATATAAAATACGAAGAGGTACAACAACTAAGACAAAGGCCGCATCCACATGAATTCTTCATGTATTACGATGCATAATTTAAAGAACTAATTAGTTTAAATTAATCAATTTGAGAAATATCACAAAATATTCTCAAATTGATTTTTTTTTTGTTGGAATATATATATATAAATTGAAAAATGGCTAGGGAATCTATTTCAAAAATTGCATATAAAACGCTACAACAAAGTAAAAGCATTGCAGGTTTCGCTCACAAGCAGATCAGTTCAAGATTAATGAATTTTATTCTTCCCGATTCTAAGCTTGAAAATTTTGATTTAGATCAGAATCTTCTAGTGCAAATCCAAAATTCAATGGAAAACTTAAGAGAGGAAGATTGGAATGACGCAGAAAAAAATCTATATCCAAAAAAATTGTTGTTTGACGAGCCATGGCTTAGATATCTAACTCAATACCCTAAAATTTGGCTTGATATGCCTAATACGTGGGATAGACGCAGAAGACAAAACTTTGATGATCTTCCAAAATCAATTGATAAAGATAATTATCCTCAATATTACTTGAGAAATTTTCATCATCAAACAGATGGTTATTTATCAGATTTTTCAGCTAGCATTTATGACCTACAAGTAGAGATACTTTTCAATGGGAGTGCTGACTCAATGAGGAGAAGAATAATTAAGCCAATAAAAGAAGGACTTGAAATTTTTAAAGATAGAAAAAAAAGTACTATAAAAATACTTGATGTAGCAACAGGATCAGGCAGAACTTTAAAACAATTAAGAGCCGCATTTCCTAAAGAAAAAATTACAGGAATTGATTTATCTGATTCATACTTGAAAGAAGCAAGTAGATATATTTCTGATTTAGATGGAGATTTAATTCAGTTAATAAGAGGTAATGCTGAAGAATTACCTTTTGAAAATGATAGTTTTCAATGCATTTCTTGTGTTTACTTATTTCATGAATTACCTAGAACAATAAGAGCTAAAGTATTAAATGAATTTTTTAGAGTTCTTGAACCTGGGGGGATATTAGTATTAGCTGATTCAATTCAAATAAGTGATTCACCAGATTTTACATCCGTAATGGAAAACTTCTATAAATCTTTTCATGAGCCTTTTTATTGTGATTACATAAAAGAGGATATAGATTCTAAAATAAAAGAAATAGGTTTTAAAGATGTAAAATCAAATTCCTTTTTTATGACCAAAGTATGGTCTGCTGTAAAGTAAATAAAAACTTCTATGACCTATTGGGATAAAGATACTGTTCAGCTTGTTCAAAGTCTTAATGATAAATTAAAGATTGATCATTCTAAATGGCATAAAGATAAAGGAAATAAATATAAACGATCTGCAGAACTAATTTCGGCAGGATTATGCCATTTAATTATTTCTTGTAATGAGAAAGAAACTATTGAATATATAGAAGAAAGTATTAAATGGTTAAAAGAAATTAACGTAGATCAACCATGCCCTAGTAAAAATCACCTTTTTAAAGCCAACTGAAGCCTATTACCTTTACTACTCCATCTAATATCATCAAAACATTCATTAATAATGTATAAGCCACGGCCATTTACACTACTTATTTTTTTTGGTAATTTGTAGTTTCTTTTTTTTATTTCTAAACCATGACCTTGATCTTGAATTTGCCAAACACACCAATTAGGAGTGATTATTCTTCTTACTCTAATATTTTTCTTAGGATCTAATTTATTTCCATGTTTTACTGCGTTTACTAGAGCTTCATGTAAACCTAGTTTTATAAGATAGCTTGATTGAGAATTTTTAATAGGTTCTAATAATTGATCGACAAATTCATTTAACTGTAATGAAGATTCGAGTTCGTAGTTTGACCAGTTAATCTTTGGTCTTTTAAAAAATTTTTTTAAAATATTTTTGCCCCAAATTAAGGACATAATAATATTTTGATACTGACTTAATATTAACTTATTTAATACCTTAATTTAAAGGATATTATTATGTCTTTCTGCAATAGCAGGATGCCTTAGTATTGAATCCATAAGTCTTACACCTCTTAGTTGATTTATTAGAGGCATATGTCCATCAGGAGCATCCAATGACCAACAAAAAGATCCAGGATATCTAGTCCATAAGCCCTCTTTCTTCCAACCTATTTTGGGCCACATTAATTCATATTTTTTCCCAACTGATTTTAATATCTTTGCTTGAATTGAGAATCCAAATCTACCCGTAGAATAAATAGTCCATAATCTATCAATGGTTTGTAAATCTTTACCTGACATATTCTTAACCTCACTGTAGAAAACATAACCGCGTTTTTCAGCTAATTTTCCAGCTAATTTTCGCAGATAAGAACTTGTTAATCTATCAGCATCTTCAAATTTTTGCTCAACCAACATTAATTGAAGTTCTTCATAATCAATATCAATGTCTGAATATGTATTAAACCAATTATTAAATTTAGAATTATCAAAGAAATCAGGTTTATATTTTTTTAATACTTGCAATAACCAACCAGCAGCCCAGTCATCTCCGTTCTTATCAAAGATTTCAAACAATTTAGGACCAAGTTTATAAATATTTTCGAATTCAGATTCGATTTGAGTTAATAAATTTATTCTTTTTCTTTGATTGGAATCTACAAATTTTTTTATCAGATCTAATGTAGCATTACTATAGTTATCTTGTTCTTTGTTATTCATTTTTAAAAATTAATCAAAAATCAAAAACTATCCATGTATTTCAAAAGAAAAGAACTAGAGAAATTTAGAAGTTTAAAAGGTCCACTTATAGATGTTAGGAGCCCAGGTGAATATTATAAAGGACACATGCCTAATTCTATTAACATTCCATTATTTGATAATGATGAGAGATCAATAATTGGGACTATTTATAAAAAAGAAGGTAGAAAAAGAGCTGTACTAGAGGGATTAAAATTTCTTGAAAAAAAAATAGAATTACTTCTTGATAATTTATTTATAAATATTGACTCTTATAATAATAATTCTGAAAATAATAAAGAACTATTTATAAAAATATATTGTTCTAGAGGGGGTATGAGGTCTCAAAGTATTGCATGGTTACTAGAAAAATTTAAATTAAATCTGGTTACACTTAATGGAGGATATAAAAAATATAGGAGATGGGTATTAGATAGTTTTTCAAAAAAGTTGAACATTGTATTAATTGGCGGAAAAACAGGAACAGGTAAGACAAGATTATTATCATTATTAGAGAAATATAATTATCAAACTATTGATCTTGAAGGATTTGCTTGTCATAGAGGAAGCACATTTGGAGGCTTAGGAATGAAAGAACAACCATCAAATGAACAATTTGAAAATATAATTGCAGAAAAATTAAATTCCTTTCAATTTACTAATAATATTTTTGTAGAAGCTGAAAGTGCAAATATAGGTAAATGCAAAATTCCTCATGAATTCTTTAATCAGATGAAAAATTCTAGGAGAATTGAAATTTTAAGGAGCGAATCTAATAGATTAGATGAGTTAATAGATACTTATAGTGTTTTTAAGAAGGAGGAACTCCAAGAATCTGTATTAAGGATAAAAAAAAGATTAGGACCGCAAAGAACAAAAATAGCTATAGAATCTATTAATAATGAAAAATGGGACTTAGTTTGTAGATCAGTTTTAGATTATTACGATAAGTGTTATGAATATGAAAGGGTTGGCAAAACAAATATAAAGTTATTAGATTTAACAGACAAAAAATATGATAAAAGTATCCTTGAATTAATAAATAATATTTTATAAAATAATTACAAACGAATATGAAAAATATTTCCTAATATAATAAATTATTATTCGAATATTATGACAGCCAATAAAACTGCAAAAATACAATTTTATGAAGGAACTGATGAACCAGTAGTACCTGAAATAAGACTAACAAGGAGTAAAGATGGCACTACTGGGCAAGCATTATTTTTGTTCGAAAAACCTCAGGCATTATCATCAATTACAGATGGTGAAATCACAGGTATGCGTATGATTGATTCTGAAGGTGAAATACTAACTAGGGAAGTTAAAGTAAAGTTTGTTGATGGAGAACCAATATTTTTAGAAGCAGTATACATTTGGAAGAACACATCTGACTTTGATAGATTTATGAGATTTGCAAATAGTTATGCCAAATCAAATGGATTAGGATATTCTGAGAAGAAGTAGAATATTTTAAAAATTGAGTAGTTCTTCATATTTCAAGTTAGTAGTAATTTTAATCACTTCGTTAATAGTTTGGACTCTAAGAGATTTTCTTCTTTTAATAATTTGTTCCTTAGTAATTTCAAATATTGTATGTAACTTATGTAATCAAATACAAAAGGGTTTGAAAATCCCTCGGCCGCTATCATTGTTTCTTGTTTTAACTGTTATATCAGTAATAGTATTTACTATTTTTATCCTTGTATTGCCTCCGTTTATAAAAGAATTCAATGAAATACTAGTTGATATTCCAAATGGTTTATCAAAAATAAATATTTTAATTAATACAAATCTGAATAAATTTAATACTTTATTATATGGTGAACAATCTGAAAATGTTATAGACATATTCAGTCTCATAAATAATGTAGTAACAATTCCAGATGCCTCAACTATTGCAAAAGCTATTCAAGAAAGTTTTAAAAATTTAATAAATATAGCGGGGAATTTGGGTTCAGGTCTTTTGAAATTAATATTCGTATTAGCAGTTAGTTTAATGATTTCTATTGAACCAAAACAATATAAAGAAAATATACTTTTATTAATTCCAAAAAAATATCGCAATAAATTTAGAAATATTCTGGAAAAATGCAATACCGCATTAGCAAATTGGACCTTTTCTATGGTCATAAGCTCATTATCAGTAGGTCTATTATCATTAATAGTTCTTTCTATATTAGATGTTAAATATGTTGTCTCAAATGCTTTAATAGCAATGGTTCTTAATATTATTCCAAATATAGGTCCAGTTATTAGTGGTATATTTCCAATCTCAATTGCACTACTAGATAATTTTTGGAAACCACTGGCCGTTTTAGGAGCATATGTAATCATTCAAAATGTTGAAAGCTATATAATAATGCCATCTATTATGAAGAAAAAAGCAAACTTACTTCCTGGTTTAACATTAATATCACAATTTGGATTTACCTTCATTTTTGGTCCATTAGGCTTAATACTTTCTCTTCCATTAGCTGTAGTAATTCAGGTTTTAATCAAAGAATCATTTAAAGATATTTAAAAACTACTTAATTATTTTTTTATATAAATATGGGTAAGAAAAAAGTATAAAGAAAGCTAATGGATGTTTACTAATAGCAAAATATAGTGAATTAAAAGTAAAATGATCAAATAATATTCTCAGCTCAGTAGAGAGATCTATTAAAACTAAAGAAAATAAAATTATCAAATAGTAATTTAATTTCATAAAATTAGAAGCCTAAGCTCAGTCTTTAAGCAACAAAGATGGAGCCAATAAAATACTTGAATAACTTCCAACTATAATTCCTAATGATAAGGCTAAGGAAAACCAAAATAGAGAATAAGATCCAAACAAAATTATGCTTAATAAAGGGATAAGTGTTGTAATACTGGTAAACGTTGTCCTCCTAATTGATTCGTTTACTGATAATTGAATAGTTTCGTTATAGACTTCTTTCTTTGCTTTTAAATTTTCACGAATTCTATCAAAAATAACAACAGTATCATTTACAGAATAACCAGCAATAGTTAGCAAGGACACAGCAAATAAACTATTTACCTCGACAGAAAATATAATTCCCAACCAAGAGAATAAACCGAAAACAATTAATAAATCATGGAATAAAGCTAATAATGCAAATAATGCGTATTTCTTATCAAATCTAATGGTTATATATAAAGATATTGCAAATAAAGAAACCAACAATGAAGTAACACAATTAGTAAGTAATCTTTTCCCAAGCTTTGGGCCTATTAATCTTGAATCCTTACTCTCATAATTAAGAGGTCCAACAATATTATCAAGATTAGTAATAAGATTATTTGATTCTTCGATACTTAAATAAGGTGTTCTTATTGAAATTAATTTATTATCATTTTGGAATTGTAATTTGATATTATTTAAAACTTTATTATTTTTAGAAATCTCTTTTAAATTTACCAAAACTGAATCTGGAGAAAAATTAGAACATTCATCTTCACAAACTCTTTCTATTCTTAGTTCATTTCCTCCAATAAAATCCATCCCTAAATTTATAGGTTTCTTATAAGAAGTATTAAAAGTAGAATATAAAATTCCTAGAAGACTAAACAAAATAAGAACAGTTGAAAAACCAATTATCTTTTTTTTATTTTTTACTAGTTCAAGAGTGAATTTCATGGGAAATTAGAAATAAAAAATTTAATTTGAAAAATTATTCCTTGGCAGATAGAGATTTTTCTGTCTCAAAGATTGATATGTTATAAAAAATCGCAAAATAGTTTTAGAACAATTTAGTGAGGTAAACAAACTTATTAAGACTCCAATACCTAATGTTGCTGCAAAACCCTTAACAAAATTTGTTCCTAATAAAAACAATACAAAACAACTAAGAAGAGTTGTAATATGGCCATCAACTATGGATGAATTAGCTCTTTGAAAACCGCTATCAATAGATCTTGTAAGAGTATTACCATCATATAATTCTTCTCTAATTCTCTCAAATATTAGAATATTTGCATCAACAGCCATCCCAATGCTAAGAATAAGCCCAGATATTCCAGGTAAAGTTAAAGTTACAGGAATTAGAGAATATATGGCTAAGTTATAGAAACCATATAGTACTAGAGAAAGAACTGAAACAATACCTAGAATTCTATAATTAAATATCATAAAAATACCAACAAAAATTAACCCACTAACAGCTGCATAAAGACTTTTTAAAATATTTTTGGATCCCAAAAGAGCCCCTATTGTGTTAGTTTCTACTATTTCAATTGGCAATGGCAATGAGCCTCCTTTAAGTTGAACTTCTAATTCTCTAGCATTTTCAGCACTAAAATTACCACTTATTGTTGCTGATCCACCTGTAATCCCAGTACTAGCAAACTGATTACCAACACTGGCTTCACTTATTGATTCACCATCTAGGATTATAGCCAATAGTTGATTAGTGCCGGCAATTGATTTTGTAATTTCTGCAAACTTTTCACCCCCTGAATTACTAAAAGTTAATAAAACTTCCCAATTACTATTTGTTTGTTCTTGTCTCCTTCCTGCGTTAATAAGATCCTTACCAGATAAATCTGTTTTAATAAATAAATTTGTAATTTTTTTATCAACATATTTTTTGATTTCAATTAACTTCCCATATAAATCATTACTAGTAGATGAGTAATTCAATTCTTGCTCTATATCTTTAAGATCATTTTGAATAACTTTTAAGGAATTATCATAATTTTGACTTTTTTCTGCAAAGGAATATTGTTCAATTAATTCATTAATACTCAATCTCTGTAGTTGCAGGGTTTTTAAATCTGTAGATGTTCCTTCTTTTTGGGTTCTAAATTCTAATAAAGCAGTCTTACCTAATACCCTTGAAGCAACTAATGGATTTTGTTCACCTGGTAATTCTAAAATCAATTGATCTCCACCAAGGGTTTGCAAATTAGACTCAGAAACTCCTAAATTGTTAACACGCTTATCTATAACCGAATTAACTGCTTCAAGTTCGTCCCTTGTTACCTTACCTTCTTCTTTAATAATTTGTAGTGTAAGTTGAGAACCCCCTTGTAAATCCAATCCCAATTGTAAGGGATAATTTATTAATAGATAAACGGATAAAGTAAGTAGAAATATAATAAAAAAAAGCCAACCTTGCCTTCTTTTCATTGTCTATATACTCCCACTAATTAAGTGTTCAACTTTTTCAATAATTTGATGTGGTTGGATTATTGTCAAATTCTCAAGATTTCCATTATAAGGAGTTGGAATATCCTGACTAGATAATCTAATTGGTCGGGCGTCAAGATCATCAAAACACTCTTCAGTTATCAATGCAATTAATTCTGCACCAATACCTCCAGTCTTCATACATTCTTCAACAATAATTACTTTATTTGTTTTTCTTATTGATTTTGAGATGGTTTCCATATCAAATGGCTTTAAACTTATTAAATCTATTAACTCAACATCTATTCCTTTTTTTTCTAATTCTTCAACAGCTTTAAGGCAATGATGTCTCATTCTTGAATAAGTCAATAAGGTAATATCTTTACCTTCTTTTACAACGTCAGCCTGATCTAACGCACAAGTATAATCACCCTCAGGTAATTCTTCAGACAAATTGTATAGAAGAACATGTTCAAAAAATAGAACCGGATTATCATCTCTTATAGCTGCTTTCATTAAACCTTTAGCATTTGTTGGTGTACTACATGCAACAATCTTTATGCCAGGAACTGCATGAAAATATGCTTCAAGTCTTTGACTGTGCTCAGCACCAAGTTGACGACCAACTCCTCCAGGTCCTCGAACTACTGCTGGTATTTTATAATTTCCGCCACTTGTATATCTAAGCATACCCATATTATTTGATATCTGATTGAAAGCTAAAAGCAAAAAACCCATATTCATTCCTTCAACTATTGGTCTTAAACCAGTCATTGCTGCACCCACAGCCATACCCGTAAAACTATTCTCTGCAATTGGAGTATCTAAGACTCTTAACTCTCCATATTTTTCATATAAATCCTTAGTTACCTTGTAAGATCCTCCATATTGACCAACATCTTCCCCCATTACGCAAACATTTACATCATTTGCCATTTCTTCATCAATTGCCTCTTTCAAAGCATTAAATAATAATGTTCCAGCCACAATTAATTACCTAATTAATCACATATATAATCCTACCACTTTGAATAATTCAACCTCCTTCTGCGAAGGTTATGAGTAGTAATATTGATAAAATCATTCCAGGTGACAACAAAAGGATTAAAAGGCCTAAGTCATGTAAAGACATTCAAAGAAAGTATTTTCTTAATAATATTGGCAATTCAACTTTTCTTCAGAAAAAAACTGCGAATAAATACAATAAAAAGTCCTATACCTATAAAAGCAAATGAGAAAGTAAGCAAAAAAGATAATCCAATTATTAAGGTATTAATACTAGAAGAAATATTTTGGACTATTTCAGAAGAATTAGATGGTTTATGTACTGAAAAATAAATTGCAATTTTATTACTTAAAAAATAAAAAAATATAAATAATAAAAAACTTGTTAATGATCCTACAATAAAATTTAACGGTCCTTTTTCGGGAATGTTTTTTTCAATATTCTCATTACTATTATCAGCCACAATAAAATTTATATATAAAAAAAATTTAAATGAATGTTATTCCCTTTTCAAGGAAAGTGCAAACCCATGAATCGTAACCATTATTTCTAAACAATTTATAATTTGCATTTAATTCTTTTTTAGCAGTCTCTCTATCTTTAAAGAGTGCAAAGCATGTAGGTCCTGATCCACTCATTGAAAATGTAAGACAATTTTTTAATTTAGAAAATAAATATAATGCCTGCTTTACAGAATCATTTTCATTTTCAACAACTAACTGCAAATCATTTTTAATAGATAAATGTTGATTATCAAAATTTAAATTATTTAAACCATTGTCTCTTAAATTATTTCTTATTTTCTCAACCATTTCTCTATCAGTGAGATATTGACCACAAAATCTATTACTATATTTCTTATAAGTTTCAGCAGTAGATACTGATACATTTGGATTCTTTAAAAGAATTACTCCATATTCAAAGTTTGAATCTAATTTCTCCAAAATTTCTCCTCTTCCAAAACATAATTGAATACCACCATTTATAAAAAAAGGAATATCAGATCCTAAAGTTGTTGCTAATGAACATAATGTTTCTTGATCAAAGTTCAAATCCCATAACTTATTAAGACCAATTAATGTTGCTGCTGCATTACTGGATCCACCAGCTAATCCTGCGCCAATTGGGATATTTTTTCTTAAAAATATATTCGCACCGTAATCTATATTTGATTTTTTTCTTAATAGATTTGCCGATTTAACAATTAAGTTATCATCTGATAAGCTTAAATCATTACAATCAGAGTCAAGTTTAATTACCCCTTTATTATTAATTTCAAATTCTAAATAATCAGAAAGATCGATATTTTGCATAATCATTGCTAACTCATGAAATCCATCCTCTCTTTTACCAATAACTTCAAGGTGCAAATTTATTTTGGCAGGAGATTTTATCTTAATTTTCGTTTTAGCTAAATCTTGCATATACTTAAATTTTTATTTTTTAATTTTAATACAATTTTCTGCAAGCTTAATCCATTGGTCAATTGAAATATCTTGTGGTCTTAAATTAAAACAAATTTTTGAAGATTCAGATAATTCATTTATCTCTTCATTTGAAAGTATTGAATTAAGAGTATTTCTAAGCATTTTTCTTCTTGAATTAAATGAAATTCGAAGAAGTTTATCTATATATTTTTCTAGTCTAATATCTAATCTTGAATCATTTTTAATTGGTTCAAAAACTACTAAAGAAGAAAAAACTTTTGGAGGCGGACTAAATGATGAAGGGGGCACATCACATATTCTTTTTATTTTTGATAATAGTTGCATTCTTATACTAAGTGCACCAGCATTGGGACTACCCTCTTTTGACAAAATCCTATCTACAACGTCTTTCTGCATTAAAAATATTATTTTTTCGTAATTATAGTTTCTTATAATGCCCAATCTACCTATGAAAATATTCAATATTGGGCCAGTTATATTGTAAGGAATATTTGCAATCACTTTTGTAATCTTCTTATTAATCGAATCTAAATTTACGGAAAGAATATCTCCCTGCTGCATTGAAAACTTATCATTATTATTGAATTTATCATTTAATAAATTTATTAAATCTTTATCTAATTCAATTGCATGTAATTTTTTAATTTCTGA
The DNA here is from genome assembly GCA_902573565.1 of uncultured Prochlorococcus sp. Taxonomy (GTDB): domain Bacteria; phylum Cyanobacteriota; class Cyanobacteriia; order PCC-6307; family Cyanobiaceae; genus Prochlorococcus_A. The sequence goes on from CACGKI010000003.1 coordinate 67,493, forward strand.
ATCTAATAACTTAGATGTTAAAGCTCCTTTACCAGGACCAATTTCTAAAATAAAGTCATTTTCATTAAGAGCAGCAATTTCTTTAATTTTTTCTAATATTTTTTTATTTACCAACCAGTGTTGTCCAAATCTTTTTTTTTGATGATAGTTATTAGAATTCATCTAAAAGATAAATAATATGTTTAAATTAAATAAATATAAATTTATTTAATACTTTATATCATGAGCTTATCAAAAAAAAATTTAGATAAACTCTATAAATTTAAAAAAAAGAATAATCTAAATAACGAAAGTAAAAATATAAATAATTACGCAAATATAACTAATAATGATAATTTAATCACCAATCCACTTAATTCAGAAGATCCCAACAAAATTTTTTATTCGTTAATTGATAATTCAGAATCTTTAGAAGAGACTTCTAACGTTAATAATTCACTAAGAAAAAGTGAGATTAATCAAATTAATATGAATTCTAAAAAAGATAATTTTTCCAAGAAATTAACAACCGAAGAGGAACTATATGATGAATTTAATTATTTTCTTGATCAATAATTATTTTTAATATTTACTTATGCTTCAGAGTAATAGATTAGCAATTTATGCTATCGGCAAAATAAAGAAACTTTGGATTAGAGATGGAATTAATGAATACAAAAAAAGGATGCCTGAACTTATCATTAATGAGTTAAAGACTTTTAATTTAAATAATCTTAGATCCAATAACAATATTATTATTTGCCTAAGTGAAGAAGGGAAACAATTTAATTCAGTTGAACTATGTTCCTTACTCTTGAATTTTAAAAATAAAAAAATTAATTTCTTAATCGGTGATACTGATGGAGTTAGTTCAGATATAAAAGAAAAATCAGATCTCATACTAAGCTTGTCTCCTTTAACTTTTCCTCATGAATTAGCTAGATTAATCCTAATCGAGCAAATCTATAGAGCTATTTCCATATCTAACAACTCTCCTTACCATCGTTCTTAAAAAGATTAGATTCAATCTAAAATTAATCTATAAAAGTTTAATAAATAACTATTTTTTGACTTTTTATTATATAGTACATATATACTATTAATTTGAATATTGGATTCTTTTGATTCAACTACTAAAAAATTTAAAATCCCCTTATTAGCTGATTCGGTATCGGCAGGGTTTCCTTCTCCTGCAGATGACTATACAGAAGAAAATATTGATTTAAACGAACATTTAATATCTAATCCGCTTAGCACTTTTTTTCTTAGAGTTAAAGGTGACTCAATGATAAATGCAGGAATTAAAGATAAAGATTTAATAATAGTAGACAAGAGCTTAACAGCCAGGCCAGGGAATATCATCATTGCAATGATAGACGGAGAATTTACAATAAAAAGATTATCTATAAAAAATAATGAATTATATTTAAAAGCAGAAAATCATAATTATCCTGATTTTAGATTTAAAAACTATATTGATGTACAGATATGGGGAGTTGTTATTTATTCAATACATAGCTATTTATGAGAATTTCAAATACTGATGCAATAGCTCTTATAGATGCTAATAATTTTTACGCGTCATGTGAACAAAATATTAATCCTCATTTGAGAAATAAACCAGTAGTAATTTTATCTAATAATGACGGATGTATCATTGCGAGAAGTCCTGAAGCGCGAGCTTTAAAAATTAAAATGGGAACTCCGTATTTTAAGGTCAAAGAAAGATTAAATAAATTAGATGTAGCAGTCTTAAGTTCAAACTACTCGCTTTATGGGGATATGAGCAGAAGACTAATGAATTTACTGAAAAACTACTGTGAACAGATAGAAATTTATTCTATTGACGAAGCATTTATCTCTATTTCTAGACCTAATGATGAAAATCTATATCCTTGGGCAAGAAGCATAAGATCATTAATATATCAGAATCTAGGGATTACCATAACAGTAGGAATAGGAGAAAATAAAGTGAGAGCAAAAATTGCTAATAAACTAGCTAAAAATATTGATTATTCAGCTGGAATATTTGATTTAGCTAGAACCGAAAATGAGAATAATTATTTGAAAAGAATTAGTATAGATAAGATATGGGGAGTCGGGAAACAAACCTCTAATTGGTTACAAAGTAAAGGTATTAAAAATGCGAGAGAATTAAGGGATATGGAAGAAAATGAAATCATTAAGAAATTAGGCATCGTAGGGAAAAGACTTCAATTAGAACTGAAAGGCCATAGATGCCTGCCCATAGAAAAAAACAAGAAATCAAAAAAAGAAATTCAGGTGAGCAGGAGTTTCGGCACGCCTATCACAAAATTAGAAGACTTAACTCAAGCACTGGCAACTCACGCAATAAAAGCGTCTGAAAAAATGAGAAGTCAGAATTTGCAATCATCTAATATTAGAGTATTTGCTAGAACCAGTAAATATTCAAGTCAAAATTACCAAAGAAGTGCTTATAGAAAACTTACAAATGCAACAGATGACACAAACAATATTTTAAAAATAGTAGTTGAATTATCTAAAGAAATTTATAATCCCGAATATAAATTTTCAAAAGCTGGAGTTTTAATGCAGGATTTAACAAATAGCGAATATTTACAGCAATCAGTTATCAATTACAAATCTCATAAAGACCTAAAAAAATCAAAAAATCTTATGAGAACAATTGATTTATTAAATAAAAGATTTAAGAACAATGCAATTACATGGGCCATTACAAAAAATCCACAGAGTTGGGCGATGAATAAGAATTTCTTAAGTCGCTCATCTACAACTGATATAGAACAGATACCAACTATAGTGAAATAAACAAAATAAAATGGAATTTATAATATTTTTGAGCAAATTAGATAAAGAGATTCTAGACTTAGTAATGAAAGCAAACTACGTAGTTGAAGAAAATAAAATTGAATGTCTCTTAAACAAAGAAATAAAAGGACTACATAATTTTGAAGAAAAAAAAATAATAATATGTACTGAAAATGCAAAAAGGAAAACGAATTATAGAAATAAAAAACAATTACTAAGCAAAGAAAACTTCAAAACAGAAAGGGCAATAAGAAAAGCATTAAGACATGAAGTAACTCATGTGATACAAAGATGTAACAACAATAAAACAATAGGGGATATAAAAAAATTAGAAAGTAAATTGCATCAAAGCAAGAGAAAAGCATTAGAGTTTTCTACTTCAAATTTTTCTGGGAATTATGCAAAAGAAGTAGAAGCTTATGTTCTTGAAGACAAACCCAAAAAGGTAAAAAGAATGATTAAAAAATACTGCCTATAAATTAAAAAGAAAAGTATTAGCTAGCAATGAAATTTCCACAGCGTTGCTTGTCTAAAAAATTAATATGTTGTCTTTCTAAATAATATAATTCCTGAAATTTAATAGCATCTGAATTTAAATCCTTAAAAAGATCGTCTATCTCCTTATTAGTATTTGAGGAATTTGAAGAAGAATTATCAATTAAGATAGATATACAATTTTCTAAAGTTTTTAATCTTTGAGATCCCCAAGATTCTATTAAGTGTCTACATCTTTTTAAAGAATTATATTTCTCTAAAAGTGATAAAGTTCCAAGTAAATTATCTTTGGGATTACTCAGCAATGTTAAAAATAACTCATTTGGATTAATAAAAATATTAATCTTATTTAGTGATTCAGGATTATTAAGAGCTAAGTAGTCAGGCAATAGTGAAGTTAGGTTAATAGTAGAAAACTCTTTTTGAAGAATGTGACTATTTGATTTTTTTAAGTCATTCAAATAATTTAAACCCAAATTATTTTGTTCAATTTTTGAAATTGAATCCCATAAATTTTGAATATAGTGAGTATTAAAACCATTAATTTCTCTTTTGAGAAATTCATCACGTATAAAAAGTCTAAGATCTGGACAATGCAAATAATAAAAAATTATTTCCGATTCATTTTTTTCTCGCCGAGAAATTTCATTTGGTTGTTCAAATTTTTTTGATCTACCATGCCAACGAAAACCCTTTACTTGATTTCTTAAATCTTGTTCAAACTGTATTGCCAACCTGGCTTGTCCCTTACTTAATTTTTCGGCAACTTTTTGTAAATAATGGGTTCTGGTTGATGATTGAGGTAATTTACTCAACAACTTTACCAATGAAGAAATAACACTCTGGAAAATTTCAGACTTAGTTAAATCTTTATCTTTAAAAATCTGATCAATCTCCCAATCAACCCAGAATAATGAATTATCAATTAAATTAAAATAATCCTCAGGAGTATGACTTTTTAAATATTCGTCAGGATCTTTAAAATCACTAAGTTGAAGTATTTTAAGATTAATTTGATCATTAAGAGATAGACTCTCGACTTCTTTAATTACTCTTTTTGAAGCCAGGATGCCTGCATTATCAGAATCAAAATTCAAAATTATATTTTTATTATCTGTACATCTACATAGTTGAGAAATTTGATATTTATTTAATGCGGTGCCGAGGGAAGCAACAGAATTAGTAATACCTTTTGAATGAAGAGAAATCACATCAAAGTAACCTTCAACAATAATAGCTTTATCTCTTTTTCTAATATTGCTGGAAGCTTTTTCAAATGCAAACAACATTTTCCCCTTTTCGAAAATCTCGGATTCAGGAGAATTAAGATATTTTGGTTCCTGTCCATCAAGAGATCTACCCCCAAATGCAACTACTCTTCCCTGCATATCGTGTATTGGAACTATTAATCTATTTCTAAAACGATCATAAATCTTGCCAGAATTATCTTTAGAAATTGCAAGACCTGAAGCCAATATTAGATTAATAGGAAATTTTTCAACCTTGGATAAATAATTAAATAAATCATTCCATGAATTTGGAGCAAAGCCTAATTCAAAATTATCAATAATTTTGTTATTCAAGTTTCTCTTTGATGATAAATAATTCATTGCTTCAATACCAAGAGAACTTTTTAATTGAGATTTAAACCAATTTTTAGTCACTCTTAGTATTTTATAGAGTTCTTCCTTTCTGGATAATTGTTTTTTATATGCTTCTACCTGGGGACCTTTAAGATTTTCAACGTTAATATTATTTTTTTTTGCAAGAGACAGTACAACATCAGAAAAGTTTGCACGAGTAAATTCCATTAAAAATTTAATAGAATTACCACCAGCCCCACAAGAAAAACAATAATAAAATTGTTTACTTGGTGAAACTGTCATAGATGGCTTAGTATCATCATGAAAAGGACAAATTCCGACAAATTCCTTTCCTTTCTTCTTAAGAACAATATGTTCAGATATAACATCAACAATATCTGCCTTTTCTTTAACCTCTTGAATAGTTCTTGGGTGTATAGAATGAACCATTGAGATTTTTTTTAAAAATAAATAATAATTTCTTCTTTATAGTTCAAAATCAAATAAGAATCTACTTAATTTCACAATAAAACTAATTATTAAATGATAAATATCGGAGAATTAGAAAAAAAGTTTAATTCATTCAATAAGTTTAATTTGGTATTTGCCTCCTTTTTCTTCAGTTTGATGACTTTGTGTGTTAAAAATATTGATGAAAGAATACCTATTTATGAATTAGTTTTCTTTAGATCTTTATTAAGTTTGATTATTACATTATTTATAATTAATCAAAAAAATATAAATCCTTGGGGGAAAAATAAACAATTACTTATCTTAAGAGGTGTTTTAGGAACGTTAGCTTTAGTTTGTATTTTTTATGCAATAAGAAATATGCCTCTCAGTATATCTACTGTAATTCAGTACACATATCCAATTTTTATATCTATATTTGCTGGCATGTTTATAAATGAAAAAATAACTAGAAATTTAGTTTTTGCTTTAATTATTGGATGGATTGGAATTTTAATAATATTAAATCCAACTCAATTATCAAATTTAAACTTTGAAATTGAAAATATTTCTATTTTAATAGCATTTCTTGGGGCAATTTGCACTGCATTGGCTTACATTACAGTTAAGAAACTATCTTTTACTGAAGATATTTATGTAATTATTGAATATTTTCCACTTGTTTCCTTTATAACATTATCGCCAATAGTATTTATTAACTGGGTAACCCCAAATTGGAATGAATTAATATGGATTATTGGCATTGGTTTATTTACTCAATTAGGTCAGACTTTCTTAACTATAGGATTAAAAAATTTACCTGCTTCTGAAGCTTCAACAATTAACTATTTGCAAGTTCTATTCGGCTCAATTTGGGGAGTTTTATTTTTTAATGAACTAATAAACATAAATTTTTTATTAGGCGCATTACTAGTTTTATTAGGAACTATTATTTCAACTACCAAAATAATCAAAAGAATATAGAATATTAAAAGAATAAAAAAAAACGGTGAAAATTTTCTATATTGCTTTGATATTTTGTTTTTCTCCCATTATTGAAGTAAATGCAACTCCAAAATCAGTTACTTGTACAAGAACTGAATATAGAGAGGAATATATTCCAGGTACGAAATCAAATCCAGGTTACGTAAAAAGTTATGAAGTGGATGTTGCAGTCCCATGTGGTGGTGAAAGTCAAGCAGAAAAAATAGATGATAATGACTGTAGTGAAGGTTCTTTTATTGGAGGCCTTCTTGGTGCAGGTATAGCACTTTCCTCCTCTAGAGGAAAGGATAGATTTTGGGCGGTACCAGCTGGAGGAACTGCAGGAGCACTAATTGGATGTCAGGTGGATGGTGGTTAATTGATTAGTTGGATAAATGGAGAATTAATAGAATTATGGCAAACTAACCAAAAATTTCTTGTTTTAATAAATTGCAAGGGATTAGGTTACGAAATTCAAATATTAGAATCCTATTTTCTCAAATTAAAAACAACTCAAATACCAAATAAAAACATATCTCTCTGGATAAAGCATATTAAGAAAGAAGATTCAGATTTATTTTTTGGTTTTTCATCTAAAGATCAAAAAAATTTTTTTATTGAAACTTTAAGCATCCGAGGTGTTGGATCACAAATTGCTATGGGGATATTGAATAATTTTTCAATTAGTGAACTAATAAATGCAGTCAAAACAGAAGATAAGAAATTAATTTGTTCTGTACCTGGTATAGGACAAAAAATGAGTGAAAGACTAATTTTAGAATTAAAAAATAAATTTAAAAGTGAAATATATTTTGAACATGAAAAAGGCCAAGATGAGTTTGAGGTTAAGGATCCTGAAATTAATAAAATGTTGGAAGACCTTCAGTTAACCCTTCAATCATTAAATTACAAAACTAAGGATATAAAGAAAATTTTGTCCCTTATTTTTAAAGATGTAGATCTCCCTGCTAAAAAAGAAAATTATTTATCATTTGAAAATTTATTGAAATTAGCTATGAATTATCTAGATAAGGATAGTAGTAATTTAGTAAGATGACGTAGTATCATAGTATAAAAGAAAAATTTTTATGTCATTAGATACAGCTGAAAAACAAAAGCTCATTGAAACTCATCAAATGCATCCAACTGATACAGGTTCAGCTGAGGTTCAAGTGGCAATGCTATCTAAAAGAATATCGAAATTAAGTGACCACCTCCAAGGAAACATTCATGATTTTGCTTCAAGGCAAGGATTATTAAAAATGATTGGCAAAAGGAAAAGATTGTTGTCATACATAAAAGAGAAAAACGTTCAGAAATATCAAGAACTAGTGAAAAAAATTGGAATCAGAGGATGATTTCAATTAATGAAAAAAAAGCAATTTAAAAAAAAGACACAAAATAAAAAGAAAAAAGATAACTCTGAGAAAACTGCGTTTGCTAAATTAGAAAAAACATCTAATACTGAAACCACCCCAAAGCGATCATCAAGTGGGATACCTAAATATGTTGCAGATAGGATGGCAAGAAGAATATTTTTTACAGCAGGAATACCGACAATATTAGGAATGTCGGTTTTTGTTGTTAGTTACATTATAGTTACAAGAAATATTGCCGAAATACCTCCTTCCTCGACAATTGCAATTTCAGCATTATTTTTCCTTTTAGGTCTTGCAGGATTGAGTTTTGGAATATTATCAGCTAGTTGGGATAAAGAACCTGGATCATTTTTTGGTATTGAAAATATTTCAATGAACATACAACGTGCAAAAGCAGCTTTCAAACCTGCAACTCAAAATTTTGAGGATAAAAGTTAATCTAGCTAACTAAAGATTTCAAATTAACTTGGAATGATTTATCTTCTAATAATTTGCGTGCTCCTTGAATATCTCCAATACAGAATTGTTCCCCAAATTTAACGTAGGTGACAATATTTTTATTTCTTACTGCAGCTAAAACTGGAATCTTAATTCCGCATCTGCCTTTATCTGGTTTAAATTTTATTAAACAGTCTCTCAAAGTATTTTGTACTGTTACATCTGATGCTTGAGAACTTTCAAGATTAATAATAAGCAATTTAAGGTTATCTATTTCTCTACAATCATCAATTATTAATTGAGTTTTATCACTTTTTTTATCTATTGTTCCCCACACTAATAATCTAGTATCAGTCAATAGAAATTCTGATAATCTGACATATGTTTTTGGAAAAACTATTGCTTCACAACTTCCAGAAAGATCTTCTAGTTGAACTATAGCCATCCTATCTCCTTTTCTCGTCGTAATTTGCTTCAAATCAGGTATCATTCCAACTAAAGATACTTTAGTTCTATCTTTTGTTTCTTCTAATTGCGAAATACTTATAGGTGATATAAGTTTTGCTGGTTTAGTTAAATGCTTTAAAGGATGATCAGATAAATAAAAGCCTAAAAGTTGCTTTTCTAACTTTAATTTTTCAATAAGAGAATAATCATCAACCTTAGCCAATTGTGAATCTGAAAAAGCGACATTAGAAAATTCTTCTTTAGAGTCAAATAGATTTCCTTGCCCAGATAATCTATCACGATTTCTTGAGGAGGCCCACTCTATAACATGTTCGAGATCTGACAATAACTGAGCTCTATTATTATCATTTGAAAACTCATCTAGTGCTCCACAATGAATTAGAGATTCAAGACTTCTTTTATTAAGAACATTGGAAGGCAAACGGTCGCACAAATCAGATAATGACTTAAAGATTCCAAAACTATTTCGGTTTTCAATTATATTTCTTATTGCAGAATCTCCTAAATTCTTAATTGCAGATAGTCCGAATAAAATCTGATTATTCTTAATAGTGAAATCAACCCCAGAAAAATTAATACTTGGCGAAATAACTTCAATTCCCATGGAATAACAATTAGAAATATATCTTTGCATCTTATCGCTAGAGCCAGAATTTACGCTTAATAAAGCTGCCATATAAGCAACAGGAAAATGGGCTTTTAAGAATGCTGTTTGATAAGTTACAGCACCATAAGCAGTTGAGTGACTTTTGTTAAAACAATATTCTGCGAATAAAACCATTTGATCGAAAAGATCATTAGCTAATTTTTCATTTACACCTTTCTTCATAGAGCCATCTACAAAAATATTCCTATGTTTTACCATCTCAGATACCTTCTTTTTCCCCATTGCTCTTCGAAGTAAATCAGCATCACCTAAAGAATAACCTGCTAGATCTTGAGCAATTTTCATGATTTGTTCTTGGTAAACCATAATTCCATAGGTTTCAGTGAGAATTGACTTAATAAATGGATGAGGGAAATCAACCTTTTCGTTTCCATTTTTTCGATTTATAAATTTAGGTATCAGACCTGCATCAAGGGGACCAGGTCTATAAAGAGCCAATATTGACGAAATATCCTCTAAAGAGTTAGGTTTGAAATCCTTAACAACCTGCTTCATACCTGAAGATTCAAGTTGAAAAATACCTTCAAGATCTCCTCTTCCAATAAGCTCAAAGGTTTTACCGTCATTTTGAGGTAACTCATCAATATTAATTTTTTTTCCAGTAGATTGATTAATAAGAGAAACTGTCTTTTCAATCATCGTAAGATTCTTCAGACCCAAGAAATCCATTTTCAATAATCCAAGTGACTCGATATCATCCATAGAATATTGTGTTATTATTTGACCGTCATTATTCCTTTGTAGTGGTACAAGCTCATCAAGAGGATCTGATGCGATAACAACTCCTGCAGCATGAACTCCATATGTTTTATTAGTACCTTCAATTCTTAAGGCCAAATCAACCCATTTTTTTACCCTATTATCATTAATATATTTTTCTCTAAACTCTTGGCTAGGAGAATTCTTATCAATCATTTCATTAAGTTTGTAAGGTTTCCCTCTAACAACCGGTATTAACTTAGCCAATTTATCCGCCTCTCCGTAAGGTATATCAAGCACCCTTGCAACATCTTTTAAAACCGCCTTAGAGGTCATTTTATTGAAAGTAATTATTTGGGCAACTTTATCTTCTCCATAACGATTAGTAACGTAATCAATAACTTCATTTCTCCTATCAATACAAAAATCTGTGTCAATATCTGGCATAGACTTTCTTGCAGGATTTAAAAATCTTTCAAACAACAATCCGTGCTCAACAGGATCTATATTAGTGATTTGAAGGGCATAAGCTACTAGTGAGCCTGCTGCAGAACCTCTACCTGGTCCTACTGGGATAGAGTTATCTCTAGCAAATTTGATGTAGTCCCAAACAACCAAAAAATAATCTGGGAAACCCATATCTTTAATAATTTTTAATTCGGAAGATAGTCTTTTTTTATAGTTCTCATCAACTTCTGTAAGGTCATTTTTTTTAAGTCTTTTTAAAAGACCTTTGTTAGATAATTGTGTTAGGAAAGAAAATGAATCTGTATTTTCGTCAAGAGGGAATTTTGGCATTCTATAATCACCAAACAAATCAAATACTTCTACTTTTTGAGAAATTTCTACTGTATTGTTAACTGCCTCATTAATAGATTCATCATCAATATGATCTTTAAAAAGTTCCATCATTTCATTTTCACTTTTAATATATTCCGTACCTGTATATCTCAATCTTTTTTCATCACTAATTAGTTTTCCTGTTAATACACAAAGCAAAGCATCATGTGCCTCTACATCCATATTTGATAAGTAATGCGCATCATTTGTAGCGATGACTTTTATTTGGTGCTTCTTCCCAATTTTTATTAATTCAACGTTAACTATTCTATCCTCAATAGAGCCGTGATCTTGTATTTCTAGATAAAAATCATCTGCAAATAATTTTTTATACCAAAGAGCTATATCCTCTGCCACGTCTAATCTACCTTTTAAGATAGCTTGAGGTATCTCTCCACCAAGACAAGCTGTAGAAACTATTAAACCATCACTATATTTACTTAAAAGAGATTTATCAATACATGGTCTTGAAAAAATGCCTCGACCTCTCATCCCATTTAGGTGACTAATAGTTGTTAACTTAACTAAATTCTTATAACCAGTATGATTTTTTGCTAACACCACCAAATGATATCTTTTTTCTTTTTTAGGTTGAGGATCATCAATAGAACCATTAATCACGTACATTTCATTACCAATAATTGGTTTTATGCCTTTCTCTTTACACTTCTTGACCAAATCAAGAACACCATACATAACTCCATGATCAGTAAGGGCTATAGATTCCATTCCAAGATCACAAGTTCTATCTACAATTTTTGAAATTTGACTGGCTCCATCAAGTAAGCTGTAGTCACTATGATTATGAAGCGAAACAAAACCCATACTCAATCAATTTATATATATAAAATAGGTAATATTTTTAAAAAATCTATACTTTATGATTACAAATTAAATATTAATACAGATTTAAAATATAGGACTATTCTTAATTAGTTGAGCATCAATTTCAAAAATGTTTGCGGCATTTAATATTCTATGCTCTTCTAACACATTGCCAATTAGTTGAAGTCCGATAGGTAAGCCTTTAGAATCAAAACCACAGGGAAGACTTATCGCTGGGAGTCCAGCTAAATTAGCAGGAACCGTTAAAAGATCAGACAAATACATAGAAAGTGGATCATTAGCAAAATCACCCTTCAAAAAAGCGGTAGTAGGAGAAGTTGGTGTTAGTAAAATATCTACTTTCTTAAAAGCATTATCAAAATCTTTTCTTATTAATGTTCTAACTTTTTGTGCCTTCTTGTAATAGGCGTCACTATATCCAGCAGACAAAGCGTAGGTCCCAATCAAAATTCTTCTTTGCACTTCATCTCCAAATCCTTCGGCTCTACTTTTTGAAGTCATATCTATAAGGTTAGAGGCTTCATCAGACCTATAACCATATTTAACTCCATCATATCTAGCTAAATTTGCAGATGCCTCAGATGGCGCAATTACATAATATGTAGCAATGCCATCATTAAACCTAGGACATTCAACTTCAATGATTTCAGCTCCTAAAGAACTGAATCTCTCAACTCCAGATAGAACAGATTCTTTAACTTCTGGATTAAGGCCTGGATGATCAAAACATTCTTTTATTATTCCAATCTTTAAACCCTTTATAGACTTATTTAATCCACTTAAATAATTTGGCACTGGTTTATCAAGGCATGTTGAATCTAAAGGATCTTTACCAGATATTGAATAAAGAATTTCAGCAGCATCTGAGACAGTATTTGTAATTGGCCCAATCTGGTCAAGGGAGCTCGCAAATGCTACTAGACCCCATCTACTTACTCTGCCATAGGTAGGTTTAAGTCCAACAACACCACAAAAAGAAGCAGGTTGTCTTATCGACCCTCCAGTATCAGAACCAATAGCAGCTGCACATAATCCGGCTGCAACTGAGGCAGCACTACCTCCTGAACTTCCTCCTGGAACTCTATTTATATCCCATGGATTAGAAGTAACCCCAAAGACAGATGTTTCTGTTGAGCTACCCATTGCAAATTCATCCAAATTTGTCTTACCTAAACAAATGGCGCCCGAAGACCATAATTTACCTGAAACGGTTGATTCATATGGTGGGACAAAATCCTTAAGCATTTTACTTGCACAAGAGGTTACGATACCCTTAGTGCAAATATTATCCTTAATAGCTATGGGTATACCTGCTAAAGGTGGAAGAATTTCTTCTTTATGAATTAATTTATCTATATTTTCAGCTTGAGCTTTAGCAATTGCTTTTGTGGTACATATATATGAATTAATTTTGGGATCTTTAGAATCAATTTTTGAAAAAAATTCATTTACTAATTCCTTGACAGAAACATTTTTACTATTAATTTCCTTTCTTAAAGAATTAAAATTCATTTTTCAGTTTATTTTCTTGTATTAGAAATTATTAAATAGTTAATGGTTCTTCTTTTTTGCAACGAACTAAACTATGTTTAATATCTGTAGAACCTTCATTTGTAAGATCATCTATAAAAGAAGATAAGTTTTCTTTTAAACTACTTTTGGTAAGAAATGGCCCGTACCAGTATGTGGTGTCTGGACCTTTAGCCTCAACTTTAGCCCACCAAGCTAATCCAAGTTTGTTTCCGAAATTTCTAATCAATTTTATTGGCTTTAAAAGCCATTAATTCTTGTTAAATTCTATACAATTTTGTAGTGAAAATTCAATAAATATTCATTAATCATATTAATATATTGAAACAACAATATTTTAGAGATCATTCAATAAAAAATTTACTTAACAAATAAATTATTTAATTGATAAATAAAATAGTGAAACTGCAGCTGCCACTGAAGCATTTAAACTTGATGTTTTCCCTTTAAGAGGAATACTTAAAAGATAATCGCACTTTTTTTGAGTAAGCAAAGAAATACCTTTATCTTCAGCTCCAACAACAATTACTAATGAGTTTTTTTCATGAAAATCAGAGATCGGTAATTTACCATCTCCAGATAATCCGATAACAATAAATCCATTTTTCTTCAGTTCTTCAAGAGCTCTATTTAAATTAACTACCCTACATACTGGCAAATGTTCTAGGGCTCCTGCAGCCACCTTGGCAACTGTTCCAGTTAAGCCAGCAGATCTTCTTTGCGGAATGATGATACCCTTACAACCAAATGCTTCTGCAGATCTTATGATAGCACCAACATTATGAGGATCAGTTATTCCGTCTAAGGCGATAATTATCGAATTTCTAGAATTATTTTTAGAAAATGAGATTAATTTTTCTAAAGATATTGTCATAGAACATGCCAATTGCAACGCAACCCCTTGATGTGAGGCACCAGAAGTTAACTGTGAGAGCCTGTTCCAAGAAACTTCCTCAATAAGAACTCCATTTGTTTTTAGGTTCTTAAGTAAAATATAAAATTTCTCTGAGGAGTATATTTCTGATGTACACCAAATTCTATTAATAGGTCTTTCACTTATAAGGGATTCAAAAACAGAATGTTTTCCCCAAATCCAATCATCATAATTTCTTTTATTTGATATCTCTTGATTAATATCAGAAATTTTGGTGGAACTTTCTAAACCAGATTTGTATTGTGGCTTTCTTTTCTTTGAGGAAGAAAAATAATTTATCTTTTTACCACTTGAAGTCAAATTATTAACGTCCTTATTATTAAAGGTATTATTCAAAAATCTATTACTATTTTTTGAATAATTATTATTTTTTGAATTAGTTCTATAATTAGAGTCTTTTTTGTTATTGGTACTATTTTTTCCAGAAAAATTACTTTTAGATTTGTTTTTCATTGATTCAATGTTTTTAGATTTCAAGATATTCAAAAATTATTGATAATCTTTGAGGATCTTTTAGGAATAACCATCCAATAAGAGTTTCAAAACCAGTAGCTCTAGAATATACGGTAGGGTCTGAAGACTTTGGAAATTTCTTTGTTTTATTTCTAGCACGTCTAATTAAATCTATTTCACTTGCATTTAATAAATGTTCAATTTGACTTAATGATTTTGATTGAGATTTAGCTTTTACTTCGTTTACTACAGATAAATGGAGTTCTTTCGATTTCAAAGGAAAATGAACATATCTTAGTCTTTGATGTAGTTCCCATACGGAATCACCCAGCCAAGCTAATTGAATAACGCCTATTTCGTCGGGCTTTCCATATGGAACTAAATTTTTAATCCAATAATTCAATTTTGTAAATAATTTAATGCATCTTCAAGATTGGACTTCAAATTTAGGAAGTCTCCTAAACGAACGAGTTTGATAGTTTGAGCAACTCTCGAATTACCAACAACAGAGAAACCTAACTTTAATTTTTTACATTCTTTGGCAGTCTGAACAAGTGCTCCAAGGCCTGAAGAATCTAAAAAATCAATTTTTGTAAGATCAATAACAAATGGATACTCATTTTTTAAATTGTTAGTTACATAATTCTTAAACTGTTTTTCTGAAAAGGCATCAAGTTGACCTTTAAAAGTAAAAACAATAATATTTGTTCTCACATCGAGGTTTCCTCGTAAGGAAACCGTTAGCTTCTGGAAATCTTCTATGATCTAATACCTCCAAAAATTAATGTATTAAATGTAATTATCAAATCAAAAGAAAACAACATGTCAACATCTTTCTAACATTAGAGAAACAAATTTTTTAAATAAATAATCTGAATCATGTGGACCAGGGCCTGCTTCTGGATGATACTGAACACTAAATATTGGCTTATTATTAACTTCCAATCCGGCAACCGTCCTGTCGTTGAGATTGTAATGAGTTATCTTAACTGTTTCCTTTGAGAGAGAATTAGGATCAATAGCGAAACCATGATTTTGACTTGTTATCTCAATTTGATTATTCTTTCCGCAAGGATGGTTTAAACCACGATGTCCAAAAGGTAGTTTATAAGTGGAACCTCCTAAAGCTAATCCAAATATTTGATGACCAAGGCAAATTCCAAACATTGGCACTTCACCATATTCAATAAGTGATCTTGCTAAATCTATTCCTTCAGTTACAGAAGATGGATCGCCTGGGCCGTTAGAGAAGAATATACCATCAGGCTTATTAGATAAAACATCTTTTAAAGAAGATCGAGAGGGTAAAACTAAAATTTCACACCCATGGGAGACTAATCTATTTAAAATTGATTTTTTTATTCCAAAATCTATAGCTACAATTTTTAATTTTGTAGTGTTTTCTGAAAATCTTTTTCTAACATCAAAAACTGTTTCTGTGGGATTTCTCCATAAATATTGTTGTTTTGTAGAAACTATTTTTGATAAATTTGACCCTTCCATTTTTGGAGTTTCATAAATTATTTTTTTACAACTTTCTATAGTTTTATCTTCAGAGGTAAGAACTCCATTCATAGAACCATTCGATCTTAAGATTTTAACAAGGGCTCTTGTATCAATTCCGTAAAGACCAACTATATTTTTTTCAACTAACCATTGATTAAAATTTTTTTGAGATCTCCAATTACTATTATTTGATGAATAATTTCTAACAATTATTCCTTTAACACAAATATTAGATTCTGAATCTTCAAGATTAATCCCAGTATTTCCAATTTCTGGATATGTGAAAGTTAAAATTTGTCCATAGTAGCTTGGATCAGTGATGACTTCCTGATATCCTGTCATACCTGTATTAAAAACTATTTCACCTACCGCGGTGCCTAAAGCTCCAAAGGAAAAGCCAGGGAATACAATTCCATTATTTAAAACTAATTTTGCATTCTTTTTATAAGGGTTAATCATCAATTTGAAATTAATTCATTTGAGGATAAATAAGTTTTTAAAAGTAAAAACCTTTTCCAAGGATTTCCTTTACTTATAGAAGATAAAGCCAATTCAAAGCCTTCACGTAAATCATCCTGAATTCCTGCTACCCAAAGTACTAATGCTGCATTCAAGGCAACAACTTCTTGATGGGATTTTTCTCCAGATCCATTTAAAACAGATTCTAAAATTTTTTCATTAGATTCAATTTCAGAAACGACAAGCTTTCTATTTGATGTATTTTCACGATTAAAATCTGAAATATTTATTTTTGAAAATCGCAATTCACCTTTTTCAACAAAAACTAATTTATTGTCTCCTTGAAGTGAGGCTTCATCAAGACCGCCAGAACCATGAACAACTATTGACCTATTCATTCCCATATTTAAAAGTGCCCTACCCATAGGCTCTAAAAGATCCTCAGAAGCTACTCCCAAAACTTGTGCATTTGGTCTTAATGGATTTACCAATGGACCTAATTGATTAAAAACAGTTCTTATTCCTAGGGTCTTTCTTAATGGAGCAAGTTTAATTAAAGATTTATGCCAAATAGGTGCAAACAAAAAAGTTATTCCAATTTCATTGACAGCAGAAATTACTTTTTCTAATGAAGAGTTTAAATTTAAACCAAGATTCAACAAAACATCTGCAGAACCAACTTTTCCACTAGCACTTTTATTGCCATGTTTAGCAATTTTTACACCACAAGATGCAGCTACAAATGCTACGGCAGTTGAAATATTAAATGTATTTGCACCATCACCTCCAGTGCCACAAGTATCTACCATATACAAATCTGGTCTTGGTACTGGTAACTCACAAACATTTAAGAGTTCTTCAGCCATAGCAGATAATTCAAAACCTGAACAGCCCTTGGCTCTCAAGGCAGTCAAAAAAGCTCCTGTTTGAACATCAGATATCTCATCGTTAAGCCACCTCTGCATTAGGGATCTAGAAGTCAAATCATCTAGGTTATGCCCTTCAAGCAAAATATTTAGGATTTCAACGTTGGACAGATTAGAAGACATTTATTTATTGAAGAAAAAATACAGATTAAATCAATTTGAAGTATCAAAACCTGAACCAACTAAATCTTTATTTGTATTAGATGGCCGAAAACTTTTTGACCATATACTTTTTGTTGTGGAAAACAGTTCATTCTTAGTAATTTGCCAAAATTTTAAAATTTTTTCAATATCATTTTTAATTTCAATTTCACCAGGGAAATTTGTATAACGATTTATTAATCTGGCTAAATTAATAAAATCAAGATCTTCAGGTTTTTTTTTAGTAATAAGAGAATCTATAATAGTTCTGTCTATTGCATGTAATGGATGAGTTTGTTCGTTACCCATAAATTAATATTCAATCATTTATAAAACTAGCTCACATATTTAAAAATGAAACATTATCTTAATCATATTGGCAAAATTAAATGAAAAATTTAAAGTTAAAAGTTATAGCAAAATATCTACGACCATACAAAAAAGAATTTTTATTAGGAGCTTTAGCACTTTTAGTAGTAAATGTACTCAGTGTAGTAATACCTCTAGAAGTGAAAAATATTATTGACCAATTACAAAATGGGTTTTCATCAGATTTTGTAATATCTAAATCTCTTTGGTTAATTTTTTTAGCAACTTGCATGGGCTTGATAAGATTATTTTCAAGACAAATTGTCTTTGGAATAGGTAGAAAAGTTGAAGTAAATCTTAGACAGAAACTTTTCGACCATTTACTTATTCAAGATCCAGAGTGGATACAAAAAAAGGGAAGTGGAGACATTATAAGTAGAGCTACAAGCGATGTAGAAAACATAAGGAGGCTTTTAGGTTTTACGGTTTTAAGCTTATGCAACATTGTTTTGGCCTATTCATTCACTATTCCATCGATGTTCTCGATTAACAAAACATTAACAATATCCGCTTTAATGATATTTCCTTTAATTCTTGGAATTGTAAGCTTATTCGGCGGCAGAATGGTAAAGCAAAGAAAAGCTCAACAAGAATCGCTATCTAAACTAAGTGATCTAATTCAAGAAGATCTTTCTGGCATAAGTGCTATTAAAATTTATGCGCAAGAAGATGCTGAGATTAAAGAATTTAACATCCACAATAATTCTTATCGAAATTCGGCTATTAAACTTGCAAGAACAGCAAGTACCTTATTTCCTTTGCTGCAAGGTATTTCATCAATTTCCTTATTAATCCTTTTAGGATTAGGAACTACTCAATTAGAAAGCGGATTTATTTCGATAGGTGGTTTAGTAGCGTTAATTCTTTACGTCGAAAGACTTGTTTTCCCAACAGCTTTATTAGGTTTTACATTGAATACTTTTCAACTGGGACAAGTGAGTTTAGATCGTGTAGAAGAAATCTTTAAGAACAATCCAAATATTTTTGATAGAGAAAATGCCAAATTATTAAAACGAAAGTCAAAAGGGTTTTTAGAAGCAAAAGGGTTAACAATAAAATATCCAGGATCAAAATTTAATTCACTAAATTTTCTAAATTTCAAAATTTATCCTGGAGAACTTATTGCAATAGTTGGCCCCGTAGGCTGTGGCAAAACGACATTAGCAAAATCTCTTGGAAGAACTATAGAGATTCCAGACGGCCAATTATTTTTAGATGAAATTGATGTAAAAAGTATTAAACTGTCTGATCTTAGAAAAAATATCTCAATCGTTCCTCAAGAGGCATTCTTATTTACATCTACAATCTCGGAAAACCTACGTTTTGGAGAACCTAAGGCCTCTAATGTAATAGTCAAAGAAAGTGCTAAAAAGGCTGGCTTGATCGATGATATTAATAATTTTCCTCAGAAGTTTAAGACAATTGTTGGTGAAAGAGGTATTACACTTAGTGGTGGACAGAGGCAACGAACAGCTCTTGGAAGAGCATTACTTATAAACTCTCCAATTGTCGTTCTTGATGATGCATTAGCAAGTGTTGACAATAAAACAGCTGCCAAAATAATTGATGAAATGCGTGAAAGTAGCAACAAAACAATCATAATGATTAGTCACCAACTATCAGTAGCTGCAACTTGTGACAGAGTCTTAGTAATGGACAAAGGTGAAATAGTACAAGAAGGCAATCATAAGAATTTAGTAAAAGAAAAGGGACTATACAAACAACTTTGGGAAAGAGAAGTAGCCACTAGTATTATTAGAAACTAAAATTTGTTTTTACCCAATATATATAATTATCTTTATGTTTAAATTTCTAAAAAAAATCATGAATAATCAAGAAACAACAATAAATAATGATGTTAATTCAATCCATAGAATATTAAAAACTGATATAAAAAAAGTCCCTAATCAATTTGAAGATGAAATAATATTTGGTTGCGGTTGTTTCTGGGGAGCTGAAAAATGTTTTTGGAAACTTCCAGGAATTATTACAACTTCGGTAGGGTATGCTGGTGGTGTAAAAAACAACCCAACCTATTATGAAGTATGTTCAGGTTTGACTGGACATTCAGAAGTAGTAAGAGTTATCTGGGATAAAAGTAAAATAGATATTAGTGATTTATTAAAAATGTTTTGGGAATGCCATGACCCTACACAAAAAAATAGACAAGGCAATGATATTGGTACTCAATATAGGTCTGCAATATATTATAAAAATGAAAATAATAAAAAAATCATATTAGCCAGTAGAGAACAATATCAAAAAGAACTTAATCAAAAAAATTATGGTTTAATTCAAACAGAAATAAAAATGATTGATACCTACTTTTATGCGGAACCAAACCATCAACAATATCTAGCATCTTTAGGAAGCAGACAGTATTGTTCTGCATCTCCAACAAAAGTTAAATTAGGAGGATTTAGCGGAAGTAATTATAAATTGAAAGATCATATTTGGGAAAACTTTAATTGGGAAGTTGATAAGTGTGTATTGAGATCTGATAACAATCCTATAAAAAATAACATTTAAATTCATCTTATATTTATAGTAATAACACGGGGCGTAGCGCAGTTTGGTAGCGCACCACTTTGGGGTAGTGGGGGTCGTGGGTTCAAATCCCGCCGTTCCGATTACTTATCGTCTTCATTTATAAGGGATTTGTATAGTTTATATGAACTTATACCTACTGCTATGAAAGTAAAAGAAGAAAAAAAAGCTAAAACCAAAATAGTAAAATTTGAAACTTCCACTTCACCTAGTTGGAAAGATATAAAAATGTTCATTAGAAAGAATTATTTTTAAAACCTTAACACAATTGCAAAAAATTTTTTTTCCACAATCAATTACAAATTCAAAAGAATTACGACGCCAAAAATAACTCGATAGATAATAAATATTTTCAACCCATTGGAAGAAAAATACTTTAATAAGAAATCTATAGCTAATAAAGATGAAAAAAATGTAGTAATGAGTCCCACAAACAAAGGGAGAAAACCCAATACAAATAAATCATTAAAAGATGAAATAAACTCAACAATCGCGGCAAGAGAGATAGCTGGCATCCCTAAAAGAAAAGAAAATTTCGCAGCATCACGTCTTTCCCATCCAGTTATTAGAGCGCTAGAAATCGTAACCCCCGATCTTGAAACACCCGGTAAAATGGCAAATGCCTGAAAGAAACCTATCAAAAAACTATCTGAATAATTATGGTTATTTATATTAATAGAACCTCTTGTCGAACTATCTGCCAAGTACATAAAAAATGCCATTAGAAATGATACCAACGCTATTGATAAATTTGAACGAAGAACGTTTTCAAAAAAAGAAGGGATAAATATTTTTATACTCCCACCAAGCAAAACAATTGGGATCGTACCAATCAAAATAGACTTTAATAATCTTTCATGTAAGAGATATTCAAGAAATTTTTTTGAAGATTGACTTCTGAAATTAAAAATATCATTCCTAAAATAACAAGCTATGGCAAGAACACTTCCAAGTTGAATAGTAGCGGATAAAGATACTCCAGGATCATCGATACCTAAAAAAAGAGATATAACTTTTAAATGAGCTGTACTACTTACAGGAATAAATTCCGTAAACCCTTGAATTAATCCATATAAAACAAATTTTAAATATTCCAAAAAATTATTAAATTACCTAATTAATTAATAGCAATTTACATTTAAATATTAAAAGCTAGTATAGATAAATGAAAAAAAAATCTACTTTAATATTATTTTGTCTTTTTTCCTTAATCTTTTCTGGTTCCGCTAAAGCTAATTATTGGTTAATAATTGGAACATATAGACAAGGACCTGGAGGAAGGCCAGAGGTTAGTGGAATAACAAGTCCTTCTTTACATTCTATTCCTATGAAAGATTTAGATACTTGTAATAAGGCAGGAGAAAAAATTACAAATGAAATATATAAACCTGTTTGGCAATTTGATAGTAGATGGACCTGTGTATTTAGAGGTGATTAGTAATAAAGTTATCTTTTAACATCATGAGCACAACCATCTCCGTTATAGTTTTCACTTTCGTAAAAATCATTTTTTGTCCCAAAATAAACTGTTAACAAAACGAATGGTAGACTTAATATAAATAAAATAGTTGTTAAATCCATAGTCTTAAGTTATTCGAGGAGGTTGTGAAAATTTAAAATTACAATTTGTTCATTAAAGCATGTTTAATAATCTGTGGGTCCTTTAATACCAAGATAAAAGAAGGCTCCTAAACCAACTAAAAGTAAAACCCCAGCGATAGCTGCAGAAGGAACAAAACCACCTATTGCAAAGGAAGAAAAATAATACATCTATAAAACAAAAACTAGTTTGATAATATCAATAAAAACTAAGTATTT
Source organism: uncultured Prochlorococcus sp. (assembly GCA_902573565.1). Lineage (GTDB taxonomy): Bacteria > Cyanobacteriota > Cyanobacteriia > PCC-6307 > Cyanobiaceae > Prochlorococcus_A. Next base: position 89,815 of record CACGKI010000003.1, read on the forward strand.
GTAAAAAATTTTGACTCGAAGACAATTAGAGAATATCTTTTCTAAGCCACTAAAGTCGAATCTTCGTTATCCGCAGAAATTCTTATTCTCTCTTCCAACTTAGGTCCATATAATTCATTTCCCCAGATTTCAACTCTTGAATCGTTTGGGGCCATAAAAGTAAGAATGTCAGTTGGAAATAAAACTCTCTCTAAGAAAAAATTTGATGGACCAATACATCTCAATACAACCATCCTAGCCCCTTTATTTTTGTAAGAAAACTCAACCATCCCATAGCAGAAAATATTCATAATTAAACACTATTTATAGATAAAAAAAATGTATAAAAAATTACTGAAAAAAAAGAAATTGTAAAAATTCTACAAATTCAATCCAGCTTCGACTAAATTTCTTTGTTGATCAATTAATAAAAGCGCATAGGATTCTATATCATCAAAACTTTTATGAGGAATTGAAACATTAAGCATTCTCAAGAAATTAGATAATTTATCATCTTGAAGAGCGTTACCTTTCTGTAAAAACATTTCTTTTTCTTGATTTGTTTTCCATATATTCATATATTCAATCTTCAAGGGCTTAAAGTGCCAAATATTGTCAATTAAAGTCCAAATATCCAAATATTCGTTTAAGTTATTTTGAATTTTTAATAGGTAAGTTGATTCATGAATACTCAGATTTGTTGTATTTAAGGGTCGATCATTTATGCCCATTGAATAAGGTTTAATTCCTAAGAACCATCCCTCAAGAATTAATAAATCAGGATTATCTAGTCTCCAATGAGATCTATCTCCTAAACCATTCCTTAAAGATTTATCGAAAACTGGTACATTTAATTCTCCACTTATCTTCCAATTTAATAATTTTTCATGCATTAATTTTACTGAGTGACTACCAGGAAATCCTCTTGAAACATTCCAAGGGTTATTCATAATTGCTAATTTCATTTCATTTGATGGGAGATAAAAGTCGTCAATTGAAATAACCGAAATTTTGAAGTTTAATTTTAACGATATAGCTTCGAGCCATTTACCTAGTGTTGTTTTACCTGTACCAGGTAAAGCTGAGATTCCAATTATTTTTCTATCAGAAAAATTATTTTGAAATTTATAAGCCTGAGATAAAAGAGGTAAAGCCAAACCCCAAATCCAATCATCATTTACTTTACTGTTCCAATACTGATCAAATGAAAGAATATTTCTTTGATTATTCCAAAAATTGAACCAATCATCTAAGGATTCCCAACCAATATCAATAATTAATTTTTCAAATTTATCAAGAGGAAAATTAATATCTAAATCTTTCATCTTTCTAACTTAGTTCTAGATTATTTATTAATTTATTGATTTCATTTTTCCAACCATATCCATTTGGTTCAGAAGCTAAAGTAAATTCCAAATCTTTTAATTGATCTAGTAAATTCAAGTTGGGGCCGTCTATTCCAGGAATAACAATTTTAATATCTGAATTTAAAAGTAGAGGCAAATCATTTGGAGAATCTCCCAAACCTATAATTTCAATATTTTGTACATTTGAATATTGTTTAAGGGCATTTATGGCTTTACCTTTATTCGATTTTGTAGATAATAAGTGACTCATTCTATTTCCCTTAAAAATATCAACATTAAACTTTTTACAACAGATATTAATTTTCTCTTCTAAATAACTTGGCGGATTTAAAAAAGGCATGCTCCAATGCCTATCACGCATTAAGTTCAATGAGTTTCCTTCTAAACCTGTTAGCTGAGTGGCTTCTTTATCAGTGAGATTATTAAGAGGAGTAAGTTCATAATCGATTTCATAAGAAATAAAATTTAAGATTTCTTCAAGAGATTCGTATTTTATTCCAAGAATAATTTCTCCATTTACTCTTTTAAGTGATTCACCATATATTGCCGCACCATTCTCAACAATATAAGGATCCGTCAAGTTAAGTTCTTTTCTAATAACTTTTACTTCAGAAGCGGTTTTACTTGTACAAAGAATTACGGGTATAAATAATTTTTGTAGTTTTTTTATAGTTTCTTTAGCAGGTGATAAATCATATGAGTGATCCATTAAAGTACCATCTACATCACTAACTACCCAAATAGAAGAATTTTCTAACATTGTTATAAAGCACTAAGCCAAATTACTTGAAAAGGATCAAGACTTATATTTTTGCAATTGTATTTAGTGGTTTTTAAAAAATCATGAGTATTGAAATCATTATCATTTATTTTTGGAATATCATTATCATTCAATTGAAAATTAATTTTATTTTCAGTCATATTATGGATTGCAAAAACAGACTCAGGGCCTTTACCTCTTTTGATTACAACAATATCACTTCTACCTTTAGACAAACATTTCATTTCTGAACAAGGGTGAAATTGCTTTAATTTTGATCTGATATCCATAGCATTACGAAGATATTTTAAGTTTTTATTAGCATTAGATTCAGGATTGTTTAAAACGGCTAAAAGATGTTCTGACTTAAACTTTTCTCTATTAAGGTCTCTTCTTTGACCTGTCATTGAAAAACTTTTAATATCATTTTCTGAAGCTAATAATGCTGGCAAATAAAATGCAGGAACCCCTTTTAGAGCCATTACTAATAATTGACTCAAAATAAATCTCTCATATTGAAATCTTTTGGCATCTCTACTAGAGTCTTCCATTGCACTCCACCAACTAATATTCAATTCATAAGGTTTATCATCACCATTTGATAAACGTCTATGACTTACTAATCCGCCTCTTTTCTCACAATTAATTAATAAATCTTTAATCCTCTGCTCATTCATTAAACCCTCAAGAGCTCTTAACCCAACACCATCGTGAGATGCACTGAAATTAAATAAAGTAGTATCTTCAGGTAATACTGGCCAATCAAAAATCCATGAGTTTAGAATATCAGCTCTTGAAGTAATAATTGCTTCTAAGAGAAGAGGAGGTAATGGAAAATTATATGCCATATGGGCTTCATCATCAGGAATCAGATAAGATAGATTTTCCTTTTGAGGAACATTAGTTTCAGTAATTAAAACACCCTCATCAAGAAGATTATTTAAAAGAACTCTTAAGAGTTTCACAATTGAATGTGCTTTTGGTAAATGTAAGCAAGTTGTCCCTGACTCCTTCCAAATAAAACCTACAGCATCAAGCCTAAACCATTTAATTCCATTAGATAAATAAGTAATTATTAAATTTAAGAACTCAAGAGTCATTTTTGGATTATGCCAATTCAAATCAATTTGATCTGGACCAAAAGTTGTCCAAACTTGTTTAGGCCCATCTTCTGTATTTATTTGAGAAAACAAAGATGAACTTCTTGGCCTAACTACATTTGACCAGTTAAGATTTTGTTTCGGTGAAAAAACATTTGATATACCTGGTTCTTGGGATTTAATAAATTGTTGAACCCATGGGTGAGATGAGGAGACATGGTTTAGTACTAAATCGGCCATCAAATCATGATTTTTAGATATACTTTTGAGATCAACCCAATCACCAAATTTTTCTTCTAAAGAATCATAACTTGAGACTGCAAAACCTCCATCACTTGTAGATTTCAAAAAAGGAAGAATATGTACAACTTTAGAAAGACTGCCAAAATGTTTACTTAACAACTCACTAAGAGTAATTAATGTTGCCTCGCCATTTTTATAAATACTATCTGCATAGGTTATCAAAACCGAATGAGATTCATTCCACCTTTCCTTATCTCTTATTTCTTCATAAGCAGATTTCTCTGAGAAATCATCTAAAATCTGTAATAATTGATTTGAAATAAAATTAATTTCTTCTGTAGTATTATTTGAATAAATTGTTTTTAACAATTTATCGATCTTTAATCTATCTAATTTTTTCTCTGGATCAATTTGCTTCACTTTGAAAAAATCAATCAATTATTAATACTATTCTGCACATCAATTAGAAAATGGACTTTCAACAAGGGTTAATCACAACAATACATGAATATGGAGTTACAAGAAATTTACTTAAAGAATTAAACAAAAGTCTTAAAAAAAGATCAACTAGCATTTTAATACCTTGCTTATATGAGGAATTTGAACGTCCAGCATTGAAAGACATAAGAGAAGTTTTAAAAGACCTTACAGGCTTAAATGAATTAGTTATTGCTCTTTCTGCAAAAACTGTTGCGCAAGTTAAAGCAGCAAAATCATTTTTTGACTCAATGCCATTTCCAGTTCACGTTCAATGGACTAATTCTCCCTCTGTAATAGAACTTTTAAAAAGCCAAGAAAAAAATGGTTTAGAACTGTTAGGAACCCCAGGCAAAGGATGGGCTGTCTGGCAAGGCATAGGAGTTGCAACACGAAAATCAGAAGTTGTTGCTCTTTTTGACGCTGATATAAGAACTTTTAGTCCTTTGTATCCTTCAAGAATGATACTTCCCCTTCTGGATGAATCATATGGAATATCGTATGTAAAGGCTTTTTACAGCAGGCTATCCTTAGAGACCAATCAATTGCAAGGAAGGGCAACAAGATTATTTGTAGGCCCCTTATTGGCAAGTCTTGAGCAGTTAGTAGGGAAGGGTCCCTTTTTACAATATCTTCAATCATTTAGATATCCATTAGCAGGTGAGTTTGCTTTCACTAAAGATCTTGCTATGAATTTAAGAATTCCTTGTGACTGGGGATTAGAGATTGGTTTGTTATCAGAGGTTTATAGAAACGTAAGAACCTCTAAAATAGCCCAAGTTGACCTAGGTTTGTTTGATCATAAACACAAAAATATTGGTGATTCATCCAAAGAAGGATTACAAAAAATGTGTACAGAAATTCTATCAAGTGTTTTAAGAGGTCTAATGGAGCATCAAGCAGAGACCTTAACAAGTACTCAACTTGCAACCTTAGAAGTTCTTTACAAAAGAGTTGGGGAAGATCGGGTAAAACAATTTGGATTAGATTCAGCAGTTAATCAACTTCCATACGATAGGCATGAAGAAGAGCTATCAGTACAAAAATTTGCGAAACTATTAAGACCTGCTACAGAAGATTACTTAGCTTGCCCTACGACACAGCAATTACCAAGTTGGTCAAGGGTTCTATCTTGTGAGAACAAACTACAAGAAGATTTGGCAATCGCTGGGTCACAAGATATAAAGAAAACTGAAAAAGAATTAATTAAAAACTTCTAAAGTAAAAAGTACCTTTGAGCCATTGGGACTTCATCAAGAGGTTCACAAGTAAGAAGTTCCCCATCAGAAAAAACTTCATAAGTTTGAGGATCGACTGAAATATTTGGTAGTTTACTATTAAGTTTTAAGTCTGATTTATTGATATTTCTGGTATTTTCTACGGCAATACATTTCTTTTGTAAGCCCAATTTATTTGGAATATTTTGATCAATTGAATTTTTACTTAAAAAGCTAAAAGAACTCTTTATTAGAGATTTGCCGAAACTTGCAAACATAGGTCGACCATGTACAGGCCCTGGAGTAGGAATTGAAGCATTTGCATCACCCATTTGAGACCAAACTATAGATCCTCCTTTAACGACTAATTCAGGCTTTACCGCAAAAAATGAAGGTTTCCACAATACCAAATCCGCAATTTTGCCCTTTTCTATAGACCCAACATGTTTATTAATACCATGAGCTATTGCAGGGTTAATTGTGACTTTAGAAATATATCTCTTTACTCTGTAATTATCGTTCCTATCAGAATCCTGCGATAGCGGCCCCCTCTGGACTTTCATCTTATGAGCGGTTTGAAAAGTTCTTGTAATTACTTCACCAACTCTTCCCATAGCTTGAGAATCGCTAGCAATAATAGAAAAGGCACCAATATCATGCAAGATATCTTCAGCCGCAATAGTCTCTCTTCTGATCCTTGATTCAGCAAATGCAATATCTTCTGGGATCTTAGAATCTAAATGATGACAAACCATTAACATGTCAAGATGTTCTTCTAAGGTGTTCTTCGTATAGGGTCTTGTTGGATTAGTACTACTTGGAAGAACATTTTTTTCTCCACAAATTTTAATAATGTCTGGTGCATGACCTCCACCTGCTCCTTCAGTATGAAAAGTATGAATAGTTCTTCCTGCAATAGCGTTGATGGTATCTTCAACAAATCCAGCCTCATTCAAAGTATCAGTATGAATACATACTTGTACGTCAAACTTATCAGCAACATTAAGACAAGAATTTATTGTAGAGGGAGTAGTTCCCCAATCCTCATGAAGTTTTAATCCACATGCACCGGCTTCAACCTGATCAAAAAGATTGCTCTCATTTGTTGAGTTTCCTTTTCCAAAAAAACCTAAATTCATGGGAAATGCTTCTGCAGATTGAAGCATTCTTGAAATATGAAAAGACCCCGGAGTACAAGTAGTCGCATTTGTACCAGTTGCAGGTCCAGTTCCTCCTCCAAGCATGGTTGTGATCCCTGAGGCTAGTGCTGTCTCTATTTGTTGGGGACAAATAAAGTGAATGTGGGTATCTATTGAACCTGCAGTAAGTATATGGCCTTCTCCTGCTATTACTTCTGTTGATGCGCCAATAACAATATCGACATTATCCTGGATATCAGGATTACCAGCCTTACCAATTTCAAAAATCATTCCATCTTTTATACCCACATCAGCCTTAATTATTCCCCACCAATCTACGATCAAAGCATTAGTTATTACTGTATCTACTGCTCCATCAACTCTTCTTACTTGAGACTGTCCCATCCCATCTCGAATAACTTTTCCTCCACCGAACTTAACTTCATCTCCGTATGTAGTTAAATCCTTTTCAACTTCAATAAAAAGTTCGGTATCAGCAAGCCTAACCCTATCTCCGATAGTGGGTCCGTAAGTTTGCGCATAAGTATTTCTGTCAATTTTATAGGACATAATTTTAAGTATCTAAAGAACTATTAACCAATGAATTAAAACCATGCGCAATCCTTAAACCTGAATAAGGAACTAATTTGACATCAGTTGTGTCTCCAGGTTCAAATCTAATTGCTGTTCCTGCAGGAATATCAAGACGCATACCAAGTGTTAATTCCCGATCAAAAATTAAAGCCTTATTAGCTTCAAAAAAATGATAATGAGATCCAATTTGTACAGGCCTATCTCCAGAATTAGAAACTTTTATAGTTTTAACTTCCTTACCAAGATTTAATTCAATTTCACCTTGTTCAGGAATTATTTCGCCAGGAATTAAATTACTCATAACTAATTAATTGGATTGTGAATAGTAACTAACTTTGTCCCATCAGGGAAAACCGCCTCTATTTGTACTTCATCAACCATTTCAGGAATGCCCTCCATAACTTGTGATTTTGAAAGCCAGGTAGTTCCCTCTGACATTAATTGACTTACACTTTTTCCATCTCGAGCACCTTCAAGAACTTGAAAACTCAAAAAAGCAATTGTTTCGGGATAATTAAGCCTAAGACCTCGACTAAGCCTTCTTTCAGCTAAAAGCGCAGCAGAAAAAATCAATAATTTGTCCTTTTCTTGAGGTGAAAGATGCATAATAAAAAATTAATCTATAAATTCTTAAAAAAGGTTCTCCATGAACATAATTAATAATTCATAGAATCTTGTAAAGGCCATACACCTTGATATTTTGGCTCACAAAATCCACAAACAGACCTAATTTGTTTCCAAATACAAAAAAAACATTTCCTAGCATCCTGAGAAGAACTACCTAGGAATCTTACAGAAATTCCATTTTCAAGGATTCCAATTGATAAATTATTATTAGTTTCATTGAAAATTTTTTTTATATTTCTCACAAGATTACTTATTTTTGACTTGGAAAAATCTTTTTCGCAAATCCAAATTAATGATCCAAAAACGGGCATGTAATCCATGCCTGACTTTGCCTCATAACTTGTTTTAGATAATTCAATTTGATCAACATATTCCCAATCATCATATAAATCATTATTTCTCATAATTTCTAATTTAGACCTAAAAATGCCATTTTCAATAGATTCTCCAGAGGAAGATCTTCCAAGTCTTATTAAATCCGTAAATAAAAAACTTGAGGTTTCTGAGATAGATACTTTAAACTTTTGATCATATAAACCATTTGCAAAGACAATAGTTTCTTGAGGCAAATATTCCAAATGAGCATTATCAAGAATTTTTATGAGATTTTTTTGCTTTGAAAAACTTCCTTTTGGATTAATCTTAGATCTTCCAACAGACCCATATACTTTCTGAGCTGAGGAAGTTGTTAAAAGAACCTTGGAGTTTTCTTCAAGATTTACTTCAAACTCAAGTAAGTCTCCACCAACCAATCCCCCTGCAGTATGAAGCACAGGCAAAATGCATCTGCCCTCCTTATCATGAGTAGACTTTAATAACTTATAGGGAGAAGTTGATTTAGATTTAAAGATTGTTTTATCAACATTTCCTAAACTTGCTTTATGATTGAAAAAATTTAAGAAACAATTACCTTCCCAAGAAGTTTTAATCATAAATTGTTTTCTTTAATTACTAAATTAAAGTAACCAAAAATTTTGATTATGAGAATAAATAAACAAATAGTTGTAACTGATTGGATTAAGGAGAAACCTAGATTAGGTTCATTTTTAAAACTTACTCTAAGTTCAAATGAAAGAAGAATCTTACGAGCTAAAAGATTAACTGATTGTGATCAAGAAATAATTTTGCAATTACCTAGAAATGGCAAATTAAATGATGGAGATATTCTTTTAACCAATGAGCCTAATTTTTATATTGAGATAATTGCCCAAAAAGAAAATTTAATTGAAATAAGTTCAAATTCTAAAATTGAACTTATTAAAACTGCTTATCATCTGGGGAATAGGCATGTAGAAGTAGAAATTGAAGAAGACATTCTTCTGACAAAAGATGATTACCTAATAAAGAATATGCTTAAAAATTTTAATGTTGATATTATTAATACCCAGAAAAAATTTTTTCCGGAAAGAGGTGCGCATAGTCATGAGTAAAAGTCACTTATTAAAATATTTATTAATAAGTCCTAATTTACCAGTTGGAGGATTTTGTTATTCAGAGGGAATGGAGAGTTATCTTCACAATAAAAATTTAAAAGACTCAAATTCGGTAAAAGAATTAATCATAAGAGAACTTGAAATTGGCCAGATAAGACTAGATGGAAAACTATTAATAGATTTTTTTGATATTTTTAATGAGATAAATGAAGGCAAAAATTTAAAAAACAACTCAAAAAAGCTATTGAGTTTGGATAAGTGGATACTCTCATCAAAGGACTCTGTCGAAATGAGAGAACAACAAACTCAAATGGCAAAATCTCTTTTTGATTTAACAAAAGAATTTGGATTTGAATGTACATATGAAAATAATAAAAAATCCTCCTGGCCACTAGCTTGGAGTTGGGCTTGCTATTGTTTTGAAATTACGAAGATAGAAATGGTTGAGAATTTTTTCTACGCGTGGAGCGCAAACCAACTAAGTGCAGCATTAAGGATTATTCCTATTGGTTCAACAAAAGCTCATTTAATTCAGAGAGATTTATTAGCAATAATTTCAAAAGTTTCTAAAGAAATTATGGACAAAGAAATTGATGACATCTATTTTGGCAATATAGGTTTAGCTATGGCACAACAAAATCATAATGACCTTTATACAAAACTTTTTAGAAATTAATTTATGAGTAGTAAATTGAGAATAGGAGTTGCTGGGCCAGTAGGTTCAGGAAAAACTGCACTAGTAGAGACTCTATGCCTAAGCCTGAAAAAAAATTATGAGTTAGCAGTTGTCACTAATGATATCTACACCAAAGAAGATGCTAACTTCCTAATAAATAAAAAAGTTTTAGAGGAAGGAAGGATTATTGGGGTTGAAACAGGTGGTTGTCCTCATACAGCGATAAGAGAAGATTGTTCCTTAAATAAAAATGCAGTTTTTGAATTAGAGAATAAATATAATCCTTTAGATTTTGTTTTTGTAGAAAGTGGAGGTGATAATTTAGCATCTAGTTTTAGTCCAGAACTCGTAGATTTATCAATATATGTAATTGATGTATCCGCCGGAGACAAAATCCCTAGGAAAGGAGGACCAGGGATAACAAGGTCAGATTTATTATTAATAAACAAAATTGACTTAGCAGATATGGTTGGTGCAGATTTAAATATTATGAAAAGTGATACGGAATTTATGAGAAAAGGGAAACCTTGGTTTTTTACCAACCTAAGTAAAGGCAAAGGAGTTGAAGAAATAACTAGATTTTTAGAATCACATATACCCAACAATCGAAACTAGAAAAATGTTCATTACTAATATATTGGATTCAACAAAAAGTTACGACTGATACAAAACATATCCTCACTCGTTAATAACTTTTATTTTATCCCCCTAATGAGGGTCAATTACCTAATTTATCCTAATTCATGAGAATTTCAAGGCGTATTTTGGCAGGATTAGCTACTGCCTCACTTGCGGTCACGGCAACTTCATGTGGTGGAGGTGGAACCTCCGGAAGTTTCGATGACACAGTTACCGTTGGTATTTTGCATTCGTTATCTGGAACAATGGCTATTTCAGAATCAACACTCGTTGATACAGAAAAAATGGCTATTGAAGAGATAAATGCTGCTGGTGGCGTAACAGTTGGCGGCAAAAGCTACAAAATAGAATACATAGTTGAAGATGGCGCATCTGACTGGCCCACTTTTGCTGAAAAATCCAAAAAACTTATAGACCAAGACGGGGTTCCTGTCGTATTTGGTGGTTGGACATCTGCAAGTAGAAAGGCAATGTTACCTGTTTACGAATCAAAGGATGCCTTCCTTTACTACCCTATTCAATATGAAGCGCAAGAATGTTCTAACAACATTTTCTATACAGGAGCAACGCCAAACCAACAGTCAGAACCTGCTACAGACTTCATGTATAAACGTTCTCCAGCAGCTGGTGGAGATTTCTTCCTTGTAGGTTCAGATTATGTTTTCCCAAGAACTTCTAACACAATTACAAAAGCGCAGGTAAAACAGTTAGGAGGTAAAGTAGTTGGAGAAGATTACCTTCCCTTAGGAAATACTGAAGTTGCTCCAATAATTTCAAAAATCAAAAAGGCATTGCCTGAAGGTGGAATAATCATTAACACACTTAATGGTGACCAAAACGTTGCATTCTTTAAACAGATTCAAGACGCAGGGATCACTCCTTCAAGTGGCTACTACGTAATGAACTATTCTATTGCTGAAGAAGAGATTAGTACAATCGGTCCAGAGTTCCTTGAAGGTCACTACGGTGCTTGGAACTACATGATGTCAATCGATACTCCTGCATCGAAGAAATTTGCTAAAAGTTTCAAGAAAAGATGGGGAGCTGATCGTGTTGTAGCTGATCCTCAAGAATCTGCTTATAACATGGTTTATTTATGGAAACAGGCAGTTGAAGATGCTGGAACTTTTGACGACAATGCAGTAAGGGAAGCCTTAGTTGGACAAAAGTTTGATGCACCCCAAGGTCCTGTTGAGGTTATGCCTAACCACCACCTCTCTCAAACAGTAAGAATTGGAGAGATTAATGCAGAGGGTGGATTTACAATTCTTGAAGAGACAGGAGTTGTTCTTCCTCAAGCATGGAACCAAAAGCATCCTAGTTCAAAAGGATATGCATGCGATTGGACAGATCCTTCAAAAGGAGAAAAGTATAAGCTTTAATGTAATTAAAACCTATACTTCAAAATAAAAGGAGGTTTACACCTCCTTTTATTTTATATAATCAAATATTTTCTTTTTCTAAATTGGAGTTACTTCTAGATAGTCTTTTTAATGGTGTTGCAATCGGATCTGTACTACTTGTTGCTGCATTAGGTCTAGCAATTGTTTTTGGTCTTATGGGTGTAATAAATCTTGCCCATGGAGAACTTATGATGCTTGGAGCTTACACAACATATGTAACACAATTAATCTTCAAATTACCTATATTAAAACCTTTCTACAATTCGTACATAATAGTTTCTATTTTCCTTGCTTTTATTGTTAGTGGAGTAGTAGGAATTCTTCTGGAAAAAACAATAATAAGAAGGCTTTATGGAAGTCCATTGGAAACGCTACTCGCAACTTGGGGCGTAAGCTTAATCCTTCAACAATTTGTCAGAAGTGTACCTTTAGCTTATGGGACCGGTCTGGTTATAAGTCTGTTAATTGGTTTATTCTTACCATCAGCATTCCCATCAAAAATAAAAGAATCAATAAATTTCAAATATTTTAAATTTAGTTCTTGGATATTTGCCGCATTAACTGGAGTCCTTACAGGTAGTGTAATCTCATCCTCTGTAAGCAAACTTAGTAGAGCAAGCGCTCGAAATGTTGATGTAACAGCACCCTCATGGATGAGAGGTCAAGTAGAAATTATTGGCACTGCATTTCCTAAGACAAGATTAATGATAATTGTTATTACTCTAATCTCTGTAATAGCAATAACATTATTTCTTAATCAAAGTGCTTGGGGTATGCGTATAAGAGCAGTTACTCAGAACCGACAAATGAGCGATTGTCTTGGTATATCTACTGAAAAAGTAGATATTATTACTTTTGGGATAGGCTCTGGATTGGCAGGAGTTGCTGGGGTAGCAGTATCACTTTTAGGTTCTGTAGGACCAAATGTTGGCGGAAACTATATAGTTGGTTGTTTTATGGTTGTAGTGCTGGTAGGAGTAGGAAATTTATTAGGAACAGTACTCGCTTCTTTTGGAATAGGAATAATGACTGATTTAATTGGAGCTGGAAGGCTCTTATCAATATGGCCAGATATGCCTTTACCTCTATCAAACACAATCAACTTTTTTGCAACCACAAGTATGGCAAGGGTAATGATATTTGCACTAATTGTAATGTTCTTACAATTTAAACCTACAGGTTTGTTTCCTCAAAAAGGCAGGATGGTTGAAAACTAATGTCCTTAAGTAAAATTAAATTCGATAAAAAAATAGTATTATCATTTTGGATAATATTAATAGCCTTAATTATTGCAGCACCAACTATACTCCCTGTATTTAGACTAAATCTTCTTGGTAGATACTTATCATTATCCATAGTCGCACTTGGTGTTGATCTTATCTGGGGATATACAGGTTTACTAAGTCTTGGACAAGGTATATTTTTTGCACTAGGTGGATATTGTGCAGCAATGTATTTGCAAATAACCAGCTCCTCTGAATTTCCAAATAATATTCCTGAATTTTTTGCTTTATATGGTGTTGAAAAATTACCTTTTTTCTGGGAACCTTTTAAATCGCCTGTTTTTACCTTCTTCGCGATCTGGATAATTCCAGCATTGGTTGCTGGTTTAATTGGATTTCTTGTTTTCAGAAATAGAATCAAAGGGGTTTATTTTTCTATACTTACTCAAGCTTCTCTTCTTGTATTCTTTAACTTCTTTAATGGACAACAAAAACTTATAAATGGAACAAATGGATTAAAAACAGATGTAACACAACTATTTGGTCAGATGGTAGGTTCTGAGTCCATGCAAAGAATATTCTTTTGGATAACCGCCATACTAGTAATAGGCGCATGGTTTTTTGCAAAGTGGGTAGTTAAAGGAAGATTTGGAAATATTCTTATAGGGATACGAGATGATGAACCAAGAGTTAGATTTACAGGATACAACCCAGTTATATTCAAGACGATAATATTTTCTATTGCTGGAGGTCTCGCAGGAATTTCCGGAGCTTTATATACCGTTCAGTCTGGGATAGTATCACCTCAATTTATGACGGTTCCCTTTTCTATAGAAATGGTTATATGGGTTGCAGTAGGAGGGAGAGGAACTTTATTGGGCGCGATACTAGGAGCAGTTTTCATCAACTATGCAAAAAGTCTTGTAAGTGAAGCTTTACCTGCTAGCTGGATGTTTATTCAAGGAGGGTTATTTATCTTAGTTGTAACAGCTCTGCCAGAAGGAGTTTTAGGATGGATCCAAGGAGATGGTCCTAGGAATCTTCTTCAAAGATTTGGTTTGAAAAGGAAGATTGAAACCTATCCCAGCTTAGAAGTTAACAATAAGGAGGGGAATAATGAATAATAAAGATCTTCTAAATTTAATAAATATTACTGTTAGTTTCGAGGGTTTTTTAGCTCTCAACAAACTTAATTTAAATTTAAAGAAAGGAGAATTAAGAGCTGTAATAGGACCCAACGGCGCAGGTAAAACAACATTTCTTGATGTAATAACTGGAAAGGTTAAGCCAACAAAAGGTGAAGTTATTTTTAAAGGGAAATCTTTAGTAGGTAGAAAGGAGCATAAAATAGCTAGACTTGGAGTTGGAAGAAAGTTCCAAAGTCCAAGAATCTTTGAAAATCTAACAGTAAAAGAAAATCTTGAAATATCGGTGACAACTCCTAAAAGTCCCTTAAACCTTATAAATAAAAATATTAAGGATGAGCAGCTTAATGAGATTGAACGTCTTGTGAAGATTGTTAATTTAGCTCAAAAAGTTGATTCTAAAGCTGGATCTTTATCACATGGCCAAAAGCAATGGCTAGAGATAGCCATGTTGGTAGGACAGAAGCCAGATTTAATGTTAGTCGATGAACCTGTCGCTGGTTTAACTGATGAAGAAACTGATCTTACAGCTGATTTATTAAAATCTTTATCAGGAGAAAATACCGTAGTGGTAATAGATCACGATATGGAATTTATAAGAAGACTTGATAGTAATGTTTCAGTGTTAAATCAGGGCACTGTATTATGTGAGGGAACTATGGAAACTATACAAAAAGACAAAAAAGTTATCGATGTTTATTTAGGAAGACCTGAGGACTAGTAATGGAAAATTTACTCGAAATAAAATCGTTAAATACTTATTATGGTGAAAGTCATATTCTTAGAGATGTAGATTTAAATGTTAAATCAGGAGAAATGGTTTGCTTGATTGGAAGAAATGGAGTTGGCAAAACAACTTTATTGAAATCACTAATTGGCTTGTTAAAACAAAAAAATGGCGATATTTTTTTGATTGGTGAAAATATCAATAGAAAAGCACCTCATCAGAGGGCGAGGAAAGGAATGGCTTACGTTCCTCAAGGGAGAGAAATTATTCCATATCTATCAGTTGAAGAAAATCTTATGTTAGGAATGGAGTCTTTGCCGGGTGGATTATCTAAGAACAAGAAAATAGATCCATTTATTTACGATCTCTTCCCAATCCTAAAAGATTTTCTTCAAAGAAAAGGAGGAGATCTTAGTGGAGGACAACAACAGCAATTAGCTATTGCAAGAGCATTGCTGGGCAAACCTCAACTTCTATTACTTGACGAACCTACAGAGGGTATTCAGCCTAATATAGTTCTAGACATTGAAAATGCAATTAATCAGATAATTAGAGATACAGGAATTGGAGTTTTATTAGTTGAACAACATTTACATTTTGTAAGGCAAGCCAATAGATATTATGCGATGCAACGCGGAGGTATTGTTGCTAGCGGAAATACTAGTGAGTTGAGTCAAGCAGTTATTGATAAATTCTTGAGTGTTTAAATAGATTATTATTACAAATCAATAAAAAGCTTTATTTATTTTTCGCATCTTATAAGGTCAATACTGTTTGGATGCTCATTAATATACTTATTAAATTCCATTGCTAGTGTTCTAGCCTCGTAAGCGTCAAAAGCATAAAAACAATTTTCTAATCTTATATTTTGAAAATCACGGTAATGCACTGTATATGGCTTCAACATGTTATTTGTTTTCATTTAATTTGCTAAAAAGCAATATATTTATATTTCAACCTTGCATATATTTATAAATTTAAAGCACAACTTTTGTTGTTATCAAAATATATTGGTTTAAATTGTGTATTTAAAAATACTTTATAAAGACAATAAGTAATTAATTTATTTTTTTTTATTTTTAGAGTCTTGTTTTTTACCTTCTATTAAAAAAACAAATTTTGATAAAATATAGCCAAAAACTGGAACCCAAAACTTTTCATAAAAAAATTTCATGAGAACTTAGGCAGCTAATGATTCTTTATCTTCAATTGCAATTTTATTAATACGCTTCAAATCTATAGAATTAAATAAATGTTGCATAAGCAGATAATCAAGTTCCCCATTCAATAAATTAACATTCGATGAAAGTAGATCATCGACAAAATCATCAAAAGTATCTGAGAGAGGATTCACAATTAAAAATAATTTTTGTCATTATCATCGTATTAACAATAAAAGTCAACCAAATTTGAATATTAATTTTTGAATTTTTTCAAAATTAATGAATAAAATCTAAGAAGTTAAATAATAAATATAAACAAGCAAA
>CACGKI010000004.1 GCA_902573565.1 uncultured Prochlorococcus sp.
AACTTTATCGCAAATTGACATTGCTTCTTGAGGATCATGAGTAACCATTAATCCGCTTGCATTACAACCTCTTAGAATAATTGGTAATTCACTTCTCAATTTAAGTTTGACATGCATATCAAGACTACAAAAGGGTTCATCTAATAAAATAAAATTTGTGCCAGGAGCAAGAGCCCTAGCAATTGCAAGTCTTTGTTTTTGGCCTCCAGACAATTCATGAGGGTATCTTCCAATCAAGCTATCAAGACCAACAACATTTAATAAATAGTTCACTCTAGATTTATCTTTTTTATTTTTCAAACCAAACATCACATTCTCTAAAACGTTTAAGTGAGGGAAAAGTGCGTAATCTTGAAAAACCATACCTATATTTCTTTTCTCAGGGCTAAGAATTTTTTTTCTACTTGAAATTTCGATATTATTTAAAGATATCCTTCCTTTAGAGGGATATTCGAACCCTGCGATTAATCTCAAAAGAGTAGTTTTTCCACAACCAGAAGGACCAAGCAAACCTAATAATTCGTGATTTTCAATTTTTAGGTTAATGTTATTTAATATCCAATCTGAATTTTCTCGCTTATCGTATTTATGATGCAGATCATCAATTATTAACGCATCATTTTCCACAAAATTCTTCTTCTTTAAATATATTAAATTAGCAGAAAAGATTAAACAAAAATATCTCTTGTATAATTTTATACACCATCCAATTTGTTGAATTTAATGAGAAAGGCTGAAAGAGCAGAAATAATACTCAGGGAACTCAAAAAGCTATACCCATCGCCTCCAATACCTCTTGATCATACAAATGCTTATACACTTCTAATCGCTGTAGTTTTAAGTGCTCAATCAACAGATAAGAAAGTTAATGAATTGACCGAAAAATTATTTAAGGTTGCAGATAATCCAGAGAAGATGGTGAAGCTAGGTATTAATGGGATTTATGAATACATAAAATTTTTAGGTCTATCTAATCAAAAATCAAAGAACATCTATAACCTATCTAAACTCTTGATTGAGAACTATAAAAGTAAAGTACCAAATACTTTTGAGAAGCTTGAATCTCTTCCAGGAGTGGGCCATAAAACAGCATCAGTTGTAATGTCACAAGTGTTTAATATCCCTTCATTCCCAGTTGATACTCACATACACAGGTTGTCACAAAGATGGGGGCTAACAAATGGAGATAACGTAGTTCAAACAGAAAAAGACCTAAAAAAGATATTTCCAGTTAATGAATGGAATACCTTACATTTGCAAATAATCTTTTATGGCAGAGAATACTGCACGGCAAGAGGATGTGATGGAACAAAATGTTATTTATGTCGTACTCTTTATCCCAAAAGAAAAAGGAAATTTATATGTAAAAAGCCCTGAGAAATTTATATAATGATTGAATTAGTTTTTAATCATGAAAATAGCAATTACTGGTGCATCTGGGAAAACAGGTTACAGAATTTCGGAAGAGGCAGTTAAGAAAGGATATAAAGTAAGGCAAATTATCAGGAAGAATTCAAAAATTTCAGAAGGACTAGAGAGTTTAGAAACAATTAGAGTTTCACTAGATAATAAGAAAGAACTTGACAAAGCTTTAAAAGATATTGATGCATTGGTAATTGCTACTGGTGCTAGAGCATCATTAGATTTAACTGGTCCTGCGAAGGTTGATGCATTGGGAGTATACAGGCAACTAGAGAGTTGCAAAAGAGTTGGAATTAAAAGAATAATTTTAGTTAGTTCTCTTTGTACTGGTAAATTATTTCACCCATTAAACTTGTTTGGTTTAATTCTTATTTGGAAAAAAATAGGTGAAAACTTTCTCCGAAATTCAAATTTCGAATGGACGATTATTAGACCTGGAGGATTAAAAGAAAATGAAGATATTAAATCAGAGAATATAAATTATTCAAAAGAGGATACTCAAATTAATGGATCAATCCCAAGAAGATTAGTAGCAAAATGTTGTATAGATGCTTTAAAAAATAACGATTCTATAAATAAATTAATAGAAGTGACGAGTTCAAATGATAATAAAAAAATTTCTTTTAAAAAAGCTATGCAAATGATTTAAAAGATGTAAATATATAAAATAAAACCATGAAAATAAATCCCAAAATTGACGCTTTACAATTAATGCTCACTGATTTAAGAACTAGAAATGAACCAATAAGACATAAAGCTGCATTTAAAGGTTGTCAACCAGAATTTCAAAGTCTTGTATCAAGGTTAATAAAACAGTTAGAGGAAGAATTGGTTTCTGAAAAGCTTACTAATCGTGATAGTTAAAAAATTTAGATTACTTAAATGAACTTAAGTTATCTAATCTTGCTTGTTCTGAAAGTTCATCATATCCTCCAAAAAATTTATTATCCAAAAATATTTGAGGGAAAGTATTGTGGCTACTTTGAGCCATTATTTTTTGAAAGCTCTCATCATTGTCTATTAAAGTAACTTCATAAGGGATAGATAATGAATTAAGCAACCTAATTGCTCTTTTAGACCAAGGACAATCCTTTAAAATATACACTTTTACACGCGATTCATTTTTCAATAAATGATTACTTGAGATATTAATAATTTGTTGTTCAAAAGAAAGTAATAATATATCAGTACCTTTTTTTACAATACATCCCTCCTCAAGATGCCCACCAAAGACATTACATCCCTCATCTGCAAAACTTAAATGTAAATGAACATCTCCTTTATTGAAATGTCCATTTAAAGAAACAATCTCTAGATTTCCCTCAAATTTATTTATCTCTTGATTTCCTGGGCATTGAATACAAACTGTTCTAAGATTACCCACCACTCCAGAAACATACCCGTATAAATTATTCAATAAAGAATATTCTTTAATTGAATTTATCAAATCAGATTCTGGAGATAGCTTTAGGCTATGAGGCTGCATTAGACATAAGGAATAATTTTGTAATATAAAACATCATCAATCATAAAGAGAAGTTGAGTTTATAATCTTTAGGATTCAGATTAAAATTGAGTTTTAGAATCTAGCATAAAAACAATTTAAAATTTTTACTAAAAATTTAAGCTCATTGAGAGTGTAATATATTTTTTATATACAAAAACCAATTTGTTATTAAGAAAAAATCTTAAGAATTTAACCTTGAATATTCCCAACTTATTATCGATATCTCGCCTTTTTCTTGTATTTCCATTAATACTTTTTTTAGAAATTAACAAACCTTTTTATGTCTTTATATTAATTATTATTGGAGGTTTAACTGATTATTTTGACGGGTTACTTGCAAGAAAGTTTAATCTTAAAACCAGATTAGGAGCTATCCTTGATCCCTTAAGCGATAAAGTATTTTATTTAATTCCTTTAACCTTCCTTTGTAAAAATAATTTAATACCTTTCTGGTCTTTTTCATTAATTTTATTTAGAGAATTAATTATCTCTAGCCTGAGGAACGCTACAAAAGACGGTTTACCAGCATCTATATTGGGTAAATTTAAAACATTTTTCTTTTTTATTGCAGTAATAACCTTCTTTACACCATTAAAAATAAACTTATTGAATAATTTGGCTTTAATTTTTTATTGGTTAGGATTCATCCTGACTTTTGTGACTTTATTAGGCTATTTAAGAATTAAAAAGAATATGATCTGAATTTTCTTCAAACTCCTCACTCTTTTTATTATTAAAATCGTTAGCAAAACTATCCTTTAAACCGTTAAGTAAATCAAAAGATGGCACCCACTCTAAATCACGCTTAATCTTAGAGATATCAGTCTGATAATGTTTTAATCTTATTGGAAATCCCTTTCGAGATTTAGGATCTAATTTTTTATAATCAAATGTTCTTAAAGAAATCTCATTTTGGTTTAATCCAAGTACGTTCGCACACAAATAAATTAAACCCTTGATTGTTACTCCTTTTTCACCTGAACAGTTGTAAATATTATTTTTAGAATTTTCAAAATTCATGCACCTAATCATTACATCAGTTAGATCCGAAACATGGCCTAGCTGAGTAATTAAAGAACCGTCACCAGGGATTGGTATTGATTTTTTAGTAAATAACCTTTCAAAAAACCAATTTTCAATTTTGTTATAATTTCCAGGTCCATAAATATAAGTAGGCCTAAAACTTGTAAAAGGAATTTTTTGGTTTTTTAACCAATTTTCTGTCTCAAACTTTCCTTTGTGCCTACTATCTGGATCAATTGAATCAACTTCTGATAAAGGTAGTTCAAAATTATCTTTATAAACACCTGCAGAGCTGACATATATATATCTCTGGAAAGAGTTATCTAAATTTCCTATAAGAAGTTTAGTTTGTTCTAACTCTCGTCCAGAAATATCATAAACAACGTCATACTTTTTATTTCTTAACCTGAGGATATCTTCTGAACTATTTCTATCACCCTTAATTAAATTTGTATTTTCAGGATTACTTTTATTACCTCTCGTGAAAATATCAATATCATGTTTTTGATTTAATAACTTTCGAACCAAAGACTTGCCAACAAATCTAGTGCCACCCATTACAAGAATTTTCATATTCAAAAAATATTTAACTGAAGTAGTAATCTTAAATAGAATTACATATTGAATAGTACTACTAATAAGTAATTAATGAAAAGGATGATTCTATGGAACTAATACCAGCAATTGATTTAATGAATGGTAAGTGTGTAAGGCTTTTTAAAGGGGACTTTAATAAAAGAAAAGACTTCACTAAAGAGCCTCATGAGCAGGCTAAATTTTGGGAAAGCGAAGGTGCAAAATATATACATATAGTTGATTTGGATGCTGCAAAAACCGGATCCCCAAAAAACGATAAATCAATAAAAAAGATTGCGAAAACAGTGAACATACCTATTCAAATAGGTGGGGGGATAAGATCTCAAGAAAGGATAGAACAATTATTTTCTTACGGCATTGAGAAAGTTATCATGGGAACCTCTGCAATAGAAAATAAAGAATTAGTCAAAGACTTATCAAATAAATTTCCTGGAAGGATAATTGTTGGTATAGATGCAAAAGATGGAAAAGTTAGTACGAGGGGGTGGCTTGAGCAATCTAATATTTTAGCCACAGATCTAGTAAAGGAGTTTTCCGCATTCAAAATTGCTAGTTTTATTGTTACGGATATAGATACAGATGGTACTTTAGAAGGAACAAATGAAGAATTCATAAAAAGCATACTTGAAATTACAGATATTCCAGTAATAGCATCAGGAGGTGTTGGTTCAATTTCTGATTTATTATCGCTAGTAAAATTTGAAAATTCTGGACTCTTTGGCGTAATTGTAGGTAAAGCTCTATATGAAAATAAATTCACGATAAACGATGCGAATAATGTATTCTCATCAGAGAGATAAAATGAATTTGATTTAAACAAAAATTTCTACGCTTAAAAGAGTAAAAAATTGATTTAAGACTGGTATTTGCAGTAATTGTTAGTTAATTTTGTATAAGAGATAAGAAATCTAGTTTTGGAATTAATTTCAAAAAAATCGATATTGATTATTGCTCCAAGCTTAATAGCAGAATCTTTATCGCTAAAGTTAACTTCACTAGATCAAAATTTAGACATTAATTTTATTAATGGAACAGCTGATAAAACTCCGGATTTAGTTATATGGAATGTTCTTAATTTCCAATCTGAAGATCTTATTAGGTTAGAATTATTAAAATTAAGAGAAAGATATGATGAGTCAAAGTTTCTTATAATTCTCTCTGGCGAACTTGTTTATGAAGCAAATACCCTTCCATCGTTAAATGCTGAAGGTTTTCTTTTAAATCCCGGTGCAGAAAAAGTTCTTGAATCTATTGATACCATTTTAAATGGAGGAAGGGTATTTGATATTGAAAATAATTCTCAAGTTCAATTCAACAAAGATAAACCTCTCTCTTTTAGTCAAAAAATTCTAACTTCAGGTCTTAAACAAATAGATTCTGAAATTAATTATATATTCAAATATGTCAACTCTGATTCAACACCAGAATTTTATAAATTCATTTTAAAAGGAAGATTAAGAGAACTTATTACTGCAAAATCTTTTCTAATTTTCTTATGGGGTAATTCATTAGAACTTTATACAGAAGCAGTTTACACTGAAAATAAA
This sequence comes from uncultured Prochlorococcus sp., assembly GCA_902573565.1. Lineage (GTDB taxonomy): Bacteria > Cyanobacteriota > Cyanobacteriia > PCC-6307 > Cyanobiaceae > Prochlorococcus_A. The sequence goes on from CACGKI010000004.1 coordinate 6,097, forward strand.
ATTAATCTTGAAAATAAGAACACTATATTTATTAAAGACAAAAACACTACAGAAATATGGAATTTAATTTTAAATAGACTAAAAGAAAGATATAGCTCAACCAACTTACAAGTTGAATTTAATAATTCATCAATAATTCTCTCTGGAATAAAGAAAGAATTCATTTCACGACTAATTTGCAAAATGTTAGATGAGTTAGATAATTTAGTAAAAAATATTAAGGAAAACTATAAGGAAAAAGATTTTAAAGATGATTTAAATTCTCTCATAAAAGAACTCAAAGTTAATACAATTACAAATATCACAGACAGTTATTTTCGATTAAAAAAAGGAAGCGAATCTGTTTCAATAAATGATTTTATTTATAGTGAGGTGATTTGCGAAGATATAGATAGAGAATCACATGAATCAATAATGTTTATAGAGCCAATTATTAAAAATGAAGCTCTTGAATATGATGGGAAATTACTCCCTCTATATGAAACAGAATCGTTTTTGATCCTTGAAAATATAATTTCAAATTGGGCAATAAGGAACTGTAATTTATTAGCTTCTGAAATCTTTAACATTTGTTCTTCTTGGCCTGAATTAAGAACTGTACTTATAAATCCCGAATTACAATCGACAAGAAATTTTGAAAGATTTAGAAATAATATTAATAACTACAATCGCTGGCATGACTATATTTATATGCCTATATACTTGTATGAGAGTAAACGAGAATATATTGATATTATCGATAAAAAATTTACCCGTTACTTTAAAAATGAAAATAGGGAGAAAGAATTAGAAAATCTAGAATGGCTACAAAAACAAGTTACATTATTAGTTGAGATAAGAGATGCCGTAGCACCGCAGTTAGAAGTTGCGGTAAAATATATCGTTAATCTTTTCGTAACTTTTCTTACAAAGGTCGTTGGCAAAGCTATCGGTTTAGTGGGGAAAGGAATCCTTCAAGGATTAGGAAGATCAAGTTCAAAGTAAGTTTTTAAACTTTAATGAAAATAATTCAATGGGTCCTAATAGCATTAATTTTCTTAAGTCCATATAAAGCAAATGCCTCTAGAGATTCTGATAGTTACGATGGCAATATCTTTCCTATATATGCAGGTAATGGGGCTATAGTTCCCCCCCAGACAACTCTTCAGGAATCATTAAAAAATAAGAGAGTCGCAGTTTTATTTTTTTATCTTGACGACAGCTCAGATAGTAAAGCTATGGCTCCGATAATATCTGGTTTAGATTTGATATGGAGAAATAATATAGATATCATTGCTCTAACTACAGATGAATTACAGGATAAAGAAAAGTCTGAACTTCCAAATGAACCTAACTATTATTGGAACGGTTTAATTCCACAAACCATAATTATTAACAGTGATGGTGAAATTAAATACGATCAAAATGGAATGATTAATATAGATGAATTAAACAAAGTTATTGGAGAGTTAAAAGGGATTGACATAAATGATACGGAATTTTCCGTAGAAAGTTTTAATGAATACAACAGTATCATTTCTGAAAAAAAAGATAAAAACAATAATTAATTTAAAAAATGATATTAATAAATATCCTCTTAGTTCTTTTAATTTTTTTAATTCTTTCAGATTTATATATTAAAAAATCACCCAAATCAAAATTAAATCTGGTCCCTATAAATTACAAAATCAAAAAAAAGGATGGTTTAAACGAATTAATTATAGATTTAAAAATAACTAATAAAAGTAAAAGAAAAGAGACGATGGTATCAAATATAAATTTTGAATTAGATTTTTTCAAAAGTAAAGGTAACGAATATTGCCAAAATTTAGACTATCAAGAAGATATTTATATATACAATAATAATAAAATTGAGAATTTAAATAATTATTGGCCAACAACAATTATCAAGTCAAATTCAGATTTATTTGTAAGAATCATATATAAATTCAACAATAATAATTTTAGAAAAAAAATAAAATATCTATGGTTAAAAGTATTTTGGGAGAATTATGGACATTTTGGTATTTCAAATAATAAGGATTGTTTGTTAATTAATTTAGATGGTCAAAAACAAAGAACGAAAGAAGTTTTTGAAATTCCTTTAAATAATAAATATAATGCGTTAGCTATTAAAACCGATTTACTTGGTTGCTTTGATAACCCAGTAAATACTGTGATTGAATACTGTAAAGGAATTGTAGAAGAAAATGATATTTTAATAATCGGTGAGAGTCCACTTGCGATTATGCAAAATAGATATATTTCCCCTCAAAATTTAGAGTATAGTTTATTTTCGAAAGCTTTATGTTATTTTTTTCACCCCACAAGTAGTCTCGCAACAGCTTGCGGCATGCAATTATTAATAAACAGAATCGGAGTTACAAGAATAACCTTAGCACTTTGTGTTGGATTTCTCTTCAAATTAGTTGGTATAAAAGGTATATTTTATAGGTTAACTGGTTCAGAATCATCTCTCATTGATGATATAAGCGGTACAGTTACACCTTACGACAAGAGTATAGTTATGGGTCCTCTCAATGCGGATTTATTTTGTAAGGAGGTATCGAACTATCTGAATATAGATGTTGCTGTAGTCGATGTTAATGATCTTGGAGGTGTGAAAGTCTTAGCCTGTTCAAATAAAACAGTAAATAAAATACTCAAAAGAAACTTAATATCTAATCCAGCTGGCAATGGAGATGAAAAAACCCCTATAGTATTAATAAGAGAAAAAAAGTAAATGAAAAAAGATACCTCTTATTCTTTTCAATCGAAAAAAGGAATGGAAGTAACTTTTGAAGAACTCCATATAAGGCACATTAACCTTTTAATAGATATTAAAAATAAGGAATTGAATAATTGGTTTTTAAAGATGGCGATTATAAATACATTTGATGACTTAAAAATTTTTTTAAATAATCTTAAGAAAAATAAAAATAAATGCATAATTGCTATATATGGAAACGAAATTATTGGTTATTTGAATATTTTCCCCTTAAACAAAAAAGAAACTTGCCTAAAAATATCTAAGCCCAAGTTGATTAAAAACAATTGTTCTTTAACAGATAAACAATTAACCTTAGGATTGATAAAAAAATCTCTCTCAATAAAAGACATAAAAACTTCAAGTTGGATAATTAACGCTGATATAAATAATGTTGACCTTATATCAACCTCAAGAGAATTAGGCTTTCAACCGTTAGGAGAGATAATCCTTTGGGATGGTTCTGATCTAAATAAATCTATAAATGAAAATATCAATGCCTATGAATTAATTCATGAATTCCAAAACATTAATAAACAAAATATTTTAAAAATAGTGAATTTCATAAGATCAAATCAATCTCCCTTAATAAGAAATATTTTAGATTTTGATCAAGACGATATTTTAAAAAGAAATAACTCTAAAAGTGGTGCCTTAATATATGAAAATTCAGTTTTATGTACAATTTTAAAAGATATAAATTTTCAAAACGAAGAAATTTATACTTTAACCATAAGTAGATTTTGGGATAAGAGATTCAATTCTATTTTAAAAGAATTTATAAAAAGATTTTTTGAAAAATCCACTGTTTCATATTTAAAAACCTATGAAGAAAATTCTCAATTAAATCTTTTTCTAGAAGAATGTAATCTCAAAGAAAAAAATCAAGAAATAATTCTTATCAGGAATACAATAGTTAAGAATGAAGGCAAACAGGTAAATATAATAAATCAATCTTTGGAATCAATCTTTGAAAAATTAAGTCCACAAGGTAATCCATATCCATCTCCTTTTCCATTAAAAACAAAATGAAATTTTGCAAACCCAAACCTAAGTCAATTTTGAGTTTGGATGTAGGTACCAAAAGAATAGGATTAGCTTATTGTGATCCCCTTTGTATAACATCAAATATACTTCCAGCAGTAAAACGGTTTGAAAATAATCAAGAGATTAAAATAATTAAAAATTATATAAACGAATTTAATTTGACTGGGTTTATTGTGGGTATTCCACTAGATGATGAAGGTCAAATGACAACTCAAGCAATTGACTGCAAAAATTACTGTCAATTACTTTCAAATGAATTAAAGCTTCCATTTTCTTACGTCAACGAACATAGCTCAACTTGGGAATCTACATATAGATTTGGAATAAAAAAAGATAAATCCGGTTTGATTGATAGTTTTTCAGCAAAAATAATTCTTGAGCAATGGATCGAAGAGGGTCCTGAATTAGAAGAAATAGCTGGTAAACGTCAGATAAAATATTAGTATTAAAAAGGATATATAATTTTTAAATGAAAGAAGAAAACTCAAATGATAATTATGATGCACAGACTCTGTTATTAAATGACTCAAATGGAAACGAGCTATTTTGTTATCTTGAACAATTAGTAAGTGTTGAAGGCCAAGAATATGCTTTATTAACGCCAGTTGATACTCCAGTAAGTCTTTTTAAGATAAATGAAAAAGATGAACCTGAACTAATTGAGAAAATAGATAAAAATGAACAAATATTAAAAAATGCTGAAGCAGTTCTTCAAGAACATGATTTAAGACTTATCAGATCAGCAGTTACATTAACAGTATCAGGAGAACTTGAAGAACCAATATACGATGAATTAGAAGAAGATTACGTCGATGATGATAGTGAGAGTTATGAATTGCTTGTTAACTTTAATCTTTTTGACCAAGAATATGGCTTATACATTCCACTAGATCCTTTTTTTATTGTGGGTAAATTAAAAGATAATGGTGCCTTATTAGTTGAAGATGATGAATTCGATAAAATTCAACCTTTGATTGAAACTGAGCTTGAAAAAAGTAGCTCTTAAAATAAATGAGATCTATCCTAAAAGTCAATTGGGATTCAAACTTACCAATATATAAGATTTCTCAATCTGAATTGCAAAAAAAAGGAATTAATTCTTTACTGCTAGACGTGGATGGGACTCTAGTAAATAGAAAATCAAATATGATCCCAAAAGCTGTAAAAAATTGGATCATAGAATCTAAGAAATATTTCTCTTTATTTCTTATAAGTAATAATCCATCAAAAAAAAGAATCGCAAAAATAGCGAAAGAATTAAATTTAAGCTATAAATACAATGCATCAAAACCAAGAAAAAAAGTAACTTTGTCTGCTATCAAAGAAATTGGCAGAGAGCCAAAAAATATAGCCATTATTGGCGACAGAATTTTTACAGATATTATTGTTGGGAATAGATGTAATATAAAAACAATATTAGTTAAGCGATTAAATAGAAATGGCTTGCCTATAAAATTTAATTTAACTTTGACAATGGAAAAATTAATTTCCCATTTAATAAAATGAAAACTTGGGTTATAAAAATTGGTACTAGTATTTTAAGAGGAACAGAGGAAACATCTACAGAAGAAGTTATTGAAAACCTTTCTAGATCCTTTACAAGTTTTCTTTCAAAAGGAAATAAATTAATTTTAGTAACTAGTGGGGCCGTTGGATTAGGTTGCCACAAATTAAATATAAAAACTAGACCAAATGATTTAAGTACCCTTCAAGCTACTGCTGCAGTAGGTCAAGTTAATTTAATGACCTTATACGATAAAGTATTTAATAAATTAGGTCTTAATATTGCTCAAATTTTAATAACTAAAGCTGATTTTAATTCACGAGAATCATTTAATAACGCTTCTAAAACTTTAAAAAAATTAATCGACTTGAATGTTATTCCAATAGTAAATGAAAACGATACCGTAGCAAATGAAGAGCTTAAATATGGAGATAATGATACCCTCTCTGCTTTAGTTGCCTTAGCTATAAATGCTAACAAGCTTATTTTATTAACCGATATTGAAAATCTATACTCAAAAGATCCACGTAATAATAAAGATGCGCAACCTATTAAAGAAGTTCATAATAGCGAATTAAAAGAAATTAAAGATAAAAATATTCAAAACAGAAATAATGAATGGGGAACAGGAGGAATTTCTACAAAATTAATTTCTGCAGAAATAGCAACAAAAGGAGGAGTTGAAGTCCAACTTGTTGATGGAACTAATAAAAAAAACTTAATTGCAATTTTTGATGATAATAAAATTGGAACTTTATTTTATCCAGTAGAAAAACCTATTGGAAACAAAAAAAGTTGGCTTTCACATGCAATTCAAACAGTAGGGAAAATTACTTTAGATGATGGCGCTTCTTTTGCAATTAAAAAAAAAGGTGCCTCACTTTTAGCGGTTGGTGTTAAGAATGTAGAAGGAAACTTTACGATTAATCAGGCAGTTAAAATCGTAAATATAAATGATAAAGAAGTTGCAAAAGGTTTAGTATCAATAAGTAGCGACAAATTAAGAAGTATCTTAAATAATAAAGAAAATAACAACTCCTCGATAATTGTCGTACATAGAGATGTTCTTGCTCTCTCTTAGAAAAAAATTAAAACTGAAAAATGCTTTTAAGTGATTTAGTTGATCTAATAAAAAAAGGAAATTCAAATTTTATTAGTGCCAATATTTTCGAAGATTTAAATATAGATGATGCTGCCTCATTAGATGCTGCAGTTAAGGATCAAATATCTTTTTTAGAAGAAAATAATATCCTTAAAGAAAAATTAGATCAAACTAAAGCATCCGCAATAATAACTACTAACAACGATGACATCGTTAGTGCCCTAAAGAAACTTAATATATCAAACATAATCGTTAAAAATCCAAGAATCGCATTTGCAGAAGTATTGGATTGTTTATATAAACCTATCAATTTCAAACCAGGAATTCACGCTTCAGCTGTTATAGACAAAACAGCAATAATTGGAGCAGATTGCCATATTGGACCAAATGTCTATATTGGAGAAAATACTGTACTTGGAGACAATAATCATATCCTTCCTGGATCATCAATTTTAGGCAATGTTCGAATAGGAAATAATAATATAATTCATCCAAATTGTGTTATTTACGAAAATACCACTATAAAAAATAATTGTGTAATTAATTCAAATTCTGTTATTGGATCAGAGGGATTTGGTTTTATTCCTAAAAATGGCAAATGGGTAAAGATGCCTCAAAAAGGTGGTGTAAAAATAATGAGTTTTGTAGAAATTGGAACAAATTGTTGTATTGATAGACCCGCAGTTGGATTTACTTTTATTGATGAGGGAACAAAGTTGGATAATTTAATACAAATAGGTCATGGAGCAAAAATTGGAAAGAATTGTGCATTTGCAGCTCAAGTTGGTATCGCTGGAGGAGCAAATATTGGAGATAGTGTTATTTTGGCAGGGCAAGTAGGAGTTAATAATAGAGTAAAAGTTGGTAATAATGTCATAGCGAGTTCAAAAAGCGGAATTCATTGTGACATAGAAGATGGCAAGGTAATTAGTGGTTTCCCCGCAATGGAAAATAAATCATGGCTAAGAAGTTCAAGTATTTTTAAAAAATTACCAGAATTAGCAAAAAAACTTAGACAATTAGACAAGCAATAATTTATTGTTCTATTAAACAAAGATTTTAATGAAGAAATATAAGATTGTTTTATTGTCAGGAGACGGAATTGGACCAGAGATTTCAGAAGTTTCAAAAAAAGTTTTAAAAAAGCTTTCAAAAAATCATAATTTCGATATTGAAATTATTGAAAAATTATTTGGAGGGATAGCTTATGAAAAATTTGGGACTCCTGCTCCAGATGAGACACTAGATCAATGCAAAAAAAGTGACGCTGTACTTTTAGCATGTGTTGGAGATATTAAATATGACTCTCTTGCAAGAGAATTAAGGCCAGAAAGTGGGTTACTAAAGTTAAGATCTGCCTTAAACCTTTTCGCAAATATCAGGCCTGTCAAAATAAGAAAATCTTTATTAGATGCAAGTACATTAAAAAAAGAAATCGTTGAGCATGTAGATCTTATTGTTGTAAGAGAATTAATAGGGGGAATTTATTTTGGAAAACCAAGAGGAAACATAACAAATACAAAAATCCCAAAAGCTTTCAATACGATGATTTATGATTCGTCCGAAATAGAGAGAATAACTGAAATAGCAATAAAAATTGCAAACCAAAGAAATAAAAAAATATGTTCCGTTGATAAATCAAACGTTCTTGAGGTTAGTCAATTGTGGAGAGATACAGTTTTAAATATCACCTCAAAAGATAAAAATATATCTCTAAGCAATATGTACGTTGACAATGCAGCAATGCAATTAGTTAGAGATCCTGGTCAATTTGATGTAATTTTAACAAGTAATTTATTTGGAGATATTTTAAGCGATTTAGCTGCAATGTTAACCGGTTCTATTGGTATGCTTCCATCTGCTTCTCTAAACAATAATGGGCCAGGAGTTTTTGAACCTGTTCATGGTTCGGCTCCTGATATAGCTGGTAAAAACATAGCGAATCCTATAGCAATGCTTTTATCTGCTTCCATGATGTTAAAAATTGGATTAAATGAAGGAGAAGCTGCAGAAAATTTAGAAACTGCCATTGATAAAGTTTTATCAAAAGGATTTAGAACAGCAGATTTAGCTGATAGGTCTTCTGAAGTTTTATCTTGCAGTGAAATCGGAGATAAAATAATGGATGAAATTTAAAAAAAAATTAATAAATAAAAAAATATTTTTAAGTAAAACATAAAGTTGGCATATGACCTGTCAGAATCATGAGATATTGTTTTTAAAAAATGTCAAAACGTCATCCAGTAGTTGCTGTAACAGGATCTTCAGGAGCAGGAACAAGTACAGTAAAAAGAGCCTTTGAGCATATTTTTGCCAGAGAAGATATTGTACCCGCAGTTGTAGAAGGTGATAGTTACCACAGATTTGAAAGAATGCCTATGAAAAAAGCTATGGCAGAAGCTCTTTCAAAAGGTGAAAATTTCTCTCATTTTGGTCCAGAGGCTAATCTTTTTGACAAGCTAGAAGAACTTTTTAAAATCTATGGTGAAACTGGAGGAGGAAAGAAAAGATATTATCTACACAGTCTTGAAGAAGCAGAAGAACATAATACAAGACTTGGAACATCCTTGGAACCTGGACAATTTACTCCATGGGAAGATATTCCTGAGGGAACAGATGTACTTTTTTATGAAGGTTTGCATGGTGGAGTAGAAGGTGATGGATACAATGTGGCATCTTATGCTGATTTACTTGTTGGTGTTGTTCCGATAACAAATTTAGAGTGGATTCAAAAAATCCATAGAGATAATGCAGAGAGAGGTTACTCAGCGGAAACCATTGTGGATACTATATTGAGAAGAATGCCTGATTATATAAATCACATTTGCCCACAATTCAGCAAAACCGATATTAATTTCCAAAGAATTCCCACAATTGACACTTCTAATCCTTTCATATGCAGGAATATCCCAACTCCTGATGAGAGCTTTGTGATCATACATTTCAGAAAAGGGGCAAGAGAGAAATGGGGGATCGATTTTCAATACTTGCTAGGAATGATTAACGATTCATTCATGTCAAGTCCAACAAGTATCGTTGTAAATGGAGGGAAAATGGGTTTTGCAATGGAACTAATTCTCACTCCAATAATTCATAAAATGATTGAGGAAAAAAATAAATAATAATTAATAATTAATTTTCAATTATCAACTCAGTTCATTATATTTTTTTTTATGAGGAGTTTTTAATCTAGAGGATCTCAAATTTTTATATATGTTTCTTGATAAAAGTACCTTATTTAGATTTAAATAGAAAAAACAGGAAACGTTGTGTCATTAATCGACTGGTTTGCCGCGAGGCGTAAAGATCAATTTGTTGGGAAAGTTTCGCAAGATACTGATGAGGGAGATGGTTTGTGGGTTAAATGTTCAGAATGTTCGCAAGTAGCCTATAGAAAAGACCTAATTTCAAATTTCAATGTTTGTAGTAATTGTGGACACCACAATAGGATTAATAGCGATGAAAGGATAAATATAATTGCTGACAAAAATTCATTCGAAGAGTTTGATAGTTCACTAAGTCCTACAGATCCTTTAGGTTTTAAAGATAGAAGATCATATGCTGATCGAATTAAAGAAAGTCAAGCAGGCACAGGTTTAAGAGATGGAGTCGTAACAGGTATCTGTTCTGTAAATTCAATGCCTTTAGCATTAGCCGTTATGGATTTTAGATTTATGGGAGGATCCATGGGTTCAGTAGTTGGTGAAAAAATTACAAGGATAATTGAGAGAGCAACTTTAGAAAATTTTCCAATTCTTATTGTTTGTGCATCAGGTGGAGCAAGGATGCAAGAAGGCATGTTAAGTCTCATGCAAATGGCAAAAATATCTGGAGCACTAAAAAAACATAAAGAGAAAAATCTTCTTTATATGCCCTTATTAACTCATCCAACCACTGGGGGGGTAACAGCAAGCTTTGCAATGTTAGGTGATTTAATTTTGGCGGAACCTAAAGCTCTTATTGGATTTGCTGGAAGAAGGGTTATAGAACAAACATTAAGAGAAAAATTACCCGATAATTTTCAAACAGCTGAATATCTGCTTGAGCATGGTTTTGTTGATGTAATAGTTAAAAGGAAAGATCTCAAGGATACTCTGACTAAAATTTTAAAAATTCATGGTGTAAAAGAACTGTCAAAAGCAAATATATAAAATGAGAGTTATTTCACATATTTTTTATTTTTCGTTAAGCCTTTTATTTTTTATTTTAAATTTTGCGCCATATTCTTATGGGATAGGAAATGTTGACTGGATTCTATTAAAAGAGAATAATGAAGGGAAAGAATGGCTTGATAAAGGCAGTATTAAGCCGCTTCCAAATGGTGAAATAAGTGTCTTAACAAAGTTCTTCAAAAATCCAACTAATTCTGATGATGATGGAGAGTTATCACTATATGTAATGAGAATTAATTGCGATGAAAAAAAGTTTAAAGATACTTCCATAAACGGAATACCCCAATTCAATTCAAAATGGCAAACATCCAATAATGATGAACTAATAGATGTAGTTATTGAAAATAGCTGTTCAGAGTTTATAAATTAGTAATAATGAATTCTAAAAATAAAAAATTAAAAATAGCAGTCGCTGGATTAGGGTTTGGGAAAAAAGTTCATTTAGAGGCTTTAAAAGAATCTGATTATTTAACTCCTGTAGCTATTTATCATTACGAGAAAAAGCAAAAATCGATATTAGAAAAAGAAACGGGCTTAGATTTTTTTCATAATTGGGAAGACTTAGTTAAATCTCAAAAAATTGATGGAATTATTATTGCTACTCCCCCTGAATCAAGATTTAAGTTAGCAAAACAAGCTCTTGAGAATAATAAAAATTTGCTCCTAGAAAAACCCGTTTCAATATCCTCCTCAGAAATTGAAGAGCTTCAGAGAATATCTTTGATTAATAATTTAAGCGTATGTGTTGATTTTGAATATAGAGCGGTACCTCTTTTCCTTCAGACAAAAAAACTTATTGATGAAAATATCTTAGGAGATATATATTTAGTCAAATTAGATTGGTTAATGGGCAGTAGATCCGACCCCAAAAGATCTTGGAATTGGTATTCATTGGAAGAAAAAGGTGGAGGAGTTATTGGAGCTTTAGGTACTCATGCATTCGATATGTTGAATTGGTTTTTTGGAGAAGCAATAAACGTGTCTGGCAAGTTAGCAACATCAATAAAAAAAAGACCTTTACCTAATTCATCTGATTTAAATGATGTTACGAGTGAAGATGTATGTTTAGCCAATATAGAAATATCAAACTACAGCTCCAATCTTTTTCCATGTCAGGTATCTTTATCATCGATTTCTAAAAATGGTAGAGGATTTAGTTTAGAAATATATGGAAGCGAAGGTTCACTTGTTCTTAAAAGCGAAAACCAAAAAGATTATGTACATGGTTTTAATTTGAAATATTCAAACAACGAAGATAAAATACAAAATCTAACTGCAGATTCAAGATTTAATTTTGAAAAAACATGGACTGATGGAAGAATAGCTCCAGTTTTAAGAATTCAAAATTTATGGGCTGAGAGTATTTTTAATCAAACACCTATCATTCCAGGATTATGTGAGGGACTTGCGAGTCATAAAGTTTGCGAAGCTATAAGAGAATCTTCGAAGAGCGGGTTAAATATAAAAATATAGATTTTGTATATCTAATTACGTGACATTTGATCCCTCTTTGTACTAAACTCGCGGAAACAAGTGCTTTGTATAGCATCTAACTTATTTTAATTATGGCCCTCGTTCCACTAAGACTACTTTTAGATCACGCTGCTGAGAATGGTTACGGTATTCCAGCTTTCAATGTTAATAATCTTGAGCAAGTTCAAGCAATCATGGAAGCAGCATATGAAACTGATAGTCCAGTTATCCTCCAAGCTTCAAGAGGGGCAAGAAATTATGCAGGAGAAATTTTCTTACGTCATCTAATCCTTGCAGCTACAGAAACATATCCAAATATTCCAGTTGTAATGCACCAAGACCATGGTAATGAGCCATCAACATGCTATTCAGCAGCAATAAATGGTTTTACATCAGTAATGATGGATGGTTCTCTAGAGGCAGATGCAAAAACACCCGCAAGTTACGAATATAATGTTGCAGTTACTAAAAAAGTTGTAGATTTTGCTCATTCAGTTGGAGTTAGTGTTGAAGGAGAATTAGGTTGCTTAGGCTCATTAGAAACAGGGAAAGGAGAAGCTGAAGATGGTCATGGTTTTGAAGGTGAACTTTCTACAGATATGCTTTTGACTGATCCTGAAGAAGCTGCAGATTTTGTTGCTAAAACAAAAGTTGATGCATTAGCTATTGCTATAGGTACAAGTCATGGTGCTTACAAATTTACAAGAAAACCTACAGGAGAAGTTCTTGCAATTAGCAGAATTGCTGAAATCCATAAAGCACTTCCAAATACCCATCTTGTAATGCATGGATCTAGTTCAGTTCCTCAGGAATGGTTGGATATCATTAACAAATATGGTGGTGAAATCCCTCAAACATATGGTGTTCCTGTTGAAGAGATTCAAGAGGGAATAAGAAATGGAGTTAGAAAAGTCAACATTGATACCGATAACAGACTTGCTTTCACTGCCGCGGTTAGAGAGGCAGCATTTGCTGATAAGGCAAACTTTGACCCAAGACATTTCAACAAACCTGCTAGAAAATACATGAAGCAAGTTTGTCTTGATAGATACAAACAGTTCTGGTGCGAAGGGCAAGCAAGTAAGATCAAACAAAACAGTACAAATTATTTTGCTGATCTTTACGCAAAAGGTGATTTAGATCCAAAAGTAAAAGCTACTGTTTAATTTCTTCCCAAATCAAATAAAAAAGACCTCCAAAATTGGGGTCTTTTTTTATTTCAATATTAATGATTTTAATGTGAAGAGACCATCAGTCCCACCAATTGTCTCATCACATGCTCGCTCTGGATGAGGCATTAAACCTAAAACATTTCCCTTTTCATTGGTTATGCCTGCGATATCGAATGAGGATCCATTAGGATTATTTTTATATTTCAAAGCAATCAATTCATTATCTACAAGTCTTTTTAAAGTATCAGAGTCACAATGATATCTTCCCTCACCATGCGCTATTGGCAACTTAATAGTTTGTTTTTCATCTCCATTATTAAACCAACCTCCTTTTGAAGATACAATATCCAGTTCAACGTCATCACATATAAAATTTAGATTTTTGTTTGCAACAAGAGCACCAGGCAAAAACCCTGATTCTGTCAAAATTTGAAACCCATTACAAATCCCTAAAACTCTTTTTCCGCTTTTAACAAACTCATCCAAGGCCTTTATTAATGGAGAGAATCTCGCAATTGCTCCGCATCTTAAATAATCACCATAGCTAAATCCTCCAGGTAAAACTATTGCATCTACATCACTTAAATCTGAAGACTCATGCCACAAGTATTTTGTTCTTATGTCTAAACAACCTTCTAATGCCCATGAAACATCACGATCACAATTAGAACCTGGGAAGACAACAACTCCTACAGTAAAATTATCCATCTTATAATTTTTCTAATGAATACTCATAATCTTCAATAACAGTATTTGCGAATAACCTATCACATAATAAATCAATTTTTTCTCTTACTTCGTTTTCACCATTACCTTCCATTTTTACTTCAATCATTTTTCCTATACGTAATGATTTTATTCCCTCGGCTCCAAGTTTTATAGCAGCAGATTTGGTAGCTTCCCCTGCTGGATCTAAAACTGAAGGTCTTAGTCTTACAAAAACTTTTACAGCAAATTGGTCCAATTGAAAATTAATTTCTACTAGAAGATTAGTTTAAATTCTAATAAAAAGTACTATTGATTAATAAACAAATATTTTTACCTTAAGGTTTTCTGAATTATCAAATGTTTATATAGCCTTTACCAAAACAAACTAAACAGGTTCTTCTAGAATTTTCTGGTGTTTTAAAATTTCCTGCCCCTCCACATTTTGAACATTTGATTTTATCAATTGATATTAAATCGTCAGAGATTATTTGTTTTAAAGCAATTTTTGGATTTTCCATTTAGTGCTGTCTTCTCAAGTAAGTATCCCGAGTGATAACTATAAAGTCAAATTGCTATTTTTGGATCACTTAAAATCTTAAATTTCTCTTTAATTTTTTTATTGAAAGTTTTTATAGATTTTTCATCAAAGGAAATTATCACTAATTCAAGCCCAGCATTATCATTTGGTCTCCAACAATTGTCTGGAGCTTCTTCAAACCAAGTATTAATTTTTTTTCCGACAATTTGTATTTGTAAAGGCAATGATTTGTTCGGTATCCAAATACGTCCTTTTATTCGAAGAATATTTAATTCATTCAAGATTTTTGGCATCTCCTTTTCAAAGTCATTTTTTTCAAGGAAATAATTTAATTTAATTGAATCTGATACAAGTTCAACATGATTATGGTCATGTTCTTCAGTTAAAAATTCTTTATAAGTCTCTTTTTTGAAATTAAAATCAAATAGATAGTTCAAATCAATTTTGCCATTATTGGATTTAAGGACTGGTGTAGATGAGTTTAGACTTCCTTGAATTTTATGTTTTACAACGTCAAACTGATCATCATTTAAGATATCTGATCTAGAGACTAAAACGATATCAGAAACTTCTAGTTGCTCCTCAAAAAGTTCATCTATAGTGGCGTTGTGATCAATTTTATCTGTTGCATTATATTGTTTTGTTATTTTATTTAAATCATTAATTGGTGAACCATTAAGCATTGATTCTCCATTAACGATACCAACAACAACCTCAAGGTAGATGGAGGACCTAATCTCAGGCCAGTTAAGTGCTTGAATTAAGGGAATTGGTAGTGCCAAGCCACTTGTTTCGATAATTATTGATTCGATAGGAGGATTAAATTCTAGGAGAGCTTTTATTGATGGAACAAAATCATCTTGAACAGTACAACATAAACATCCATTGTTTAATTCGATTACGCAGTCGTCTTCAGATTCATCACATTTATCACAACTTTTAATCAAATCACCGTCAATTCCAACATCACCAAATTCATTAATTATTAAACCAAATTTTTTATTACTCTCTTTTAATAAATATCTTAGAAAAGTTGTTTTACCTGAACCAAGAAATCCTGAAACAACTATAACTGGTATTTTTTTTTTCATTTTTTATGATTAACAACCTAAGCTATATTCTGTACTCTCTCCTGTAGAACTATTTGTGCCATTAGCAATCGCACATAATTGTTTTTGTTGTGTACGACTAAGAACTGCATCAGTAAAATCTGCACCATCTATTTTTGCTCCTTCAAAATTACTCTCCATTAATAAAGCATTTGTAAAATTAACATCCGAAAGATCTGCATCTGTAAAATCTGTTGCATAAGCTAGTGCATCTCTTAAATTGGCTCCATTAAACTTTGAATTTTGCAATTTACTATTATTGAACACCGCGCCTTCTAAATTACTTTCACTGAAATTAAATCCATTCAAATCAAACTTAACGTATTCGTTACCGCTTAAATCTTGACCATGCATATCTGGCTCTAAATTAAGGTCTTGCTGGTTTCTAATCTCAGGAGGTCGTTTAGCCCATGCAGAATTTACAGAATTAAAAAATAAAATCCCAACGAACAACAAAGTAATTAATGCATTCTTTAGTGAGGGGAAAACAATTGATTTAATCATAATAAGACTGTATTTTAGAACTTAAGTATTTAAAGTTTGTAAGAGTATCTTAAAGGAAAATATATGGCAATGTCACTAAAGGTTATTGTTCCTCCTCATCCATTAATAAAACATTGGCTTTCAATATTGCGAGAAAAAAATACTCCGGATATTTTGTATTCAACAGGATATGAACAACTAGGGAAATGGCTTACATATGAAGCATTACGTAATTGGCTGCCATATAAAAAAGAAATAGTAAATACTGATAATGGGGACACAGATGGATTCTTTATTAATACTGATTATCCAATAAAAGTGCTCGCAATGTTGCCAGAAGGGTTATCTCTTTGGTTTGGATCTAAAGAAGTAATTCCTAATTCAACCCTCTCATTAGGAGAACTTCCTAAAACTATTGAATCAAATGAAGGAGTTATATTTTATTCAGAACAAATAACGACAAAATCAACCACATTAGAAACCTTAATTAAATTAAAGGAATTAGGTGTTGATTCAAATAGGATACTTTTAATAACTGCTATTTGCTCAAATAAAGGGTTAAATGAAATTGCGAAATTATTCCCGAATCAGGTAATATACACTTCTTGCATAGATGAGGAAGACGAAAAAACACCATTATTGGTACCCGGTATTGGGAATCCTTTATCGCGTTTAAGTACTATATTTCTAGATAAGAACTAATATAGAATATAGGAGTAAATATTTTACCAATGTCTGAATACAGAGATTCGTCTTCAAATAATCTTTTATCATTAATAAGTGGTGCTTTTATTGGAGCAGCAGGTCTAGCATGGTGGTTAATATCCGAAGCAGACAAAAGAAAGGAGGAAAAAAAACAAAAAGCAATGATGTATTCCTCCAGAATTCAAGACGGCTCAGAAGCGATTGATTCAAATGAAAATATAAATGAAGTTGAGGGAGAGAATCTGGAGAAGAAAGTTGAGCAACTTAATTCTGCAATTGCTGATGTGAGGAAGCAACTTGAAGAGTTGGGGCAATAGAATAAAAAAGGTTCTCAAATAATATGAATAAACTCAGATCATCGGCAATAACTCAAGGTGTGCAAAGATCACCTAACAGATCGATGTTAAGAGCTGTTGGATTTAATGATGAAGATTTTAATAAACCTATTATTGGAGTTGCAAATGGATACAGCACCATAACACCATGCAATATGGGTTTAAATAAGT
Organism: uncultured Prochlorococcus sp.; assembly: GCA_902573565.1. GTDB lineage: Bacteria > Cyanobacteriota > Cyanobacteriia > PCC-6307 > Cyanobiaceae > Prochlorococcus_A. The sequence goes on from CACGKI010000004.1 coordinate 23,362, forward strand.
TAGCTCTAAAAGCTGAAGAGTCTATAAAAAGATCAGGTGGAATGCCTCAGATGTTTGGGACTATAACAGTAAGTGATGGGATTTCTATGGGAACAGAAGGCATGAAATATTCCCTAGTTTCAAGAGAAGTTATTGCTGATTCAATTGAAACAGCATGCAATGCTCAGAGTATGGATGGAGTACTTGCTATAGGTGGATGTGATAAAAACATGCCGGGTGCCATGATTGCGATTGCAAGAATGAATATTCCCTCAATTTTTATTTATGGAGGGACAATAAAGCCTGGGAAATTGCATGGAGAAGATCTTACTGTTGTTAGTGCATTTGAAGCTGTTGGACAATTAACATCAGGCAAAATTAATGAAGAAAGGCTAATCCAAGTTGAGAAAAATTGTATTCCTGGTGCTGGTAGCTGTGGAGGAATGTTTACAGCTAATACAATGTCTGCTGTTATTGAAGTATTAGGGTTAAGTCTTCCTCACAGTTCCACTATGGCTGCTGAAGATCTTGAAAAAGAACTAAGTGCAGATAAAAGTGCTGAGATATTAGTCTCTGCAATAGAAAAAGATATAAGACCTCTAGACCTAATGACTAAGAAAGCATTTGAAAATGCAATATCAGTAATTATGGCAATAGGCGGATCAACAAATGCGGTATTGCACATCTTAGCTATCGCGAATACTGCAGGAATAGATATCAACATTAATGATTTTGAGAGAATCAGACAAAAAGTACCCGTTATTTGTGACCTTAAACCGAGTGGTAAATATGTGACGGTGGATCTTCATAAGGCAGGTGGGATTCCACAAGTAATGAAAATACTTTTGAATGCAGGATTAATTCATGGCGATTGCAAAAACATTGAAGGAAAAACTATCTCAGAATACCTACAAAATATTCCAGATAAGCCTCCAACAAATCAAAATGTCATAAGAGACATAGATGACCCTCTTTATAAAAAAGGACATCTAGCTATATTAAAAGGTAACTTAGCGAGCGAAGGTTCTGTAGCCAAAATTAGCGGAGTAAAAAACCCTGTATTAACAGGTCCCGCAAAGATTTTTGAAAGTGAAGAGGATTGTTTAAAATCGATATTAAATAACGATATCAAAGCTGGTGATGTTGTTGTTATTAGAAACGAAGGTCCTGTAGGAGGACCAGGTATGAGAGAGATGTTAGCTCCGACATCTGCAATTGTTGGTCAAGGGCTAGGAGAGAAGGTGGCTTTAATTACCGATGGCAGATTTAGCGGCGGTACCTATGGTCTTGTTGTGGGTCACATAGCTCCAGAGGCTGCTGTAGGAGGGAATATTGCTCTAATAAAAGAAGGTGATTTAATTACAGTAGATGCTGTAAAACAACTAATTGAAGTTGATTTATCTGACGAAGAATTAGAAAAAAGAAAAAAAGATTGGGTAAAACCTATTCAAAAATACAAAAGAGGAATTCTTTCAAAATATTCGAGAATCGTAAGCACATCAAGTTTAGGGGCTGTTACTGATTTATAAATCAGCTCAAAAATTTTTTTCTTAATCAATAAAACTTTTTATCCTATTTGCTAAATTTTCCAATCTAGCGCTGTATTTTGGTGAATTGCATTTTTTCCCATTATTGCTATCCATCCATAATGTTTTAACTCCACACCATAATATTGGTTCAGCAGGGAAGTTAAGCTTAGAGATTACTAAAACCAACTCCTTATTTGATTTAAAAAGTTCTAATTCAAGATCATAAATTTCTAATCTTTTACCTTCTTTATCTCTACATAAGATATTAACTGTTAAATCAATATCTTTATCTTCGAATTCGTATTCACCATTTATTTTTACTACAGAATGAACAAAAGGTTTATTTGTTAAATCTGCTGACTTAGCGATTAAGCTCTCTATATTTTTAGGCGGATTTTCAAATAACACTTATTGATTTAATTAAAACTTTTATTGAACCCGGTTTAAACTCATTATTAAGTAATCCATCATCACCGAACTTAGAGTGTAGTAGTTGCAATCTTTTAATTTTAGATGGCTTGAATTTAAATGGAAAACGTACTTTATTAGCTCTTACTGAAGGTTTTAACTCACTAAAAGGAATTTGAACATTTGTTGTCCCGAATTTTTTTGTTGGAAATGATTTAATCCATCTAAGTCCACCAGGAATAAATTCGGTTAGTCCTAGTAGATCATCTTCACAAGCGACAGCAAATTTAAAAGTTCTTCCTTGTCCATCAATATTTAATTCAAAGGATGAATACTCAGATACATTTAAAGAAGGTTTATATATAGAAGATCTACAACTAACAAATCCTCCTGCTTTCTCGACAATATTACCCTTTAATATCAAACCCGAATTTGAAGTTTCACAAAAAGCTGAACTTGATCCGCCCATAACAGTATCATTTAATGTTTTCCAACCATCGAACTCCTTTTTCTGGAATAAAAATTTTTTCTTACTCATTAAATAATTTAAATTATTAATAGACTTTAACTAAATTTCTAAATCTTTTGCTGATTCCTGATCACAAAATATTGAAATTTGATTAATAGATTTTATTAATTTTGATGGTGTTCTATCTGGAGGCTCTTTTTCATCTAATAACCTCTCAAGAGCAATTCTTTTAGAAGCTCCACTAACTAAAAATACTATCTTTGAAGAAGCTGAAAGAACCTTTGGAGTTAATGAAATTCTTTTTAAACCTTTCCCTTCATTAAAAATAACAAAATCATCTGCATTATTATTTTTTTGATAAGGGAATAATGAGGCTGTATGACCATCATCTCCAAGACCTAATAATGTTAAATCGAAAGTTGGAGGGTTTGATCCGCATTTTTCAAATAATTTAGAAATAAATTGATTTTTAGTAGTTTCATCATCAGCGTTTAAATCATTGAAAATTTCATAAAAATAAGCTTGAGATCCAAAATTAGTTAGCAAAGAGTTTCTCAACATTAACGAGTTACTTAATTCTGAATTTGGATCAACACATCTTTCATCTCCTAAAAAGACATCAACCATATCCCATTGAAGATCATTATTAGATAAGAGATGATACACAGATTTAGGAGTTGAACCTCCACTTACACAAAATTTGAATCTATCTTTCTTTTTTAAAGTATGAATAATATGGCTTTGAATAAACTTAAAAACCGCTGTTGATAGTTCTAACTTGTCTTTGTAAATATTTAAGGTGTATCCATTTTTGACCTTTTCAATCATTTCATCCATTCAGTATGAAAACTACCTTCCCTATCAATTCTTTCATATGTATGAGAGCCAAAACAGTCTCTCATTGCCTGCACAAGATTCTGAGGAAGTCTGTTGGTTCTATAACTATTCAAATAATCTAAAGTACTGGATAAACATGGGACTGGTATACCTGCCTTTGTGGATAGAGAAACTACCTTAGCTAAGTTATCTAATCTTGTCGCAATTTCATTATTAAACCAATCATCAAAAATTAAATTTTTTAGATCAGGATCTTTGTTATAAGCATCTTGAATTTTACTTAATAATTTTGATCTAATTATGCAACCACCTTTCCATATTTGAGCAATTGACGGCATATTCAAACCATAGTTATATACTGCAGAAGCTTCTCTTAAAATATCCATACCTTGGGCATAGCTAGCAATTGTGGCAAGGACTACAGCATCAAATAAAGGTTTCATTCCATCTGATACATTCCCTAAATCAAAATCCTCTATCTCTTTAGATGGAATAGTTTTTTCAATCTCACTACGTTGCTCTTTTAAAGAACTCATTACTCTTGCATTTAAAGATGCATAAATAGTTGGGACTGATACCCCCAGTTCTAGAGCACTCACAACAGTCCATAAACCTGTACCTTTCTGGCCAGCTTTATCTAATATTTTTTCCACGACATCATCTCCAGTTATATCATCTTTTGTATTTAGACAAATCTCTGTTATCTCAACAAGATAAGAAGCTAATTCATCAGTATTATTCCAAATACCAAATACCTCTGACATCTGCTCTCCATTCATACCTTTGACTCTCTTCATAAGGTCATAAGCTTCTGCAAGTATTTGTTCAATTCCATATTCAATTCCGTTATGAACAGTTTTTACAAAATGACCTGAGCCGCCTGGGCCAACATATGCGACACATGGTCCGTCTTCAACTTTGGCAGCCATTTTTGTTAGTAAGCTCTCTATTGCATCATATGAAGCCTTAGTACCACCGGGCATCATGCTTGGACCCTCCAGAGCTCCTTTGGCACCCCCAGAGACTCCCATTCCGATGTATCCAAAACTTTTGCTTTCAAGAGTATTCACCCTTCTTTCTGTATCTTTAAATTGAGAGTTACCGCCATCTATTAATAAATCTCCTTCCTCGAGATATCCAGAAATATTATCAATGACAGCATCTGTTGCTGGCCCAGCTTTAACCATCATAAGAATTCTTCTAGGTCTCTCTAACTTATTTACAAATTCCTGAAGAGTTTCAGCTCCTTCTATATTCTTCCCAAGGCCTCGACCCTGTAAGAATTCTTCAGTTTTTGAGTAAGTTCTATTAAAAACTACACTTGAAAATCCATTTCTTTCAGCATTAAGAACTAAATTCTCCCCCATAACACCAAGACCTATTAAACCAAAATGCGCCTTGGACATAAAAAACAAAAAACTCAATAAATATAGTGTGCCTACAACTCAACAAAATTGCTCAAAAAATATACTTATGTCAGCGAAAAATGATCGAAAGTATTAAATAATGGTTCCGTTTGCAATAGTTGCATTTTTAACTACTACAACAATTCCATTCCTTATGTAAAAGCCTAATTCTGGCTTATCTGCTTCTTCAACTCGATCTTTATTAATAATCACGACATTATCTCCTATCCGTGTATTCTTATCCAGAATCGCCCTTTTTACAGTAGTACCTTCACCTACTCCAAGGGGTGTTCCACCTCCTTTTCGTAATTCAATTCTTTCTTCAGGCGATTCAAAGAAATCGGCACCCATTACTAAAGTGTCCTCAAGAACAGAATCACTTTCAATCCTACTTCTCACACCTAATACACAATGTAAAATACTGCATGACTTTAAAATTGTCCCTTCGCAAACTATTGAATCAGTAATTTGAGCATCCACAAGTTTAGAAGGGGGGAGAAATCTTGGCCTTGTATAAATTGGAAATTTTTCATCATAGAAACTAAATGGAGGTTTAGGTTGCTCTGTTAATGCTAGATTTGACTCAAAGAATGCACCAATGGTTCCGATATCTTCCCAGTAATCATCGAATACATAACTTTTAAGAGTGTCACCCCTATTGAGGGCTTCAGGAATTATATCCTTACCAAAATCCGTATAACTAGGAAATTTATTTAAAAGATCGAAAAGAGTATTTCTGCTAAAAACGTAAATACCCATAGAAGCAAGATAAGGTTTTTCTTTAGCCGACTCTTTACTTAATCCAAATTTCGAAGTATCTACTGCCATTGCCTTCAACTTCTCTCCAGTGGGCTTTTCACTGAATTCTTTTATATTCCCTATATCATCTGTTCTCATGAGGCCAAAACCCTCTGCTTGAGCTTCATCAACAGGCAAAGCTGCAACAGTTAAATCAGCACCATTATCTCTATGATGTTGAACAAATAAACTGTAGTCCATTCTGTACAATTGATCGCCTGACAATATTAAATATTCATCAACATCCCACTCTTGAAATAACCATTGGTATTTTCTTACAGCATCAGCAGTACCTTCAAACCATTTGGGACTATCAGGAGTCTGTTGCGCGGCTAAAACCTCCACAAATCCTTGGCCAAAAGGTCCATTCAAATTATAAGTTCTTCCTATATGTCTATTTAGAGATGCACTATTGAACTGGGTCAGTACATACATTTTTTCAATGCCTGAATTTATACAATTACTAATTGGGATATCTATTAAACGATACTTACCTGCCAACGGCACAGCAGGTTTAGCCCTCATTTTTGTTAAAGGGTAAAGTCTAGAACCTTTTCCTCCTCCGAGGATTATGGCCAACACACGCTTCATTAAATCTAATGGAGGTAGATATACAACTACTTAAAGTAACTGATTATGGGCATATTTAGAAATACTAATGGTCAGTTTACGAAGGTATTTCGATAAATCACTAGAAAAACTTAATATAAATTGAGAAAAATTAGTTTTTTTTGTCCTCTTCTACTAAAGAGAACAATTTTTCAACGATTTTCAAAGAAACTTGTCTTTCTTCTCTTGATTGAGGACTTCTCAACTTGGTAACAGGGGTGTGAAGTATTTTATTGATAATTCCTTTAGTAAGCGCTTCCACAACTTTCCTTTCTCGAGCCGAAAAATCTGGTCCCATCCTACTAAGTGCTTTTTGCAATTCCTCTTTTCTAATTAACTCCAAATCTGATCTAAGTTTATTAATAACTGGAACCGCCTCTAAACTTGCCCACCATTCTAGAAAAATGATCCTTTCTTCTTCTACTAAAGATTCCGCTTCCTTTGCTATTTTCTGTCTAAATTCTTGATTTCTTGAAACGACCTCTTGCAAGTCATCTACATCAAATGATTTTACAAATTCATGTTGTTTGACATCATTAGATATATTTCTGGGTACACCAATATCAATAAATTTAAGTCTATTACTCAAATTTAATTTTTCAATTTTTGCGAGATCAATAATTGGCTCTTCAGAAGCAGTACTGGTAAAAACGATTGAAGATAGTGAGATGTTTTCTTCTAATTCGTTTAATCCTTTACAAACAATCTCTAAATCAGGAAAGTCTTGAGCAAGATTTAACGCTCTATCAATATTCCTATTTAAAAGGATAAGTTTATGACATCCTTTTGATTTTAAATGAGTTATTAAAAGCCTACTCATTCGTCCGGCACCAACAACAAGAACTTTCTCTGATTCCAAACTTACAAGAGTATCAAAACCCTTTTCTTGGCCAATTTTTAATTGGGCAAGTTCTACCGCTGCTGAACTAATTGATACGGCTCCAGTTCCTAAATTTGTTTCAGACCTTACTTTTTTACCTGTACTAACTGATTGAGTTAATAATCTATTAAGAATTGGTCCAGTAGATTGATTCTCTTGACCTAATCTCATCATTTTTTTTACCTGCGAAAGGATTTGTCCTTCCCCTAAAACGAGACTATCGAGTCCAGCAGAAACTTTCATCAAATGCAAAACTGCATCTTCTTGTCTAAAACAAAAGAGATGCGGGTTTAAATCTTCAAAAATAATTCCAGAATATTCTGATATAAATTCTTTAATGGATGAGATTCCAGTATTTTTGTCCTTTACAAGCGCATAGATTTCAAGCCTATTACAAGTACTTAAAATTGACACCTCTAATACTTCATTGAAAGCTTTTAATGCTTTCAATGATTCTGTTATAGATTGATCTGGAATACTTAACTTCTCACGCACTGCAACAGGTGCCGTGCGATGACTCAGTCCGACGACAACAATATGCATAAAATCAAAAATGAATTTTTAAAGGCTGATACTTTTAGCACCATCTTTTATATGGACAGTATTTGTGAATCTTGCAGTACTATCTAATGTACTAATAACTAGACTGCTTGTTCTAACACAATCCTTTTCAAATTTAACTCCGTCAAAAAGTAATCCATCAGTTATTCCACTTCCAGCGAAAACAACATTTTCTCCCGATGCCAATTCATTAGCTTCATAGATTTTATCAATATCGGTTATGCCCATTTCATTTAGACGTTTTATATTTCCTTCTTTTGTGTAATCAGCCCATTCAGAAGTTTGAGCGATTGCTGGATCATAAACCAGTTGCCCTTGAAAGTGTCCGCCTAAAGCTCTCATTGCAGCAGCTGAAATAACACCCTCTGGAGCTGCACCTATACCCATCAAGCAATGTGTTCCAGTTCCTGCGAAACCACATGCAATCGCGGCTTGTACATCACCATCAGAAATCGGTTGTACTTTTGCACCACATCCTCGAATTTCTTTAATTAAATCCTTATGCCTAGTTCTATCCATTACAACAACAGTAAGTTCATCAATAGAAAGATCCAAACAATCGCTGAGGATTTTTAAGTTTTCAGTAGCAGAATTTCTAATATCTACTTTACCTTTAGCAGCAGGAGGAGCTGCTAATTTGTTCATGTAAAAATCAGGAGCATTAAAAAGACCACCTGTATCAGAGGCAGCTAAAACCGCCATAGAACCTCTTTGATTATTTGCACAAAGATTAGTTCCTTCACAAGGATCTACTGCAAAGTCAACTCCTGGTCCACTACCACTACCAACCTCTTCACCTATATAAAGCATAGGTGCTTCATCTCTTTCACCTTCTCCAATAACAATTTTTCCTTTCATTTCAATTTTGCCCATTCGCAATCTCATTGCTTCGACAGCTGCAGCATCAGCTTCATCTTTTTGACCAAGTCCTGTTAGTTTTGCTGAGGCAATAGCTGCTTGCTCGACAACTTCGAGAATTTCTTGAATTAAAGTTTGATTCACAATTAAATTTTGAGGATTTTCTAAAAGGTTTTGAGTATAATCTCACAAAAAATGTCATTTTTATGAGAAAAATTATGCTAATAAGCTTTTTTAACTCTTTACAGCTGTTACTTTATCAGGCCGTGACTTGAAATTAGGAATAAACAACTAAATATAGTATCTTTATTAAATATTTTAAAAATTAAATGACTGAGTCAAATCAAAAAAATTTAGCTGGTGTTAATAGGCCAATTCAAATAATTCCTTCAGTTTTACCAGCAGATTGGGCAAATATGGGAGCTTGTGTCAAAGAGCTCGAGGAAGCTGGGGTAGATAGAATACAATTTGATGTAATGGATGGGAATTTTGTCCCAAATCTTACATTTGGTCCCGAAATGATTGCTGCATGCAGGAAATATTGCAATGTACCTTTTGAAACTCAATTAATGGTGAGCCAATACAACTGTGAAACTATGCTTGAACCTTATGTAAATGCTACAAAAGGGGCTAATGGTGAACCAGGAGTGGTAATAGCTCATGCAGAAGCAAATATTCATTTGCATAGAGTTCTTGGAAGAATAAGAGATCTAGGGGGATCTCCTTCTGTTGCATTAAACCCTCATACTCCTTTTGAAATGATCAAAAACATTATGGATATGGTTGATCATGTTTTGGTTATGACGGTTAATCCGGGTTTTGGTGGACAAGCTTATATACCGACAATGCTTAATAAAATTAGAGAAATAAGAAACTACATTATCGAAAAAAACTTAAATGTCGACATTGAAGTTGATGGGGGGATAAAAGCAAATTGGACTATTTCACAATGTGCCGATGCTGGTGCTAATTGTTTTATTGCAGGCAGTGGAATGTTTGCTTATCCAACATTAAAAGAGGGATGTGATGACTTGAGAAAAGTGGCACAAGAAGCACAAAAAGGTAATGTTCTTTCTGAACCTCAATAAATATTCTGCGTGATTAACAAATTACCCAAATATCCAACCATAACTGTGTAACCCTATTCCTAAGAAATTAACTCCTAAATAACAAACTAAAACGATTAAAAAGCCCGTAGATGCTAATAATGCTGGTCTTCGTCCTTGCCAACCCTTGCTTATTCTCATATGCAGATAAGCGGCATAAAAAAGCCATGAGATAAATGCCCATGTTTCTTTTGGATCCCAACTCCACCATGTACCCCAGGCCTCATTAGCCCAGACTGCACCTGAAATTAAACCGAGAGTCAAAAGCACAAAACCGATTAATATAGAACGATAACTTAAAGTATCTAATTCTTCTGAATGAGAAAATTCAATAGGTTCAACTAAATCATTTAAAGGATAGTTATTAGAAATTTTAAATCCTCCAATACCTGTGGAACTACTTCTGATTTGAAGCGGCTTATTTTTATTAATGAACAAAACAGAAACTGAAAGTAAAGAACCTATTATTAATGCAGCATAACTAAGCATTACGACACTAACATGCATTACTAACCAACTAGATCTTAAAGCTGGAACCAAGTTGGATGATAATTTCAAATCGTCGGGCAACACAAAACAAGCAAAGGCCACAGTCAGTAACTCAATAGGTATGGCAATTGAGGGAATTATCGGGGATTGGTATTCCCTTTCAATCCATAATTGTCCTATTGTGATCCCCCAAGCAAGGAAATAAAGAGATTCGTACAAATTGCTAATAGGAAAGTGTCCAGAAATTGACCACCTAAAAAGTAACTGTAATGATATTAATAAATTAACAAAAATCGTCAGGAGTCTTACAGTAGAGGAAGATTGTTTTTTGAATACTGCGCCTAAAGATATTGGTAAGTTAACTAACAATATATAGAAGACAAAGAGTCCTAGGACTGAAACTGGGTCATATATTAAATTTTTAAAAAAATTATCCAATAACATTTCTAGAAATTAAATCCAGTTTTGAACTTTTAAAGACAAACAAATAATAATTTAAATCATTCTCATGTGAGTAAATCTTTAATAATAAAGTTTTAATTTTTTTTTGAAAAAATATCAAAGTTTGAAATTATCCCCCAAATAATACTTCTTAACTATTGGATTATCTGCTAATTCGCTTGATGATCCATAAGATAAAATTTTTCCTTCACTTAAAACATATGACTTGTTTGTAATTAAAAGAGTTTCCCTCACATTATGGTCGGTAATAAGAACACCTACCCCGCTAGTACTTAATTTAATAATTAGACTTTTTAAATCATTAACAGCTAGAGGATCTATCCCAGCGAAAGGTTCATCTAATAATAAATATTTAGGCCCTTTTCTACCGACAGAAAGTGCCCTAGCTATTTCACATCTTCTTCTCTCGCCTCCTGAAAGTTGATAACCATAATTATCTACAAAATTATTCAAATTGAATTCATTAATTAATTGTTCTCTTCTATTTCTTATAGCTGCACGACTATAAGATGAATTTTGCAAAGCTAAATCTATATTTTCCTTAACAGTGAGATCTCTAAATATACTCGCCTCCTGAGTTAGATAACCCAACCCAAGTCTTGATCTAATTGGAAGTGGAAGATTAGTTATATTTTTACCATCCATTAAAACTTCACCTTTATCAGGTTTAATATTTCCAACTGCAAGATTAAAAGTGGTAGTTTTTCCTGCACCATTAGGTCCCATTAAACCTACAACTTCTCCCGGATTTACAGTAATGGAAACATCATTTACAATTAATCTTCCCTTAATTGAAAGAGATACATTTTGAATTTTTAAATTCATCTTCCTTGAAACGATAAGTTATCTTATTTTTTTAATAAAAATAATGAAATGGGAAATAACAATTAATTAAGGAGAAAGATGTATACATATTAGTCAAGAGGTTTCAAAAAAGGCTTATCGTTCTCATTTAAGGTCTCTTTGTATTGTAATTTCCTTAATAAATCTTCCAAACATTTACAAAAAGATTCAAGATCAATTCCTAAATTAATGTTGGTTCTAGTTTTTATTCTACCTAAACCCTCTCCTAGCAAAATAGTAGCTCCATTCAGATTACCCTTGCTTAAATGAAACTGAGAGACGGATACTTGTAAAATTCCCTGGATTACTTGTCTTTCGTCACCATCAACAGAATTCCAAATTTCTTCAAAAGCATCATGAGCCTCATACCATTCATGATTATTAAAAAAGTTTAAAGCAGTAAAAAAGGCATCTTTAGAACTTTTTGTTTTTTCTTCATTCATAAAATTAATTACTAATTTTTTTTCTTCTTATTTATTTTTCTCATTCTTATTGAATCCGGTGTCACCTCTAGCATTTCATCTGGGCCAATATATTCGAGTGCTCTTTCTAGGGTAATATCAACAGGCGACTGCAAAGTATCAAGTTCTTCTGCACCTGCAGACCTCATATTTGTCAGCTGTTTAGTTTTACATATATTCAACTCAAGATCTTGAGGACGATTATTCTCTCCAATTATCATTCCCTTGTAAACTTTAACTCCAGGTTTAATAAAATAGACTCCCCTATCTTCGGCATTCTTTAATGCATAAAATGTGGCAACACCCTCCTCAAAAGCAATAAGAACTCCATTTCTCCTCGTTTCAAAATCTCCTGTTTTGGGTTTATATTCATAAAAAGAGTGACTCATAATACCTTCACCTCTCGTTATCCGAACAAATTCACCTCGAAATCCAATTAGCCCTCTTGATGGCACAAGAAATTCTAATTGAGTTCTACCATCTGAACTTGTCTGCATGTTTTTCATCTCTGCCTTTCTCGATCCTAGCTTCTCGATACATGACCCAACAGACACTTCAGGTACATCTAAAACCAAAGTCTCTATAGGCTCACATTCAACATTATCAATTTCTCTAAAAATTACTTGAGGTTGTGAGATTTGAAATTCAAACCCTTCTCTTCTCATAGTTTCAATCAAAATCCCTAAATGTAGTTCTCCTCTCCCTGAAACTGAAAACCTATCAGGAGAATCAGTTTCTTCTACCCTTAGTGCGACGTTTGTTAAAAGTTCCCTCTCCAATCTATTTTTTAACTGTCTACTAGTGACAAACTTGCCTTCTTTCCCTGCAAATGGAGAATCATTGACAACAAAAGTCATGTTTAAGGTAGGTTCATCAACTTTGATTAATGGAAGCGGATGAGGTGAATCGGGACATGCAATGGTCTCTCCAATATTTACGTCTTCGAAACCGGAAACTGCAACAATATCGCCTGCAAAGGCTTCATTTATATCAATTCTTTGTAATCCTTCGAATCCTAAAAGTTTACTAACCTTACCTTTGATAGTTTTCCCATTTTCTTTAATTAAACTAGCTTGTTGGCCATTTTTTATAGTTCCATTGTGAATCTTTCCAATTACAATTCTGCCTAAGAAATCAGAATAGTCCAAAGTAGTTATTTGTAGCTGAAGAGGCTTATTTGAGTCACCCACTGGAGGAGGAACGTGTCTGATAATAGCTTCAAAAAGAGGCATCATATTGTCACTATTAGATTCCATCTCTTCTTTTGCGAAACCAGATAGACCACTACCAAAAAGATAAGGAAAATCACATTGATCATCATCAGCTCCTAATTCCAAAAACAAATCAAGGACCTTATCAATCGCTATTTCTGGGACTACTCGTGGTCTATCAATTTTATTTACAAATACTATAGGCCTAAGTCCTTTTTCTAATGCTTTTTTCAAAACAAATCTTGTTTGAGGCATCGGTCCCTCATTTGCATCAACTATAAGCAGGCACCCATCAACCATTCCCAAAACCCTTTCGACTTCTCCTCCAAAATCAGCATGTCCAGGCGTATCTATAATATTAATTCTGGTGTCTTTATAATTTACTGCAGTATTTTTTGAGAGTATTGTTATTCCTCTTTCTCTTTCAAGGTCATTTGAATCCATTACACATGTAGGAATAACTTCATTGTCTCTAAATATTCCTGATTGAGATAACAATGCATCTACAAGAGTTGTCTTGCCATGATCTACATGAGCAATAATTGCAACATTTCTAATTTCTTTTATCGAAGATGACATTTATAAAATTTATATAAATAATAGATTGGCTTTATTAAGGCTAACTCAAAGTATGCTTATTATGAGAATTTTCTCTTTAAGACTTTGAAAAATATAATCTAATTGAATAATTTATTTAATCAATTAGATTTATAATTTTCTTTTAGAGCTTTCAAAAACTTTTAATGCTTCAATTGACCCCTCATATCTCCAATGCCAGGGTTCGTAATCTATATATTTATTATCTTTGTTGAAGGATAACTTAAAGTGAAACTTAGCTGCATTTTTTGTTAGCCATCTAAAGGCGTCAGTATTTTCGAAGTCGGTTTCAAAGTCTGTCTCTCTTTGAGTAGCATCACCAATATCGATTGCGAAACCTGTACTATGTTCAGAATATCCTGGAGGGGCTGAAACTCTAGCTCTTTCTGCCGCTTCTTGATTTCTAATAGATTTTAAAGAATAAAAGATATCCTTTTGCAAATTTATTGATCTATAACCACTCAAGAAGACCAAATATATCCCATCATTTTTTGCTTCTTCTCTCATCTTTAGCAGGGAATCGCGCATATCAATATGAACTTCAATATTGGGCTCAATTAAAACTAGTTTCTCCTTTGGAATTTCGCTGTAGGGTAGATGACCTAAGATTCTGCCGTCGTGATTTCTTTCAACCTGAAATTTGAGTCTATTTAGAGGGTCTAATTCTATATTTCTAATCAATCGCAATGTAGCGATAGAAAAAATAAAGATAAGAAATGGAGAAAATATTAATAATTTTTTTAATAATATTGAATTAGGATTTTTTAGGTAAATTCTTTTGGCAAGTGGTATATCAAATTGATTGATATCTTTGTTTAGTTCCAATATTTAAAGGTGAATTTGGAAAAGATATTTCGATATTAACTATTATTTTAAGAAATGCACTTTTATAAGAGAAAAAGGTGTAGGTTTTATATACAATATTATTTTTTTTCGTATGTTGAGGGTAGCTGTTATTGGCGGAGGTCCAAGTGGTTCATGTGCTGCAGAAATACTTGCTAAAGCTGGGATAAAAACTTGGCTCTTCGAGAGAAAATTAGATAATGCAAAACCATGTGGAGGGGCTATTCCTCTTTGTATGGTAGAGGAATTTGATTTACCTGAGTCAATTATTGATAGAAAAGTAAGACATATGAGAATGATATCCCCGTCAAATAGAGAGGTAGACATTAGCTTAGATAGAGTTTATGGGAAAAGCGATAATGAGTTTATTGGGATGTGCAGAAGAGAAGTTATGGATGCTTTTATGCGTAATAGAGCATCAGATCTTGGTGCTACGCTAGTAAACGGATTAGTTACATCTATCGATACTGGAGATAATAATCAAGGGCCATACAAACTCTCGTATTCAGATTTTTCGAATGGAGACAAAAAAGGAGAGATTAAAGAACTTACTGTTGACCTTTTAATAGGAGCTGATGGAGCTAATAGTAGAGTTGCCAAAGCAATGGATGCAGGAGATTACAAAGTTGCTATAGCATTTCAGGAAAGAATTAGATTGCCTAAAGAGGAAATGAGTTACTACGAAGATCTTGCTGAAATGTATGTCGGAACTGATGTTTCTCCTGATTTTTATGGGTGGGTATTTCCTAAATATGATCATGTTGCTGTGGGCACTGGAACCATGCAAAAGAATCAGTTGTTAATTAAAGGACTTCAAGAGGGTGTAAGAAATAGGGCAAAGAAAAGACTTGTTAATGGTGAGGTAATAAAGGTAGAAGCTCACCCTATTCCTGAGCATCCAAGGCCAAGAAGAGTAGTTGGGAGAATGGCATTAGTTGGTGATGCAGCTGGTTATGTTACAAAAAGTTCTGGAGAGGGTATTTATTTTGCTGCAAAAAGCGGAAGAATGTGTGCTGAAGAAATTGTTGAAGCATCAAAAAATGGTCAAGTAATTCCATCAGAAAAAGATTTAAAAAACTATCTTAAAAAATGGGATAAAAAATATGGCACAACTTATAAGGTTCTAGAAATCCTCCAAAATATTTTCTACAGAAATGATTCTGCAAGAGAAGCCTTCGTTGAGATGTGTGATGACATGGATGTACAAAGACTTACTTTTGATAGTTACTTATATAAAAGAGTTGTCTCCATGAAACCATTACAGCAACTTAAAATTACAATGCTTACACTTGGTTCAATTTTAAGAGGGAAAGCCCTAGCACCTCTAAAATATAAACCTGTTGATAGTGCCGTTAGGGAAAATAAAGAAGTAGAAAAAATGCTAGAAAATTATTCAATTAAGGGAGGAATTAAAGTTAAGAGTTCAAAAGTGTAAAGTCGGCTATTTTTAGAGAATAATTTCTAATTAAGCTCAACAAATTGAGTCTATTATTTCTTATTTTTAAATCCTCTGACATTATTAGGACTCCCTTTTCATTATCAAATAAATCCTCGATAGTGTTTACATTATTCTCAAATAAATTTAGAAGTTCCAAATAATTGCAATAACCTTCCAAAAAAAGTTTTTCTAATTCTCCAATAAATTCAAAAACTTTAAACTCACAATCTTTTTCAAAAAGTTTCGTGCTTACATAATCTCTTGTTGAGAGAACGTCTGTTGAAAGATCACTATTATTAGCTAATTTGCTCACCCTTGTAATAACCTTCTGGATTTCAACAAAATTTTCCTTTTCGTTAAAATGCATAATAGATTTAATTCTATTTTTAAGATCAACAATATTCAATACTCTTTTTTGAGATAATTCATCAGAAGTGCAAACCCCCTTGATTAATTCTTTACCTAATGCAATTTCTTCTAGATGACTAACAATTCTTTGAACTAAAAACTCATTTAAATCATTAAATACTGTTTCTCTTGAGAAATTTAGATTCGGAAATGCGATTTTCCAAAAATCAAGAAGTTCGTTAAATAATTTATCTAAAGGTAAATCAAATTCATAATCCCAAATTATTTTAATCACTCCATTCAAATTTCTTCTTAAAGCATAAGGATCAGATGATCCGCTGGGACGTTTACCAGAAATAAATATACTTATTAAAGTTTCGACCTTATCTGCTATAGAAACTATTGCACCATATTTTGTGGAGGGCAAAGCATCTTTATAGTAAGAAGGTAAATAATGTTCAGCGACAGCCAAACAAACATCCTCACTAAATCCCTCATATTTAAGATATTTACCACCCATGATTCCTTGCAGTTCAGGGAATTCGTAAACAATTTCGCTACATAAGTCGTTTTTACAGTATCTAGCAGCTTCTATTATTTTTTTTTGTTCTAAAGATTTATCATTTAAAAATTTAAGAATTTTTTTTGTAACTTCCTCTATCCTTTCAACCCTCTGAAATATATTTCCAAGTCCTTTCAAATAGGAAACAGATTTAAGCTTTTCATTTCTTTCGATTGAAGCAACTTTTTTGTCACTTTCTACGAAAAACTTTGCATCAGAAAACCTTGCCCTCAATACTTTCTCATTACCCTTGGCAATATTATTATTTGATTCTTCGAGACCATTAGAAATAACGCAGAAAGTTGTACTAATATTTTTTTCAGAGCTTAAATCTAGTTTAGAAAAAATTTTGTTTTGCAATAAAAGAGGAACGTATCTCTGATGACTTTTCATGACTGTTGAGAGGACTTCAACCGGAAGATCAAGAAATTCATCACTAAATTTACCCATAATTAAGTTTGGCCATTCAACTAAATCAGTTAATTCATTTAGTAATCCTTCTGAAAGGTCAGGCTTTAGATTTAAAGATTTAGATGCCTGATTTATTAAACTTTCAATTTTTTCTTTTCTTTCTTTTCGAATAGCTATTACTCTATTTCGTTTCAATAATTCAAAAAAAACATCAGGATTCTGAACTTTTAAGACTTCATTGATTAGCCTATGACTTTTTGTTTTATTACTTATTTTGATCTTTGGATCACATTCATCAAATTTAAAATCAAGAATTTCATCATTATAAATAGAGGTAATCCACCTAATAGGTCTTGAAAATTTTATGTTCCCGGCTCCCCATTTCATAAATCGAGGGCCTTGAAGACTCTTTACTAATTTTGGGATAATCGAAGACAAAGAATTTTTTGTTGATAGTCCTTTCTCAATTTTCTTTCCAAATACAAAATCACCCTTTTCTGTATTTTTTATTTCTAGCTCACCTACATCTATATCTAAGCTATTAGCAAATCCTAAAGCAGCATTAGTAGGACATCCATTTATATAAGCTGAATTTGCTTTAGGCCCTTTTCTTTCTATTATCTTATCTTCTGCATAATCAACTAAACCTTCGAGCAGTAGAACTATCCTCCTTGGTGTAGAAGTAACTACTATATGTTCAAATTTGATTAACTTTTTATCCAATTCAAATTCTATTAGAGAATTAAATTGCTCTAGAACAGAATGAGAAAATTTTGCGGGCAACTCTTCTGTTCCTATCTCAAGTAAATATTTAGACAAGAAAAAAATATGACTTCTATTACTATAATTTACTACCAGTTAAATAAGCTTTTCGCTAATGTATAAAAAGAGATATTTTTTGGTCCGTTGATCAAGGTTGAAAAAGTAAAAAAGAAAAAAAATTCTGCCAAAGATGAAACTGTTTGTTTGGCAAATGGATTAGAAGTATCTAAATTTGAGAATTTCAAGAAAAGTAGTCAATTTCTTAAAGAACCACTTGCAACAGAATTAGTTAATGATAGCGATCACTTTACTAATGATGCAGTCCAACTATTGAAATTTCATGGAAGTTATCAACAAGATAACAGGGAAAATAGAAGGCCCGGCAAAAGTAAAGATTGGCAAATGATGCTAAGGTTAAGAAATCCTGGCGGTGAAGTACCTGGGAAATTATTTTTAGCATTAGATGAATTATCTGACAAACTAGGTAATGGAACACTACGGGCCACTACAAGACAAGCCTTTCAAATGCATGGAATTAGAAAGGAGAATCTAAAAGAAGTTATTCAGACAATTATTAATTCAATGGGCTCAACATTAGCTGCATGTGGAGACATAAATAGAAATGTAATGGCACCTGCGGCTCCATTTGATTCGCCAGACTATGTTATTGCAAGAGCATTGTCAAAAAAAGTTGCAGATCTTCTCACCCCAATGGCTGGTCAAGGCACTTTTTTAGAGCTTTGGGCTGATGGAGATTTAGAGTACACCATAAAGCCTGAGAAAGATATTGAAGCTATTAGGAAGCTCCAATTCAAAGATAATGTTTTCAGTGGGATAAAAGATGAACCTCTTTATGGTTCAACTTATTTACCTAGAAAATTTAAATGTGCTGTTACAGTTCCTGGTGATAATTCTGTTGATCTTCTTACTAATGACATTGGAATAGTTGCATTTACTTCAAAAGAGGGACACTTAGAAGGCTGCAATTTCTATGTTGGAGGAGGCATGGGACGAACACATAATAATGAAGAAACCTTTGCTAGAATTGCAGATCCTCTTGGATATGTTGAAGAACAAGATATTTATGAATTAATACAAAGTATTGTTGCCATTCAAAGAGATTATGGAGATAGAAAATCAAGGAAAAATTCAAGAATGAAATACCTTCTTCACAGAAAAGGTATTAAATGGTTTAAAAAGATACTTCTTGAAAAGTATTTCAAAAAAGAAATTAAAAAAATCAGAAAAGAACCGAATCAAGTTCTCATTGATTATTTAGGATGGCATAAACAAAATAACAATTCTTATTTCGTAGGTTTACCTTTATTATCAGGGAGACTTTCCGGAGAAAAAAAGAAAACCATTACATCTATAGTAAAAAAATACAATCTCGATTTAAGACTTACGCCTAATCAAGATATCTTACTTTGCAATATCGCTAATCAAAATAAAAACGAAATTAAACAAGCTCTATTGGAAATTGGATACGACAATTTAGATGACATAAATGAAATACAAAGACATGCCCTAGCATGTCCAGCATTACCACTTTGTGGTCTAGCAATGACTGAGGCAGAAAGAATCTTACCTGAAGTACTTAAAAGGATTGAAAAATTACTTTTAGATCTAAAAATTGAAAAAACAATCTTATTTAGGATGACAGGCTGTCCGAATGGATGTACAAGGCCTTACATGGCAGAATTAGCACTTGTGGGAAGTGGGCAAAACAAATATCAATTGTGGTTAGGAGGGAGTAAAAATTTACAGAGGCTCGCTAAACCCTTCTTGCAAAGAATGGAATTAAATGACTTGGAAAAAACTCTTCAACCATTATTTGATTATTGGAAAAGTAGCTTGGATATGGATTTCGGAGATTTTATAAATACGCAAGATGAAAGTTCTATTTTGAATTTACTAAATGAAATTCAATAGATTTTAAATTTTTCCATAAAGGGCATTCGCTTTTTTGTTTTTCCAAGCCCATAATTGATCTCCATAACTGAAATGCCACCATTCATTAGGATGCTGAGCAAATCCAAATTTATTCATCACTTTCCTTAATAAATTTCTTTTACTGTTCCAAATAATGGCCTCTTCATTATTTATATTTTTATAAAAATCAGGCTTAGAAGTCTCATCCATTTGATCAACCATGCTTCCCATTTCAACAAGATTTCCATCTTTATCTGATAAACAAACATCCAATGCGCCCCCAGTTGAATGGGGGGGGAGGACACCTAGTGTCATAAGAAGGATATGCCCAGAATTTTTCAACTTTTTTTAAAATGGATGGATAAGATTTTCTATTTTCAAAAGAAATATTAATATCGGATTTTTCACACTCTAATAAAAATGCTCTTTTAAACATAAATTCCTGGACTTCTAAAGGTCGCCAACTGTCATAAATTAAAAGGTTAAAATTACTCTTTGATATCAAATAATCATGTACTTTTACTAATCTATTTACGACCTCCTCTCTTAATTTCCAAATAGAAGTTTTATCTTTGTAAGGTGCTCCTAAATTAGAGTAAGGGTGGGGATCTAAAAAATTTAAGCAGCTTGGTATAGCTATTAATTTGTCTCCATTATCTTTAATTGGTATTTTATTCCAAATTTTCAATTGAAATTTGCAATTGATTTATAGTGGCATATATATCAAAAATAACAATGCTAGTTTTAATTCAAGAAATCATGAATGAATTTATTATCAGAATTATCAATAAGTATATTCCTTAAAACAATATTTTCTTTTAAATCAGGATCATCACTAACAATCTTAATAGCCTCTTCACGAGCCTTATCAATAAGAAATTTATTGTTAGGTAAATTGTCTAGTACAAAATCAGGCAATCCGGATTGTCTATATCCTAAAATCTGGCCTGGGCCTCTAAGCTCTAAGTCTTTTTCAGCAATATAAAAGCCATCATTAGATTTTTGCAAAACACAAAGTCGTTTATTTTCTAATCCATTTTTATCGGAGGTTACCAGATAACAAAAAGATTTTGTTGATCCTCTTCCAACTCTCCCTCTTAATTGATGTAGTTGGGACAATCCAAATCTCTCCGAATTATAAATAATCATTATTGTAGCGTTAGGGACATCAATGCCAACCTCAATTACAGTGGTTGAAACCAATATATTAATTTCATTCTTTAAAAAAGAATTGATCACTTCATTCTTTTCTTGTGAACTTAATTTTCCATGTAATAATCCCACTTTTTTGTTAAAAAAGACCTCTTCTGATAAATGTTTAAATATTTTCTTTGCAGAGCTTAAATTCATTTTTTCTGAATCTTCTATAAGTGGCAAAATCACATAAGCTTGCTTTCCCTTATTGATCTCATCTTCAACAACCTTGAACAAGTTAATTAAATCATCTTCTAAAATTATATTTGTAGTTATAGGAACTCTCCCAGGAGGGAGTTCTGTAATTTGACTCACATCTAAATCACCATAAATGGATAGCGCAAGAGTTCTTGGAATTGGTGTTGCTGTCATGGATAACAAGTTAGTATTTTCTCCTTTATTTAATAATCTATTTCTTTGAGTAACTCCAAATCTATGTTGTTCATCAATTACGACCATCCCTAATGCATTAAAGATGACTTTATCCTCAAATAATGCATGAGTACCTACAAGGATATCAATTAACCCATTTTTCAAATTAGAGAAAATTTCTTTTCTCTTTTTTTGCGGAGTATTCCCAGTAAGTAGTTCAACAGAAACTAAAAGGGGATTCAAATATTTTAATAAATTCTTATAATGCTGCTCTGCCAATACCTCAGTTGGGACCATAAATGCACCTTGCAGGTTTTTTTCAATGACAAGTAAAAGAGACGCTATTGCAATTATGGTTTTACCGCTTCCCACATCTCCCTGAAGCAATCTAGACATTGGTACGGGATTTGATAAATCCTTCTTAATTTCATTTAAAACATTTTCTTGAGATTTTGTTAATTCAAATGGAAAAGTATTTAAAAATTCTTTTAATAAAGATTTCTTTTGAGGTAATTGTTGGGAAGTTACATTTTTGTTCGTCTTTCTTTTTCTAAGTAGGAACTTTATTTGAAGCAGGAACAACTCATCAAAAACCAAACGCCTTTTTGACTCAGTAAGTGCCTGTTGAGTTGGTGGAAAATGAATATTAATTAACGACTCTCCTTTTGATAATAAAGATAATGAATCAAGTTGCTTTTGATTTAAAATTTCTGGATATTGCTTTGCATAAATTAGTACCTTTTTCATTAGTTTTATAAAACTCATATTTGATAATGCTTCACCTAATGAATATAAGGGTAATATTTTGCCTGAGAAATTAAAATTATCATTATTATCCTTAAGAATTTCAATCTGCGGATCTACAAAAGTTTTGCCATACTCTGTCAACTTAACCTTACCGGAAATTGCTAATTTGGTACCAGGAGTATACAAAGATTTTTGAGATGTGAAGAATGAGTAAGATCTAAATCTTCTCCCTAAAAAAAATTTTGTAACCTTTATTGAAGAAGTTTCATCAGAAACTACAAAATTCATTATTGATAAATTACTATTCTTTTTACTCTTATGAATATAAAATCTTTTAATATTTGCGATACAAGTGTATAAATTATCTGGTTTTAAATTTATTATCTTAACTCTATTCGTATAGTCTAGATATGTTCGTGGGAAATAATTAATTAGATCTTTTATATGAAAAATACCTAATTCATTAAGCTTATTTTTATAAACTTTTCCTACATTTTTTATTAATGAGATATCTGAATCAAAAGACAAACTTGAATCAGCTTTATTCAGAAAAACATTATTAGAAATATTATCAGAACTTTCTATTTCTAGAGTTTTACCTAGTTTATAAAGATTTTTTCTTGTATCTATAATTAACCTTTTTCTTTGATTTTCATCTAATTTATTATATTCATTATATTTTTTAGAAAATTCATAAAATATCCTTAAATATTCTTCTGAGATATCTAGATTATCAAGTTTTTGCAAGGATTCATGCAAATAATCATTAAAGTATTTTTCTCTTCCTAAAGTATTAATAAATTTGTTTTCAGTTTCTATAGTAAGAGACTTTTGAAGAGGTCTTATCCAATCTTTAATTAATTTATTATTATTACCGCTAATAGTCACATTTGAAAAAAGAGTTATTTTTTCAACGTATCTTATTCAAAGATATTTCTTTTTGCCTCCAATATGTCTCTTTTTTAATCAAACGCTGAAATTGATTTCTGAGCTCATTTATTTTGTTCCTTTGAATAGAAAGATTTAAATTTTTAAACTCTAACTCAACAGTAGATATATTAAAGAAAATAATACTTGGAAGATTTTCGCCATTTGATGATGACCGATTTAAGTCGAATTCGAAATTAATCACAAAAGGATATGGATGTTTTATCATCAATTTTTTGCTTAACAAGAACTCAAAGGAATCTTGAGATATCATCTTATTTATTAGATTGGCATTAAATAATTCTTGGTTAATCTTATATGAAAGATTTAATAGTAAATTTTCCAATGACTTGTCTATAAAATCAAAAATTTTAAGACTCTTATGTTTGAGTGAAATATCAATTTGACTAATAGTGTCTTTTTCTGAGTCACTCGGTTTTTCAGCCTTAACTTCCTCTACTAACCTAACTAGGGAGGAAATAAATTGATTATCAATTACTAAATTCTCAATATTAATGTCATTAGATAAATAATTATTGTCATTATTATCTAGATCAAGTGATGCCATTTTCTCATAATTATCAGCTTGATAATATTCAGAAGTATTAGATATATCTTTACTATTTTTGATCTGAATAGATTCTTCTAACTTAAAACCATCTTCATATTTAAATTTTTCTTTTTGATCATCCTTTATTTTTGTGGAACTACCTAAATTATTAAAGAACATTTCCTTATTTAATTTTTCCTCGATTCCCTTTATTTTTAATTGTTCTACTGTTAATAAAGGCAAATTCGTATAAATGATATTTCTTATTTTCTTTTCAAAGAGACAAAAAAGTTGATTTTCATTCAAGCAATTATCATTACTTGATAAGTAAATACATATATCTTTAAGTCCTTTTTCTACAGAAATATAAAGTAGATCTCTTACGATATTAAGATAAAATTCATATTCCCTATAAATATTTCTAATTAATCTTCTTTTTTGTATTTCTGCTCTCTCTAATTGAGAGTTAATTTTATCTGTAACTAGGAAATTATTGAAATTATTCAAATCGTTCAAGTGATTAGTTTGATTGCATTGATGCAACCTCTTCAGCGAAGTCCATCTGATTTTTTTCGATACCTTCGCCCAATGTATATCTTGTAAAACGTCTGACTTTGATATTTTCGCCAATTTTTGCAGCTGCTTGTTTAACAAGATCCTCAACAGTTAGAGAACTATCTTTAATATATGGTTGTGAAAGCAAAACCAGCTCATTAAGTCTTTTCGCTATTCTACCTTCTACTATTTTTTCTTTAATTTGTTCGGGTTTTCCTGATAAATCATCTCTCCCCATTTCAATCTGCTTTTCTTTCTCCACAACATCTTCTGGAATTTCATCAATTGAGACATACTCAACATTTGGGCAAGCTGCAACCTGCATTGAAACATCCTTCAAAAGAGATTGAAATATATCACCCCTTGCAACAAAATCAGTTTCACAATTTAACTCCAGTAAAACTCCCACTCTTGAACCCGTATGAATGTAACTCCCAATTGACCCTTCAGCTGCAACTCTTCCCGATTTCTTTTCAGCACTAGCAATGCCTTTCTTTCTTAACCATTCCAAAGCTTTATCGACATTTCCGTCTGTTTCGTTAAGTGCTTTTTTGCAATCCATCATTCCTGCACCAGTCTTATCTCTAAGATCTTTTACAAGTTTTGCTGTAATGTTTCCCATTTGAAGTAATAAAAAATAGTAATTAGTAGGTTTTAAATTGGAATTTAATTTTTTCTTTCAGCATTAGAACCTTTTCTGCCCTCATTTATGGCATCTGCAAGTCTTCCTAAAATAAGTTGAACAGATCTAACTGCATCATCGTTACATGGAATTGGAACTTCACACAAATCCGGATCACAATTAGTGTCCAACATTGATACCAGTGAAATATCTAATTTCCTAGCTTCTAGAACTGCATTAGATTCTCTTCTCTGATCAACCAAAACAACTACATCTGGTAATCTTCTCATGCCCTTAAGTCCACCTAAGTACTTTTGTAATCTTTCAAGTTCCCTCCTTAAAACGGCAGCTTCTTTTTTGGGCCTCATTGCTATTGAACCACTACTTTCCATACGTTCTAGATCCTTCAATCTTTCAATCCTAGCTTTCATCGTTGTCCAATTAGTCAACATACCTCCAAGCCATCTTTGATTAACATATGCAGCACCGCATCTAGTAGCTTCCTGGGCGACTACGTCCGATGCCTGTTTTTTTGTTCCAACAAATAGGAAGCGTTTACCACTTTTTGCAGCATTCCTTGTCCATTTATATGCATCGTTCATACATAATGCAGTTTTAACAAGATCAATGATATGTACACCATTTCTAGCGCAATAAATATACTTAGACATTTTGGGGTTCCAACGTCTAGTTTGATGCCCAAAATGGGCACCAGCTTCCATCATTTCAGAAAGTGATACAACAGCCATAACTTAAAAGGTTTCGGGTTAGCCTCCATCTGACGGGAAATTTAAATTAATAAATCACCCGAAACTGTCAGATGTGTGGATTTGATTTCGTTAATTCTAGCAAGCTACGTGTATTTCTAAAAGTTTTTCATCTTGATTTAGTTAATTGTTTCATATAAATCATATTTAAAGGGATCCTAAGTATCTCAAGAGCTAGTCTATTCCTTTTTATCTTTACTAAAAATCTTAATAATGGCAGGATTCTATCAACACTAATTAATCCTCCCAAGCAAAGAATCTGCCAAATTAAATTATGAAGGGGAGTTAACTGAATCATAAATCTAACCCTTAAATTAGGATGTTTCTTATAAAAAACCAAAGCCATCTTTGCCCTTTCTTTTTCTTGAGCTATCAATGATTCTATTTGTTCACAATTAAACGGTGGATGCCAATGAAAACCTACTGCATTTGGACATTTTATTAATTTTGTGCCTATTTTTTTTAATCTTTCGCCTAGTTCTAAATCCTCCCAACCGTAAAGACTGAAAGAAGTATCAAATAAGCCAACGCTTAAAATCAATTCTTTTGATATCGCAACATTCCCAGTAGCGAAGTAAGCAAAAGAAGTATCCATAATTTTATGTTTTTCACTCTGAGGATTTATAAAATTAGATGTATTAACCACCGAACCATAGGTGAAACACTTTTTGTTATTTTTTTCCCAAGAATTAAGTAATTTATCTACATGACAAGTTATAAAATTATCTAAAACAATAAGATCACTATCAATAAATATTATAATTTCATATTTAGATTTAATTACTCCGAGATTTCTTCCAAGAGCAGGCCCACCATGTTTTTGTTGGAAAAGAACCACATGTTTCAGATTAGCTTTATTGTTATCTATCCATAAACTTGTTCCATCAGTAGATCCGTCATCAACAACTATAATTTCATAATTACTTACATTAGTATTTAATTGCTGATTCTCAAGCGCTAAGAGACATTTCTCTAATATAGGTTTTCGGTTGTAAGTCGGTATAACTATACTTACATTCATGATCAGTCTTTATATATCCATTATAAAAGTACTCAGAAAAGATAAAAAATAATGATAATTCTTAATCAGCAGCCCCGCCGTTATTTGCTGTGCCAGTAACGTTTCCACCATCAGGTCTTCCGTCAGATCTTAACTTTCTTTTTTTGAACTTTCTAGCATATGCTCGATTACGTTCCTGCTTCTCTTTTTTTAGATTCCTTCTCTTAGACATGAAATTTTTACTTTTTAATTATATTAGCTCACTATGAGCACTATATATTTTACCATCTTCCATATTTAATATCCTATCCGCCATATCAGAAATTCTTGGATCATGAGTCACCATTAATACAGAACAATTTTGTTCTTTTGCTAATTTTCTTAAAAGAGTCACTATTTCTCTACCTGTGACGCTGTCTAAAGCAGAGGTGGGCTCATCAGCAAGTAAAAGTTTTGGGTTAGCAGATAACGCTCGTGCAATTGCGACTCTCTGTTTTTGCCCACCAGATAAGTCATTGGGTAACTTTTTGTGATGCTCTTCTAATCCTACTGCTGACAACCAATTTCGTGCTATTTGGCGTCTTTGCAAATATGTTAAACCTTTTATTAAATCAGATCCCATTTGAACATTTTGTTCAGCTGTTAAACATCTCAGAAGATTATGACCTTGGAAAATCATGCCAATACTCCTCCTAAGAATCTGCCGAGTTTTTCTTGATGCGCCATTTAACTGATTATTTAATACAGTTAAATCTCCACTTTGACAGGTCCTTAAAGCACCAATTAAAGTTAAAAGAGTCGTTTTGCCGCATCCAGAAGGTCCTTTTAAAAGAACCAACTCACCTTTATCAATATTTAAATTAACATCATTAAGAACTTGTTTTTTATTTTCATTTTTTCCATAAAAGTGGCTCAAATTATTAATTGAGACTGTTTTTAAGTTCTTAATATTTTTTTTTGATTTACTATCTTTTGCCATTTAAATTTATTTAATTATTAAAAAATTTCGGCAGGATCGGCATCAACTAATTTACGCATAGCAATACCAGCAGACCCCATACACATTACTAAGACTAAAACAAAAATTAAAATAGTTTTATTTGCGTCCATTATTATTGGAAGTTTAGTAGAACTTCTTATAACTGAATAAAGTATTTGACCCGAGAAATAAGCAGGTAAATAACCAAATAAAGCCAACAAAAATCCCTCTCTAGCTACTACAAAGAAAAGAGACTTGAGTCTATAACCCATTGCCAATAAAGTGGCATACTCTGGAAGATGGTCAGTAACGTCACTATAAAGAATTTGATAAACGACCACACATCCTACAACGAAACCCATCAAAGCTCCCAAACTAAATATAAAACCTATTGCAGTACTATTTTTCCAATAATTCTTTTCAAATTCTATAAATTGATTTTTTGTAAGAACACGAACATCATTAGGGAGTGAGTTGTTTAAAATTTTTGAAATCCATTCAGGATCAGATCCTTTTTTAAGCTTTACTAAACCAATTTCAATACTTCCAGGAGGATTTGCAGGAAAAAGTCTTAAGAAGGTTTCTCGGCTAGTTATCAAATTGCCGTCTGCGCCAAAAGATGGTCCCAATTCCACAAGACCTTCAACAATTACTCTTTTTCCAGCAACTTCAGTTTCAACTTTTTGATCTGATAAAAACCATTCTTCAATTGGCCCAAATTCAGGTCTAGAAAGTTTGTCAAACAAAACCCTCGATGGATTTCTCAATTTATAAGCTTTCTTTGAGAATTCATTATCTAAAAGAAGTGAATCTGAAGGGTTAAAACCTAATGCAAGTATCGATCTGGTTTTAAGATTTTCTGGATTTCGCCAAAGTAAATAATTTAGGTTAACAGGAGCAGTTTTTTCAACATCTTCTACGGCAAGAGTTTGAATTAACCTTCTTTTTGGGAATCCGCTCATGCTTATAGAACTTTTTGATCTTGGACTTATTAAAACTAGGTCAGCATCAAGAAGTTTATGAATAGTGACGCTCGTATCAAATAGACCATCTCTAAAACCTAATTGCATAAACATCAAAATACCTGCAAAACTTATTCCAGCAATGGCAACTACCAATCTTAAAGGTTGTCTTGTCAATAACAACCAGGCTAATGGAATTTTTCTGAATTTAAAAAATGAAAAACTCATTTGGGCATAAATTTTGCAATTACTTTCATGCCTGCATAATTTTGAACTATATCTATTGATTCTTTATCAAGCTTCACTAGTACTTCTACTATACGCGAATCAGCATCACCAGTTGGATCAGTTGATAAAACCTTTCTTTGTTTTACCTGAGGAGTTATCCTAACAACCTCCCCTTTTAGAGTCTTTTGGAAACCACCATTCTCACTTATTAATTCAACTTTCTGAGAAATAAATACCCTATCGATATCAGATTCATAAACCTCTATTAGAGCTTCCATCTTTTGACTGGAACCAATATCAAGGATCCCTTCATTTTTTGACCTTTCACCAACCCTCGTATTTATCCCAAGTATAAAACCATCAATTGGGCTTCTTAGTTTTGAATTAAAGAGATCTATCTCAATATTTTTTTTATCTCCAATATGATTTATTTTTTGTTTTTGCAAATTTAATAATTCATCCTTTCTCTGCGACAACTGTACAAAAGAATACGCATCTTTACTCAAAGCTAACTCATATCTTTTAATTTGGTCTTTCTTAATGACAATTTCATCTTCAATAATATTTATTAAATTTTCATTCCTTTCAAGATCAGCAATTAACTTCTCTCTGTTTTCAAAAATTGCGAGGATATCACCTTTTTTTACAAAATCTCCTTCATTCACTAAAATTTCAACTATTCTAGGGGACGAGCCAAGCTGACTTATAGGAGCTGCCAATTGCCTAATCTCTCCAGAAGGAGAAAGTTGGCCTAGTGCTGCAACGGCTGTAATAGCTGGTATAGAGTCTAGGGTTATTTCCTCTTTTAGTTTGAGATTAGATTTATTTTTGCTAGAACAGGAAATGATTCCAAGAGTTAGTGGCGAAAGTAGCAATAAATAAAAAAATAATTTTTTAAATTTTTTTAATTTCATTAAAAATCAAAGAGTACTGTTTTTATATAGTTATCGACCCAATTTTGATCAAAATATTTTAATAGAACCATGCTTGTCTTCTCATTTTTCATTTGTTGAGCACAATAGTTCTTTTGATAATCTATTCTCTCTTCAATAATTTCTTTATTAGATTCAGGTTTAGCTTTCTTACTTAATTTAATCAAAATAGAGAGATATTCATCAACAACCCTACAAAAATCATTTTTTTCAGATGCATTTTTCAAGGAAGCGAAAAATACATTGTCAGAAAAAATCTCTCCCCATTTGGGAATCTCTCTTAATGAAGTGAAAGAACTTTTATCAACTTCGGAGAGGTATTTCTCATATTTAGTAGCTTGATTGTGAGATGCTGGAGATAAATCAACAATGGCAGCAGAAACAATATCATTTATTTTTACTAAATCCATCCCAAAAATTGGAATATCAAACTTTGGGTCAGGGAAAAAAACACAGTGTAAGATTTTAAGATTCTTTGAAAATTCTGCCGCTTCAACATGTAATTTTCTAAATCCTTTTGCTTTATGAAATTCGTTTTCTATATAAAGTTCTCTACCTTTATCGTTAGATATTATGTTAGTAAGTCCTGGATCAACTTTTACAATTTCAAGGTTTTCAAGCATGGATCTATGCTCTCTAATATTCCGTAACAAGTCCAAAATAAGAGAGTCTGTTAATTTAGTTTTAGTTAAAGATTCAGACAGCAAGGTAAAAAAGAACCAAAATAGAGTTTAAAAGAGAATTAAAATGAACGTAGGAGAAGTAAACTACTATACTCATTCAAGCAAAACTAGATGTGTATTTGTGGATAATAAAGAATTACCGCTTATAAGCATTGATATTTGGTGCCAAGCAGGTTCTTTATTTGAGGAAGATGATAAAAACGGCACTGCACATTTTTTAGAACATATGATTTTTAAAGGCTCTAAAAAAATAATGCCAGGCGAATTTGATCATAAAATTGAATCACTAGGAGGATTAAGTAATGCTTCAACAGGTTATGATGATGTGCATTACCACGTACTCATTCCTCCAAATAACTTTAGAGAATCACTTGCTCTTTTGACAAATATTGTTGTTTCTCCAAACTTTAACGCTGATGAATTTCTTAAGGAAAAAGGAGTCGTCATTGATGAAATAAAACAACAAAATGATCAACCTGAAGAGAAATTATTTAATTACTTTTTAAAAAGAGTTTGGCTTAAATCTAGTTATGCCAAACCTATACTTGGTACTGAGAAAAGTATAAAAAAATTGGAGATAAATGATTTAAAGAAATTTCATCAAAAACACTACAATAACGAAAAAATTTGTATTGCAATTGCCGGCAATCTTTCAAAAGATATTTACAAAATTTTTGAAAAAAGTGATTTATCTGGCATTAACAAAAATCCGATTTATAAAGGTTCAAATCTATTAAAACTAAAAAATGCATCTTCCTTAAAAATCAGAAATGGTAGAGAGGTAATTAAATTTGACAATATAGAATTTTCGCGAATATTGATGGCCTGGTTTATCCCAAACCTCAGTGATCAAAAAAATATTATCGGTCTAGAAATATTAGCTTCAATACTCTCTGTAGGGAAAAACAGTAGGTTAGTAAAAATCTTAAAAGAGGATAAAAATCTTGTTGAATCAATATATGTTGATGTAAATGCTGGAGAATTAGGCGGATTATTTATCTTGGAAGCTAGTTGTGATTGCAAAGATATCTATTCTGTAGAAAGGCAAATTAATAAAACATTAAGCGAAATCTCAACTTGTAAAGTGTTAACTTTAGATGAAATAAGAAAAGCTATAAATATTGTAAAAAGCAATTACGTTTTTAATTTAGAGACGCCTACACAACTTTCTTCATTCTTCGGGAATGAACTTCTATGGGGAAGGAAATCTTCAATTAATAAGTTAGAGAGTCATTTAAAGTATTGGAATGACTTAGATAATTTCAAAGAAATCACTCAGTACATTTGCAGAGATAAATTTACTCTAATTGCGTCATCTGAATAAATGTTAAAAAAATATTTTTTAAACTATAAAAGAAGAAATTTTTCAACTGCTTCAATTTGGATTAAAGGGGGTAGTAATATGGACAAAATTGGTAAAAAAGGATTAAATAAGATCCTTTGTTCATTACTTACCAGAGGATGTGAAGGTTTTGATAATTTTGCTTTTTCTGAGTATATCGAGTCCCATGGAGCAGAATTAAATCAAGAAGTATTCGAAGATGGAATATCAATAGGCATAAAATCTCTTAATGAACATTTCAGCAAATTATTCCCTCTATTAGATTTAATAATAAACAAACCAATTCTTTCCGAAATTGAATTTCAAAAAGTAAAAAAATCATCTATTAATTTAATCAAAAAAGATAAAGAGAATCCATTCAATTTATGTTTTGAAAAATGGAGGAAAATTGTTTATTCAAATCATCCTTATGCATTCAACACAATTGGCAATAAGAATGATGTTTTAAAAATTAGCTATGAAGATGTTTTGTGTGAGTTTAAAAATTTCAAAAAAAGAGAAAAATATTTAATTTCAAATAATTCCATAATAGATGGAGAGAATTTAGAAAAATTAGATAAAAAATTCCTAAATGAAAAATCAGCTCTAAGAAATTATGATTTAGATCCTTCGAAGAGATTTGATTGCATTAATAATTATTCAAACCAAACAATAATAATGATTGGTAACCAAACATGTTCTCGTAGAAGTAGTGAATACTTGCCACTCAAAGTTTTAGAGTCATATTTATCTTATGGAATGAGCGCTGCTTTATTTAAACTTTTTAGGGAAAAAAACGGTATATCATACGATCTTGGTGTTTTTTATCCTATTAGGAGTGGGAATGCACCTTTCTTAGTTTATTTATCGGTTTCAAACAAAAATGCACTTTTTGCTTTTGAACTTTTAACAACTCTATGGAAAAATTTACTTCTAAACCCTTTGATTGATTCTGAAATATCTTTAGCCAAAGAAAAATTAAAGGGTTCTTGTCTTTTGAGTAATCAATCTTTGGATGATATTTTACAGCGAAAAATACAACTAATCAGCTATGGTCTTTCACCTATTAAAGAAATAGATTTAAATACAAAAATAGATGAGATATCTTCATTGGAAATTTTTAAAATAACTAGGAAGTATTTTTCAAAACCTTTCTTAAGTATTTCTGGCAATAAAAAAATATGTTTAGAAATTAACAATATGTGGATGAAAAACTTTTAAGTTAGATTTTCTCGATTTTGTTTACATCAATTAAAAAGGCTCCTCTTCTAAATTTAACTTCAACAGTATCTGGGGATTTTATTGATAAAATTTCTCCAATTTCATCAATTGCCACCAAATCTGGAGGTCTGAGCATTGGCATATTATCTGAAGTTTTTAGATAGGAGATTGGAGCAATCAACTTCACCTTATCTTTGATCTCAAATTTCATAGACAAAATTCAATACAGACAAGAGTAATATAACCATAAAATTAAAGAAAACATCAACGAAACGAACTGATTCAGTCTAGAATCAAATAATTGACGTAAAACAAATTAATGAATCAAAAATTCAAAACATTAATTTTATGGGCTTTACCTATAGTTTTAGTAATTGCACTCTCGTACCAATTTTTAACATCTAGTAATGTTGATACACTTAAATCAAATGGAACCACAATTGCGCCAAGAAACTCAGCTGTAGCTAGAGTAAGTTACGGAAGATTCTTAGACTATATAAATTCAGGGAGGGTTACATCAGTTGATATTTTTGAGGGTGGTAGAAATGCTGTGATAGAGACGGTGGATTCAGATTTAGATAATAAAGTTCAAAGATTAAGGGTAGACCTTCCTGGCTTAACACCAGAACTCATAAACAAATTAAAAACTGAGGGAATAAGTTTTGATGTACATCCTGTAAAAACTGCTCCTCCCGCATTAGGAATTTTGGGTAATTTACTTTTCCCAGCTATTTTAATTGGTGGATTAATTTTATTAGCCAGAAGATCCAATGGTATGCCTGGAGGCCCAGGTCAAGCTATGCAATTTGGAAAGACTAAAGCAAGATTTGCAATGGAAGCTGAAACTGGGGTAGTTTTCGATGATGTAGCAGGTGTTAATGAAGCTAAACAGGATTTACAAGAGGTAGTTACTTTTCTTAAGAAGCCTGAAAAATTTACTTCTGTTGGCGCGAGAATTCCAAAAGGAGTTTTATTGGTAGGTCCTCCTGGAACTGGTAAAACTTTATTAGCAAAAGCTATTGCAGGAGAAGCAGGTGTACCATTTTTTTCATTATCAGGTTCTGAATTTGTTGAGATGTTTGTTGGTGTTGGAGCTAGTAGGGTAAGAGATCTTTTCAAAAGAGCTAAAGAAAATAGTCCTTGTTTAATTTTCATCGATGAAATTGATGCTGTTGGTAGACAGAGAGGTGCTGGAATTGGGGGAGGCAATGATGAGAGAGAGCAAACTCTCAACCAATTGTTAACTGAAATGGATGGATTCGAAGGGAATAGCGGCATAATAATAATTGCTGCTACAAACAGACCTGACGTATTAGATTCTGCTCTTATGAGACCTGGACGATTTGATAGGCAAGTAACTGTTGATGCTCCTGACATAAAAGGTAGACTTTCAATACTTGAAGTACATGCTAGAAATAAGAAACTTCAAGATGATCTAACGCTTGAAAGTATTGCGAGAAGAACACCAGGTTTTACTGGAGCGGATTTAGCTAATCTTTTAAATGAAGCTGCCATCTTGACTGCCAGAAGAAGAAAAGATTCTATAAGTATTTCTGAGATAGATGATTCGGTTGATAGAATTGTTGCAGGCATGGAGGGTTCTCCTTTAACAGATGGTAGAAGCAAAAGATTGATCGCCTACCACGAAGTTGGCCATGCTCTTATCGGTTCATTAGTAAAAGCTCATGATCCTGTCCAAAAAGTAACCGTTATTCCAAGAGGACAAGCTAAGGGATTAACCTGGTTCACTCCTGATGATGAACAAACCCTTGTTAGCAGAGCTCAACTAAAGGCAAGAATAATGGGTGCTTTGGGAGGAAGAGCTGCAGAAGATGTTGTTTTTGGAAAAGGAGAAATTACAACAGGAGCAGGTGGTGATTTCCAACAGGTTGCCTCTATGGCAAGACAAATGGTAACTAGATTTGGAATGAGTAATTTAGGTCCGATAGCTCTAGAGAGTGGAAATCAAGAAGTTTTTGTTGGAAGAGATTTGATGACAAGAAGTGAAGTATCTGATTCAATCTCCAAACAAATCGACGAAAGTGTAAGAGTCATGGTAAAGGAATGTTATCAAGAAACTTATTCTATAGTCAGCAAAAATAGAGAAGCTATGGATAAAATAGTTGACCTTTTAATAGAGAAAGAAACATTAGATGGTGAAGAATTCGTAAATATTCTTTCCAAATTCACTATTATTCCCAAGAAAGAGAGAACACCTCAATTGTTAAATTAAGCCTTAATAGGTTTTTTATCTAACACTAAATCTATTAACCCGTATTCCACTGCTTCATTAGGAGACATATAAAAATCTCTATCTGTGTCTTCTTTAATGGTTTCATAATCCCTACCAGTTCTCTCAGACAATTCAGAATTAAGTCGCTCTTTTAAAAACAAAATTTCATCCGCTTGAATCCTTATGTCACTGGCTTGTCCTCTAGCACCCCCGAGTGGCTGATGGATCATTATTCTTGAATGTCTAAGGCTACTTCTTTTACCTTTAGTTCCTGCTGCCAATAAAAAAGCACCCATACTAGCTGCCAAACCCACACAAACTGTATGTATATCAGGCTTAACATGTTGCATGGTATCAAAAATTCCCAAGCCATCATAAACAGATCCCCCTGGTGAATTAATGTACATATAGATATCTTTTTCGGGGTCTTCTGCCTCGAGAAACAATAATTGAGCAACAATTCTATTCGCAGTTTCACTAGTAACTTGTTCTCCCAAGAAGATTATCCTTTCTCTTAATAATCTCGAATAAATATCAAAGACTCTTTCGCTACCGCCAGATTCTTCTAAAACTAAAGGGATCATAATAATATTTACTTGTTTATTAGATATTAACGATATTGAGTCAACATACGCTAACCTTATTAAGGTTTACATATAAAAAATTGAAAGAAAAATTGACTGTTTCAGATAGCAAAAAGTTATTTCATGAACAATTCCCTTACGTTATTCCAGGTTTATATAAAAAAATAGTTGATGAAATGCTTGTCGAACTCAATCTTTTAAATCATCAAAATGAATTTACACAAGATTATCTCTTTTGTGTAGGTCTCACCGAAACATTTAAAGAGTTAACGAAAGGATACAAACCTGAGATACATCTGGATCCTCTTTTTAACTCTTTATGCAATTCAACAAATTTTGAAGCGAAGAAAATTAAGGAAATCTCTCAAAAATCTCAAATGGAATTTAAGGATAAATCATTCAAAGATATATTGGAATTATTAAAAGAAAAAAGTAATTCTAAACATTATCCCTCAAGAATATTGAACTTGGGAATATACATAATAATTTCAAATTCCCAAGATTTAAAGGGGAAAAGTGATTCAGAAACAAATAAAATTATTTCCGATATATTTGAACAATTAAATTTACCTTTTAATAAAGCAGATAAAGATATAGGGATTTATAAAAACACAATATCCAAAATGAAACAAGCAAAAGAATTAATTGAAGAACTAAGATTAAAAGATAAGACGAAAAAATAAAACAAAAATAGTTTATTTTTTTAGTCTTTTTTTATCTTTCCAAGAAATGTAAGAAATGTAAATTACAGCGAAAGTTATAAATATAAGTAAAACGAATGAAGTAATAATAAGAAATTTACTTAAATATGCTTCATACGTTAAAAAAAAAATCATATGTCAATAGAGCCATCACCATTTCTTCCCCAAACAACCATTGCAATTGAAAAAGTAAAAATTGCAGCTAATGCAGCCCACCCTATTTGAAAAATCATTAGATTTAAGTCCTTTTTTTTTTAATATAACAGAACTTAAAAAGAATTTTTAATTTCTAAGCTAAACTTAATTTCTCAGAAACACAATTTTGTAAATATAATGATAAATAAAAAAAAAATTGGGTAGATTAGTATTAAATCATAGTACAAATATAGAAGGTTTAATTCCGATACTTCAAAAATTAGCTCTTAACATAAATATTAAAACAGTTACTCCCGCTGTTATATCAAGAGCAAAAGGAAGATCTTCAAAATTAATACTTAGATTATCCGTGAAAACCATAAACGGATATAAGGCAATAGCAAGAAAGGGGAACACAGCACAAGAAGTTTTTATTTCAACAGACTTAAATAAAGATGAATTAAAACAGATAATAGATATATATAATGGAAAATAATTTAAAAAAAGATAATTAGCCACAACAAGGAAGAAATAGATGAAATTAGCATTAAAAATATCTTTATTCTTATTTCTTTTACACACATTTGGTTATAAATCATTCTCACTTACCGAGTATGAAATAAAAAAAATATGCAAAAAGGAGAAAAGACAATTAAGTTGCAGAAAAAATCTGAAAGAGAAAAGATCAAACCTCCAGAAAGGCATTTTAATTGAAATTCCAGTAATACCTTATAAAAGATAACTAGGACAAGAATTTAGATTTCAAATTCTGATTCGAAAAGATTAAAAGCATTTTTATAGCTTTTAAGAATTTCCTCTGAGTTATCATTAAAGCCTAGCTGATCATAGTCTTCTTTTAAATTATTAAATAAATCGACAACTCCATTAAAAGCACTCATGTACTCATTTTGTATATCTTCATCACTGATATCATAGATTTTCGCCAAAACTAATTCGACATTTTTTTTTGATGAATATATTTGTCTCTCGAAATCTTTATTTAACTTCCTTCTTTTTTTTGCCATCTAAAGAATTTTATTTCAAATACAAATTAACAATACTCAACTTCATAGATAAATTAAATTAAAACTTATAAAATAAAAATATAGTTTCCAAATCAAAATAAATCTCCTATCTTCAAAATAATTTATTTGATGATATGAATAAAAAAGAAACAAGTAATCCGAAATTTGCTAGAAAAATGAATACTTCAGAGAATTCAAGGAAAAAGAAAAATAGAGATCTTCCATGGTGGGTAGAATTGTTTTTTGTTCAAATAGGATTACCAGATAAATTACTAGTAAAAATACTAAAAACCAAAAAGACTTTTAAAGAAACAATTAAAAATGAAAAAAAATCATTACTCACATTTTTGTTTGTAATCAGTTCGTTGACGTATTTTTACCCAGTAATTAAACAAGCAAAGAATCAATTAAACTGTGAAGCGATTGCCAAAAATTATATTATTAAAAATAAAAATATAATCGGACTAGATACGAGGGAATTAAAAATGTTATCTACAAATTTTTGTTATGGTGGTGAAGAAATATACGAAATTGAAAATTTAAAAAATTAAATTCTAATCCTATGCAAAATAAAGAAGACAAAAAGGAAAGCGTAAAAATGCATTTAAAAGATTTAAGGCAAAACTTAAAAATAATGCATTTGGAAGTTACTGAACAATTAAAATTACCTGAGAGGGACGATGTAAAAAAATTGATGAACAAAATGGATCTACTTTTAAAGTTAATTGAATCAAAATAAACTACACTATAAAAAAATTGGAATTATCAAAAGACAAAAAATGAAAATAATAAAAAACTTTTCACAAATACTTTTAATATCAATTTTCTTAAGTTCATGTAAAACATCAGACAATAAAGAATATCCCAAAATTAATTCGAAAGAAAATATTAATATTAATACTCAAACAGAAAAGAAAAGAATGGAAATAAATTTTTCTTGTGGGAAAGATGGAATTTCAGAATATTTAGATGATGGATGGACCATCTTAAAAGAAGATACGCGAGAAAAAATTTGTACCTGGAAATCTGTTCCTGCCACAAAAGATTGTGATATGGAAAAAGATAAAGGTTGTAAGATAACAAAGCCAGATAAGATTGGCGAAGAAAAAACTTACTTAATAGAAAAATAATTTATAATATGTATCCTGAATCAGAATATATTGTTGATTTAATTTTTATAAAACTTAAAAACTATAAGTCAAAAAAAATATTTTTGGAAAAAGAAAATTTGAAAGAATTTATTTATTCACTTTTCAAAGAACACAGACTAAAATAGCACTATAACTAAAACTGTTATAGTAAAAATATAGATTAGAGATCTTTATGTATAATTTTTCTTCATTAACTATTTTTCTTGTAATCGTTTTTATTTTAAGCCTTTATTTACTTTTTAAGATCACTTCAAATGAAAATAATAGAAACAGATCCTAAAACACTTTTATATGATGGGATCTTCTCTAATTATTAAGACTGTATGCTTATTTAAACCATCATTAATCCATTCCTTATATTCTTGTAAAACGCACTTCTTATCTAAATTATCTAGTAAATTAATTCTTTTTTTTGCATTATCTAATGCTACTTTAATACAGAATTCAAAATCTTTGGAATTTTTTTGCATTCGACCTTTTTCTCAATATTAGTAAATTTAATTTACTCTTTTGTAGTGTAAACAACAATAAGGTATTTTTTTTTAATAAGAGTATCAAGCAATACGGAAGAATTATTTTTATATTTGTAATAATAATAATTTTAAAATATTATGTCATACGAAGCAGGGAGTAAAGAATGTAGGCATTTGATTGAGGCTAAGGAA
The DNA here is from genome assembly GCA_902573565.1 of uncultured Prochlorococcus sp. Taxonomy (GTDB): domain Bacteria; phylum Cyanobacteriota; class Cyanobacteriia; order PCC-6307; family Cyanobiaceae; genus Prochlorococcus_A. The sequence goes on from CACGKI010000004.1 coordinate 62,715, forward strand.
AGTCTTCTATCAGCTATGGATGCTTTAAGCCATATAAATTCAACTGATCTAATACAAATGCAGATTAAAGAAATCTACAATAAACTAGAGCAAATGCATGATAATCGCAAAAAGATAGAATCGGCTACTAATTATTTATAATATTCAAATTAAAAGTTCCCAAATTCGCTTTTTATTTTTTTTGTTCCTTTATCAGATAATAAACCCAGTAAAGCATCAAGTTGTGCATGAACTTCTTTAGCTTCACTAAGGTCTGGCAATAAATCCTCTTTGATGAGCATCTGATGCATTTCTCTAAGCTCTAACCTTATATATCTTAGGTGTGAACTTACTTCCTCTCTCTTAGTTGCACTCATATTAGCCTCTTATTCTTTATATTATACATTATTGTCTTTTTATATTTAAATAATGAATTTAGACAAATAAACAAATTTTTGAGATTTAATAAAATTTCAAATATTTTTAAAGTATTAATGTAGTAGTATATTTTTCATGAAAAAGAAAAAATCAAAAAAAATTCAAATCAAATCAATTAAAAAAAATCAAGAATTAGGTCAAACCAGAAATTCTGCAAAGTTAGTGCTATTTCTATTTGGAATTGGTCCCATAATAGGCATAACAATTTTTTTATTCAGTAAAGGATTTTTTAATTCACCAAATATGTAAAGCGTAATTATCAAACATTGAACTTAAATAATTATCTTAATTAAATTAAGATAATTATTTAAGTTTTTTTAATGAGAATATTCTAAATTCTGCCATTTTCCTCGCATTTTCCGGATTAGAAATCAAAAAAGGATGGTCATGTAATAGTTCAAATACTTTATCTATTTTTAGTCTTAGATCATCACACTCTACATTTCTCCATTCCTCGTCAAATGAAATTGCAAAGCTATCTGCATTGTCATAAAGTTTATCTCTCATAAGATCTATACTTAAAAAAGTTTTAAAAATTTATTTTAATCTTAAAAAGTAACTACGTAGAAGCGAATAACTTTCCCTGTCACTATTTAAAATATTTCATTATTGGAATTTACTATAACTATACTTTCTTCTATTAATTCACTTTACACTTTATTATTATCAATCAAAATTCAACTACTATTGACAAAAATGTTACAATAATGACAAATATATAGGCCTATGGAAAATAAAGTTAAAAGAATAGGATATCTTCCTAGAAAAAGGGTACTTGAAATTATTGATGAAATATCTAAAAGCGAATCTATAAGCAGATCTAAAGTTGTTGGAATATTAGTTGAGGAGGCATTAGATGCCAGAGGAATTGCAAATTTTGGATATAGCAATATTAATAAACCAAATTTACAGAAAGCGGACATTTACAAAGAAGCTCATAATGAGAAATTTGATTTAAAAGATGCAGAAGATGAATTTGTTGATGATAGTGGCTATACAGTTTCTTCTTACAAAACATTGGATCGCCAAATATCATCTGCAGATATTGAATTAGCAAATAAAATTAATATTCTTAAAGAATCTGGATTAATCTAATTTCCATTGAGATATATTTTTTATGCATAATATTGATTATGTGTTTATTCTTAGTCAAGAATAATATTCTTTTTAATGAATTTGAATATTATACCTTTCTTAAATTAATTAAAAAATGAAAGATATTAAATGCCCCTCATGCGGCAAAACTTTCCGGATTGACCCTAGCAGTTTTGAAGAAATACTTCTTCAAATAAAAGACGAAGAATTTAATAAACAAATAAATGAAAGGCTTCTATTAGCTGAAGAAGATAATAAAAAAGCTTTAGAAATTTTAAAGAGAGAATTGAAAATACAGTTAATAGAACAAAACCGAATTAATGAAAATGAGATACAAACACTTGAATCTAAATTAAATATCGCTGAAGAGAAGAAAACAAATGCTCTAAATGATTTAAGAAATCAAGCAACAAATAAAATTAATTCACTGAATAATGAAATATACAAATTAAAGGAAGAAATTAAAAACCAGTCTTTAATTTCAGATTTATCTTTAAAAAATAAAGTCAATGAAGCAGTTTCTAATTTAGAGAAAGAAAACGCATTATTAACTAATTCCATAGAAAAAATAAGGCTTGAACAATCTATAAATGAAAAATTAATTGAAGAAAAGTTTAAAAGCAAAATAAGTGAGAGAGACCTTACTATTCAGGAGCTAAGAGAAATGAAATCTAGATTATCTACAAAGATGGTAGGTGAAACTTTAGAAATACATTGCGAAACCCAGTTCAATCTTAACCGTGCTACTGCATTTAAAAACTCATATTTTGAAAAGGATAATGATGTCTCTTCAGGAAGTAAGGGTGACTATATATTTAGAGAATTCGATAATAATAAAATTGAAATAGTATCGATAATGTTTGAGATGAAGAACGAAAGTCTAAATGGAGCTAATAAAAGAAAAAACGAGGATTTTTTTAAAGAATTAGATAAAGATAGAAGACAAAAATCTTGTGAGTATGCAGTACTAGTTTCGCTTTTAGAGCCAGATAATGAATTATATAATGCTGGAATAGTAGATGTCTCTCATAGATTCAAAAAGATGTATGTTATTAGACCACAATTCTTTCTGCCAATTATTTCTCTACTAAGAAATGCCTCAATGGAGACTTTAAAATATAAATCACAAATTGATTTGATGAAACGCGAAAATTATGACATAACTAATTTTGAAAGTACCCTTGAGCAATTTAAGAATGCCGTAGGTAAAAATGTATCCATGGCACAAGATAGGTTTAATGATGCAATATTAGAAATTGATAAATCAATAACTCATTTACAAAAAACTAAGGAAGCTTTAATTCTTTCAAAAAAACACCTTTTATCTGCTGACAGCAAATCTCAAGATTTAACGGTGAAGAAACTAACAAGAAATAACCCCACTATGAAGCAAAAGTTTAGTGATTTAAATAAATTTGAAGATGAAGTTGCTTAATTTGTAAATAATATTTGAAATTAATAATAGTTAAAAATAGATTTAATTACTAATTTATAAATATATTATTAATACTAAATCTCATAGTTAAAAAATAATGGCTGTCAACACTCCGATTTTTACTATTGCTAAAGAACTTAATGTAGAAAGCAACCGAATTTTATTGGCTTGTAAGAAACTTGGAATAATAGCAAAAGGGGCAACAAAGAGATTAAATAAAGAGGAATTAGAAAAAATTAAAAGTTATTTTGAAACTGGTAAAAATGTTTCTGATGAAATAATTAATTTGAATAAAAATAAAGTTAAAGCAAAAAGGAATTCAAAAATAATTGAAGAAAAAATTAAAATTAACTATTTTGCAAACCGACTTATTCGTAAATCTTAAATAAAACTTATTTTTTCTAATTACTTAAAAGAATTAACCACAGAAGAAAATAATCACACTTTATCATGGGTAAAAATACCCAAAATGAGTATAAAGAAAATTTTAAATTCTCTTGAAAAATCCTGGGAAAGAGATGTCATCCTTTTAAAAATTAAGAATGGGGTGGATACAGATAAAATAGTTAATGAATTTTTAGCGAACAACGAGTTACAAATTAAAGAATTCAAAACTTTATTAAAACCAGAAGATATTGATTTATTAAATCAAATAGAACAAGTATCAATTTGCGAATCTAAATTAATGAATAAGATTAAAGATTTAAATAACTTAGAAAATAATGAGATTCATTACTCAATTAATCAGAAAAAGATTTTGCTATCTAGTAGAGCTTCTAAGAGAATTAGTCTATTTATGATTAATTGGAGCAACAAAATTCTAGTTATTACATTGCTAACAATTTCGGCAATAGCTTTATCAAAGCAAGCATGGGCATAATTAGCTAAATTAGCTTCATTGCAAGAGATGGATTTTGAGAACTGAAAAAGAAGATTTAATTAGATATAAAGATGGAAATCTTTATTGTGAACTTGCTGATATTTGGATTGATCCAAGTAAGCCAGTAAAAAGAGCATTAATAACCCATGCTCATTTTGATCACTTTACATTTGGCTGTGAGGAATACCTTTCTACTAACGAGACTGCGATACTTCTTAAAGAAAGAGTTGGAGATAATATAAAAATTAAGACTTTTGATTATGGAGAAAAATTCAAGATAAATGGCATCAACATTTCTTTTCATCCTTCCGGCCACATTCTTGGATCTAGCCAAATAAGGTTTATTTTTGCTGAAGAAAAATGGCTAATTTCAGGTGACTTTAAGCTTCAAAAAGATAATACTTGCAAACAATATGAAATTGTAAAAACAGATTATCTAATAAGCGAATGTACTTTTGGATTGCCAATATTCAAGTGGGACGAGACTAATAAAATAGCAAATGACATTTCAAAATGGATAACTAATTCTCCAGAAAAAGCCTCTTTACTTTTCTGTTATTCACTCGGAAAAGCTCAAAGATTGTTAAATGAAATCAATCAAACAAATTTTAAAGGCAATATTTATTCCCATGGGAGTATTCACAGAATTAACAATTGTTATAAGGAACTTGGAATTGATATTAAAGATACTATAAAAATCGAAAATAAAAACAATATAGAGGAACTTAAAGGAAGTCTAATATTATTACCGCCATCATTAAGTAAGGGCTCTTATCTAAAAAATTTCAAAAATATTCAAACAGCTTTTGCAAGCGGTTGGATGTCAATAAGAGCTCTTAAAAAAAGATCAGGATATGACAAAGGATTTGTAATTTCTGATCATGCAGATTGGGATGGAATTCTGGAAGTTGTAAAAAAGTCTGAAGCTAAAAATGTATTTTTTCATCATGGAGATAGTGAAGCCTTAAGTAAATATTTAGTTGAAAAGGAATCAATAAATGTTCTTTTCTTGAATAAATAAATATGAGCTTAAAAAAGTTTTCCGCATTATTTAGCGATCTAGATTCAATAAATAGTACAAATAATAAAATTGAAGTTTTAAAAAGTTATTTTGTATCAAATGAACCAATAGATAATTCATGGGCAATATATTTACTAACTGGAAAAATTAATAAGAGATTTATTAGTGGAAGATATTTAAAAAATCTTTTTTCTCAAATATATGAATATCCTCAATGGTTAATTGATACATGTTATTTAAAAGTTGGTGATTCTGCGGAGGTAATAACGTTATTACTTAAAAATAAAACTACTTCCAAAAATAAAAAATTATCAAATATAAGTCTTGATGAATTACTAAGCAAAATAATACCTGAATTATCAAAACTTAATGAGGAGGAGAAAAATTTAGAAATTAGAAATATTTGGGAAACATTGCCTGAAGATAACCATCTAATTTTTAATAAAATTCTTACAGGAACTTTTAGAGTAGGAGTCTCTATCGGATTAATAACAAAATCAATATCAAAACTAAATAATATTGATGAAGAAATTATTTCTCATAGGTTGATGGGTAATTTCAAGCCTTCAATTGATTCATATCAATTTTTAATTAATAAAAATATTAATCTTGAAGAGTTAAATTCCAAGCCATTTCCATTTCTTCTCGCAAATACCTTTGAAGATAAAATATTCAAATATTCAATAAATAATTTTCAATTTGAATGGAAATACGACGGTATCAGGATTCAATTAATTAAAAGATTAGGGAATGTTTCGTTATGGACAAGAGGGCAAGAATTAGTAAATGAATCCTTCCCAGAATTAGTAGAGAAAATGTCATCTATAAAAGATGATTTCGTTCTTGATGGAGAATTACTAGTTTGGAATTTCAAAGAACAAATTGCCTTGGATTTTACTTATCTTCAAAAAAGAATAAATAGAAAATCTCCTAGTAGATCAATCCAAATAAAATATCCAATTATTTTTATTGCTTATGATCTTTTAGAGATTAATGGAAAAGATATAAGAGAAATTAAATTGGAAAATCGAAGAATTGAACTAGAAAAATATTTTTCTAAATGGCAAAATAAAACTGAGAATAATATCACTGATATTTTCAGAATATGCGATTTAATCTATCCTAAAGATTGGTCTGAAGCTTTAACTTTCAAAGAAAGATCTCGAGAAAATAATACTGAAGGATTAGTAATTAAGAACAAAAGGTCTCCATACGCTTCTGGGAGAAAAAAAGGTATTTGGTGGAAATATAAAGTTGATCCGATGCAATTGGATGCTGTTCTAATTTATGCTAGGGGCGGAAGTGGTAGAAGAGCTGGTCTTTATACAGATTACAGTTTTGCATTATGGAAAGAGAAAGAATTAATTAAATTTGCAAGTGCATATTCTGGTTTGACCAATCTTGAGATTAAAGAGCTAGATCAATGGATAAGGAAAAATACAATAGAAAAATTTGGCCCTGTTCGATCATTGAAACCAGAAATGGTATTCGAAATATCTTTTGAGAAGATACAAATTTCAAAACGTCATAAGTCTGGAATAGCAGTAAGATTTCCAAGAATAACAAAATGGAGAAAAGATAAAAAAATCAATGATGCAGATAGCCTAGAGAATGCTTTTGAACTGATGAAAAAAATATCATGAAAAATATTACGCAAAATAGTAAGCAAAATAGTAAGCAAAATAATTTAATTTCTAAAATTAAAGAGTTTTTCATCACTAATGAATGGGAGCCGTTACACTACCAGATGGAATCTTGGGAAGCATTTTTAAATGGGGAAAATGGAATAATACAAGTTCCCACAGGCTGCGGCAAAACTTATGCTGCATTAATGGGACCTCTATCACAGTTAGAAGATCCCAAAAATAATAAAAGTGTAAATATATTATTAATAACTCCTTTAAAAGCATTAAGCAGAGATCTAAAAAATTCAATACAATTAGCAGCTTTACACTTTAATAAAGAAATCACTGTTGAAATTAGGAATGGAGATACCAGCCCATATGAAAAGAAAAAGCAATTAGCTAAACCTCCTAATATTCTTATCACAACTCCAGAGTCTCTATCTCTTTTACTTTCTAATAAAGAATCTAAAAATCTTTTTAAGGATTTGTCATCAATAATTATTGATGAATGGCATGAATTGATGGGTAGTAAAAGAGGAAACCAGTGCGAATTATCTTTAAGTTGGCTAAGAGGTAATATAAAAAATTTACAAATTTGGGCAATGTCTGCAACTTTAGGAAATATTGAAGAAGCGGCGAGAGCAATAGTGGGTATGAACGCTATCAAGCCCAAAATAATAAGCACAAATATTCAAAAAGAAATCGAAATTATAAGTGTTTTACCAGAGGAGAAAACGACTTTCCCATGGAGTGGGCATCTTGGAATTAGAAGTCATTCTTCACTTTTAAAAATCCTAGATAAAAATAAAAGTACCTTGTTATTCACTAATACAAGAAATCAATCTGAAAGATGGTATCAATGTCTTAAGTTTTTTCTCCCAGAGATGGAAGACAAAATCGCACTTCATCACGGCTCCCTCGATAAAGAAGATAGAAAAAGAGTTGAAGAAGGGGTTAAAGACGGATTAATAAAATGGGTAGTCTGCACCAGCTCACTAGATTTGGGCGTAGACTTTCAACCTGTGGATCAAATAGTTCAAATTGGTAGTGCAAAGAATTTAGCTAGACTTATCCAAAGGGCAGGAAGAAGTGCGCATAGACCGGGCGGAAAATCAAAGATAATTTTTATGCCTACTAATTCTTTGGAGTTATTAGAGATTAGTGCAATGAAAAGAATAATTAAAAGTGGAATATCTGAGGAAATTAGACTTCCTGAATTATCTTATGATGTGCTCCTTCAACATCTAATAAGTTTGGCATGCGGAAATGGCTTTGATCCAACAATTGAGAAAGAAAGAATTAAAAATTGCTGGAGCTATAGAAACTTAAAAGATCAAGAGTGGAATTGGTGTCTTGACTTTTTAGAATATGGAGGGAAATGTCTTAAAGCATACCCAAAATATAAAAAGATAGTTAAAGAAGAGTCACAAAATAATAATGAAAACTTTAAATATTTTGTAAAAGACAAATCTTTAATAAGAATGCACAAGTTCAATATTGGGACAATTACAAGTGACAAATTTGTGAATGTTAAATATATGAAAGGGAAATCCCTAGGTAATTTAGAAGAGAATTTTGCTTCAAAATTAAATCCTGGAGATACCTTTTACTTTGCCGGCAAAATGCTTCAATTTGTAAGAATTAGAGATATGATTTTATACGTTAAAAAATCAACAAAAAAAAGTTCTCTAATTCCTGCATGGGTTGGAGGTCAAATGGCAATTTCTGATTTGCTTTGTGAATGTTTGAGAAAAGAAATAGATATATGCAATGAATTAGAAAATCATGATTACTTAAATCCTGAACTAGATTCATTACGGCCAATATTAAAGAAACAAAAGTTTCTATCAAATATTCCAAAGAAAGATGAATTCCTAATAGAAATATATAAAACCAAAGATTTATCAAATCTTTTTGTTTTTACACTTGATGGCAAATTTGTAAATGAAGGTATTGCATTTCTATGGGCTTTAAGATTGGCAAAATTAAAAAAATCTACATTTAGTATTACTGCAAATGATTTTGGATTCAGCTTAACTACCTCAGAAGATTATGATTTTTCCATAATAAAAAAAGAAGCTGATTACTTTTTGGATAATAAAAAATTAGAAGAAGATTTAGAAAATGCAATTAATTTTTCAGAATTAACAAAACGTAGATTTAAAAATATTGCCCAAATAAGTGGACTAGTAAATCAAAATAATCCAACCAAAACAAAAACTTCTTCTCAACTACAAATAAGTTCAAGTCTTTTTTACGATGTTTTTACAAAATATGAAGAAGGCCATCTTTTGATAAAACAATCACATCAAGAAGTAAAAGAATATCAATTAGAAAATAAAAGAATATCTAAATCATTAGAAAGATTAAAAAATTTAAAAATGCTACTTAACGAGATCAAAACTCCAACTCCTTTTGCTTTCCCTTTGTTAGTTGAAAGACTTAAAAATACTTTAAGTAATGAACCAATAGAGAAAAGAGTAGAAAAACTTATAAAAAAATATAGTGATTAAATGCCAAAAAACTCTTTTAAATTCTACTGGAAAAATACATTATTAGAATTGCTTTCCTCAAGAGCATTATTTATACACGCAACAAAAGAGTTATTAATATGCGATATTCATCTTGGTAAAGCTGAATATTTTCAACAAAATGGTATTCCTCTTCCTAATAATTCAGATGAAAATAATTTTTCTAGAATAAAAAAAATAGTTAAAGAATACAGCCCTGAAAAATTAATAATTTTAGGAGATTTATTCCACAGTAAATATTCAATAGATAAAACTCTTCAAAAAAAAGTTGAAGATTTACCCAAAATTCTAAAAACAAATGTTGAACTTGTTCTAGGTAATCATGATGTAGGTTGTAATATCAAAAATATAAAGATTTTCAATGTTAAGAGAAATAATAATATTACTTTTAGCCATGAGCCAGTATATTTGGCAGATAATAAAACTTTGAATATTTGTGGACATTATCATCCAAAACTCTATTTAAAAAATAAAGGGGATAAATTATCTTTTCGCTGTTTTGCAATGGATACCAAAAAAAATATTTTATTTTTACCAGCTTTTGGGGATTTAACAGGAGGTTATCCATGTAAAAAGTCATTTAAAAAATGGGTAATTATTTCTGAAGAGGAAATCATCGAAGCATAATCCTCAAGTTAAAAAATATACTAAGGTAAATCTAATTTTTCATGTGGATGTGTCGTTTGATACTCAACGCTTTCACTTAATATTCTCATCAATTAAAGTCTAAATTTATAAAAAAAATAGTTTATAAAAATTGAATAAGCTAATGGCCCTTCCTTTAACATTCGATCCACGTTATAAAAAAAATAGACCAATTTCATAGAAATGAATAAATTAATAGCATTGATTTTATTTCCATTTCTTATTATTCCGTTTGAAGCAAAAACAAATGAGAATTTTTCAGTGGAGATTAAGGCACTTACCCTAGTGATGGAAAAATATAAAAAAGATTCTCAATCTGATATTGACTTAGATACAAACAATAATAAGCCTAGTTATCTAGCTCTTAAACAAGACGAATGCAATGCTACCGTTAAAGTTACAGAAAAAGCAGGAATTGAGGTCGTTAAGATTGCATCATTTGATGTAAATGTCTGTTTGAAAGAAATTTATAAAGTAATCAATTAAATTAGCAGGCTATAAAATTTAATAAACACAAACAAATTAAAGAGGTCTTTTACTTAAAGAAGGTCAGACCTCGAGACCTAACAGAAAACTTTGGAACGGGTTCTGCATATTTAATTAATAACTACGATGAAATCCCAAAGGTGTAATTAAAAGTACAAAACTAAAAAAATTATTAAAGTGATTATTTCTTCTTGGATAATGTTTGTGATTCTTCTCTACACATTAATGCTTCTATTTGAGCAAGAACTTTCTGAAGTTCATCCGTTTTTGTAAGAGATGCTTCCGCTACTTCTCTTAATTTTTCTAACTGTTCTTTAGTTTTATCCATGATAAATAAATTAGAAACTAACCACGTTTAAAATGGTTTTAATACAGATTTTTGACTCCCACACAGATTCATATTCTCTCTTTTTTTCATAAAGTCAAATGAATTTCCACTTATTAATGTTTTATGAGGACATCCAATTAATTCTTTATTTATTACTAAAACCATAAGATTACCTGAAAAGAAATACTTTTGAATTATGAAGTAAATACAGGCAATCCTATTGTTGCAGTTGTTATTAGAGCACCTGCAAAAATCAAGAAAGGTAGAAATGGATAGTTTTTCAAAGACAAACTTGCTAATTAGAAATAACTATATAGGTATTTATACTGTTTGTCTACACCTTAACTGTCTTAAAGGTAAAAATTTTTCTTTTAAAAGTACAAATTGAACATCAACCAAATTTGCCTGATATGTATTCCTGAGTGGTTTTTTCTTTTGGAGAGTTAAAAATTTTCTTTGTCGAATTAAATTCCGCAAGATAACCGACTTTCCCTCCATCACCATCTTCATATTCAATAGCATTAAAAAATGCAGTCATATCACTAACTCTTAATGCCTGTTGCATATTATGAGTAACGATAATTATTGTGTAATTCTTCTTAAGTTCGTGCATCGTTTCTTCTATTTTCAAAGTAGAGATTGGATCTAATGCTGAGCATGGCTCATCCATGAGAATTATTTCAGGTTCAATTGCGATAGTTCTTGCTATACATAGTCTTTGTTGTTGTCCACCAGATAAAGAGTAACCACTATCATTTAATTTATCCTTACATTCGTCCCATAATGCAGCCTTTTTTAGTGAACTTTCGACTAATTCATCCATATCTCCCGTAAAGCCATTAATTCTTGCCCCAAATGCAATATTTTCATAGATAGATTTAGGAAAAGGATTAGGTTGCTGAAAAACCATCCCAATTCTTCTTCTCACTTCAACTGGGTCTACTCTTTTATCGTAAATATTAGTTCCATCAAAGAGGACCGTCCCCTTTAGTGAGCAATTAGGAATTAAATCATTCATCCTATTTAATGATCTAAGAACAGTTGATTTACCACAGCCTGAAGGGCCAATAAGGGAGGTTATATTTCCTTTTTTAAAGTTACAAAAAACATTTCTTACTGCTTCAAAGGTTCCATAGCTAATAGATACATTCTCAAGAGATAAAATGATATTCTTTGGTATTTTTTTATTAGTTTTAATCATTTATACTCTCTTAGTTTTCTCAGTAAAAGCGGCCAAAATCCTTGAAAATATATTTACTGATAGTATCGATAAAACAAGAATAAAGGAAGCTGCCCAGGCTAATTTATTCTGTGCATCATAAGGTTCAAGGGCAAAGTTGTATATCAATACGGCCAATGAACCCATCTCATAAAACAAGTCTCCAAAGCCTGTTATGTAGTAATAAGAGAATAAAGCCGTAAATATCAAAGGTGCTGTTTCACCTGCAGCTCTTGCGATTCCAAGTACAACGCCAGTAGCAATAGACCTAAAGGCAGAGGGCAAAGTAACTTTTAATATGGTGGTATACATACTTGCTCCAACACCAAGAGACGCATATCTTAATTCGTTAGGAACCAACTTTAAACCTTCGTCAGTGGTCTTAATCACAGTAGGCAACATCAATATTGAAAGTGCCATACCTCCGGCCAAGCCACTGTACATACTTCCAAATAAGATCTTTGTTGAAACAATTAAGGCATAAATAAACACACCGGCAATAATTGAAGGGACTCCAGCTAAAACATTTACCCCGAATCTGATAAATCTGGAAAAAGCACCGCCTTTAGAATATTCTGCAAGATATATTCCACCTCCAACGCCTACTGGTATGGCGATAATTGAAGCAATGGTAGTAATTATTAATGTCCCTATTAATGCAGGATTAATACCTCCTGCATCTAAATCATCTCCAGGAGGATTTGGTTCTAAAGTAAATAGTTCTGGTGTAATTTGAGATCCACCTTTGATAAGAATATAAGTTACCAGAAAGATCAAGGGAAGTATTGCAATCAATGCACAAATTACTGATAAAGAAGTAAAGAATTTATCTCCTATATTTCTGGATAATCTTTTCTGGTAATAAAGTGAATTCATAATTATCTAATATTTGAGACTAAATTTCTTAACTAGCCACTGCGCAAAGATATTTACTACCAAAGAAAGGATCATAAGTACAAAAGCCGCATAAAAAAGTGATGAAACCTGACTCCCATCAGCTTCACCAAACTGGTTTGCAAGCATGGAGGAAATGGTATATCCAGGAGATAATAGAGACCAACTAAATGCATTTGAATTCCCAATAATCATTGTGACAGCCATTGTTTCTCCCATTGCCCTGCCTAAAGCCAATAGAACCCCTGCCATAATTCCTGATAACGCTGCTGGCAAGATTACTGAAAATATTGTTTTCCATCTACTTGCTCCAATTCCATATGCTGCATTTCTTAGCTTTTTAGGAACCTGATTAAGTGAATCCCTTGCGATGGAGGTCACTATTGGCAAAAGCATTACTACTAAAATCAATATTGCTAACAAAGAATTCCTGCCTGTAGGTTCTGTACTAAATAAAGGTATCCAACCAAAGAAATTGTGTAAAAAGACAAAAAAGGCTCTAAAAAAAGGTTCCATTACAAATATTGCCCAAAGTCCCAATACAACTGATGGAATTGCTGCTAATAATTCAACAAAAGAACCTATTATTTCTCTAAAAACTTTCGGTACAAAGTCTTCGGTAATAAATATTGCAGTTCCAACGCCCAAAGGGATAGTTATTAATAGCGAAAGAAATGAGGTTACCAAAGTCCCATATATTGCAGTAAAAGCTCCGTATTCATCTTTTACTGGATTCCATTCAGAGGTTACGAGAAACTTCAAGCCATACCTTGAAAAGGATTCAAATGACTGAAAAAAGACCACTAAAATAATTCCTAAAAGTATTATTGCTACGAAACTAGACAAGACTAGAGCAGTATTCTTGAAGATAATATCAATATTTTTTTCGATACCGAATCTTTTACGATTCTTGAAAAGAGTTAATTTCTCTTCCATTAAAAAAAGAATATCTCTATAAATCTACTACTAAATGCTGTAAATGACTTTAAGAGGGGTTAAAGGTATATGAAAGTCATGATAATTTGACATCTATTTAAAAATTTAACTACCTATTTTTTCAACGGCAGCTCTTGATTTCAAAAGGATATTCCCTTTTAAGGGGATAAATCCAAGGGATGAAGCCTTATCTTGATACTCATCACTTAACAATGTATTAAAGGCTTGTTTGATTGCTTTAGTATTTCTACCATTACCTTTTTCGTAAGCAAGTATCCATGTCAATGAAGCAATAGGGTACGCTCCTTTCGCCGTTGGATTAGGATTTTTACCAGCAAGATTTTCATCTAAAGTAATACCATTAAGAGCCTTAGCTCCTGCTTCTGCAGATGGTTTTAGAAACTCCCCTGAAAGATTTTGAAGTGCAGCAGCCTTAACATTACCTTTAATATATGACTGATTTACATAACCAATTGCGCCTGGAGTGTTTTGAATTACACCTGCAACACCAGAATTACCTTTTGCTCCAACGCCTGCTGGCCACTTAACTGATTTACCAGTTCCTAAATTCCATGTTGGAGAAAATGCTTCCATAGAGTTTGTGAAAGCCTTAGTAGTTCCTGAACCATCAGAACGATGTGTCCAAGTTAACTTTCCTGATTTACAGCCTAATTCTTTCCAGTTTTTAACCATACCCATTGCAACTCGTACTGCTTGCTCTTGAGTAAGTTTCAAATCGCAATCATAGTTATAACCAAAAGCAATAGTTCCTCCAACCATAGGAATCTGTACTAAACCTCTTGATACCTTTTCTATATCCTTAGCCTTCATAGGATCATCAGAAGCACCAAAGTTTACGGTTTGGTCTATAAAAGCTTTTCTTCCAGAGCCCGAACCAACTGCTTGGTAATTAACCCTTGGTCCACCTGATTTCGCCAAGTCAAAAAACCACCTAGTATAAATTTTCGAGGGAAATGTAGCACCTGCTCCGCTCAATCTTTTTGAAGCAATCGCATTTTGAGAGAGAACTAATGAGATAGCAGAAGAGAAAATAAGGATTTTTTTTAAAATGCCCAATTTGTAATGAGAAATAAATCTGTTAAATATAAATTACAGTCAAGAGGTAATTTAAAAATTAAAAGATAAGTAAATCAAATTATTTTGATATATAAAATTATTATGGATATATCGGCATTAAGAGCTCAGCTAATAGAAGTAAAAACTTTGCAAGAAGTAGGCTTTTCATTTATTCCCAACCCTTTTCTGCATTTTGAATAATCCATTGTGCAAGAACCTTATCCTCTCCATCCTTCAATTTATTTTTATAACCCTTCATAAAACCAATACCTTCATTAGCTATTTCTGCTATTGAATTCACATCTGCTATTCCTTTCTTTTCAAGGTCCGAAAGTTTTAATGATTTATAGCCTTTGAGAACAACTGATCCACCTTTTACATGGCAGCCTGCACAAACATTTCTAAAAATTGTTTCTCCATCTCTAATATCAGAAGCCATTAGATATCTATTTTGCAAAGAGGTTTGAAAAATAACTATTAAAGTTATTACAGGAATAACGAATAGGAATTTAAATATTTTCATTTAATTTATTCCACTCAAAATCAATTTAGCAATTAATTCTGACTGATGATATATCTATTTTAATAGCTCAACTGCTACAACAAGATTACCCAACAAACCGTTCAAAATATTTAGTTGTTCTTTACTACCAAATGCTATTAATACCTGACCTGGTTGAAGTATAAAATTACCGCCAGGATTAGTGAACAACTTTTCATTTTCTTTAATTGCTAAAATTTTTGCACCGCTTTTTTTACCTATTCCAAGTTCAGAAAGTGATCTTTTCTCTGCTGTTTCAAAAAGACTAATATCATTACTTAATTCAAATTCTTCAATCTCACATTCACTTCCTGCCAACAAATCTAAAAAGTCAATAGCAATAGGTCTTAAAGCCATTGATGCCATGGCTCTTCCAGCTGCAATATAAGGGCTTACAACTATACTTGCTCCGGCTAATCTCAACTTACTTGCGGCCTCTTCAGTTCCTGCTCTTGCAATTACTCTGATAGAACTTCTTATACCTTTAGCACTTAAAACAACATATAAATTAGCAGCATCATTAGGCAAGGTAACAACCAAACTTTTGCATTTTTCCAATCCTGCCAGTTTTAAAGTCTCATCAAGAGTGGCGTCAGCACAAAGTACTTCTAGACCATTTTCTTCTGCAATCTTTTTTCTATCTTCATCACTCTCAACGACGATAATAGGAATATTTTGTGTTTTTATCTGGTTAGATATTTCCTGACCTACTCTTCCATATCCGCACAAAATTACATGATTTTCCATTTTTCTAAGAATTCTTTTAAAACGTAATTCGTTTACTCTTTGAAAATAGCCCGATTCGAATAATCTAACAGCTTTTTGAAAGGTAAATTGAATAAAGATTAATCCGCCAACGATTACTAAAACAGTTACGATTCTACCTTCAGGACTTAATGGTTGAACTTCTCCAAAACCAATAGTGGTTATTGTGATTAGAACCATCCATAAGCAATCACTCCATTCCCATCCCTCTGTTATTCGATAGCCAATTGCACCTAAAAAAAACAGAAAGAATAAAGAATAAATAAGACCAAACCAAGGTCTTAAGTAGTCTTTAATAAAATAGAACTGAAATAATCTAAGCTTCATATCCCTTATTATCGTTAACTATTCAAAAATTTCAAAAAAATTTTCTATTATGTTCCTAAAACTATTTATTTGTTTAAGTGAAATACATATTAAGCAGGATAATAATATTTATTTTCGTAGCTGTATGCATTAAACAAATGATTACCGTCTCAGGTCTTATTTAATGCTTCATTAAAAATTAATTTAAGGTTTTACTTGAACTGATTCAATAAGAAAATCAGAAGCTGCTTTTAACCAATCAGCAACTGTAAGACGAAGGTCAGGTTGAGAATATACAAGTGCGACAATAATTCCAACTAAGATTATCTTTACCATGGCAATTCAAATATTCTTATGAATTAAAGCACAACTATTTAGTAAAAAGAACCTTAAATTAATAAAAAACAGATTAATTAAAATTTCTCTAATTGATTAAATAAGTATTCCACTCTTCTTAGATTAACGCCTAAATCTGATTGACCTAATCTTGCAGCAGATCTTATTTGAATGATCCCTTTTGATCTATCTACATAACTTCTTACATCAAGCTTTAAAATTTCAAGGTCATCAGGAAATCTAAAAATCAAGCTCCTACAAACACCTCTCCAATAATTTCTACCACTTTCAATAACTTCTGTACGTGGTAAACCTTCTGCCAGAGAAACAAGTTGAATAAACTTTTGATCAACATTTATTAGTTTCTTTTCTATTAAGACACTATTTAATGGATTAGTTACTGGAGCAAGACCTTGAATGGAGGAAACCATATTTCTAAGAATGATAAAGATGTTCTAACCGATTTCACATACAAAGTGAGAGGAAAAAAGCAAAGAATTTTCCATAAATTTGATCTCTTTATAAAAATTCCTTATTTTGTAATCAAAATTCTATAATTTGAGATTTTTAATTATTTTTTTTGATAGAGATGGTTGCCTACCTTTTTTACTAGTAAGTTTCCTAACCCATAAAAAAACTCCTACGAACAAAAATATTTCAACAATAATTCCAACCTTTATAAGACTCATTTTTTATCCTTTTTTTTCTTGTTGGTACCCTCAATGTATGGCACAAGAATATTTAATAACCACTTTTTAAATGAATTTAACAGTTTAATAGTATATTCACTTGTCTTTTCGCCACAAACTCCTCCCTTTAATAAGATCCTCTATATTTGGCCAAGCTGCTATTAATTCTTTAAGTGCTTTTCTATTAGGAGTATAAAAAACACAAGACAATGCGCTTATTACATAAAGTACGAACCATAACTTACTTTCTGAATAAGCTAAAAACAAAGAAAAAAGAAAACTTCCAATAAAGAAAAAGAAGAATAACCTATTTACAATCTCTAATGGAGTTCTTTTTAGTCTGTAAAATTTAGTTTTTTTTATGCCTAGTTGAGAATCCTTCAAAAATTTACTTTCGTATGAATTAATTATTTCTTCTTCTAGAACTTTTTCGTACTCTAAATTATCAATTGGATCACTATCATCCTTTTTATTTATCATTGGTGCCAATACAGTACAAATATATTAACTAATTTAAGGTATTTTAAAAAGTATCAAATTTTATATCTCAAAAGAAGCTATACGAATAGATCATGGTTTTGAAAATACTTCAAGATTGTCTTATTTATAAAAGATAAATTAGTCAAAATATTCTTTTTAATTTTCCCAAATCTTTCGCTCATTTAAAACACTCACTTTTATAAACTTCATAGCATTAATTAAATTGGGAGGCAATATCTAAATCTAGAGTTAAAATAGTTGTTAGTTTTAATAATAATCTATATGCAAAGGTATTTGATTTCCTACGAGTTTACCGATGGCGAGGATCAAGAAGAAGGGGCAGAAATGCTAATTAATTGGTACGAATCAGGTGGTCCCCAAAACAGACCTGAAAACTATGAGGTTCATTCTTGGATTTTTATGGTTCAAAATGGAATTGGACATTCTGTAGTGAGTGCAGATTGTCTAGAGACAATTTGGAAGCAATGGCATCCCTGGAGAAGGTTAATGGATATTAGTATTCAGCCATGTATGGATCTTGATGAGACAGTGGGATTATTCAAAAAACAAAAAATGAATACTCGGATAGTCTAAAAGTATTTCTTACTCCTAACTATAAATTTATTTTTAGTAGCACCTAATACTACATACATATTTTACTGCGTTAAAAAGGATAAGATTTATTTGCCATGATGAATGATTCTTATCACATTTACTTCAAAGGAGAAATTCTTTTCAAGAATTTAAGTAAAGAAGAATTCGAATTTGTTTGGGGGAAACTTTATACATCTTACATAAATGCCCTGAATAAAGATCTAACCTACGAATTAATTAGCGAAAACAATATTATGGAGCCTGCCTTTAACCTTGAACCATCTTACTAATTCAAGAACTAAATCCTAGATCATGAATAAAACAAAAAAAGCTGATCCTCCTTTATTTTGAGGTATTCTTTCTCTTCTTTAGTTATATCCAAAGCTATTTTGTTTGCCTCAATTTTGACATTCGAACTATAAGTTTCAAAGTTCTTCTCTCCTTTAAATAGTGCAACAATGCCAATATCTGTTATGAACCAAATAAAATGGTCAGTTTCTCCAATTGGATCCTCTTTTAAAGAGTCAATAATCAGAACACATGTTGAATCCATTTAATTATTCTGTGAGTGATGTTTAATTACCCCCCATTGCAATACCTCACGGCCTCAGAATTGGTTTTACCCTCTTCAATAATTTCGGCAACACATTTATTGAAAAGTTTAGACTCTTTTTTTAATGAACAGAATCCAAAAGCAATTGCAGCTAAAGCTATTGCAGATACGAAACTAGAACCAAGTTGAATAAAACCATAGGCAAACATAATGTTTGTCTTTCCAGAACATTTTTTTGAGTCCTTTTTTTCTTCTGTCATTTTTAAATTTTTTAGCTTACCCAAACATATTTGATTAATTTTAGATTAGAGAAATATTTCCATAGAGAAAACCGAATTAAATTTTTTTGACCACTAAGGCAAAAATATAAAATTTCAAGTTTAGATTGATTTTTCTTCACTTTAATTTTCAAATTGATACATCAAGAATAAAAACTTTTATAATTTTTTATCAACATGAGCTTCTGGAATAGATTTTTTATCTTTTTTTAAAAAGTAATGATCCCGCTGTAATAACAAGTGATTATGATACTTTTTAAACTATATTTATCTTTTTTTTAATGAAGTATTAATACTTAAACTTTTTCCAGAAAAGCTTGTTTTGATAATGCTCCCGAAGAGTTATCCACTTTTTATGGGTTTTTCAACAGGGTTTTCCACAATATGTTGATTAAATTTGAATTTCTATGTGCAAAATAAAATATTATCTTTTTTTATGAAAAAGCAATCCACATTTTTTTTGTGGGATCAGTAAGATTTTGTTGAATTATTCGGTTTAAAATTTTTAATTCGTATGTATCTGAATAAAAATAAAAATGATTTAATTCCTGAAATTAAAAAGAATACAAAAAAATCAAAGTTTGACGTTCTTACTAATGAAAAAGATTTTTTAGTAAAAAACCTCAAAAAGGCTGGATGATATTTACTAAATCTCTAAATATTTTTTTAAAAAATAAATTTTCTAAATTTCTTTCTAATAAAAAACAATTTTTTCATGAATGATCAAGCACAGGCTTTCTAGTGCATCAAATATAAAATTTATATTAAATATCTAAATTAATACTCTGGATACTAAACGTATAGGAAAAATACTAGTTATATTAACTAAATCTCAGAAAGAGATCAGTTTAAAAATATAAATGGAAATTTCCTAGTTTTTTTAATTACATAAACACCTATTTTCCATAATTTGCATATTTGTTTCAATAAAAATGAATACAAAAGAACTAAAAGTTAATTATAAAAAGCTTTTAAACAAAGCTTCTCAAGCAATCGGGCGTAAAGAAACTGTTTCTTATCTAAATCGCGCTGCTAAAATCAAGTCAAAACTCTACACAACTACCAAAGTAAATTGCTTCAGATGTAAAGGAGCTGGGTTTTTAAGGGTTTCATTAGATGAAACTAAAACCTGTTTATCTTGTTTTGGGAAGGGCTTCTTAATTAAAGAATATCAGCAGCTTTAAAAAAAATTGATTTAAAAATGAAAGATCTCATTCAAACACATAAAAAATTAATTAAAACAGTAAAAGAACAAATGGGGTTTTCAGACTATGGTATGTACTGGCTAGCTTTCTTGGAAGGGGGATTAACTGTTTGGTTGCTTGATAGAATATTTTTTCACTGGTTAAAGTTTTAATTTATATTTTTTATCAAAAGAATTCTGAAGCTATTAAATAAATGAAATTATCGAAACCATTTAAAAAGTTGTAGCATAGTAAAAAAAAAAATATGCAATTATTGGGATTAATTCTTCTTCTAGCGAGTAGCTGGTATTTATGGAAATTAACATCAAACTTTCTTGATGAACCAACAAAAAAAGAAATCTCAAATAATTTTAATAATCTCAAAAATAAATTCAATGAGGGGAAACAAAATTTTTCTAAAGCAAAAATAAGAGAAGCTTGGCAAAAATACAAAGAAGAAGGCGGAGCCTTATCTAATAAAGACAAAAGCTAATGGATTTTTTCATTATTACAAGTTTTACTAAAGATATTTCTAGAGTTGATCTAATAGGGATTTTGTTAGGTCACTTTATTTTTGCTATTGCATTGACAAAGCTTTTAGATTGGAGCTGGTTGAAGGACCTCATGAGTGAAGAAGATAAATTAAGGATGCTAAAAAGTTATACATGGAAAGACTTATTAGTTGATGGAGCAATTGTTACGGTAGTTCTAGGAATAATCTTTTTAATAATTAGCATTTTTCTATAAATGAACGTAACTTACTTACTTTTAGTTTTTTTAATGATCTCAATTGTGATTTTCACTCAAATAATAAATTCCTCCGCTAAATCACAATAAATGACAGAAGTAACTAGCAATTCCTCAACTGGATGGTATTTAATAGCTTTGGTAAGCACTATATCTTTTTTAGCATTAATATATTTTGGCCAAAAAAAATAGCATACACTTTGAAAGATTATTTAAATTCATAAAAAAAGCTCTCCATCTCAAGAAGATGCAGAGCTTTCAATTATTAAGTTACTGATTTATATAAATCTGTTGATTATAAAACCTTTTTTCTTAATCAAAGAAAAAGAGACCGATGAATATGATGAAAATACTGAATTCACGGTCCCTTTGTTAACCGCATTTTTCGGTAGATACGACAATGAATCACCTCCTTTACTAATGTTTTCTTAAAGATAACTAAAAGAATTAAACAAGGAAAGAAATTCATTAAAAATTTAAAATTTTTTTAACAAATTAACGATATCAATCTCTTAAATCCAAAAGTAAAGATATTACCAGGGCAAAACTTCTCCGTTGGCATGCCAAAACGTACCCGAGTTATTTTTATTTAAAGAATCAATACGTTTTAAAAGGCCATTTGCTGATTCTTCAGGACTAATACCATTTCTTGTAAAGCCAGTCATTCTTGTACTTACTAACCCAGGATGCAAAATAGCTACATAAATATCTTCTCTTGATAAATCTAGGGAAAGTGATTTTGCCGCCATGGACAAGGCTACCTTAGACATCCTGTAACCATAAGAACTTCCAGATGTATTATCTTCAATAGATCCCATTCTACTTGTAATAAAAGCAATTTTAGAAGATCTTTTTAAAAGATGTTTAAGTGATTGAGTCATACATATTGGGCTCAACGCATTGACTTCAAATTGCCGCAATATACTTTTTTTATCCAAGTTTTCGAAAGAATTAAATTCATAAATTCCTGCATTATGAATTAAGCAATCTAATTTAATTCCAGATAGTTTTTTATACAAATTTGTTGCCGACTCATCAGAAGAAATTTCTATATTCTCTTCAATTCTCACTCCTAAATCTCTAAGTTCTTTTGAAGCTTTCCTACACGTTGCAATTACGTTATCTCCCCTCTTATGAATTTGCCTGCATAGTTCTAATCCAATACCCCTATTTGATCCTGTAATTAGATAAGTAGACATCTCTAAACTAAAAAATAAAAATTAATCTAAATCCAAATATAAAAAAAACACAGGAGAAAAAGAATAAATTTATAAAATTCCTTATAATATTTTTTAAGGTTATGATAGGTTGTAATATATAAAAGATTTTATATAAGAAAGTAAAGATATTTTTTTTCGTCAAAATTTAATGTATGGAAATCTTCAATCAAGAATTTATACAAGAGATTATTAGATTAACGTGGAGGAATCCTGCTTTCATGGCTATAGCTATTGCATTAGTTTGGCTTATCCCACAATTATTTTTAAGAAAAATAATGGCAAAAAAATATGAAAGAAGAAAAATAGAAATTCAGAAAAATAAAATTCAGAAGCTTTACCCAACTAATACTCCTAAATAAGATGTTTATTTATAGAATTATCTAATGAATCAAAAAAATACTTTTTGAATATAAGTAAAATATGACCTACAAAATAATTAGAATTGATGGGAAAGACGATGAATTAACCGCTCAAAATTTTGATAAGTATTCAGATGCATACGATTTGTTAGAGGAACTATATGGTGATTTATGTTGTTCAGATGCTGATTATGGAGACATAACCTATTACGATATTGTGGAAAATAATTTAAAAGATATTAATGAAGAATAAAAAATGGGTTCCCTCCCAAGAAGAAAATTTAGGGGTAATAACGAGTGTATATGAATTCATTAAAGAAGAGCTTTCAGAACTTCAAAAAGAAACTGGATGTCCCGATTCCTTTATTTATGATTTTGTTGGCAAGATTCAGAATGAATGGCATCCTGAATCTTGCCAGTCCATAATTAGAAACAATAAAAAGAAAAATTAGAAAATATTAAATCTTCAACTCAAATTTATAAAACTTCTTTAATATGATTTGAATCTAAAAATTTCAAAGCATGATTATTAGAATACTAGGTATCGTACTTATCCTTGGTACGATTGCATATTATGGTTTAGTTTTGACTGGGCAAAGCAACCTTTAGTTTTTTTAACTTTTAAAATTTCTCATGAAATGGCCTCCTACTCTTTGTTGGACAGCACCAAAAACTATTAATGGTAATAGGCATTTCCAAGTTAAAGCTTATGGTGGTAAAAATGAAGATAGATGGGTTGATATTTTTCCTACCAAAAATAAAAAAGATATTAAAAGGATCTCATGGGCAAAGCTAAAATCAGAATGGACTTCAGGATGGTTAATGCTCCCTAAAGATAAAGATTAATTTGTTTATGTAAACAATTATTATTAACCAGAAAAATGTAAAAAATAATACCTAATACAAAAAAAATAACTTCTAAAATTTTTAAAAAATCAGTTCAATATGAATCCAGAACCGAAGAAAAAACTCCCTAATAAAAAAATTATAGGTTCAGCAAAATTTGAAGCTAAAGAGCAATTCACTAAATCTGCATTAGAAAATTTAAAAACAGAAAATGAAAGACTTGTTAATTCACTAAAAAAATCTGGGGAAATTAAAGAATCAAAAAGAAAATAGAATTACAGTATTAAAAATTTTTTATTATTATAATAATTTATAGATTGAGAAATGATTGAAAAAATCTCCTTAGCAAATTCTCATTTACCTCAACTTATTGGGTTCGTACTCATGTCAATTGGTTATACATTAGGCAATAAATTTTACCTGCCGGAAATCAAACAAAAGTAGTGATTTTTAGTCATTAATAGTTGATTTTATATAAATAACATCGAAAATATATTCCTACTAAAAAATTAAATAATCTATCTAACTTGGAGAAACAAGACTATAAAGCAATTTTATAATTAGATGAAGACTATTCTTTAGATATAACTGTTACATAAATGTAACATAAAAGGCATTAAAAAATATGAAATCAAAAGAAAAGGTAAGGATTCATACTAATTTTTTTTAGATATGTTACATTCATTAATAATTAAAGTTAGAGTTTCCTCTGTAAATAAACAGAAACAAGGAAATGTTTAATACATACAAACGTCGTTTACTGTTTGGATTACTAACAGATCACATATAAAATCTAAAAATGGATGCTCTTACTAGTTTTATAGTTGTTATCGTCGCAATTACAATACAATTCTCTTTATACGCCATCAAAAGGTTACAGGAACCTTTAGAACCAAATTATCTGATAGATAAAAATTCGAAGAAAATTAAAAACTATATGGGTAAATTTTGGAAAAATGCCGAAATAACAAATGGGAGATTAGCTATGATTGGTTTTTTGGCTTTGATAATAAACTACGGGTTTTTTGGGTGGATAATACCTGGTTTTATTTAAAGTATCAATACATTAAAGTCCTAAAGAAAGATAAATCTCCCGTTCAAAACAAACTCTCCTTTTTATAAAAAAATTTTTATTATGAGTAAAAAAGCAATTGAGTAATTCTGATTTTGATAAAAATGGATTAGACAGCCTTGGAATACATTGGCTTCAATATGCTGCATTTGCTGTCTCTGGTTTTGCTATATTTACAACTTGGGCATTTTTTTATGATGCAAGATTCCACAATTTTGTAATGAATATTTTTAGGATTATTAACTGCAGTGGATTCAACTGTAATGGAGCCTTTTGAAATTCTATGGCTAATCCAGATCAAAAAACAATGTTAATTGATAATGCCTATGAGGGAATAAAAAACATTTGTC
>CACGKI010000005.1 GCA_902573565.1 uncultured Prochlorococcus sp.
ATTTCAACAGTTTTTTAAATAATAAGAAACCTTTTTCAATTCTTTTTGGACCTAAAATCGAAAGCAAAATTACTAAAATTATGAATATTTCAGGTGAATTTAAACCTAATAGTTTCATAAAATTTATTATTCTGTCTATATTTTAGTACATGCTAAAAATTTAATCTAATTATTCTCAAAAGTTGGTAAATAGAGTTCCCTATTTGATGCAATTAAACCTTCTTCTTTAAAAAAAATCTCTAGATCTTTTAAATCATTTATATCTACAAATTCTCCACAATTATCTAATATATTGTTATGGGTGAAATTCCATAAATTATCCAAATATTCGTCATCGTCTGGAAATGCTACAAATTTTAAATATGTATTATTCAAAGCATATTCACTAGCAAAATCAGAATCTAATCCTTCCCTCTTAGCATCGCAAAAAACTTTAGCAAATCTTTTACCTACAGAAGTTTGAGCACTCGATAAATCTAAATTACCTTGAATAGCTTTTACATTTATTGGCGCAATAAAAATAATTATTGGGAGAAAAATAGATACTAATATAAACAAAAAAAATTTCCTTTTTAAATTTCAACACTTAAAAACTAGCAAAAAAATTTATCAATTAGGTCTATTTAAGTAAAAGCACTTATTATAAATTAAGAAATAAATAGAAAACATAAAATCAGCTTTACATCTGAATTTATAATAAAGAAAGATTAAATAAATTTAAAATTATATGTCTTCAAATATAGAGCTTAAAGGAAGGGGAATTAACAGGATAATTACGAGTAAGGTCATGCTATCGCCATTAGCAGGAGTTACAGATAACATTTTTAGGCGACTTGTACGTAAATGGGCTCCAAACTCTTTACTTTTTACAGAAATGATTAATGCGACCAGTCTTAAAAAAGGATTTGGGACACAAAAAATCAATCAAATAGATTTAGAAGAAGGTCCAATTGGAGTACAAATATTTGATAATAGGCCATATGCTGTTTCTGAAGCCGCAAAACAAGCTGAGGACTCTGGAGCATTCTTAGTTGATATAAATATGGGATGTCCAGTAAAAAAAATTGCAAAGAAAGGTGGAGGCAGTGCCCTGATTAAAGACCGAAAACTTGCTATAGAATTAGTCAAAAATGTTGTAAAAGCTGTTAGGGTTCCAGTATCAGTAAAAACACGACTCGGATGGGATAGTAAAGAAGAAAATATAGAGGATTTCTTATTTAGACTTCAAGATGCGGGAGCAACGATGATCACACTTCATGGAAGAACTAGAAAACAGGGTTTTTCAGGCAAGTCAGATTGGGAAATGATCGGCAGACTTAAAAAGTTGTTGGAAATTCCAGTAATTGCTAATGGAGATATCAAAAATCCAGATGACGCTCTTAATTGTTTAAAAAAAACAAATGCTGATGGAGTAATGATTGGACGAGGAATTTTAGGATCTCCATGGAAAATAGGAGAGATAGATTATGCCATAAGAGAAAATAAAAATTTTAAAGAACCAAACACAGAAGAAAAACTATATTTAATTATTGAGCATCTTGATGAATTAATAAAAGAAAAAGGTGATCACGGCTTGCTAATTGCGAGGAAACATATCTCATGGACATGTAAAGACTTTAAAGGAGCATCAAATTTGAGAAATAACTTGGTTAGAGCTGTTGATAAAAATGAAGTTAAAAATTTAATAATTAAAATGATTAAAACTTTGAATAATGAAAAAAATACATTAGCTTAAAGCAAATTGATTTTTAAATGAAAATTATTAGTAAAGAAACAAGTAAAAGAGTCTGTGATCATATGAACAATGATCACATTGATTCTGTTTACAAATATCTTATTCATTATGGAAAGATATCAAAATTTGAGAATGCTTATATGGAAGAAATTAATAACAGTTATATAAAAATCAATTACGATGGCCAGTCAGCAATTATCAATTTTAAAAATGAAATATCTGAAGAAGAAATTCATTCAACTTTAGTATCAATGATTAAAGAGATTAAATAATAAATATATTTAAATAAAAATAATCTAATTTTTATTTTCATAGTAATCAGTTATCTTTTTACATTCTTCAAATGAAAGCATGCTTAATCTAGAATTGGCATTTATTTTTAGAATTGCACAAACAGCTAATAAGTCGGAGCTATCAACATTAAGTGCTCCAGAAAGCTCTAGAACCCTAAGACCTTTCATTAGTATTAAAAAAATCTTTTTCTAAATTCTCAAGAACCTTGAAATCAATGAGCTGCATTTTTTCCTAAACCTGCTACGAATGGAAATGTTTGTTCATCACCAAATATATCTTCTGGGGAAGAATTAGAAATATTATTTTTTTTATTATCATCAGGCTTAATATCTCCAATTTGATTAGAAATATTATCTTTAATTCTATTTCCAATTTCTTTTGCTGATAAATTATTAGTATTAGAAAATATTGAAAAAACTAATACACATAAAAACAAAATAATTCTTTTCATAAAAAAAATTTATCTAATACTATTTTCATATGCCAATAAACTTATTTTGAAAAACAATTATATTTTAAAACAAATCTAAATAAATAATATTCATCTTCCCAACTTATTTCTATTTTTAAATCTAATTAAAAAATAAAGACCAAGTAATAAAAGAATCGCTAATGAGTACTGATCAAGAAAAGCATAAACTATATAGACGAAAAATGGGAATAAGCACGCCCTCTTGAAATTTAATTTCTGTTCTTTAGACATATTTTTCCAATTTAAATATTCTTCCCATTGAAAAATCTTCTTCATTTTTCTACTTCTTTTATTACGATTAAACATAAATTTATAAATACAGTTTTAGTGATTCTTATATTAATTAACAATATTAACCTAGAATATAAAAATAAGTTTTTTTCATTGAATAAAATATTTTTTTTCTAAAAAATGAACTCAAAACCAGTTTGGAAAATAGAAAAAATTGTTTTACCTCAACATTCAGACCATGCAGGAGTAATGTGGCATGGCACATATTTTAATTGGCTGGAGGAAAGCCGAATAAATGCACTTTTAGAAGTAGGTATAAGTTATTTTGAACTTGCTAAAAATGGCTTAGATCTCCCTTTAATAAATACTTCAATAAAATATAAATCCCCTTTATTTCTTGGTGAAAAAATAACAATAGAGAGCGAATTCAATATTGAAAAAAGTCCTAGGATTAATGTAATTTCGAAATTTCTTAACAAGAAAAAAGAAACCCTAACGATTGCTGAAGTAAATTTAGTCTTAATAAATAAACTGAATTTTTCTATAATTAGAAAAAGACCAGATTTTTTATCAGAAGCATTTATTAAATTAAACGGTTGAAATTATTTTCCGTTATTAAAAAACTTTATTAAATTATTAATTATGAATATATTTCAAGTTATTGACTCTTACCAATATGAAATGGAATCAAGATATCAAGAAAATTCAATGCTTACAAATCTTTTTACAGAGCACAAATTTATAGGTTGGTTAGGATTATTTATTGTATTTTTCTCTATCTTTGCAATTTTTGTTTTTCAATTTCTTGAGTGGGAAAGTAATGACAATAATAAAAGTTAAGAAGATTTAATGCTTATAATTCAACTGAATGACTTTAAAAATGGCTATCTACTTAAAAATAACTAACCCTACAGAGGTTGTAAAAAAAAAGACCTCAAAATGGCTTACAGACATAACACCTGAAAGAATTGACAGGAAATTGGTCGAGGATGAAGTAATAAAAGGCATAATCGAGCAATTAACATTAGAAGGCATACAAGGAGAAATATCAGCAATTAATGGTTTTGAAGTAAATGAATCTTCAGTAATAACAAAAAATAATTTTGTTATTAGAAAAACAAAAACTTTTTAGATCGAAAATAAAAATCTTTAATGAAAATTTTTTTTATCTTAATTATTTTTATCATTCTTTTAATTTTTATAATCGTAAGGGATTATCAAATTAAAACGAAAAAGTTAAGATTAAATAATGCCTTAAATTCCAATTTCTTTATTCAAACAATTAGTAATTTAATAGAAGAAAACAAATATAACTTATTAGAGGAAAGGATTAGATTAAGGGAAATAGATGCTTACGGTAACGAGGATTATAAAAAATGGATTGGTAATCCACCTCTAGATGAAAAAGCTATAGAGAAAAATATATTAAATGGATCTAAACGATTTAAAGAGGGAATACCATATTTTTGGGAAAAAGTTATTTTAAAAAAATTTGGAAGTATAGAATTATTTTTCGAAAAGTGGAGATCATACTGTGATATGAATCCTGATATTGATGATGAGATAATTGGATCGATTAGAAAGCTCGAAACTGAAGATTGGTTTGTATTTATAGCAAGTCAGATAGAGAAATCATGCTTAAACATAATAGAAAAAAACTACTCCAATAAAAACAAGGAAAGCTACAAAAAAGGTATTAAATTTGAAAATCATTGCATGGAAATTCTCAAACAAAATGGCTGGGATGTAAAAAAAACCCCTAATACAGGAGATCAAGGGGTGGATTTAATTGCATCAATAA
Organism: uncultured Prochlorococcus sp.; assembly: GCA_902573565.1. GTDB lineage: Bacteria > Cyanobacteriota > Cyanobacteriia > PCC-6307 > Cyanobiaceae > Prochlorococcus_A. The sequence goes on from CACGKI010000005.1 coordinate 4,534, forward strand.
ATGATTTGAGAATATGTATTCAATGCAAAGATCATGAAAAAGCTATTGGAAATAAAGCAGTTCAGGAAATTTCAGCTGGTAAATTATTTTGGAAAGGTACACATGCAATAATAATCTCAAAATCTGGCTTTACAAAGTCTGCCCATCAACTAGCAAAATCAAATAAAGTAAAACTAATTAATGAATATCAATTAAAAGATTTAGAAAAATTTATTGTTTAGATAGTTTATATCAATTGTGTTAAGCCCTCTTTGTACAGCAAAAGTGTTGTAGAAATTCCTGAGGCCCACATTAAACCTCTAGCTGTTGGGATATTAAATACATAGGCACCAATATATAAAAAACGAAAAATAGGATGAATCAACCCTGCAAGTATTGCAATACTAGAATCAGTTGAAGTAATCAAACAAAGAAGACATGCGGGGGCATGAAGGGAAATACTTTCCCAACAATTTTGATGACACCAAACTGCTCTTTTACCAAAAGAAGGTAAATCGTCGAATAAAGCCCTTGGAGCAGACATATTTTCAACAGAATATCCTGCTTTAACTCTCCCTACAGTTAATGGAATAATAGATAATAAAACAACGCCAACTGATAGACAAAGGCTCCAGGCAAATGCTACTTGCATATGATTTAAGTAATAATATTAGCTTAATAATCGCATCTCGTTATCGTGATAATTGAAAAATCGTTATCATGGACAAAACTGCCCAAAAAACACTGTAATTTGTATAAAAAATCATTTATGGATATTTCAAAGATTGTTTTAATTTTTGGCATAAGCTTACTAATATATTTTACTTTTCTTTTTTTAGGATTTTTCCTTAAGAATAAAAATTCAAAGGCACAGAATCTAAAAAAAGAAGAATAGCTTATTATTGCCACCAAAATTTACTATTTTCTCAATATTTTTATATCTTTTTGGATATATTTAATGTAAATAAAATTTGCTAATAATAATTAGGGATCGTTGAAATTCAGTGAAACAGTTTCTGTATATAAAAAATTTTTATACATTATTTTCGGATTCCATTTAATAACCGCTAAGTATAAAGCTAAGGAAAATACTTACCTCTATGTGCTATATTCTACCCAGAATATGTTGATTTGATGACAAAGAGCTATTGGCTAAAGAAAATTTCTATACCAAATGCTGATTTATTTCTGGAATACATAAGGACAGTATTGCCTTGGATTAAATCTGTTGGAGGAGTAATAGTAAAAAGAGATTTGATTCAAGAATCAACCTCAAATGAATGGGATGGAGGGCAGCTTGGATTAGTAATAGAATTCGAATCAAAATTTGCTGCTAAGAAAGCATTTTATTCTGAAGTATTTCAAAAATATCTTCAATCCAGAGATTTAATGGAACTAGTTACTATTAGTACTCTTTAAAAAATCAACCAATAGCGATCTCACACAATCAACCTATAAATACTTATAAGTATTTATTACTATTAAATTATTTATGTAATATTTATAACTTCACTAGCAATCTTATATTTTGCAAAATTTAAGTGTAAAAGTAATCCGTTAATCAAATGAACTATTCAACAGAAAGAGATGATTATTTGATGACAACTCCATATACAAAAAAAATTCAGCAAAAATTTGAAAAGGTTAAATCTTTTTTAGAGCAAAATGGATTTAATCCTTCATCAGAGAGCTTAATGCAAGATATAATTAGCTCTGAAGAATATATTTCTAAAAATGGCTTGTAAAATATCAGAATATATTCAAAGTCCTTAAATAATAAAAACCTCCTATTAAAAAAGGCAATAATATTCCAATAAATAGAAATATGGATTTCTTTGATTCGCCTTCTGATATGGGGTTAATTTCTGGTTCGATTGCGAAACCATTCTGTCTACCACCGCTTTCGGTTGTATAACCTTTTTTATTCATAAGAAAAATAATCTATGCAGATTATCTCACGTAAAAACTCATTTAAAAAAAATTTTTACATTTAGAATTAAACTAATTTTTAGATCTAATAATTGATTTCAATCTGAGATTTTAATTTGGCAGCTTTTTTTAAAAGACCTACAACTTCTTTACGGCCAGTAGCAAACTCAGCCTTGTTAAGTAACTCACTATATTTTTTTGTAATTTCTCTATGGTTCATTGTTAATAACATCTTCTGTAAATTATAAAGATACTAAAAAAATTTTTTGTATAAAGGATATCAAAATAGAGTTTAAATAACTTTACCTATTTAAACCAACCTTTTTTCTTTGGTTTGATCTCTTCTTTAATAACTTCTTTTTTTCTCCCAAATAATCCCTTTTTTTGCACTTGTAAATTCTCTTCAACAGGTTTAGATTTTCTCTTAAATAGGCCTTTCTTAGGTTCTTTTTTAATTGATTCTTTTTTGTCGGAAATCTTTGTTTTTTTTGGAATTAATTTCGGATTTTTGGGTTTGCTATCTGCGAATAAAGTTTGATAAACAAAAAAACCAAAAACAGCAAAAAAGCCTAATGCCTGAACTATAGCGGTACCAAGATTATCAAACATTTAGGCCTCTACTTTAAGTAGTGATTCTAGTTCTTTCGTATCTATACATTTTTTATCCTCAGGCGAGCATTCAATTTCTGCCATCTTTTCATTATGAGAAGTGCAGCCACCTGCATTTGCATTAGATATTGAAAACAAAGTCAGTACTCCTAAAATTAAGACACATGAGGGGTTAATCAATTTCATAAGTTTATTTTTATTATGGAAAAATAATTTCGCAATTGCGAAGATGATATTTTCTTCTGCAAAAAAATCCCCTTATATATATTTATTTGTAGTAATTAATTAAGTCGATAATTAATATTGATAGTAATGAAAAACCTAAAAAGAAAGGTAAATAAGGATATTTATTTAAAATTTTGTTTAATTGATTTTTCGATGTTTGTTTTTCCTTTTTCTTTTCTCTAGGTGGCAAGCCTAACTCTTCCCTTCTCTTAGCTTCTCCCATAAATTTTGACCTATTTAAGACTATTTTATACACTTAGCAAAAGTAGTGTATTGTTCTAGATTTAAATTGTTAACGGTTAATTTAGTGTAAATATTGGATATATTAAAAATATATAAAAAAATTACATGATAGAAGTAGTTTGGTCAGTAAATATAATGATTGCGATTCTTATTATTGGTGTTGCTTGGGTTCTTTATTACATATTTACTTATGATCAAAAATTTAGTTCCTAGATAAATGTCAGATAAAGATCTAAGTAATTTTCTAAAAAAAATAGAGCAACTTAATCAAATTGTTGAGCTAATAAAAAATAATCCTAGTAAAAAGTTATCCCTTTCAAAATGCAAAAATCATGATGAAGTAATTAAATTAACCACTGAATGGGGTTTTGATATTGGTAAAAGGTGGGGAGAATATTAATTGATTTTATTATCAGCATTATTAAAATTGCCATCAACTTCAAATTAAATTCCTAAGATTAATAAGTATTTCTTGTATTGAAGTTATGAAAGAAATTGGAAAGATAAAATCAAATATATACAAAATATCCGCTGTTACAGATAGAGGGCAAAGATTAAATAAATTAATTTCTCCCATGTATGAGGAAAAAGCTAATGAAATGGATAAATTGATTGATGCTCTTAAGGATTTTAGTTTTGAAATGTCAGAAGAATTATTGTCTGGAGAGTGGGAATTGATTTTTTCTAATGTTGAATTATTTCGAAGTTCTCCTTTCTTCCTTGCTATTGAAAAGGCATTAAATGATGAATTTAAAAGTAATCTTTTTTTTAAATTACATCAATTGCAAGTAGGGTCCTTTGGCATATCAACTATTGGGAGAATTGCTCAAAAGATTGATTTTGAAAAAAAAGAATTTATATCTACTTTTGACACTACAATATTTGGGCTCACAACAATTCCTATCTTGGGTTGGTTCAAACTATTGCCTACTTTTGGTGGAAGAGTAATAACCGTAGCAAGTGATTTAGTTTTAAGAAATAATTTACTTGATATGAACTTACAAAAGACAAAAGTATCCAAAGTTGATGGACTTAATAAGATTCCATTATTTAGTGAATTACTTATGGATAGATGGTATCCAGTTAAAGAGGTATGGAATAAGTTACCTTGGAATAAAGAATCGCCAAATTGCCAAGTTTCAATTGTATATTTAGACGAAGAAATGAGAATTATGCAGGATATGTATGGGTCTATTTTTATTTATATAAGGCCTTCAATTTCCTTGTTGAATTCAAATAAAATCTCTAATAATTAATTAAAACACTGAATAATAATTTTGTAATTTATAGAAAAAACCATTAAAAATTTATTTTAAAGATTAATTAATAAAAACATCTCACATCTTAAATACAAATAGGTTATGTTCATAATGAACATTTTTTTATTATGCTTAGAAATCAAGAAAAAAATTCAGTTGTTAGAGGAATATTCCTAATAGGAGGTTGGGGCTTAGGTCTAGACAGATTCTACGAAGGAGACAAAAAAGGTGGCTTTTTATCAATCATTGGTTGGAGTATCACATTTTTTAGCTTTATATTTCTTAAATGTTCAGGTTATGAATATGTTGAGGGTGTGAAAAATTATTCAAATTATTCCCCTAACCCTTTAATAGTATTACCTTTACTGGCAGGAGCATATGGTGGCTTTCTAATAATTAAGAAGGCATTTAGATTAGCAAAACAATTTGAGAATGCTGAATAATACTACCAGCAGTTAAATTCAAGATAATAATCCTGATCCTTTCAAATAAAATTTAAATAAAAGAATCACTAAAAGGTTTACTATTGCTAAAGCTACTAAACCATTTCTGTTTTTTACATCTAATTTTTTGACTAAATTAGAAAGATAAACTACAGGATTTTCTGGCTCTTTATTATCCAAGTTTTTTTTAAATATTAATTTGACAAGAAAATATCACAGTTTCATTTGAAGAATCAAAATTGTAAAGATGAAAATCCAAAAAGAAATAAATAATTTTTAACCCATAATTCCTGCATTTCTTAAAAACGCTTTACCCATATTGCCAATTACAAAAAATAGAGACAGATTAATTAAAAGGACTATTAATAATGCCAACATTTTATAGTTTGGATTAGTTGAAATGCCATCAAATCCATTATTAAGAAATCTTTTAAAAAGTGATTTGTCAATTTTTAGTTTTTGTTGCTCAGAATCAAGTTTTACTTTTTCTTCTGAAGAATCTTGATTACTTGCTTTCTCTAGAAATTCTGTAAATGCCTTAACATTTTCTTCTTTTTTATTCCCCTCATTAAGATCTTTATTGTCTTCATTCAAGTTGGGGGACGATTCGATTGAATTATTTTCCTCAGGATTAAGTTTTGAATCTTCCAAATTAATAGTAAATGCTAGGAGTATATTACACCATAAAAAAAACCCACTCGATCAATTGAAGAGAGGGTTAGCTAAGATTAAAGTTCTTTATCCGATAATAATTTATTTTAATTAAATTTGCGGTTGTAGCATAATGAAGTTTTAAATTAGATTATATTAAAGGTGATATTTTCGTACATATGTTAGATGCAAATACTAAAAAAGCATGTAAAGATGATCCCTCAATAAGAGATATTAAAATTAGAAATATAGAACATGCTATTGAACAAGCAGAATTGATGATAAAAGAATCAAAAATGAGCCAAGAAGAATTAATCTTTTTAAAAAGAAAAATATCGGACTCAAGACAGGATTTAGAGATACTTTATTTAATGAAAATTCAATGAATATAAATTTATTAATCTTTTAAAAGGATTGAATTCCTGCAAAGAAAATTAATTTGTATATTTGAAGACTTATAAAGTTTAAAGGGAATGTAATTATTTATAAAAAGTTCTAGTTATGTCTAAAAATAATCTTTATATACCTTTAAAGGTTGTTCCATACATCTTCGTTTCAATTACTGCTATTGCAATAACAGCAGCTACATATGTAATTACTTAGTTCTATAAGCTATGTAAAGTTTTTAGATATTAAGTAAATTAAAATATTTGTAGTAACTAATTATATGAATAAAGTCAAAATAGCAATTTCTACAATATCAATAATCATACTTTCCCTCATTGGTATTAAAAAATTAATTTATATAAATCAAGTTAAAGATTTAAAAAATAAAGAAGAATCAATCTTAAATGAATCCATACGTGTCTTAAATGAATGTTTCGATCTAAAAAATAAAAATAAAAGAACTCTTAATAAATCAATTGAATTAATTGAGTATTGCTTACAGGAATATGGATATAAAAACTGATTTCAAAACTTGAATAATCTATTTCCCTAATACTCCACTAATATGCAAATAAAAGTTCCTAATCAATAATCTTGTTATGTTCCATAATTTTTTATTAATAATGTTTTCCTAATTTAATTTTTTTAAAATGACTAAAGTGAAATGTTCTTATTTAGGAAATTTAAACTGTGAAGCTATTCATCTACAATCTGGTAGTTTTATTAGAACGGATGCACCTTTAGATCACTGTGGTAAAGGTGAAAGCTTTTCCCCAACTGATTTATTAGCAACATCTCTAGGAACTTGCCTTCTAACCATTATGGCAATCAAAGCTAAATCGAAAGGATTTGATTTGAAAGGTATATATTTAAATATTGAAAAGCTGATGACACAAAAAAGCGAAAGGAAGATAAAAGAACTAATAATAGATATTTTTATACCAGAGAGCACTTCTAATGAAACTATTGATTTTTTGAAAAAAGCTTCCAAAGAATGTCCAGTTACAAGAAATTTATCTCAAGAAATAGATATTAAAATTAGCTGGCATCATGAATAAATCTAAAACATAGTAATTACATAAAAAATAATGAAATACTTTATTGGAATAGCCATTCTTTTATTTGGAATATATATAACGACAGACTTGGCATTAAAGACTAGGTTTACAAGAAAAAGACTTTCAAGAGGAAAGAAATAAATCTTATAAATTTATATTGCAGATTAAGGTAATAGATTTTTTTATACTAAGAATTAAAGGATATTTTAGTTTTATTTTTTTACTATTTTTTGGTCAATTAAACTAATCATAGGTATCATGAAATTTACATTTATTCCAACAGTGCACCATGTATAAATAATAAGAAAAAATATTTTTATAAATAAATTAGGGGGTAAAGTAAAAAATATTTTGAAAAACCCTCCAATGAATAATACCAATATTCCGATCTGAAAAAGACCTTTGATTATCCATTTAAGTCCATTTTTTTTAATGTTTATATAAAACCAGAAAAAAACAAAACTAGATAACAAAAAATATATAAAATTTATGATCATCTTTTTAGAGAAAATCTAATAAATTTGCCATTAAAAAGGCATGATGACAATTATCACTTTTTTATCTGCTAATTTTTTTTTAAAATGGAAAAGTTATACAAAAAACAATAAAAATAAATTATTTTTTTATTTTTTATCTTAAAACATTTTAGATTTCAGTAAATCAACTCTTTTTTGATTCACTCCCAAATCACTTTCTCCAACTCTTGATTCTGATCTTATTGATAAGATGTTTGATTCAGGTAGAAAGGATACTTCTAAGTCGTCTACATACTTCATCCATTTACTGGTTGCCTCAGCATGAAGATAATCGCCATCTATTTCTACAATCTCAGTTCTTGGAGTGTTTTCGATAAATGTTTTAATCTCTTCAAAAGGTTTCTCAATATTATTAACCTCCCATTCTTCTCGTACACAATGAGCAATCTCTACACAAGGTTTTAGTTCTACATGTGAGGCAAATGATGAAGAAGGGAATAAAAAGCTTGTACAAATTAAAATTGTTAAAAAAAATATTTTCATTAACAGAAGTATTTAACGAATCATAATCTAACGAATTAAATTACTAATTTGTAATGACGTATCTAATTATTTTGGAAGAAAGCATATATATTTTTATATTCAGAATTTAATATTTATTCCTAATAATACCCAAAAAAAAAGACCCCTCAAAGAGAGATCTTTAAAAATTGATTTATATCAAGTGTTTCCTTGTTTCCACTGAAATAAATCAATTCCTCCTACACACAAGTTTAATATCACACTTAAATTCAAAATATGTAATGCCTCATAGACCTCTATTTTAACTGTCACATCTCAAAAAATACAAAAAGTACTCAAACTTTGCGGTCGAGTACTTTTAAAGTTATCAGAAAAAAGTGTGTGAGGAGTTTCTGATGTATTCAATCTACTCCGTAAGTAATTTAAAAGGCTACAGTATAAATTACTAATTATTTAAATCTTTCAGAAAAATTTGACGTTGATGAAAAAAATAATCAAAAACATAAAAAATTCATGAAAATCATTTACAAAAAAATCATTTTTATTATTTCGGCAATTGCTCTTTTTTCAGTAATAGTGGGTGTTGTCAAATATTCACTTACTTATATTGAAAATAATCCCGAAAAATACTTACCTACACAAAAGTAAGACAAAAATTAAGTATAAATTCACTTCAAAAAATCTATAAAGTGTCTTAAATATGTTTTACATAAACAGCTTTAGTCATGAAAATCAAAAATACTTCAGTTCTTAATCAGGAGAATATTCATTTAAGTCAATTCAAAAATAAGCATAAATATCAAATACTTGAGAATTATTGGAAGAAAAGAAAGAAAGAATGTGAAAAAAATCTTTCAAAATTTTGCTAACTGATAATTATGAATTTTATTTTTTCTTTTTTATTAGCATCTGTGATGTGGGTACAAGTTCCACAGTGGGAAGCTGACTGGTCAAAATGTGCTGTAGATGTTCCCGATTCATCATGTCACTGGTACGTAGCTGCTCCCGATAATACTTTTGGGGAAGGATTTAATTGGGAAAACGCTCCTTGGTTTGATGCTAATGGATTACAGGATGTAGCTAAAATTGAGAAAGAATCTGTAGTAGAAAAACTTCAAAATAACTAAAGTTTCTATTTCATCAATTAACTTTTAAAAGTATTTAAATCTAGTTGCTTAGTGGTTAACTTTTGATTAATTAAAAAATTTTTATGCGTTTCAAAGTAAGTCTCAAAAAAAATGGAAAGGAATTTGATGAAGTTGTTATAGCTAATAATAAAAAAGAGGCTATGGAAGTAGCTTTAAAAAACAATCCAGACGCTCAAGCATTAAACTCTGATTGGACATTTAAGATTTAATTATTTGCGAAGCTTAGGAATTAAAAGGGACGCAACACAAATAACGCTAATTGCAGGTCCAGGCGAAAGATTAAAGACAATAGAGAGAATAAATCCAAGAAGTGAAATGCATAATCCAAAAAATGAAGACCTCATCATTGCAATTCTTAAACTATGAGCCTTATTTAGCCCTAACAAAGTTGGCGTAGAAAGAAGAGCAATTACAAGAATTACTCCGACTGCTGACATTGAACTAACAATTACTAATGCCGTTGTAAAACTCAAAGCAAGATTTAATAAAGAAACGTTTATACCACTCGCGGATGCACCTTCTGGATCTAATCCAACATAAACAACCTTTTCATATCCAAAAGTCATTAAAAGTATAAATACTAAGAAAGCAATTATTGTTCTAAGTAAATCTCCAAAATTTGCTGTCAATAAATCGCCAAATAATACTGCCTCCAAATCAATCCTTATTCCGAGTAGAGGGATTATAAGGACCCCAAATCCAAGCATTCCAGCGAGAATAGTATTCATAACTGCTTCATAATTTTCACTTTTTCTATTAGTTAAACTTTCCGCAATTACTGAGCCCAGAAGACCACTTATAACACCACCAATTGAGGGGTGAATTCCAAGCGCTAATGCAAGAGCAAGTCCAGGCAACACACAATGAGAGATTAAATTAACTTGTAATAATCTCTTATGAGTAATTAATACAGTTCCCATAGCTGGGCATAAAATCCCGGAGAATATAGTTATTATTAATGGAACCAGCCACCAGTTGTTATTAATAAAAGACATTATTCGAATGATTCGGTATGATCAAAAATACGGGACAAAAAAAGCTTTCGGAAACAATGGTAACTAAGTCTGACATTACCAAAAGACAAGAACAACTTCTTGAAGAACTTAATAAATGCGAGGATGAATTGACTGGCCAAGAGTTGCATAGACAATTGATAGAAAGCGGAAAGGCTATGGGACTGACGACTGTTTACAGGAATCTTCAAGTTCTGATAAAGCATGGCTTAATACGTTCTAGACATCTCCCAACTGGAGAGGTTCTGTACACTCCCGTAGATAGAGATATTCATCATTTGACCTGTGTTCAATGTGGTGAGACATCAAAAATGGAAGGATGCCCGGTAAAAGATATTCATACACCCAAAACAAATCCAAAGAAATTCCAATTATTGTTTCATACCCTCGAATATTTCGGGCTTTGCCAAAACTGTTATCAAGCTCAGAATTAAAAAGGAACATTCTCTAATCACAGAAATTATTTTCGTTTATAGAGCTAATGTTTATTGCCTCTAATTTATCTTGTATTTGGTCAGGACTACCAACTGCCAAAACACTTTTATCAAGAACGATTACTTGATCATAGTTATTTAAAGAATCGCCCCAATCATGGCTACTTACGAGCAAAGAAAGTCCGGCATCGGCAAGTTGGCGAACAATTTTAAGAAAATCCTCCTTTGCAGGTGGGTCCAAAGCGGCACAAGGTTCATCTAAAAGAAATATTTTTGCCGGGGACATAAGAGTTTTTGCTAATAGAGCTCTTTGCTGCTGTCCTCCTGAAAGAGAATCGAGTCTTCTATTCGCCAAACTTGCAATGCCTACTCTCTGCATTGTCGCCTCTAATTCACAACATTTATTAATCCAAGAATTAGGATATGCTAGAAGAGTCTTAATTTGAAATGGGTTATTACTTCTTGATTTTGAATACTTTATTTGACCAAGAGATACCAACTTTTCAACTGTAATGGGGAACTTCCAATTCATAGAACTTCTTTGAGGCATAAGTGCCACAAGAGCTCTAGATCTATATAAATTTTCACCATCAATTTTTATTTCGCCTTTATCTGGAGTATTTTGTCCTTGCAAAATTCTCAAAAGAGTTGATTTACCTGCGCCATTTGGGCCAACTAACGCTGTTAGAGTTCCAGGTTTAATCTCAACCGATACCTTATTCAAAACTGGCTTACTTTTTTTTGCGTATGCAAAGGTTAAATTTTCAGCGACTAAAGTAGCCATTAATTAATCTTTTAAAAAAGTCACTTTACAAGCTTACCAATAATACAAGTTGCGTATTATTTTCATAACATTTGATACCTTCACTTGTCAGAGATAATGAAAATGATTATCATTTTTAAGTATTTAATTATTTTTCATGTCAATTTTTAAAAGACTTTTAACAAATAAAAAAGGTTCGAGTAAGTCAATTATTAAAAATTCCGTAATCGCAGGAACAATTATATTTTCTGGTTTTGGGCAGGATGTTATGGCTAAAGGAAAGTCATATGTAGCAGTAGAGCCTCTAGTTTGTGATTTAGTTAAATCAATTGCATTACCATCTGACGAAGTTACATGCTTAGTAGATAGAAAACAAGATGTTCACGACTTAAAGATCAATCCAAGGCAAGCTCAATTACTAAATAGCGCAGATAAAGTATTTACTCTTGGTAAAGAAATGACTCCAAGTATGAGAAATTGGGAAAATAAAAAGAATACTGTTGTTATAGGTGTTAGTGCAATAGACGTAGATGATCATTCTGATCATGGAGGTCATGATGATCACTCAGACCATGGTGGACATGACGATCATTCTGAACATTCAGCTAAAGTAGATGATCATTCAGACCATGGAGGACATGATGATCATTCAGACCATGGAGGACATGATGATCATGCTGAAGGTGCTTTCGAATGGGCAGGCAAATTTCAACTTTCTAAGGGTTCTTACAAATGGTCATTTGAAAAAGTCGATGGAGAATATGCAGATCCTGCAATGAAGATGGTGATTCTCAAATCTAATGACATAGAAGGGTCTGAAGATTTAGCTAAAGAATTATTAGGATCTAAAGACTCAATAAGCAGAAAAAATGATGGTACTTTGATAGCAAGTAATAAAGCTTTTGTTCTTAACTTTGATCAAAGAAAAGAAAGTACTGTTTTTAACGTGGATATCAAAGAAGATGGTCAATATATATTTTTTACTGAACACATGCCTTTTGAGTTTGAAGCAACTCAACACTTTTTTAAAGACGTTTCAAATAGTGATGTAGAACCAATAGCACAAGTTCCAGACGAAGGAGAGGGGCATCATCATCATGACCATGGAGGTCTAGATCCACATGTATGGCATGATCCACATAACATCATAAAAATGGGAGATCTTATAAGCAAAAGTTTAAAGAAAGATATTTCAGTATTTAATAGAGGTGACAGAAAACTAATTAATGAAAGATTCGAAAAAGCTGATTCTCTCTTAGAAGGCTTAGATAGTTGGATCGTCGAACAAGTAAGTTCTATTCCTGAGGAAAACAGAGTAATAGTCTCTAAACACAAAGCGATGGAATACTACGGGGATGCATTTGGTTTTGAAACCATTAGTTTACTTGACTTTCTTGGAGACTCCTCAAGCTTAAGGCCAGACAACATAAGTTCTACTTTAAAAATGTTAGATGAAGAGAAAGTTCAGGCAATATTTCCTGAACAAATTCCAGCATCTAAGTTATTAAGGAACTTAAGTAGACAAAGTTCAGTTCCTTTAGCTTCTAATCAAATATTCGTTGATGGATTAATGATGGATGGTAATACGGTTTCAGTAGCTGTTCACAATACTTGTACAATTGTTGATTCATTAGGTGGAAGCTGTGATAAAGAATCTGGCTCCAATCTTGAGTCTGAATGGTACAAACTTTCAGATTAAATTTTTCAAATAAAAACGGTTTTCATTTCTTATTATTACTATTATTAAACTATTGTTTATTTGGTAAAAATCAGTAAATGAGCATCAAAGATAAAGTTCCCGTAACCATCCTCACTGGATTCTTAGGTTCAGGGAAGACTACTCTGCTTAATAGAATACTAAGTGAAGAGCACGGGAAAAGAATAGCCGTAATTGAGAATGAATACGGTGAAGTAGGTATAGATCAAGGTCTCGTAATTAATGCCGATGAAGAAGTGTTTGAGATGTCAAACGGGTGCATTTGTTGTACTGTTCGCGGTGATTTAATAAGAGTCCTTGGCAACCTTATGAAAAGAAGAGATAAGTTTGACTATGTTTTAGTAGAAACAACAGGATTAGCAGATCCAGGCCCAGTTGCTCAGACTTTTTTCATGGATGAAGAGATTAGTTCTGAATTTACTCTTGATGGAATTGTGACTTTAGTTGATGCTGCACATATTGATCAACAGCTAGGCAGGAGTGACGAAAGTTCAGAACAAGTCGCATTTGCAGATGTTCTTGTCCTTAATAAAACTGATTTAGTCTCTGATGATGCACTAGATACCCTTGAATCAAGATTGAGAGATATGAATCGAATGACTCGAATTATTCGAGCCGAGAATGCCAAGGTACCAATTGAAACAGTCTTAAATCTAAGTGCATTTGATCTTGATCAGATCCTTAAACGCAGACCAACATTTCTTGAACCAGAATATCCTTTTGAATGGACGGGTGTTTACGATCTAGATGCAGGTAAATATGAATTAATGCTAGAAGAAGGACCCGATCCAGAAATGTCCCTAGTAGCTCTCGTTAACCAAGGTGAGAGTGAGGAAGAACTTAAAGATGGTGCTGAATCCTCCGTAAGACTTTATGCAGAAAATGCTAATACTTTGGAGCCTGGAAATACTGTCCCATATGGAGAACATGTAAATCTAAAATTGGAGGATAAAGGAAATAAATCCTTCATCCTTAACATAGAAAAGTCAACAAAAATAGGTTTGTTTACACAGCACACTGCTGAAGAATTTAATATGAAAGTCATTAAAAGTAGCGAAAATAAAGAGATTCCATTTAATACTGAAAGATTCTGGCAAGCAGAGCATGAACATGATGATGAAGTAGGCTCAATTGCTATAGAGCGTTTTGGAGATGTTGACCCAGAAAAACTAAATACTTGGATGGGAAGACTTCTATCAGAAAAAGGGGTGGATATATTCAGAACTAAAGGTTTCATAAGTTACTCAGGTAACCCAAGGAGAATAGTTTTCCAGGGAGTTCACATGTTATTTACTGCACAACCTGATAAAGAATGGGGTAACGAACCTCGTAGAAATCAACTTGTTTTTATCGGTAGAAATTTAAATGAGAAAGAGATGCAAGAAGGCTTTGATAAATGCCTGATATAGAACCATTTAGCCCAAGAGGCATGTTCCATGAAGGATGGACTGCTGAAGTTAACGATTACGCCATAGCATGTGGCTGGGCTCTTAAAGGAAAACAATTTATTGTTGGCGACGTAGCAGGAGGTCTTTTTTCGTTCGAAGGAGATACTGGAAAAATTATTTGGAAAAAAGAAAATACTCACTCTGGTGGTCTACTAGCAATGGCAATTCATCCAGAGGGTGAAATTTTTGCAACATCAGGTCAGGATGGGAATGTTCAAATTTGTAATTGCCATGAAGGTAAAGTTATTAAAACACTTGATCTTGGCAAAGGTTGGGTAGAACACCTCAAGTGGTCTAATGACGGTTTATTTCTAGCGATAGCTTCCTCAAAAAAAGTATATGTTTTTAATGAAATTGGTGAAGAGAAATGGATCTCAGAAGACCATCCAAGCACAGTAAGTGCAATAACGTGGTCAAATAAAAATGAGCTAGCAACTGCTTGCTATGGAAGAGTGACATTCTTTGACATAGTTAATAATAAAACGAATCAAAAACTCGAATGGCAAGGATCATTGGTATCTATGGAATTAAGCCCTGATGGAGATATAGTCGCCTGTGGGAGTCAAGACAATTCAGTTCATTTTTGGAGAAGATCAACAGGAATGGATGCTGAAATGACTGGATACCCTGGTAAACCAAGTCATCTTTCTTTTGATGACAGCGGAAAATTATTAGCAACTAGTGGCAGTGAAAGAATTACAGTTTGGAGCTTTATAGGAAATGGTCCAGAAGGGACTATGCCAGGAGAGCTATGTCACCATACAGAACCTATTTCGAGCCTAGCCTTTTCAAATAAAGGTATGCTTGTAGCCTCAGGATCTAGGGATGGTTCTGTTGTCGCAAGTTTCCTCAAAAATGACGGTAATGGAGATCCCGTTGGGGCTGCATTCGCGGGAGATTTAGTAGAGGCAATATCTTGGAGACCTGATGATTGTGCACTTGCAGCAGTCAATGCAAAAGGTGTTGTAAATGTATGGAAATTTAAAGTTCGTACTAACCTTTTTTCAAAGGGATTTAAGTAAAAAGGAAAAATTTATTAATTACCAATAGTTAGCTTTTAAATGTCTTTCCATACAAATGACCTCACAGTCATTATCAATGCCTTTTGGGTGAATATCGCAATATGAGAGACATTGAAAATATTCGTCTATGGGATTTGATTTATCAGTTTTACTAACTTCTTTCGAATGATTCATAAAAGATTTCCT
The DNA here is from genome assembly GCA_902573565.1 of uncultured Prochlorococcus sp. GTDB lineage: Bacteria > Cyanobacteriota > Cyanobacteriia > PCC-6307 > Cyanobiaceae > Prochlorococcus_A. The sequence goes on from CACGKI010000005.1 coordinate 20,046, forward strand.
CAATTATTTAAAATCAAGATAGACGAATTAAATATCAAAGGAAATAAGCAAAACTTACTAAAAATATCTGTAAAAAATTAGCACGATTGATTACTACTCTCGGACATTTTTAATTAAAAAGCAATGCGTATAAAAACGGATTGTCTTTAGAGAAATATTTTCCTAATTTTATATTGTTGAGTTCTAGGAGGTCTTTCAAAATGATCGATAGCCTGCCTGAAATTTCGGAATAAACCGAACTAATTTAATTAACTGCTCCAATTATTTTTTATTAATGTCTAAGCTTCCTTCTTCTGCATCGTTTAGGTGCCCTTTAAGAAACAAGCTTAATTCTAGAGTTTTTGCCCCAGTTAAAGACAATTAGTTAATTTTGGTGAGCATTAGCTTAATAGAAGTTAGCAACAAGGATCCATGATTTAGGTGCGTTATTAACTTCAGTAAAAAATATAAGTAAGAGATAAAAGAGGGCTAATTTAAGCCCTCTTTTTTTTGTAAGATGACTTTATTCTAGTTTTATAGATAATGATTAAAGCAATAAAATTTTAAAATGGTTCGATATTATTGCCCATATTGCAATCCTAAATATCAATTTCAAAGACAATCCTCAAAAGGTAATTTAATTTGTGGCTTGTGCGGAGAGGATCTTGTAAAAAAACCATTTATTAGGTTGAACCAGATAATTGCTTTAGTTGCAGCGTCATCATTACTTTTACCGTTGATATATACTTTTATTTTTATAATTAAAAATCAAATAAATCCTCCTAATAAAAATTATCAAGCAAATGGTACTTTAATGATAATTAGCAAAGAAACAATTTAATAAAACAATTTTAAAAAATCGAGAGGTCAACCTCTACATAGTGATTTATTTAAACAAGAATTTTTACTCTCAATATTTATTTGATCATCAATATTTTTTAATTTGTTTTTATTGTTTATTACTTTAACTTTTTGCCCACAATGTTCTTTACAACCACTATTAAATAAATTATGTGCATATAAATTAGAACTATTCGTAAGTAATAAAAGAAAAATTATTTTATAAATTTGATTAAAATAAAACTTCATTTTTATTATGATTTCCCCGGAATTAGTAAATAAATAATATCAGTTAATTCCAAGGAGTGTTTATAAGACCCCAGATATCAAAGAAGAAAAATAAAACTGCAATAACAACAAGATCCCATGCTCTTTCCCTGAAAGCCCAAGGAGCAATAAAAACTTCTCCAAGTCCGTGAAGTGCGGCCCCTACTGGTAGATGATCAAGAACCAGCAAACTGTGAGAGAGGATAAAAAGAAAGCTTGCGAAATATCTAAAAAAAACAAATTGCCAATTACTAGAATTCATGCCTTTAGATTTTTAAGAAATATACTTCAATGATCAAAATAATGATATAGATCTAGTCAAGAGATATTATTTTTGGTAGCCATAAATACGAATAAAGATATAAAGCTAAAGTAAAAGTTACTAAACGATGAAATATATGTTTTCAAGTTATCAGCCTAAAAATAGTTTTGATGAATATTTTAAGGATAATGTCAATTCTGCTAGAGAAATATTGATTCCACTTCTTTCATCTTTAGATAATATGGGTCTTGAGGAATTAAACAGGAATCATTCTGCCGCAAAAAAATTATTACTAAGACATGGTGCAACTTTTAGATTAAATGATACTGGTTTAAAAGGTACTGAGAGAATATTACCTTTTGATCCACTCCCTAGAATAATTAGTAGAGATGATTGGGTAACTTTAGAAAAAGGGCTAAAACAAAGGCTTGAGGCTATTGATTTATTCCTAGATGATATTTATAATTCTCAAAAAATAATTAATGATGGAATAATTCCAAGAGAATTAATAGAGAGTTCAGAAGGTTGGAGACCTCAAATGATAGGCTTCAAACCGCCACTAAATAAATGGTGTCAAATTTCAGGACTTGATTTAATAAGGGACAGAAAAGGAGATTGGCATGTTTTAGAAGATAATTTAAGGTGCCCTTCTGGGGTTGCTTATTTTTTAGAAAATAGATTAGTTATGAAAAATATTTTTCCTAATCTTTTCTCTGGAAGAATAGTAAAACCAATTGATGAATATCCATCATATCTTTTAAAAACTCTTCAAGAACTTGCAGTATGGACAGATACTCCCAAGATAGTTCTACTTACTCCTGGAATTTTTAATAGTGCTTATTTTGAACATAGTTATTTAGCTCAAGAAATGGGCATCCAACTAGTTCAGGGTCATGACTTAGTTTGTAATGATGATTATGTATATTTAAAAACTACCTCTGGGTTAAAAAGAGTAGATGTCATTTACAGAAGAATTGATGATGATTTCTTAGATCCTCTTAATTTCAGAAAAGATTCCTGCCTTGGTGTTAACGGATTACTTGATGTTTTTAAGGCAGGTCATGTTGCTTTGGCAAATGCGCCTGGGACTGGAATAGCAGATGACAAAATGATTTATTCATTTGTTCCAAAAATGATTAAATATTATCTTGATGAAGAAATTATTATTAAAAATGTAGAAACGTATATTTGTCATTACCAAAAGGATCGAGATTATGTCCTTGAGAATTTACCAAAACTTGTTGTTAAGTCTGTCGCAGAAGCTGGGGGCTATGGAATGTTAATTGGACCTCACTCAACAACAAGTGAGATAGAAGAATTTGCCAATAAAATTAAAAAAAATCCTAGAAATTTCATAGCACAACCAACCTTAGAATTATCTACTGTGCCATCTTTATGTGATGGAGAACTCTATCCATGTCATGTTGATTTAAGACCATATATCTTGAGAGGGAAAGATTCATGGGTAAGCCCTGGTGGGCTTACGAGGGTAGCATTAAAAAAAGGATCATTAGTCGTCAATTCTTCTCAAGGTGGAGGATGCAAAGATACATGGGTTGTAGGTAAATAATATGCTTTTAAGTCGTGTAGCAGAATCTCTTTATTGGATCAATCGTTATTTAGAACGTGCAGAAAACATATCTCGTTTCGTGGAAGTAAGTGAAGCAATGTCATTAGATTGTCCGCCAGGAAGTGCAGAACCTTGGCTCCCGTTAATTGATGCTTCGAGTGATAGAGAATCTTTTGATAAAAGATTCCCAGAGAAAAAACCCGATGATGTTATTAATTTTTTAATAAGAGATCGTTTAAACCCAAATAGCATAATTTCTTGCATTCAAATGGCAAGAGAAAATGCAAGACAAATCAGAGATGTCATGACCACAGAAATGTGGGAACAGATTAATATTTTATATTGGAATATGCAAGAAGGAGAAGCAATATGGAATAAACCAAGACAAGAACAATTAAGTGAAATAAGGAGGGAATGTCAGCTTTTTTATGGAATTACAGATGCGACTCTAAGCAAAGATCTTGCCTGGAGATTTAGCATTCTTGGAAGATTAATCGAAAGAGCTGACAAAACATCAAGAATTTTAGATGTGAAATATTATTTACTCCTTCCTAGCTTAGATGAACTTGGAGGAGTTCTTGATGAGCTGCAATGGATAGCACTTTTACGTTCAGCTGGAGCTTATCAAATGTTTAGGAAAGCAGAGCAAAATTCTATAAAGCCTAATTCAGTTGCAAGATTTCTTTTACTTGATCCAATTTTCCCTAGATCAGTAAGATACTGTCTTGATGGGATAAGCAATACTCTTAAAACAATTGATACCTCTCCTTCAACTGAAAATCCTTCAGAACTAGAATGTATGAGAGGTTTGCTTAAAGCAAAGTGGAGTTATATCAGAATTGAAGATATAATTAATGATGGTTTACATGAGGCAATCGATTCATTGCAAATGGATTTAAATAAATTAAATGAACTCATTCAAGAAAAATATTTTATTAATTAATAAGTTTATTAATGAGAATTAAATACCTTCACAAACTTGAATATAAATACGAAGACCCTGTTCAATTAGGTGAGCATAGATTATGTATAAAGCCAAGGTCAAATGGCTTCCAAAAACTAAAGAATTTTGAATTAAAAATAACCCCAGAACCAGAAATTATTTATCCATTACTTGCTGCCAGCGGAGAAGAGATTAATAGAATCAGATTCAATGGATTAACAGATAATTTAGTTATTGAATCAATTAGCGAAGTTGAAACTATTAAACATCCAAATATTATTGATGGAGTTAAAAATAGAGATTTAACATTACCTTTTTGTAGAAGTATTATTAACAGAGATTTACAGGGAGCATTAGAGGGATGGATGCCTAATGGACAACACGATCCCTCTGCCGTAGAACTTGCCCAAGAAGCCTTGGCAGGAAGCATTAATAACGCATTATCATTTACCTACCAGCTAATAGAGATTATTCAAGATCGGGTTAAATATACCAAAAGACATACAGGACCAGCATGGCCGGCTAGTAGAACACTTAGAGAACGTATAGGTTCATGTAGAGATTTAGCAATGCTGATGGTAGAAGCTTGTAGGTCTATAGGTATCCCAAGTAGGTTTGTAAGTGGTTATCATTTTGAAGATCCCTTACCCTCTGAGTTGGATTTACACGCTTGGGCTGAATTATATATTCCAGGCGCTGGTTGGAGAGGTTTTGATCCAAGCGGAAAAGGATTAATAGATGATAGATATTTAACATTAGTATCCTCTTCAAAATCTAATTTAACTTCTGTAATTACAGGAAACTTTATAGGAAAAAATAATTTAGAAAATACTTTATCCTGGGAAATCAAACCTCTTGAAATAAAATAAATACTAAATTTTTAATCTTTTAAATAACAGGAAAATATAAATAACAATATGTTTCTTTTTTAGTGTTAATTGATACGTTCTTGGATAAATATATCTGTTTTCATTTGTGTAATCTTTAAAAAAAATTGAATTCAAGTTTAGAAATTCCAGTTATCAAATCAAACAAATCGAAAATGTTTGAATTGATAAGTTATGAAAAATTTCGCGATACAAAAGATGTAAGATTTTTTGATATTAGTGTTAATGAATCAAACTATAGAGATCTAGTTATTCACAGTGGTCCTGCAGTAAGTCCGCCAAATGATGAAGAATTTAATAATTGGCAATTTTACATACATCACAAACAAGAAGATAATCTATTGGCTATCTCTGGGGGAAGAACATTTTTTCTTGTCAATTTTGGCTGGGATTATCCTTTTTATAAGGTTAGATTAGAATCTTGCGGATATATTCTAAGAATACCTAGAGGAACTTTTCATAGATCAGTATCTGACGAAAACGGTTCAATAGTTTTAAATCAAGCTATAAGAGATAAAAACGGTACTGTTGAATCTGAATTCAAGGTTACGAATAGCAAAGATAACAAAAAGCTTCTAGATTGTATAACCAATCTAGAACCTAGATTTAAAATTTATAGTGTTAAATAATCTTAAAAAGGCGTTCCAAATTTATATATCAATTTTAAAAATTATCTAATTGTTATAAAATAATGATATTCAAATTATTTAATATGAAACCTTTAAAGTTTTTAAGATATATTTTATGCATAACTTTTTCTTTTTTAATTTTATCCTCTCCAGTTTTCGCTGGGGCAAACGTAGCTGTTAAGGGCGAGGGAGATGAAGTTCCAAGTTATGTGAGATCTAATATTACAGGATATAATTTCCATGGAGAGGATCTTCATTTGTCTTCTATAGCTGGAGCAGTTGCTAGAGACGCAGATTTTAGTGACGTTGATTTACATGGTACAACCTTAACCCTATCTGATTTAAAAGGTTCTAATCTAAATGGAATCGACCTAACCGATACTCTTTCTGATCGAGTTAACTTCCAAAAAACAGATCTTAGAAATGCTGTTTTAATAAATATGATCGCCTCAGGTAGCAGTTTTGCAGGTGCTCAAATAGAAGGGGCAGATTTTTCTTACGCTATTCTAGACAGCGAAGATCAAAGAAATCTTTGTGAAATTGCTGATGGGATCAATCCAAAAACGGGCGTTTCAACAAGAGAAAGTCTTGAGTGTAGTTAGAAATTAAAATTATAAGTAAACTTTTTTTCCATTATTAAGTTTATAAATTCTTTGTTCATCATCTTGAAATATCATTTCACCATTTAATTTGGATTTCTTAAATTTTGAAAGTCTTGCTCTGTGTATATTGGATTTTCTATTTATATTATCTTCGTTATCATAACTTCCAATATAAATATTTATATTGGGATTTGAAAAGGTTTTTTCTTCCTCTCTTAAAAAAATTCTGTCGATATTTGTTTGCGTGCTTTGCAGTTTATTTTTAAATTTATCTAATTTTAAATTCTTTGATTTTTTAGAACTAATTTTTTTGCAGACAAAAAAAACAACTCCTAAAATTATAAAAACTAAAAATATATTCATTAGTTAATTTTTATTTTTATATCTACACCTAAGTTACTTTTAGTAGTCAATATTTCTTTTTTAATGATTCCATAGGTAAAAATTCTAGACAATGTTTTTAAAGATTTAAAAACTAAAAAAACAGTAAATAAAAAGAAAACCATAATATTTTCTACAAGAAGATTTTTATTTTTATTTTCTAAATTGTTCATGTAAGTCTTAAATTAATTATTTTTCATCACTATTTGCATATGGGCCAAAAAATTCACTGGCGTCTCTTCCCATTACTTTAGCAAGATTTAAACTTTTATCTATATCCCATTTAGATGCCATGCCATAAAGAATCCCAGCAGCAAATGAATCCCCACATCCATAAGAATCAACCTTTAATTTTTTGTTTTTAAGGGCCTTATATCTTCCTCCTGGAAATAGGATACCTCCATTCTCTCCCTCGGTCTTAATAGTATATTTGGGTTTTAAAGATAATTCAGAAAAAGAAAAAACTTCACCGGGATCAAGATTACTGCCTATTAATCCATCTAAAAGAACATTTGATTTATTAATTGTATTTAATCCTACCCTTGGTGTTGTACACAGTATTGAAGCTGATCTAGCCATTTTAAAAATCTCCGAATCAGATGCAGTAATAAAAATTCCGTCCATTTTTTTTAAAATGTTCCATTCTAACTTATCTTTATGAGTTGGAGCCAACCTTTCTCCAATAACTGTTATTGCCCTTTCACCTTGAGAGTCAATTAAACTAAATCCTCTTCTAGTTGGTTTATCACGCCAAGCCACATGTAGCTTAATACCCATATTTGAGAGAATCTTGAAGCACTTGTCTCCATAATCATCATTACCTAAAGAGGTAAAAAAATGAATTTGGTTTAAAGTTAAATCACAAAGTTTTTTCGAGATAATAGAGCCACCACCAGCTGGATACTCAAGGGACTTTTCAGAATGGGAAATTACTCCGGGTTTTGGTAATTGATCGACCTTTAAGAAATTAATCCACTCAACATGCCCAACAACAGCAAAATTTAAATTTCCATTTTTAAATTTATAGTTTTCAGCTATATTATTCTTTTCAACAACCATAAGCTTTTAAATACTATTATTAAAAGAAATATTTTTAACAAGTGAATTCATTTAACATTTTAAAAGATAATAAACAGATACTATCTTATCTTTACCTTTTTCTATCAATTATGGGTGCTGCCCTGCCAATGATGGCAAATTTCGAATTTGCTAGGGAATATGGAAACAGCTTTGATATAAATAACTTCATTTCTTTAGCGAATGCAAACCCTGCAGCCCAGTCAATTTCAAGAGACCTATTAGTAGGTGCAAGCGCTATTTTTATATGGATAGTAAATGAATCAAAAAAACTTAACATGAAGAATATGTGGGTTGTCTACATTGGAACTTTTCTTATAGCCTTCGCATTCTCTGCACCTTTTTTCTTATTTCTAAGAGAGAGAAGAATTATTGAATTAGAAAAAATTAATTAAAATAATCTCTTAAGGAGAATTGCAAATACAATAAAGCAAGCAAATGAAATAGATAGCCAGATTACTGAAGCATAACCAAATAGATCTAATATACGTCCCGAAATAAATGGTCCAATAAAATATCCCATAGCGAAACATTGTGATAGTAGAGCAAGTGCAAAACCTTTTTTGTTCGAAGGAGCTATCCTGAAAACAACATCTGTAGAAGTTGGAAGAAATGAGGCAGTGCCTAAACTAACTAATATCAATGAAAAAGAAACCAAAGAAAAAGCTGGGATATTTAAATAGCTAGAAATAAATAATAAAAATGACGCAAAAGAAAAATTTAACAAACTAAATTTCAAACCAAATAACCTACCTTTTTTTGATATCCAGGACCCGATAGGCCATTGTAAAAACAGTAATAAAATTAATTGAATTGAAATTATAAGGCTTGTAATTTCTTTACTTAATGCATTCCGATATACTCCACCTTTAACAAGATCCAGAGGCAAAGTTACTTGCATCAAAGCTAAAGAGGTAGTTATCAATAAAATAGATAAAATTATTATTGTTGAATTTTTATTCCATTTCAATTGTCCATGATTAATTGGATCTACTAATTTTTTGTGGAAATTTTCTAAGTTTCTTTTAATAGAAGAACTATTTCTAGATATTAAATATGTGATAACTAACATGCAAAATATATCATTAATAAAAATTGATTTGGAATATAAAAAATTCGTCATAAAACCCCCTATGAATACTCCTAAAAATATTCCTAAAGCCTCCGAACTTCTAACAAGAGCATATGCTTTGCGTGTTTCGATCGGATAGCAAAAATAGGGCACCCCTAATTCGGCAGCAGGCCAATATATTCCTGCAGCAGCTCCAACAAATGATTGTCCAAGTATATATAAAAAAGTATCTCTTGAAAAAATGAGACATAAGCTAGCTACAATACTTAGTATTGATGAAGTAACTATTGGAAATTGTATTTCCCCTGTTTTATTTAGATAATTACCTGTAAAGAGTCTAGTTACTGTTCCAATTATTGCTGATATGGTAAAACCCAAACCAATATCTGTTGCTGATAAGCCAATGTTATTAAAAATAAGTGATGTTAAATAAATAACACCTCCTGCACCAAATGCAGCATAAAATCTTATCTTGGTTATTAACCTCAAATGGTATGGAAATTTAATCCACCAATTTTTGCTAATTTGAAAACTATTTGGACTAATCACAAGTGAAAAACTTTTTTATACTTTTTTTAGGTTTTTGTGGTTTATTTTTTAGTAACGGTGCAAAGGCTGCAGAAAAAATAAATATTAAGTTTGAAGAGATGAAAATCCCTCTTACTATAGAACAATTATCAAAATTAGAAAAATACAAAGAGGATTCAACAGAATTAATAGATTGGTTAAGAAAAAATGGATTAATAAGATTTTTTGAGTTATCAAAATTTCTAGAATTTCCAGTTTTCAAGGAAGAAGGACTAAATAGAGAAGTATTAAGAAGTTGGATAGGGCGTAAAATTCTAACAGAATTAAGCAAAACCATTACAGTTCCAAATGACAATAATGGGACAGAAATTTATAACACTATAGAAAATTTATTAGATGAAAAAAAGGAAATTTCAACTCTAGACATCATAGAGAATTTACCTACAGAAGAAATTTCACTAGATATAGATAACTTAATCTTAATAATTTCATCTTGGAAAACTGAATTATCAATGCAACAAGATCTTATATCCAAATTAAATAATCTTGAAAGTACAAACCAAAATGCCTTCAAAAATACTAAAAAAAAATCAACTCAAGATCTAATAAAGATTGATAAAAAAATTTATGCTCCTCACCGAGTAAAACCTTTTGACATTGAACTATGGAAAAGTAAAAAAACAAACGATGATAAAGAACTGATAATTTTTATGCCAGGACTTGGAGGTGAAATTAATAATTTCAAATGGATAGGTAGCGAATTGGTTAAAAGGGGCTGGCCAATATTATTCATAGATCATAGAGGGAGTAATTTAAAAGCAATCACTGAAGTACTCGAGAAAGGGGGATCAGTTCCAGGAATTGCAGACTTTTTTTTATATAGAATTAAAGACTTAGATGCTGTATTAGATGCTCATGAGAATGGGGAATTTGGTTTGCCTAACAATTCTTACATCTTAATGGGGCATTCTCTTGGTTCTTTAATAGCACTTTTATATGAGGGTAAAAAACCAACTAATAATCTTGAGGAAAGATGTGATTCTGCATTAAAGGATTTTGCAATAACAAATTTATCAAAACTACTTCAATGTCAATTAAGCGAAATTCCTTTCTCTGGAAAAAATAATGCTAATAAGGCAAGTTCAATAATAGGATTTAATTCGTTTGGCAGTTTAGTATGGCCAAAAGAATATAGTTCTGGCATTAAAACACCAACTCTTCTGATAGGGGGTACATATGACCTTATAACACCTTTAATGAATGAACAATTTAAAGTATTTTCTGCTTTAAATAATCCATCAAATAGATTTCTAATCATTGAAGGAGCAAGTCATTTCTCTCCAATAAGAATTGGAAATAGTAATAAAGAAAATAATGACGTCTTTAAAATAAGTGAATCTTTTATTGGTGCAGATCCAATACTAGTACAAGATTTATCTGTAAAATTTATAGTCAAATTTCTAGAAAATATTAATAACCAAGAAGTACCTAAAGTAATTAAAAACCAAAGAGATTTGGAACTTGATTTCCATTTTTTAGACCTTGAAACTATAAAAGAAATTTCCAAAAATTAGTACTCTATTCGTGGATCTAAATATGCGATTAAAATATCTACAAATAGATTTAATGAAACTATGAGCATAGAGGTAAAAATTACAATTCCTTGCACCAAGGTATAGTCTCTCTGAGAAATTGCTTCATGTAATCTTAAAGCAATCCCTGGCCATGAAAAAGTTACTTCGAACAATAGGGCACCTCCTGCTAAAGAGGCCATAGTCAACCCAGAAATAGTGACAATAGGCAATAGAGCATTAGGCAATGCATGGTTTAAAAAGATTTTTTTTCTCGAAATCCCTCGACATATAGCCGCATTCACGTAATCACTTTTTAATGTCTTATCCAAATTCACTCTTAATGAGCGGCTGAATATACCACTCAAAAGAAAGCCAAGAGTTATGGAAGGAAGTGCGAGATGATAAAGGCTATCTTTCAAAGCAATAATATTATTTGAAAGAATACTATCTAAAACTAAAAAACCTGTAATTTGAGGTTGTTGCTGAAATATTGGAAATCTACCCCCAATTGGGGAAATTTTAAAAAATACAGAAAATAATAATTGAGCTAACATGGCACCCCAAAAAGGAGGGATCGCATATGTAGCAATTCCTAATATTCTCGTAAGATAATCAGTCTTTTTACCTCTATTTCTCAAGCCAATTAATCCCAGTGGAAATCCTATTAGTGTGGCACTTAATATTGAAAAGAATCCAAGCTCAAGACTTGCAGGCAATGACTTAAGAATAATTTTTAGAACTGGCTCTTGGGTACTAAGAGATTGGCCAAAATCCAAGTGCACTATATTTTTAATATATGAAAAATATTGATTTATTAAAGGTTCATTAAGCCCCAATTTATTTCTTAAAAATTCCCTTGAAAAGGCATCAGCACCAGATCCAAGTATGGCATCGACAGGATCGCCTGGAGCAACTCTCAATAAAATAAATACTAATGAAGAAATTATCCATAACATTATTGGTATTAATGAAATTTTTATTAAGGAATAATTTAGTAGTTTATTTAAATTTCTACTCATCAATTAACTCAAGATCACTTAATGAAATTATTCCTGCACCATTAAAAATAGGTGTTGATATTTTATTTTGAGACCATGCTTTTTGAGAAGATACCCAAATAGGAATATAAGGGATTGAATTTGCTGCTATTTTTTCAATTTCAAGAAGTTTTTCTAATCTTTTAATTCCACTTGTTTTTTCACTCTCAAGAAATAAACTTTCCACTTTATTAGATCCCCAAAAACTACCGCTATAAACTGATTCTCCTTTTTTACATATACCATCAACTATTTCATTACAACTTAAAAGAGGGGTGAGATAGGCTTCTGGATCTGAATAAGCTCCAGTCCAATCGAGAATAACTGCTGTATAAATTCCTAAACTTAGATTCTTATAAACTGTTGTGGATTCAACCCCATTGAGTTCAATATCAATACAATCTTTCAAAGAATTTTTAATTTCTTCCTGCCATGTCAGGGCAATAAGCTTGTCAGCTGGTACATTAGATCTATAAGTAAGGGGTATCTTCAGAATATTTCCATTACAATAATTTTCTTTTTCCAATAACCTTCTAGCTTCTAAATAATTATATTTAGGCCACAGTTCTTGATTATCTTTTTTAAATATTGTAGGAATAATTGATCGAGATGGCTTCCTTAATCCATAACTTACTTTCTCACTAATTAATTTTCTATTAAGACTTTTTGCCAAAGCCAGTCTTAAATTAAGATTACTTAAAGGATAAGAACTAGTTTTAAGGCTTATAAAACTTAATTCAGTGAAAGGGCTATTACCCTCTTTAAACTCATTATTTTTGCTTAAATTATTTAGACTTTTTCTTTGACTATCATCAATTGAATTTGATAAGAGCACATCAATTTGTTTACTTTTTAAAGCCCCAAAAAGAGAGGATGAATTTGAGTATCCCACAAAATTAATGCCCTTATTTAAGGGCTTTTCGCCCCAATAATTCAAATTTGGATCAATTGATTGGACTTCATTAGAAAAACTGGTCAGCACATACTTGCCAGTGCCAACGAATTTTTCATTTAGAAACTTATCAGAGTATTCTTTGTAAAATGTAGGAGATATTGGAGTTAAATTTACTGATGTAAGTAAACCATTTAAAGAACTTGACGGTTTATTTAAATTTATTATGACTGAATATTCACTTGGCGTTTCTATTGATTTAATCTTATTTCCCAAAATATAATTCATAGTTCCAATTCTTTTGAATCTATCAAAAGTAAACTTTATAGCATTTGAGTTAAATGAAGTTCCATCGTGAAATAAAACATTTTTTCTTAAATTAATAAATATTTGAAGTCTATCCTTTGAAATAATTGGCATCCCCGAGGCCAATTGAGGTATTAATTCTCCATTAGAATTTAATTCATATAACGTATCACCAAGAGAACTGATTAATTGAATTGATTTAAGAGTATTAGCTCTAGCTGGATCTAAAGATTCAATCTTTCCAGAACTTGCTACTATGATTTTTTTTGATATTCTTTTTGAACTACAAGAATTCTGTAAAAAAGAAATTAAAATGATAAATATAGATAAAAGAACTTTCTTTCTCATATTTCTAAAATACTAAATTAGTTTAAGGATTGTTTTGGACAAAAAATTTGTAAGGTTATTTGACTTATTTCTAAAGCAAATGTTTTTTTAGAATTACAAGCAAAAGGCCACTCTCTAACCCAACAAATTTTTTTACTTATATTTAAACCAACTACTTGAAAAGTCTTATTGCTATTTTTAATTCTTACGCAAGCACCTTTGTAAAGATTTTCAGAACAAATTAATTTATTTATTTCATTTTTATTATCTAATAGTTTTGAATGAATCATTAAGGTGTTAAATCTAAACGCTTACTTTCTTCGGTTTAACAAGGTATGAAGAAATTTGCAAACTATTTTTTTAAATACAACTTAATTGACTAGCAATAGTTTTGACTTCATTAAGAGAATTTATTTCATCTTTTGATTTTTCAAAACTTCCATTATTTACCTCATGAGTTATAACAACAATTTCAGCTTTATCCTCAGTTGCGTCTAGTTGAACAATTGATTCGATTGATACATTATTATTTCCAAAAATATCTCCAATCTTTCCTATTACGCCGGGACTATCAAGACAAATTATTCTAAGATAATTTTTTTTATTTATTTCAGAAGATCCTATGATATGACACTTTCTCCAGAAATCAAAAGATAATAATGGATCGATTGAATTATTATTTTTTTCTGACGCGGCGTGCAGATTTAATATATCTGATACTACTGATGCAGCTGTTGGACCACTCCCTGCACCTGGACCATACAACATTATTTCTCCAAGAGGTTCAGCCTCTATCATTAATGCATTGTTAACTCCCATAACTGTTGCCAATGGATGAGATTTTGGAATCAAGGAAGGGCCTACCCAAATATTCAAAGCAAGTGAATCATTACTATTAATTTGTTTCCTTTCGGAAAGAGCCAAAAGTTTTATTTCAAATCCTAATTTATTAGCATATTCGATATCCTTTAGATTAATGTTGCTAATGCCATCTGAATGTATTTCGTCTCTTTTGATTTTGCCTCCAAATGCAAGTTCACTAAGAATAGAAATCTTATCAGCAGCGTCATGTCCCTCGACATCTGCCGTTGGATCTAATTCTGCATACCCAAGGCTTTGAGCCAATTTTAATGTTTCCTTATAATCAGCTTTCTCATTGGCCATCTTTGAAAGAATAAAATTTGTTGTGCCATTTATTATCCCAACCATTTTTTTTATGCTGTTACTTTTTAATGATCTTTTTAATGGTTCAATTATTGGAATCCCTCCACAGACTGCTGCCTCTGACAATATATAAACTCCTTCTTTAGCAGCAGTTTTGTATATTTCTTCTCCATATCTTGCCATGACTGCCTTATTTGCTGTCACAACAGATTTACCTGATTTTAATGATCGCAAAATAATATCTTTCGCCAAATCAACCCCTCCCATTACTTCAACAATTACATCAATAGTGGGGTCATCAACTAATTCAAATGGATCATCAGTTAAAAAATTATTTTCTAGATCAATATCCCTTTTTTTACAAAGATCTCTAACTGCTATTTTTGCGATTTCTATTTCTTTAAGAATTGGATGTGAATCAACTTCAGTACCTAAAATTTTATAAATCCCTGAACCCACAGTTCCAAAACCTACGATACCGATTTTGCATTTTCTCATTTTGTTATTTCTTTTTACTTTGAGTTTAATTTTATATTATTAGACCTACAAAAATTCATTTGCTTGAGACTGCATTTTCAATAATATATTTAAAAAACCATTTGATCGAGAAGGAGTTAAGCTTGCTTTCAAGCCAGTATCTTCTATAAATTTCTTATCAATTTCAACAACTTCATTTGGGGTTAACTCATTTAATCCACTAATTAGAAATGCCAACAAACCTTTTGTTATGAGAGCATCAGAATAGCCTTCCCAAGATAATTTACCCGCTTTAATAGAAGCTTTAACAAAAACTTCTGAAACGCATCCCTTAACCTTATTTTCTTCAACAAGGATCTTACTATTTGGTTCTTTCAATTTTTTGCCAAGCCACAAAATGTATTCATATTTTCTTTTTGGATCTTCTGATTTTTTCAACTTTTCAACTAATTTTGATAAGTTATCGTATTTTTCTTGATTTTCCATTTTTTAAAAAACTATTAATTAACCACTTGTAGATCTTTTATTATACAAATATTTCTTTTTCTGTGATAAAGCCAGATAAGGGAATATCCCACTCAGCTCTAGGTAATGGAATAGTACTTACACAATTGGAAGTTAATACTCCAATGCATGGAATTTTCCTCCAATTTCTATCTCTCCTTAATTTATCAAAATAACCTCCTCCATAACCTAATCTTATTAGATTTTTATCTACAGATAGACATGGAACCAATATCATACTTATCTGGTTATGACTTAATGAAAAAGAGTTATTTGGACTTAATATCCCCTCAGAGTCTTTTGTAAGAGGTCTTTCATCCCATGGATAAAATAACAACTCTTTTTTATCTTTACATCTGGGCAAAGCTAAAGAAATTTTTTCATTGAGACTTCTTATATCTACTTCCTTATTTAGAGGCCAATATATAGCTATGTAACCAATGTTTTTATATTCCTTAATAAATGAATCCACATATAATTTTACATTTTTTTCTACATTTTCTCTTTGATTTAGAGAAATCTCATCTCTAAGTTTTCTAAACGTATCCCTCTCCAAGTTCTTTCTTTCAAAGATATTCATATTTAATCTTTAGTTGAGGCCATCTTCATTTAGTTTTGTTAGTGCTATGGCCAATGCATCTGCTGAATCATCAGGTTTTGGCGGTTTATTAAGTTCTAACTCATACATAACCGCATCAAGAACTTCTTTCTTAGAAGCCTTTCCAGACCCAGTGATGGTTAATTTTATATGAGCAGGTGAATACTCGCTGACATGAATTTTTTTAGAGGCCAATACCATCATAATAACTCCTCTTGCTTGAACAACACTAATAGTAGTACTTGATCTATAAAAGAAAAATTTTTCTACCGCTGCTAAATTTGGATTCCAATGATTTATTAATTCATTAAGATCTTTGAATATCTCATAAAGTCTATCTTCTTCTTTTTTATCTTTTCCCGTCTCAATAATTCCGCAATCTAATAAAATCTTTTTTTCATTTTTTACTTCAATAATTCCATACCCAACTCTAGCTAATCCTGGGTCAATCCCAATTATTCTCACTGTTATTAAGCTTCTGCAGACAATTGAAATTTAGAAAGATTTTCTTTTTCATCTAAATCAAATACTTTACAAAAAGCTTGAATAACTTTTTCCCCTGAATCAACTTGTTCTAAAGGATCTTTTCTTAGGCGATGTCTTAATGAACAAGAAATGACCCTTGCTATGTCATCTTCTTGTACTTCGGTTCTACCTTCAAAGGCTGCAATTGCCCTGGCAGAACGATTTGTGACTATATCTCCACGCAAACCATCAACATCAAGTTCACCGCAGATTGCAGAAATATTTAATCTAAGATCATCGTCCATTTGAACAGAATTTAAAATTTCTTGAGCTTTAACAACCTTTTGTTGAAGTTCATCTTGTTTTTTCTCAACACTCAGTGAAAACTCATCAGGATTATTGTCAAAAGAAGTCCTTTGATCAACTACTTGAACTCTTAATTCAGCATCTCTAACTGTCTTAACCTCAACGCTCATTCCGAATCGATCTAATAGTTGAGGCCTTAATTCACCTTCTTCTGGATTGCCTGAACCAATAAGGACAAACCTCGCAGGATGTCGAACTGAGACTCCCTCCCTTTCAACTGTATTCCATCCGGAAGCAGCCGAATCTAAAAGAACATCAACTAAATGATCATCAAGCAAATTCACTTCATCAACATATAGTAAACCCCTATTAGCTTTTGCCAATAATCCAGGCTCAAATGCCTTAACACCTTCACTCAAAGCCTTTTCTATATCAATAGTTCCACAAAGCCTGTCTTCAGTAGCCCCTAAAGGCAAATCAACCATCGGCACTTGTTTTTGAATACTCTCAAGATTTTCTCCTTGAACAATTTTTTCCAAAACTTCTTTACTTTGCAAATCAGGATCAATTAGAGAACTATTATATGGATCATCTTTAACAACTTCTATTGCAGGCAATAAATCAGCTAAGGCTCTAATTGTAGTGGATTTTCCAGTCCCTCTATCACCCATTATCATCACTCCTCCAATTCTTGGATCAATAACATTCAATAAGAGTGCTAATTTCATTTCTTCCTGACCAATTACCGCAGTAAAAGGGAAAACTCTTCTTTTCTTTGTTGGAGCCACAGTTTTAGTTTTCTGTAATATTCAAATAATCCATCGATGCTACTTCAGAAAATGTTTTTAGTAAACATCCCTATCAAATTTAAACTCAAGAGAAATCAGATCAAAATTTAATTTATAAGTTCCTAATTTTTTTCTGAATTATTCAAAAACCAGTTTATTTGATGAACTATTCCTCTTAAAACATTTAGTTCATGCATTGATGTATCAGCCCTTAAAATAAAATTCTTAAATTTATTTATTTTTGCCCTTGAGGTATGTTTTAAAAGATATCCAACTCTAAGAAGCATTTCCTCTATCTCTAAAAATGAATCATGTATTTGTTTTGATGATGCAAGATTAAAAACTTCTAATTCCTTATTAAAATTTCTTTTTGAAGACTTATTTAGTTCGTACAAAACTATTGAAACTGCGTGAGAAAGATTTAAAGAAGGATTATTATGAGAAGTTGGGATATTAAAAATCTTATTTGCCAGAAGTAATTCACTATTAGTTAAACCTCTATCTTCTCTGCCAAATATAATTGCTAAATTATTTATCTTTTTAAAAGATATAGTCCAATTAAATATATCTTCAGAAGACTCAAAAAATGATTCTTTGCTTACATCAATCCTTCCACAAGATGCAAGAACTAAATCACAATCAAAAATTGCTTTTTCAAGATTATCAAAAATCTTACAGTGATCAAGAAATTTTTGACCTTTTAGGGCCATTTTTTTTGCTTCTAAAGAGAAGATATCGCATTTTGGCGAAACAATTCTTAATTCTTCAACTTCAAAGTTGGAGCATAATCTAGCAACGCTTCCCACATTTAAAGGGCCGTTTGGTTCGACTAATATCACCTTCAAATTAGAAAAATTTTTCTTCAAAGTCATTCAAGGCTATGTAAATACTCTAATAAATTGGACATATTTACTGGATCAATTTCAAAACTTGGCATGGGAGGAGTAAGGCCACCAGTAACTTGCTTAATAATCTCTTTATCATTCAAACGTTGAGTTATTGAGTGCAAGTCTGGACCAACTAATCCCCTTGCTGTAATTCCATGACATCCAACACAATTTATCTTAAAAAGAGCATCTCCTTCTTCAGCGGAACCATTAAGCTCAAGAGTTTGAACAGTATATTTATTATTCTCATCATGATTTAAGAAAAAGATTGACAAACATATCAATAGAACCAGAAAAAAAATAAAAAAAATTTTCAAGAAATCTCTCCTAAAGTCTCTTTCTGCTGCAGATGATGAAGAAGTTGACACAAAAAATAATCTCTATGTAACAATTGTGTATAAGAAAATCAAAAAAGGCAAAAAAATGATCGAGCCTCTTCTATGTGGAATTGTTTTAGGGTTAGTTCCAATAACTCTTCTTGGATTATTCGTTAGTGCATGGAACCAATACAGAAGAGGTTCAGGTATGTTGGACTTGGATTAAGAACGTTAATCTTGATTGTCCATAGTCTCTTACATCTATAGTTTCCCACAATGCAGTGTTTTTAATAAATAGGTTTGGAGAATGTTCACAAATAACAATTGAATTTTTTTTAAAAAAATTACATTGAAATATCTGATTTAAAACTAATTCATGGAAATTTACATCATATGGAGGGTCTAGATAAACAAAATCAAATTTTAATTTGTTTATATCCATAATTTTAGATGATAAGTTTCTATCATAATTTGGTTTTGTCCAGTTCAAAACGTCTTTACAAATAACATCAATATCATTTTTCCTATTATCTATATCCTGCAAAGAAAGTAAATTTTTCAAGCAAATTTTTGCGTTGTATTTGTTTTTTTCAATTGCAATTATTTTTTTTGCTCCATGATTATATGCTTCACAAGATACTGCCCCTGTTCCACTAAATAAGTCTAGCCAGTTACTATTTTCAACCCTGCAGTTCAATATATTGAATAAAGCCTCTCTAACTCTTAAAGTTGTAGGTCTTGTATAAATATTATTCGGACTCTCGATTCTTTTACCACCAATTAATCTTAAGTTTGTCTTCATCCGAAATTATTAGTTATTGAATAGTGCTAAGCCATTTTCTCAAAAGTTTTTCTCCAGTTTTACCAGATTTTTCTGGGTGAAATTGACAGGCCAATAAATTATCATGCTGAATCATCGCTGTTAATTTCTCAGAACCATAATTAACCTGCGCTGCAATAATATTCGAGTCGTTCGGAATTGCATGATAGGAATGCACAAAATATACCCAATTATTTAATTCTTCTAGACCTAATAATTTATTTTTTTTTGTAGGTAAAAGTTGGCACCAACCCATGTGTGGAATCCTTTGGTTAACTGTAGTAGGTATTTTGTGTATTTTTCCCTTTAAAATGCTAAGTCCTTGAACATTGCCTTCATCACTAGATTCAAAAAGGAGTTGAAGACCCAAACAAATTCCTAAAAAAGACTTCCCACTATTAATCCAATTCTGCAAATCATTTTTCAAATTCATATTTATCAGATTAATCATCGCAGGATCAAATGCTCCAACGCCTGGAAGTATTATTGCCTTGCAATTCTTTGATTCATTAAAATTTTTAATTAATATTATTTCTTCTCCAAGACTTTCTAGAGATTTTGTTACGGAATGAAGGTTACCCATCCCATAATCTATAAGTCCAATTTTATGCAAATCTTTTTATTTTTATAGGTGCTTAGTTAAAGTGCTCGAAAGAGTTGCTTTTGGTACTGCTCCAACAACCGTATCAACCTTTTGGCCTCCTTTAAATATCATTAATGTGGGAATACTTCTAATTCCATATTGACTCGCAACATTTGGGTTCTCATCGGTGTTTAACTTAAAAACCTTAATTTTGCCTTCAAAGTCTTTTGAGATCTCTTCCACAACTGGTGCGACCATCCTACATGGACCACACCATGGTGCCCAAAAATCAACTAATACTGGTAGATCACTTTGCAGTACATCTTTGTCAAATGAAGAATCAGTAACGGCTGGAGCTGATGACATAATTTAAGTATTCCTTTTTAAAAAATTTAGCAGGCAATTCTTTTAAGTGATGATTTCATTACAGATAAAATGATATAAGTAACAAAATATCTAAAAAAGCCCGATTAATCGGGCGATTTAGTGTGTGAGGAGTATGGGGTTTCCCCCATCATTTAATAATAACTCTTAATTAGAAATTTGTTCAATTTAATAATTAATTTACTAGGATATTTTAAATTTTCTCAAAAATAAATTATTTACCCATTCCAAGTTGCTGAGCTTTTTGATAAACCTTACCTTCTGTCAAAAGTGATGGTGCAATAACTATTTCAACCTCTTGCATTTCTTTGATATTTTTAGCTCCAAGAGTACTCATTGAAGTTCTAATAGCTCCTAGTAAATTATGTGTTCCATCATCAAGCAAAGCTGGTCCTCTAATTATTCTTTCTAAGGTTCCTGTAGACCCAACTTCAATTCTTGTCCCTCTTGGCAATATAGGGCTTGGAGTAGCCATACCCCAGTGAAATCCTTTACCTGGAGCATTTGACGATTTAGCTATGGGCGAGCCAATCATCACAGCATCTGCACCACAGGCTAAACATTTACAAATATCTCCCCCTGTAATAATTCCTCCATCTCCAATGATAGGAATATAATTACCACTTTCTTTAAAATAATCATCTCTTGCTGAACTACAATCTGCAATTGCAGTTGCTTGAGGAATCCCAATTCCCAATACACCTCTTGAAGTACATGCCGCTCCTGGTCCTATACCAACCATTAATCCTGCGACTCCAGCATTCATTAGAAGTTTAGCTACTTCGTAAGTAACGCAATTACCAGCTACTACTGGGACTTTCATTGATTGACAGAGGTCTTTAATATTTAATGTTTCCTTACCTTCCATGCCAAAATGCTCAGTTGAAACAACTGTTCCTTGAAGGAAAAACAAATCAATTTGTGAATTATTAAGAGTTCCTTTGAATTTAATAGCAGCTTGCGGGGTGCCACTAAAAGCAGCTATGCCTCCTCTTTCTTTAATCTCATTTATTCTCTGTAAAATCAACTCCTCCTTAACTGGTTCACTATATATCTCCTGCATTAATGGAACGAAATCATTTTTCCCAACAGATGCTATTTGATTTAAAATTTCATCAGGATTTTTATATCGTGTTTGTATTCCCTCCATATTAATAACCCCTAGAGAACCCAACTTAGTAAGTTCTACTGCTGTATTAACATCAACCACGCTATCCATAGCACTAGCTACTATTGGTACTTCTCTCTTAAAATCACCTAAAATCCATGAAGGATCAGTTAAATCGTAATCAAGAGTTCTTTTTCCAGGGACCAAAGCTATTTCATCGATGCCATAAGCCCTTCTGACTTTTTTATTTAAACCAAGTTCAATATTCACGGGATTTTTCTTTATATTCTGATTAAATTAACAACTAAAGGGGTAATACGCCAAGGTTTATTCAAAAACAACAGGATTTTTTTTTATTTGTGTTTAAATGTGAGTATTTAGAAATTAAATATATCTTTTTTTTTATTCATTATGACAATCAGCGATTATTATTGAATAAAGGTTTTTTGTATGTCTGATATTTTAGATTCCGGCAACTCTGGATTAAACGAAAATAACGATCGAATTATTCAGACCGACTTAAGAAATGAGATGTCCCGCTCTTATTTAGAGTATGCAATGAGCGTAATAGTAGGTCGTGCGCTTCCAGATGCAAGAGATGGATTAAAGCCTGTTCATAGAAGAATTCTTTATGCAATGTATGAACTTGGTTTAACTAGCGGTAGACCATACAGGAAATGTGCAAGAGTTGTTGGAGAAGTACTTGGTAAATACCACCCCCATGGTGACACTGCTGTCTATGATGCCTTGGTGAGGATGGCACAGGATTTTTCTATGAGGATGCCTCTTATAGATGGTCATGGAAACTTTGGTTCTGTAGATAACGACCCACCCGCAGCAATGAGATATACAGAATCTCGTCTAAAATCTCTTACAGATGAAAGTTTATTAGAGGATATTGAATCTGAAACTGTAGATTTCTCTGATAACTTTGACGGTTCTCAACAAGAGCCAACAGTTTTGCCTGCAAGAATACCTCAACTTCTTTTAAATGGATCATCAGGAATAGCAGTAGGAATGGCAACTAATATTCCACCGCATAACTTAGGAGAATTAATCAGTGGTCTCCAAGCAATAATCAAAAACCCTTCGGTTGAAGATAGAGAACTTTTTGAAATAATTAAGGGTCCTGATTTCCCCACTGGTGGGCAAATCCTTGGAAGAGATGGAATTAGAGAAACCTTCAAAACTGGAAGAGGTTCAATAACAATGAGAGGTGTAGCAAATATTGAGCAAATTAAATCAGCTGGTAGGGCAGAAAAAGATGCCGTAATAATTACAGAACTACCATTTCAAACTAATAAAGCAGGCTTGATAGAGAGAATTGCAGACTTGGTTAATGAAAAGAAATTAGAGGGTATTTCTGATATTAGAGATGAGAGCGATCGTGATGGCATGAGAATTGTTATCGAGCTAAAAAGAGATGCCTATCCACAAGTAGTTTTAAACAACATATTTAAGTTAACACCACTACAAAATAATTTTAGTGCGAATATCCTAGCTCTAGTTAAAGGAGAACCCACAACCCTTTCACTTCGGAAAATGTTAGATGTATTTCTAGATTTTAGAGTTGAGACAATAAGGCGAAGAACAGGGTTTTTATTAAAAAAAGCGGAGGAAAGAGATCATATTGTAAAAGGTCTTTTATTAGCCTTAGATTCTATGGATGAAATTATTAATCTAATAAGATCAGCAAAAGATACAATTTCAGCTCGAGAAAGATTACAAACTGATCATGAGTTGTCTGCCACACAGGCAGATGCAATTTTACAAATGCAGTTAAGAAGATTAACAGCTCTTGAGGCAGATAAAATCAAAGCTGAACACGATGAATTAACCAGAAAAATAAACCACTATCAGCAAATATTAAACAGTAAAGAAAGAATTATGGAAATTATTCTTGAAGAAATCAATAAAATTGATGAAAGATTTTCTTCTCCAAGAAAAACTGAAATACTTGATTTAGGTGGTGGTCTCGATGATATTGATCTTATAGCTAATGATAGATCAGTAGTTTTAATAACTGAAGCAGGTTATTTAAAAAGAATGCCTGTCAACGAATTTGAATCTACCAGTCGGGGATCTAGGGGTAAAGCTGGTACTAAGACCCAAGGAGATGACGAGGTAAAATTATTTATAAGCTGCAACGATCATGACACTCTTCTGCTTTTCAGCGATAGAGGGGTAGCTTATGCTCTTCCTGCTTATAGAGTGCCTATGAGTAGCCGAACCGCAAAAGGTACTCCATCTGTTCAACTTCTACCAATACCCAGAGAAGAAAAAATAACTTCACTAGTCGCAGTTGATTCTTTTGATAACGACTGTTACTTGTTAATGCTGACTAAGGCCGGATATATAAAAAGAACTTCGCTTTCCGCTTTCTCAAAAATTCGCTCAAATGGATTAATAGCTATTAATCTTGAGGAAGGAGACGCCCTAACATGGGTCAGATTATCAAAAGAGGGCGATAGTGTTTTAATCGGATCAAGAACAGGAATGGCAATTCATTTCAGATTAGATAAAAACGAATTAAGACCACTTGGGAGGACCGCAAGGGGAGTTAAAGCGATGACTTTGAGAGGAGGAGACAATCTTGTATCCATGGATGTTTTGACATTTGATTTAGTTGAAAAATTAACAAAAATTGAGGGCCTGACTAAAAATATTGATGAAAATCTTGAAATCAACTCTTCAGATGGTCCTTGGGTCTTAATAGCGAGCGCTTTTGGACTAGGGAAGAGGGTTCCCGTAACTCAGTTTAGATTACAAAAAAGAGCAGGTATGGGATTAAGAGCAATGAAATTCAGAATTAAAGATGATGCACTAGTTTGTCTGAAAGTCCTTGGAGAAGGAGAAGAATTACTTTTTGTGAGTGAAAAAGGTGTAATAGTAAGAACAAACGCAGATAAAATTTCTCAGCAATCAAGAGCGGCTACTGGGGTGAAATTACAAAGACTAGACGAGGGTGATCATTTATCAGAAGTGGTATTAGTTCCTCGTGAACAAGAAGACGAAATAAAGCTAGAAAACATAGGGAAAGAAAGTTAAAAAAAAATATGGTTAATTAGATAATATGGAAATACTTGATATTTTAATTTTAGGTTCTGGCCCCGCAGCATTATGCTTGGCTTCTGAATTAGCCAAACAAGACCTAAAAATTAAGGGAATATCAACTAGTTCTCCAAATGAAAAATGGGAGAATACTTATGGTATATGGGCATCTGAATTAGAGGAATTAGGATTAGAGTCTTTGTTATCTCACAGATGGTGTAAAACAGTTAGTTTTTTTGGAAATGGGGAAAATAAAAAGGGAAATATTCCAACAAAACATAACTATGATTATGGATTAATCAATCAAGAAGCCTTTCAAAATGAACTTTTAAAAAAGTGTAAAGGGATTGAATGGTTGAATGAAACAGCAAAAGATATTACAGAGAAAAACAAACTATCCGAAGTAATTTGTTTTTCAGGTCTGAAAATAAAGGCAAGGCTAGTTATTGATGCTAGTGGGCATAAAAGCAATTTTGTAAAAAGACCATTTAAAAAAGAAATTGCTCAACAAGCTGCTTATGGAATAGTTGGCAAATTCTCATCCCCACCCGTTAATAAGGGCCAGTTTGTTTTAATGGATTTTCGACCAAATCACTTAAACAAGGAAGAAAAATTATTATCTCCCTCTTTTCTTTATGCAATGGATCTGGGAAATGAAACTTACTTTGTTGAAGAAACATCATTAGCTAGTTATCCTGCATTATCGCAAGAAAATCTTAAAAAAAGGCTTTTCAAAAGGCTAAAAAGTAAGGGTATTAAAGTAAGTGAAATTTTTCATGAAGAGAATTGCCTTTTCCCAATGAATTTACCCCTCCCATTAAAAAAACAATTTGTGCTTGGTTTTGGAGGGGCCGCAAGCATGGTGCATCCTGCATCAGGATACATGATCGGATCATTACTAAGAAGAGCTCCACTTCTTGCTGAAAAACTAGCCATCTTTTTAAAAGAACCTCATCTAAGCTCATTAGAATTAGCTACAAAAGGTTGGGATATTCTATGGCCTTACGAATTAACGCAAAGGCACAAACTTTACCAATATGGTCTTAGAAGATTAATGAGTTTTGACGAAAGTAGATTAAGAAGCTTTTTCTCTAACTTCTTTAAATTATCCACCAAAGAATGGGTAGGTTTTCTTACTAATACACTTCCACTTCCAAAACTAATTTACGTAATGAGTAAAATGTTTATAAATTCGCCTCTAAAAGTAAAACTAGGAATGCTTAAGTTAAATTAGTATTTTATTTTCGCCAATCATCAATACTAATATCTGGAAAAATTTTATCTTCTTCCTCAATATCTTCAAGGAATTTTAAATTTACATTGGAATGATTTTTAATCATTTCAACTAATTTCCAGAACCTGGACAAGTGTCTTTCTATCCTCTCTTTTGCAAGCTCAGTAGTAGTACCAGCTCTTAGGATAAAACTCCAATCAGAAGACTCAGAGAGAAGCAATTCTCTTGCTGCCTGCTTTAAAAGTCTAGGAGAACGGTCATTATTAGAATTTTCCGAACATAAATCAACAAAAGTTGAGCCAGCTTTTGTAATTTCTGGCACGATCCATGCATTTGCATCATTAATCCAATAATTATGGTAGCCACCTTGACCCCAGCTTGATGGTGATGGATCACAAATCTGAAGATTTGGCTTTTGAAGCAAAAATTCCTTTAAATTGGTTAGCCTAATTGAATATTTACTAGAGTTCTTTAAAATATTTTTGAGAAATAAAGGTCCCTCATACCACCAATGACCAAATAATTCTGCATCAAATGGAGCTACTAATAAGGGCTTAAAGGAAGAAGATAAGGTTAATTTTTCTAATTGTTTGGATCTAGCGAGAAGATAAGTATCAGCATGCTCTGCAGCCTTCATTTTGGCTTCATTCTCTAAGTAAAACTCTTTCTCCCCTAATGGTAAGTTTTCATCTGTAATCTTATAGAACTTTAGACCCAAAGGTCTTCTCGTTGAAATACCTTTCTTTTGAAGACTAGAGATAGGCAATTCCCATCCTAAATCTTTATGAAATTCCCTATAAACTTTATCGCCCGGGAATCCATCCTTAGCAGACCAAACGGGCAAAGTTGACTCACTATCTCTTCCGAAGAATGCAACTCCTTTTTTCGAGCAGATTGGGGCGTAAACACCATACCTGGGCCTTGGTGTAGAATTTAGAATCCCATGACCATCCAAGATTGCATATCTAATTCCAGAATTAAATAGTATTTCATCTAAATTTTCATAATATGCACATTCAGGCAACCAAATGCCTAAAGGCTTAGTTCCAAAAATATTTTCATGGCTCCTAATAGCTGTATTAATTTGTCCTTTAACAGTTTCAGGATTTTCTCTTAGAATTGGTAAATATCCGTGCGTAGCGGCACAAGTAAGGATATCCAGATTTCCAGAGTTATTTAAACCTTTAAACTTCTCAATTAAATTTCCTGAACAATTTTGCCAGTATAAGTATTTTTCATTAAGATTTTTAATTAAAAATGCAGAGGCATTCTTTTCTACTTGTGGCAGTTCGTTTAAAAAATCATTCCTTGTTTTAATCCAGCTTGGGAAGGTTTCTTGGATTTGTTTATTATGAAGGAGTGACAATAACGTTGGAGACAAACTAATAGTAAGTTTTGTATTTAATGGATTTTCATTTTTGGATGATTCTATAGATTGAAGTAGTGGTATATAACATTCCAATATCGCCTGAAATAACCAATCTTCTTCTAACGAGTTTTTTTCATTTTTTCTAACGTAAGGAAGATGAGCATGTAAAACTATCGCTAACTGACCTAAAACATTCTTTTTTTGGTATTGCCCATTCATACTTTTGATAATTTATGCCTTTAATTCTATAAAAAATCAAAATAAACCTTTTATAAAAAGCAAGCTTTAACCTTAAAAATATACTTTAATTATTGAATTATTTTATTTTTTTTCAGAATTTTAACCAATATTGTTAAGTAATAAGCCTGAAGTAAGTTTTTATTGAATAAAATCTAGTCAAATTATTTTTATTAGCTTAGTATAAGTTTAAGTGAATACTTGTAATGTCCAAAGATCCTGGAAGAATTTTGATCTTTGATACAACTCTTCGAGATGGAGAGCAATCTCCTGGTGCCAGTTTAAATCTCGAAGAAAAGCTTGCTATCGCACAACAATTAGCAAGATTAGGTGTAGATGTTATAGAAGCTGGATTCCCTTTTGCAAGTCCTGGAGATTTTAAAGCTGTTAATAAAATTGCCAATGTTGTAGGTAAAGAAAATGGTCCAATAATATGCGGTTTAGCTAGAGCGTCTAAAGGTGATATAAAAGCTTGTTATGAAGCAGTAAGTCCAGCTCCAAAAAAAAGAATACATACTTTTATTGCCACAAGTGATATTCACCTAAAACATAAACTTAAAAAATCCAGAAAAGATGTTCTTCAGATAGTTCCAGAAATGGTTAATTATGCAAAAACATTGGTTGATGATATTGAGTTTTCTTGTGAAGATGCCTCAAGAAGTGATCCTGATTTTTTATACGAAGTAATTGAATCGGCTATTTCTGCAGGTGCGACAACAATAAATATTCCTGATACTGTTGGATTTACAACTCCTAGTGAATTCGGCAAATTAATTGCCGATATAAATAACAATGTTTCGAATATTGATGAAGCAATATTATCTGTTCATGGTCATAATGATTTAGGTTTAGCAGTTGCCAACTTTCTAGAAGCAGTGAAAAATGGAGCAAGACAATTAGAATGTACGATAAATGGAATTGGGGAAAGAGCTGGAAATGCTTCTTTAGAAGAATTAGTGATGGCACTCCATGTAAGAAAAAGTTTTTTCAATAGTTTTTTCAAAAGAAATCCAGATTCACCAACTCCTCTTACAGCTATAAGAACAGAAGAGATAACAAAAACTTCTAGGCTTGTTTCCAACCTAACTGGTATGACTGTTCAACCTAATAAAGCAATTGTGGGCGCCAATGCTTTTGCACATGAGTCAGGCATTCATCAAGATGGGGTTCTAAAAAATAGACTAACCTACGAAATTATCGATGCAAAAACTGTTGGTTTGATTGATAACAAAATATCTTTGGGAAAACTTAGTGGAAGAAGTGCAGTAAGAGCACGATTAGAAGAGATGGGATATGACTTAAGCAGGGAAGACTTAAATGATGCTTTTACTCGTTTTAAGGACTTAGCTGATAGGAAAAAAGAAATTACTGATAGAGACTTAGAAGCAATTGTTAGCGAACAAGTACAACTTCCAGAAGCCAAATTTCAATTAAGTCTTGTACAAGTAAGTTGCGGCAACACTTCAAAACCTACCGCCACAATTACGCTTTTAAACACCGAAGACAATACTGAGGATACCGCTGTCTCCATAGGAACTGGGCCTGTGGACGCTGTATGCGAGGCTTTAAACAAATTAGCCAGAGTTCCTAATGAATTAATTGAATTCTCTGTAAAGTCTGTAACAGAAGGCATTGATGCTTTGGGCGAAGTAACAATAAGAATAAGAAGAGACAATAAAATTTATTCTGGTCATTCTGCAGATACTGACGTTGTAGTTGCCGCAGCGAATGCCTACGTTAATGCTTTAAATAGACTTATATTTTCTGAGAAAAAAAATTCAATTCACCCACAATTTGATAATTTTGAAAATTCAGAGAAAAACATTTCTATCTAATCCAGAAAAATAAATTATTTCTTAGGATTATTAATTAATATTAAAAACAGTCTCTTAATACTGTAGATTAACTTAATAGTTTTAGATGTAAATAATGAGAGAAAGGATTCTGGGATATTGGGCACTTTCTTGGGTTGGGTTGATCAGCAATATAATTGCACTTCCAATAATCGCATTAATAATAAGTTATGGGCCTCCACTAAGAGTTGCAAATATAACTCTTGCCATAAGTCTTGGTTGGCCTGCTGCAATCGTTGGAATAGTTTCTTCAGCAGCTCTTTTAGCCGAGAGAAAATGGGGAGTAACTTTAACTATTGTATCTCTATCAATGGTAATTTCTGGGACAGGGCCATATTCAGTAGTAAGACTAATAACTTTAAAAGATATTTTTGGAATTGGCGGGTTTACTCTTTTAACAACAATATTAGGTACATTAGCTCTTCTATATTGGTGTAATCCAAAACATCGAAGAAGTATTAGGCTTTAAAATTGAAAACTAAGAAAAAGTATTATTCTTGCTTGTTGGATACTGAATTCTTCTATGTCTAATTCTTTTCCACACATTCAGGAATGCCCTTTTTATAAGAAAAATTTCTCCTTTCGATAAATTACTATCATTCAATTGTCCATCCTTTTGACGCGAGTAGACAATATTAGATATTGTTTCCAACGCTTCTTTATCAGATGCATTAATGTTCATTGCTCTTAATGCTGCTTCACATCCATCTGCAAGCATTAAAATGGCTGTTTCTTTTGACTGAGGAATAGGGCCTTTATATCTAAAATAATTTTCATTAATGTCGATATTTTTTTCTTTAGCTTTTTGAAAAAAATATCCCATTTTTAGTGTACCTTGATGTTCAGGGATAAAATTAGCTATCAGTTTGGGCAGTCTACTTTTTCTTGCGAATTTCAATCCTTCATCAACATGTGCCTGTAATACTTCTGCACTTTTAATAGGATCATCTAATTCGTCATGCGGATTTTTTGAACCATCCTGATTTTCAATAAACCAATTAGGTGCATGTAATTTGCCAACATCATGATATAAAGCTCCAGTTTTAATTAGATCAATATCACCACCAATCATTCTTGTCGCTTCCTCTGCTAAACCACAAATAAGTAATGTATGTTCAAAAGTACCAGGAGCTTCAAGAGACAATCTTCTAATAAGAGGTTTCTCCTTATCGGCCAATTCGAGTAATCTTGCTTTAGTTAATAACCCAAATATCGATTCAAAGACAGGAATAAATAAAATAGTAAAAAGCATTACTATCGCCAACAATAGAGAATCTGAAAATATACCACCTTTAACAAAAACAAATTCTTTTTTGTCAATAAGGGATATATTATTTTTACCAACTAATATCGATTGACTTAAGAATGCACCAATAGGAACAAAAATTGATAGTTGCAGTAATTGAGCTCTACTTCTCATTTTTCCTCCAAGTAAAGATACTACTGAAGCGCAAACTAATAAAATAAAAAATAAATTATTATTTATAGCAACTGCTGGGTCTGGCCAACTAAAGCTAGCTATTGATACCCAAGCTAAAGCTGTTATGCTTCCCATTCCTTGAGATATTATTAACGCCGGTGGAATTATCATAGATAATGGACTTATGGTTGAAGCTAAGGCTAATTTCATAGCTTGTACCGCTAAAAGAAGAGTAAGGATCAAGATGATCTGTCTTGAAGAAATTGTTGGATTCTCTTTTTTTGAAACTAATATCAAAATTCCGGAACTAATTAGCATTTCAGTAAAGGTAAAAAGCCAAGAAAAAATATCTGTGATATTTAAAGGAGAGAAAAAAAGTAGTTTATAGGAAGAAATTATTGAAATTAAAATGCAGACTAAAAAAATTATGAGATTATCAATTCTAGAAATTTTAATTGGTTGTTTTACTGGAACTTGACTTCTACTCCACAGATAAAACAATTTTCTTAATGTAGTTGTGATGTTTTGCACAGAATATAAATAAATCTATTTGAATAATTTAAAATTATAGGCATGCTAGATGTAAATAGGAGATGTTTTTCTAAATGTCATTAAAATTAGATGGTAAAAAATTATCTCTAGAAATTGAAGAAAGATTAAATAATTATATCTCTAGTAATGAAAAAATTGCAAAAAGGGCACCCGGTTTAGCTGTAATAAGAATAGGGGAAGACCCTGCGAGTGGTGTTTACGTAAATAACAAGGAAAAAGCATGTTCAAGAATTGGAATAAAAAGTTTTATCTTTCATCTCAAAAATAGTGTGGAGCAAAAAGAAGTTGAACAATTAATAATCAAACTTAATTCTGATAAGGATATTGATGGAATATTGCTACAACTTCCCATCCCAAAGAAGTTTGATGAGCAAAAACTAATCAGTCATATTAATCCAAACAAAGATGTAGATGGATTAAACGAGATTAACATCGGCAAATTAGTGAAAAATGAGCCTGCGATGAGATCATGTACACCAGCAGGAATTATTAATTTACTAAGATCCCAAAATATTACAATTGAGGGTAAGAAAATTGTTGTTATTGGAAGAAGTTTGCTTGTTGGGAAACCCCTATCGCTTATGTTTTTGAATCTAAATGGAACGGTAACAATGACTCACTCAAAAACATTAAATTTGAATAAAGTCTGTAGAGAAGCCGACATACTAATTGCGGCGGCAGGAAAACCCAATCTTGTAGATTCGAGTTTTGTGAAAGAAGGAGCGGTAATTATTGATGTTGGAATACATAGATTAAAAAGTTCCGATAAAAATCAAACCAGATTATGTGGCGATGTATTATTAGAAGATGTTATTTCCAAAGTATTTGCTTACACACCTGTACCAGGAGGTGTTGGACCAATGACAGTAACAATGTTACTTGTAAATACTATTTTTAGCTGGCAAAAACAATTTGGTTTATCATCAACTCTTAAAGACCTTTTGCCATAAACTCCAAGATGAAAAAATCTTTTATTAAAAATATAAAATGACTGAAGTTATAGGTAATATTTCTGATTTTGAAAAATATCTTCAAAATACAAAAAATGTTGTAGAAGAGGCACTCGATTTTTCCTTGGGACCTGAGAATCCAGAAATTTTAAGAGAATCCATGAGATATTCCCTTTTAGCTGGAGGGAAAAGAATACGTCCTATTTTATGTTTAGCATCTTGCTCACTAGCTGGAGGAGAACCATCTCTTGCTGTTCCTACTGCAGTAGCGATAGAAATGATCCATACAATGTCCTTGATTCATGATGATCTGCCCTCTATGGATAATGATGACTTGAGGAGAGGTAAGCCAACAAATCATAAAGTATATGGAGATGCAATAGCTATTCTTGCAGGCGATGCTTTATTAACCAGGGCCTTTGAAATGGTCTCTTTGAGAAGCCCTGGAGTTGATCCAACTAGATTATTAAATGTAATAGGCGAATTATCCCTAGTTGCTGGTGCACCAGGCCTAGTCGGGGGACAAGTTGTTGATTTAGAATGCGAAGGGAAAGAAGTAGATCTTGAAACTCTAGAATATATTCATCTACATAAGACTGGGGCTTTATTAAAGGCTTGCGTAAGAACAGGTGCGATGATCGCAGGCGCTAACAAAAAACTATTACAAGCTCTAACAACGTATGCAGAGGGAATTGGTTTAGCCTTCCAAATAATAGATGATATTCTTGATTTAACTTCCAGCAGTGAAAAGCTTGGTAAAACTGCGGGCAAAGATCTTATAGCTGACAAAACTACTTACCCAAAATTACTTGGGATGGAGGAATCAAAGAAAAGAGCATTTGATCTAGTTGAAAAAGCAAAAAAAGCAATCGAACCCTGGGGGGCAGATGCAAAGAATTTAATATCATTAGCCGACTTTATTACAAATAGAGATAGATAAATGTTTTTAATTTATGTCTGAATTTTTTGTCTTTTTTAATAATTCAGTTCTTTTCTGGAGCTTATTATCCTGTTTATTAGCTCAATTTTTTAAAATTTTATTCAATTTCTTTTCAACGGGAGAAATAAGATTTGGAATTATGTTCGAGACGGGTGGTATGCCTTCAAGTCATTCCGCCTTAATAACTGGTGCCACATCTGGGTTAGGTTATGAATTGGGATATGATAGCCCAATATTCGCATTATCAGTAGCTATATCACTTATAGTTATGTATGACGCTAGTGGTGTTCGAAAATCAGCCGGAATTCAAGCTGCAGAAATCAACAAACTATCAAAAAAACTAGACCCTAAATCTGCATTACTTTTAAAAGAAACTCTTGGCCATACAAAAGTTGAGGTTATGGTGGGAAGTTTTTTAGGACCATTAATTACTTTGCCTGGAATGTTTTTTTTAGGTTCTCCTCTCAAAATATTTAATTTGATAATAAATTAAGAATCCTTTTAAAAACTAATTTGTGTAGCAGCTATAAAGTTTTTTGCGACTTTTGGAGAACTCGGCAAATGTAAGTGAATCCAACTCGCATGTAATTTTTCATCAAAAAAGCCTTCATTTTTGTATTCAGTTTTCCAAGATTTAATTTTCCATGGGGAAGAAAGTTTCTTTTGTTTCTCAGTTTTTTTTAAATCAACTTTAGAAAAATTATTTTCAATTTCCCAATAATGAAATTCATGTCCTCTAATTAATTGTTTTTGTTTAATGATCGGTGTATCTTTTAAACCCTCAATGTATCTATAACCTACTGTAAGTCTACTTTTTTTTGATCTAAAAGGCAGGATACCGCTCATTTTATGATTATTACCATTTTCATCTTTTATAAAGTCTCCTAAAATCATCATCCCTCCGCACTCTGCATATATAAATCCATTTTTGCGGAATTTCCTCAACGAATTTAAGCTTTTTGTAGAGTTACTTATATGATCAGCGTATTTTTCCGGAAAACCTCCAGGAATAATTAGAGAAGAGGCCTCATCAGGTATTTCTTCATCATCATAAATACTCCATGAAATCAATGGTATGCCTATTTCACTCAAAAACTCCTTAGTTTCAGGGTATTGAAAATGAAAGATTTTATCTTCTGCAATTGCTATAGGTTTACTTTTATCTATTTTAAAATCTTCAAAACATAAAGAATTAACTATTTTCTTTTTAGGAGATTTTAGTAATTTAAAAAGAGAAAATAAATCAAGATTTTTTTCGGCGAAATTTGCAAAATATTCAACATCAACTTTCTTTCCATTATCCAATGGAGAGATCAAACCTAAGTTAGCTTTGTTTAAAGTTATCTTTGAATCAGATGGTAAAAAACCAAGAATTGGGATATCTTCATTTTTAAAAACTTCTTCGATTAATTTTTTATGTCTATCTGAATTAACGTTATTAAATATAATACCTGCTAAGGACAACTCACTATCAAAGTCTCTAAACCCTCTAACAGTAGCCAAAAGAGAAGCTACTTGTCCCCTTGCATTAACAACAAAAATTATCGGGGCATTGAGAAGTTTAGAGATATTTGCTGTGCTTGAATATGTTGTTGCCCCTAATCCATCAAATAGACCCATTGCTCCTTCAATTAAGGAGAATTCATATTTCAAAGAGTGTTTAAAAAAACTTTCTTGAACCCATTCCTCACCACTTAAAAAAATATCTAAATTCCTGCAAATTGGTTGGCCAATTGAACTAAGTTGTTGTTGATCGAGATAATCTGGGCCAACCTTGAAAGTTTGTATCTTTATACCTTTTGAGAACGCCCAACAAGATATCAAAAGCGATAGTGTAGTTTTACCACTATCAGATGAAGGAGAAGATATTACACAAGGCATTTATTAGTTATTAAAACCCTTAAATATTTGAAGGGCTATTTTAATAGAATTTTCAAAAAGAGGACTTGTACTACCTCTACTACTTCCTAATAATTTACTAACATCATGCTCTGATGTAGAAAAAGAATTTGGAACAACTTGTTCTATTAATTCCATATCAGCCATTCCCCCTGCTTCTAGTCTCATACATTCAACAGATTCACAGCCAAGTATTACACAAGTATTATTTTTTTGAACCTCACTAATTCTTGAAATCAATCTTAATCCAATAACTTGTCCAAGATGAATACTTGGATTGCCCAATGATAAGGGATTAATTGATGCAGAAATTATTTCGCCATTATTTCTTTCAAACTCTATTTTTGTTGATTCTTTATCCCTTTCAACTCTAAGAAAAGACCAACCAAGTTTATCGCTAATCCATGAAATCAAAAACAAAGCTTGAATCATGTGATCTCCTGCGATATCAATATCAATATCGGTAATATGATCTAAGATTGTTCTCCTAGATGGCGGATCAAAAATCATTGCTAATGATTCTCTCCAATTTTTCAACCTAACCCAATTCAAATCATTAATAGCTTTATTTGACTTATTTAATTGATCTAATACTTTTAAACATCTGTTAGGAGATCCTAGTGCAGTATCAATTATTAACCTTAAACCATGCGTAATAAAATATTCGAAAATTTCGTGCGATTCATCCAAACTTCCATTCCACCACAACCATGAAGGCAATTCATCAATAGATAACTCATCAATTATTTTTAATCCTTTATGAGTTATTGAGGCTGAGCCCCCTCTAATAACAACTAAATCCCCACATATAGGTTGCAAAGCTGGAGTATCACTTAATGGACAGTAAGCCGATACAAAAGTTTTAATTTCTGAATTTTTATTTAATGTTGGCGCTAGAGTTATTAGTCTTCTTGGGTTCAATGTACTTATTGATGATTCAAAAAATTGTCCCCTAAAGTCTTCAAAGTCTTCATTAGATAAACTTTCCTTCAACAAATTCAATAATTCTTCACTATTAACGGAAGTAGTGATAGGAAGTCCTTGATCTAATATGAACTTTTTAGCAACTTCAATTATCTCTGGACTTAAATTTCCAGTAATTGGTCCATTTAGAAGTCTTTTTTGAACCAAACATTGTTCTAACCAAGCAGGCTGCCAGACCATTAATGTAAAAGTGTTAGCTCCGGTATTATCTTTATCTTCTGAAATCCATAATTTATTAAGGTAATTAGAAATTTCCTGATAAGGCAGCTCTAATGGGGTTTGGAGTGTTAATTGAGGTTTCATTTTTAGGGTCTGCGCCAGAAAATATTATCTTTTGAAAGTAAATGATCAGATTCAGGTGGTCCCCAAGTCATAGATTCATAATTATAAATAGGTAACTTCCAAGGAGAATTATCCATCAATTCAATTAATGGCGTATAAAGTTTCCAAGCTGCCTCTACTTCATCACTTCGGGTAAATAGGGTTGGATCTGAAAGCATTGCATCAGCTAATAATCTTACATAGCCTTCATCTGAGGGTTCTCCAAATGATTCGTCATAAGAAAATTCCATCTCAACAGGTCTGGATTTCATTCCAGAACCAGGAGATTTAACCTCAAATTTGAAAGTAGCACCTTCATTAGGCTGAATTCTGAGGATAAGTTGATTTGGGGCAGGATTTATTATTGTTGATTCAAATAAATGAACAGGAACGTCTTTAAAAGTCAAGACTATTTCTCCAAGTCTTTTAGGTAATCTTTTCCCTGTTCTCAAATAAAAAGGAACCCCTTGCCAACGCCAATTGTCAACGAAAACTTTTGTCGCAATATAAGTTTCTGTTGTGCTATTACAATTAACGCCATCTTCTTGCCTATATCCATTGAGTCGATTTGAGATATTTCCTCCCTCGCCATATTGACCTCTTATACAACAATTCCACGGTTCATTTTCATCAGCAAGTTTTGAAGCTTGAAGAACCTTAGCTTTTTCATTTCTTATTGCTTCTGGTTCAAACTTTCCAGGTGGTTCCATAGCTGTTACAGCAAGCATTTGAGTCATATGATTTTGAAGCATATCTCTCAAAGCTCCAGAGCTTTCGTAATAACCTGCTCTATCTTCAACTCCTACCGTTTCAGATGAAGTAATTTGAACACTTGATATGTAATTTCTGTTCCAGATTGGTTCAAAAATAGTATTAGCAAATCTCAAAACAAGGATGTTTTGAACTGTCTCTTTACCTAAATAATGATCAATCCTATAAATCTGACTTTCTTCAGCGCAACTTTGAACAAGCCTGTTCAATTTTTTTGCACTTGAATAATCTCTTCCAAAAGGTTTTTCGATAACCAATCTACTTTTCTTTGGGTCCTCTAAAAGGCCAGCTTCTTTAAGAGCTTTACATCCACTTGCATAAAAATTCGGCGATACTGATAAATAAAAAGTTCTATTTCCATGAGTAGCTTGTGATTTATCAATTTCATTTAATCTTTTAGAAAGCCTTACAACATGACCACTTTGTTGTAAGTCAACAGGTTCATAAAAAAGATAATTAGAAAACTGCTCCCATTCCTTCTCTTTCCCTGATATTTGATTAGAAAGCTTTACTTTCATCTTTTCTCTAAACTCATTGTCAGTCCAAGGTCTTCTCGCACAACCAACTATTCCAAATTCACTAGGAATTCTTCTTTGCAAATAGAGTTCAAATAGAGCTGGTATTAATTTTCTATGAGTAAGGTCTCCACTAGCACCAAAGATTACTAAGCACTGTGGAGATATGACTCTTTCCTGCCGTAAACCCAATCTAAGAGGATTACCTAAAGTTGAAGGCATATTTTTAATATTCTTTTTTTAAAATCCTCTTTTTTTCAAAGATTAGCTACATATTGTGTCTAAACCAAAAAGTATCTAAAAGGAAAACTTAAATCTAAATATCAGAAATTTAGTAAGTTTCTACGTGCCATCTCCCAGCTTTTTTTAGTTGAGGTCTTAATTCTGACCAATTTAATCCTTTTTCTTCAGCCGCCTTAGTCATAGCTTCATCTATTCCAGGCTCCATACCTTTTAAACCACAGAGATATATATGTGTCTTCTCATCTTCAATCATATTAAAAAGCTCGTTTGCTGATTCTAAAACTCTGTCCTGAATATACATTCTTCCACCTTTTGTATTTTGCTGCTCACGACTAATAGCTTTTGTATATTTAAAATTTTCAGGATTATCTGAAAGGTATCTCTGAAGATCTTCCTCGTACAACAAATTAGCTGATTTTGGGGCCCCCATAAATAACCAAGCTTTACCCTTGAAATTCCATTTGTTTTTTTCCTTTTCAGTTGGTTCAAACATTCTTCTTAAGTAAGCCCTCATAGGAGCTATTCCAGTTCCAGTAGCCAACATAACGATATTTGCATCTTCTTCATCCGGGAGAAGCATTTCTTTACCTACAGGACCTGTAATTTTAACTTTATCTCCAGGCTTTATATCGCATAGGTAAGTAGAACAAACACCATTAATAGTTTCGCCATCTTTTTCATACTGAAGCTGTCTTACACAAAGAGAAACAGTATTTCCTTTAAAATCATCTCCATGTCGAGTGCTAGCTATTGAGTAAAGTCTTAATTTATGAGGCTTTCCATTGGCATCTTCTCCGGCAGGCATAATTCCAATACTTTGGCCTTCAATATAATTTAAAAATGGATCACTATCTTTAAGATCGAAAGTTATGTGATTTACTCTCCCAATAGCACCTTCTTTAAGGAGACTATAGTTTTCTATCACAGTTCCTTCGTAAGGTGTTTTAGGCCTATAAATATTTACTGGAACATCTGCATGTTTCTTCTTAACTACTTGATTAGCTGCGGCATTTACTACAGGAGCAGGCTTAGGTGCCGATTTTTGTTCAACAGGCTTAACCTGTGTTTTTTTTGGCTCTACATCTTGTGGAAATTTTGAGGCTCTTTTACTAAAAAATTTTTGAATAAAAGAAAAAACCCCAATTACTACTGGTATATGAGCTAACCCACCTAAGATTACTGTTGATTGTGAATACATTTTTAGTTTTTCTTTATATAAAAGATTATCAATTTGTAGTTTAATTTGTTGTGATTTTACAAAAATGGTTACGTTTTGAGATCGGAATAATTAAGTGAAATTATTTTTTTTTTTCAGAATTTGTTGTTTTTATCTGTATAGTTACACAGAAATAAATTTTTTATCAAATTAAAAAATTCATTTATGGTTAATCCTCAAGAATCAGTAGATCATTCTAAAAAAAATGATTACAAGACAATTGAGCAAACGATGGAGAAGCTTTCTAGTGGAACAAGAAGACTTGCTGCACAGCTAACGACTTCTGCAAGTTTAGATTCTTTATGGAGTGTTTTAACAGATTACGATCGACTAGATATTTATATACCTAATTTATTGTCAAGCAGAAAAATATATCAGAAGAATAATAATGTTCATCTTAAACAAGTTGGGGCTCAAGATTTTCTTGGCATGAAATTTTCAGCTGAAGTAACATTAGACTTATTTGAAGATAAAGAGCTTGGCCTTTTAAAATTCAGTTTAATTAAGGGGGATTTCAGGAAATTTGAAGGTAGTTGGAAAATTCAAAAAATTAAAAATACTTCAAGGAATTCATTAATTTATGATCTTACTGTTCAGGGTTGTAAGTGGATGCCAATAGGGATGATAGAAAAAAGACTAAAAGAAGATCTTTCAGAAAATTTGCTTGCCGTAGATAGGCAGGCAAAATCATCAATGATAAAAGATTAAATTTTAAGTAATAGCCCCAAGGGGATTCGAACCCCTGTCGCCTCCGTGAAAGGGAGGTGTCCTAGGCCTCTAGACGATGGGGCCAGGAAATTAGATTAGCTTACCAGCTTATTAAAAATTAAGAGTAAGGCTAGCCTTTCGTCAAGTGTTGTTGCTCTTTATTTTGTCCTTGCCACACAGGAACTGTAAAATGGAAGCAGGAACCAACACCAATTTCAGATACAACCCATATTCTCCCCCCATGGACTTGGACTATTCTTCTGCATACAGATAACCCAATCCCAAATCCTGAAGTTCCCTCAGAAGTCTGTGGGAGCCTAACTCTATCCAGGAAAATTCTTTTTTGTTCGCTTAAAGGAATTCCAGCTCCTTTGTCACAAATTGTTATCTCTACCCATTGATTTGTTTTGTGGATCATTGTAATTTTTATAGATCCAGAGTCTTTAGAAAACTTAATAGCATTCTCAATTAAATTTAAGAAAACTTGCCTCATCCTTCTTTGATCTGCGAAAACACTTGGAAGATCAGATGGGATATCAGTATCAATTTCAATATTCCTTAATCTCCAGAATTTTTCTAGTTCGAGTATTACTTCAGCACTGATGTTACCTAAATCAATTTTCTGAGGATTAAATAAAGCTTCCCATTTTGTTGTGCCAACCTCTAAAAGATCCTGAGATAATAGTTCAATCTCTTCTAGACGTCTCTTGATCACTTCCTGCAATTTCGAAATATCAATTTGCCCAAGTTTTTGACTTTGAACAGCTAAAGTGGCCGCAGTTAAAGGAGTTCTTAATTCATGCGCTACCATTCTTAATAGTCTTTCCTGAGATTCAATTCTTTTGGTTAATGTTTCATTTTCTTGTCTTAAAACAAGAAGTTCGTCTTCTAGTAGAAATTCTTTTTGAGTTCTTATGGAATCGATTTTGGATGGTTGCAAATTAATTCCTAGATTTTTTGTTAAACCTTCCTGTGTCCACCTTGGCAACCATTTCTGCAACTGAGAGAAAATATTACTTCCAGCAAATATTTGCTTTGGAGCTGGAGAAACCTTAATAAGAGCTGGAATAGCGACTAATCTATGCAACTCAAGTAATTCTGGCTGTTCTGAAGGCTCAGAAATCTGGAGAGATATCTCAAATTCACACTCATCTGATTCTAAATAAGCTATTAAGGATTTAATGTCACTACTAGAAAGTTGATTTCTAGCTGCCACAAGTATCAATTTTAGCTCTTTTTTATCATTCAAATGATTTCCTCGGAAGTGTTGAAAAGCTGTTAATCCTTATGAACACATTAAGATATTTATATTTATTCTACAGATAAGGTAAGAAATAAATAGGTCTTATTTATATATGGTTGTTATTAATCAAAAGAAAAATCTAAATTTTGGAGAAAATAAATCTCCAGAAATTAGTTTAAATAGTAATTTAAAAAGATGGTTCTCTAGAAATATTGGATTGTGGAAATCTAATAGGACATATTTCCTTGAAGAAGAACAAAAAACTTATAATTTGTGTATGAATATAAATATAGAAGCTCTTGCTAATAAACCTGAATGGGAGTCGCACTATAAATTCACCTGGTACCCAGAGAAAAAATATAATTTTTTTAAGGAAAATCCTCAATATAAAGAAAAAGGAGAAATGCTTGCATCCTTAAAAGGTCACCAACTTATTAGGGAAAGTTTTTATTTAAGCAATGATCAAGGAATATCAAATATTAAGCAAGTAGATGAACATGAAATGATTTTTGAATCTTCTTACAAAGATTGGTATATTCTTGAACATACTAGACTTGTAGATTCGGATAATTATAGATTCAGGGTTATATATTCATGGAACAAAAATAAACTAAAAATAGTAGAGAATCATCATGAAATAAAATTTATTAAGTAAGTCAATGTTTAAATTTAATTATTTATTGTAAAAATGTTATCTTGTATTAGATATTATTAGTAAATGAGTATTAATCTTTACACAAAAAGAATTCTTAAAATATTTGGTATAGTTATTTTACCTTTTACCTTATTTGACATTAATACAATAGATAAACTTATTAAAGCTGAAGAAAATTTTCTTGCTGCTACTCAGCAAGACATTTTCTTATATAGACAAATGGGGGCTTCTTATCTATGTATAGCTTCAAACGCAGAAGTGGACTTTAAAAAAGGACTTGGTATTGCCAGTGCTACTTTTGCAAATGTAATAACTGGAAAGCATGGTGGTGTAATTAAAGAATTAGGAAACGAGAGCCTTAGCGAAAAAAAATTATATAATGCAGGCACATTTCAAATTGTTGGGAGTGCACTTGAAATATGCCCTGAGAGCATTCCAAAGAAAATAAAAAATGATTATGAAAAAAGAATAAAACAACTTGTTAAAAAAGCCAAAAAATAATTTTTTGATTACCTAAACATTGAACTAACTGAACTTTCTTCATGAATCCTCCAAATAGCTTCACCTAACATATTCGCTACTGAGAGAACTTTTAATTGAGGGAAATTATCTTTCAATAGAACTGGTATGCTATTAGTCACAATAACTTGTTCAAAGAGTTCCTTCCTGCTTAATCTTTCACAAGAAGGAGGAGAAAATACAGCATGGGAGGCACATGCAAATATTCTTTTAGCGCCCTCTTTTTTTAATAAATCGGCTCCAGAGCAAATTGTACCGCCTGTATCTATCATGTCGTCTATAAGAATAGCTGTTTTACCTTTGACTTCACCAATAACTGTTAGGCTTTCAGCGATATTATGAGCAGATCTCCTTTTATCAATTATAGCTAACGGTGCATCTTTCATTAATTTTGCAAATGCTCTTGCTCTTGCCACTCCACCTACATCAGGAGAGACGACTACAACTTCTTCTAAATTTAAAGTTTCTAAGTAATCTATT
The DNA here is from genome assembly GCA_902573565.1 of uncultured Prochlorococcus sp. Taxonomy (GTDB): domain Bacteria; phylum Cyanobacteriota; class Cyanobacteriia; order PCC-6307; family Cyanobiaceae; genus Prochlorococcus_A. The sequence continues at coordinate 62,780 of CACGKI010000005.1, forward strand.
AAAACAGGTGAACCGTAAATATGATCGCATGGGATATCAAAATAACCTTGAATTTGAGCCGAATGTAAATCCATAGCAAGAACCCTATCGACTCCTGATTTCTCTAGCAAATTAGCGGTAAGTTTTGCAGTTATAGATTCTCTTCCTGAAGTCTTTCTATCCGCCCTTGCATATCCAAAATAAGGGATAACTGCCGTTATTTGTCTTGCAGATGCCCTCTTGCACGCATCAACCATAATCATAAGTTCCATTAAACTATCATTTACTGGAGCACATGTAGGTTGTATTAGGAATACATCGCAACCTCTTATAGATTGCTGAATCTGAACATAAATTTCACCATCAGCAAACCTTTTAGATATTAAAGGTACATTCTTAATACCTAAGTATGATGCAATTTCCTCAGCTAATTTGGGATTTGTTGTTCCACTTACTAGCCTTAATCTACTATTAGTAAGATTAAAATTAGATTCTTTATTCTGCACTGCCGTGATAAAACTTGTCACGAAATTAGCAATATAAAACTATATCTTTATCGTAGTCGTTTATGCGAATTTCGCAAAAGATAATAACTAGATCTTTTCAATAGTCACATCAATTAAACAAAATATAAAATAAAATCAATGAAAAAAGATTATATTTAATTTAGTAGAAAAACAATTAGATAATATTTGTCAATTAAAAAAAATTTGTCTATCTTTAAATTTAAAGAAATAAAAATACCTAAACCGTAAAAAATTATAAGTTAATCTAAAACTATGCCTACACAAAGTGTCCTTACAAAAAAATCTTTAGGGATACTTATGCATCCTTCTTGTATGCCGGGAGGAAGAGTATGTGGCACTTTTGGCAAAGGTGTTAAAGAGTGGATAAAAAAGCTTCATAAGCACGGGATTGAATACTGGCAATTTTTGCCTCTTACACCTACTGACTCTACAGGTTCTCCATATAGTTCTCCATCTAGTTTTGCTCTAAACCCATGGTTTTTGGATTTAGATGATCTAATCGAGAAAGGTTTTATCTTCATTTCAGATAAAGAAGAGTTAGTATCCTCAAATCAGAATAAAAATCATTTTGATTTTGATTATGCGGATTATTTAGCAAAAAAATTAGGTCTACTCCTGCTGCAAGGTTGGAGTTCCCAATCTGAAAGTAGAAAAATTAATTTTTATAAGTGGATTAGTAAAAATTCTTGGGTTGAAGATTATTCAATATTTGCTGTTATCAGAGAGGAGTTTAATATGTTGCCTTGGTGGCAATGGCCTCAAGAATTTAAATTAAAAAATAAAAAGTTTTTAGAATCATGGATTAAGCATAAAAGTGAAGAGATACTTATTAAAAAATTAGTACAGTGGCACCTAGATGAGCAATGGAGAGATATTAAAAACTTTGCAAAATCAAAAAATGTCAAACTTATAGGAGACTTGCCCTTTTATGTTTCTAGGGACAGCGCCGACGTATGGAGTAATAGATCATTATTTTCAATTCTAAAGAATGGAGATTTAATATTTCAAAGTGGTGTTCCACCTGATTATTTTTCATCAACAGGACAATTATGGGGGACTCCAACTTATTTTTGGTCAAAACATAAGAGGACTAATTTCGATTGGTGGAGAAAAAGATTTAAAAGGCAATTTGAACTTGTGGACATGTTGAGATTAGATCATTTCAGAGGTTTAGCTGGGTACTGGAGAGTTAATGGCAATTCTAAAACAGCAATTTCTGGTAAATGGATAAATTCTCCAGGAAGAACACTATTAAATAAACTAAAAATTGATTTAGGGACTAACGTCCTACCAATAATCGCGGAGGACCTGGGAGTAATAACAACTGATGTAGAAAAATTAAGGAAAAATTTTGAACTTCCAGGAATGAAAATATTACAGTTCGCTTTTGATGGAAACGAAGATAACCCATATTTACCTAAGAATATTAAAGGAGAAAATTGGGTAGTTTATACAGGAACCCATGACAACTCTACTACCCACTCATGGTGGGAACTTTTAGAAAATGATGCCAAGAAACGAATAAAAGATGAATATGAATTCTCTGAAGATCCATCCTGGAATTTAATAAAAATAGGCATGGATACAAATGCCAATCTCTTTATTGCTCCAATTCAAGATATTTTATCTCTAGATGATTCAAGCAGGTTAAACATGCCAGGTACTATAAAAAATAACTGGAAATGGAAGTTAAATCGACCTTTAGGAGAAATAGAAGAAAATATTAGAAGATTTAGTGATCTAGGAAATAGTTTTGGGAGAACTAGGTAATAGGAAATAGGAAATAGGAACTTTTTGAAGTTTATTTATCAATGATTTTGTTTTCAATATTTTGAATCTCTATAACATTTACATTCAAAATAAAATATCTCTTCAATATAAACACAGTTAAGATTAATATAAAAAAATACAAAAGGCATCCCTGCCAAGTATTTATTAGATCGAATTTGTTGACAATAAAATCATTATTTTCTTTCTTAGAAGTTTCTCCTTCTCTAATTGCTAATTTTTCTAATGTATTTTTTTTTAATCCTAAGCACTCCTCTAATTTGATTAATATGGATCTTATAAATGGATACTTTGGTCTAATATTTTTGTTATTTTTTTCAATAGAATTTATCGTTTGTTCAGGAATTTTTGAAATACGTGACAATTCTTTAATTGTTATATTTTTTTGGATTCGCGCTTCTCTCACTAATTTTGCGATTTCTCCATACTGATCAACTAATTCAAGATTTACTTGATTATCAATCGCAGATTTTTTTTTAAATAAAAAAAGATTTTTAAAAATGCTCATTCAATATTTCCAATTTCATTAATTATTAGCCTACTCGATATTAAAAAGCATTATATTTAATTTTAATCATTTAAAAATCATAAGTAAATTTATTAAAAGTAAATATAAAAATTAAACTGGAGAAATAATTTTTTGAACAGCACTTTTTGCAATATTTAAAGGACTAAATATATCTCGAATTAGATTTAAAAGTTTTTTTGCATCGGTTAATTCTAGTTTGTCATCTTTTATAAGGCTTAAAAGAAGATTCCTGCGAACTTCGGATCCTTTTTTACTAACAAATAATTTCAATCCAGCATTGGCAACAGGTATTAAGTCTGAATTAATATTTTCGGAATCTTTAAATAAAATATTTAGTAAACTTTCTACTTTTTCTATTTGAATTCTACCTTTATTATCAAAAACAACTTCTAAAAGAATTTCTAAAATCTCATCAGAATTATCAGTAAGTAGTTTTTTAGCTATGTAAGGATATGCGATTTTTAAAATTTTAAATTCAGGATCTAGTCTTAATGCCAAACCTTCTTGACTAACAACGGCTCTTATTATCAATGCAAACCTACTAGGTACTCTAAATGGATAGGAATACATTAGTTTTGAGAATTTGTCAGTTACATTTTTAAGATTAAAATTGCCAACCTCAGCACTTAGAGATCCTCCTAAAACTTCTTTTAATGGTTCAACAAGTTCCTGAAGATCTTGTTCTTTGGTTAAAAAACCTAATTTCTGAAAATCTTTTGCAAGAAGATAATATTCATTATTTATTATATGAACAATGGCCTTAATGAGAGTCAGTCTATCTGAATTTGTAATTGTATCCATCATTCCGAAATCTATATAAGCTAAATTTCCATAATCTGCATTTCCTCCTTTAAGAGCAAACATATTCCCAGGGTGTGGGTCAGCATGAAAATATCCATGTTCAAATAATTGCTGAAGACCACTAATTACACAAGTTTTTATAAAAGAGGAGGGTACTAAGTTATTTTCCTCCAAAAGAGTCCTATCTCTTAACTTGACCCCATCAATCCAAGAGGTTGTAATAATTCTCTTTGATGAAAACTTTTTTTCCAATTTAGGGATAAAAACATTTGGGTTATCTTTGAATAAATTGGCAAATTTTAAAGCATTCTCACCTTCTTTTTCATAGTCAATTTCATCAAAAAGTGCCTTGCCGAATTCATCAATTATTTCTCCAATACCAACGCCAATATTTAATGGTAGAAATGGTGATAAAAAAGTCGCTAAAAATCTTAATATCACAACATCTCTTCTTATAAGAAAGTACAAATTTGGCCTTTGAACTTTTACAGCCACATAAGTATTATCTTTTGTTTTTGTCTTGTAAACCTGACCTAAGCTTGCTGAGGCAATAGGATTCTCAGGGAACTCATCAAATAATTCATTGGGTGGCGCGCCAAGTTCCTCTTCAATGATTTTTAAAGCAATTTTGTGATCAAATGCTGGGAGATTATCCTGTAAGTTGGTAAGTTCTGTCAGCCAATCTTGTCTAACAAGATCGGGTCTAGTTGAAAGTGCCTGCCCTAATTTTATAAAACAAGGTCCTAAATCTGTTATTACATCAAAAAGGTATTTTGAGAGATTTTTTTGTACATTTTTGTTTTTACTGTTACCTTGAAAAAGTATTCTTAAAAAAAGAAAAATAAAAGTTAAAAGGATATATAAAACTCTTGGAATGAAAATCCATGGTCTCAAAATCAACCAAATTAAGTCATCTTTTGCTGAGTATTGCGAATAAGACTTTGTCATTAAAGTTAAAAAATATCAAAAAAAGAATTCTTATTAATTCATTCTATATACGTCAATAATACTTTATGAGCATTTCCTCTTTTCTAACTAAAAAGTTTTTAAAGTCACTTTTTTTTCCTGCTCATAACAGAGGGTCAGCTTTACCCAAGAAATTAGTGAAATTATTAAAAAAACAACCTGGATATTGGGACTTACCGGAACTGCCAGAGATAGGCTCAACTCTATCCCATAGCGGATTAATTGCCGAAACTCAAAGAGAATTTTCTAAGAAATTTGGGGCGAAAGGATGTTTTTTTGGAGTTAATGGAGCCTCTGGATTAATACAATCAGCTGTAATTGCAATGGCAAATCCTGGTGAAACTATCCTTATGCCTAGAAATGTCCATATAAGTGTTATAAAAATCTGTGCAATGCAGAACATACAACCAATATTCTTTGACCTAGATTTTTCATCAGAAAATGGTCATTACAAACCAATCACCAAGACCTGGTTGGAAAATGTATTTAAAAAAATAAATTTTAATGAAAAAAAAATTGTAGGTGTAATCCTTGTAAATCCGTCTTATCAAGGTTACGCGGGAGATTTAGCGCCTTTAATAGATCTTTGTCATCAAAAAAACTTACCTGTTTTAGTTGATGAAGCCCATGGTTCTTATTTCCTTTTTTGTGAAAACCTAAATCTACCGAAATCAGCTTTAATATCAAATGCTGATTTAGTTGTTCACTCATTGCATAAGTCTCTAAATGGTTTAACACAAACTGCTGCACTCTGGTACAAAGGGAATCTAGTAAATGAGCAGAATTTAATCAAGAGTATTAGTTGCTTGCAAACTACTAGTCCAAGTTCCTTATTACTTTCTTCTTGTGAAGAGTCTATAAAAGATTGGTTTAACAAAAAAAGTTTATCAAAATATCAAAAAAGAATTATAGAAGCAAAAAGTATCTACAAAAAATTAATCCAAAAGAATATTCCTCTCATAGAAACCCAAGACCCCTTAAAAATTGTTTTGAATACGTCTAAGTTTGGAATTGATGGTTTCACTGCTGATAAATTTTTTTATAAAAATGGTCTTATTGCTGAATTACCAGAAATGATGACTCTAACTTTTTGCTTAGGTTTTGCAAATCAAAAAGATTTTCTTAATTTATTTGAAAAGTTGTGGAATAAATTACTATTAAATTCCAAAAAGTTAAAAAGTTTAGAAGTAATCCAATCGCCCTTTAAATTAATTAAAGAACCCGAAATTCAAATTGGAATTGCATGGAGAAGTGAGACTCAGAGTATTCCTTTTTCACAATCATTAAATAAAATATCAGCAGATATTATTTGCCCTTACCCTCCTGGGATACCTCTACTCGTTCCTGGAGAAAAAATTGATATCGATAGATTTAATTGGATAAATAATCAAAGTTTATGCAACAAAGATCTGTTAAATTTTAATGTAAGAGTTATAAAAGAATAGAAATTTGATATGAGATTGAGAAGCGGATTACTTATAGGAATATTTGGTTTGATTGTTGTTTTGTTAGGGGGATGGTTTTTTACTTTAGCAACAGCCTTTCTTACTTATTTAGCACTATTAGAATTTTTTAGGATGGCAGAATTTAAAGGAATTAAACCAGCTACTAAAACCACATTATTTTCATCTTTCTTTATTATAATTTCTACTTATCTTGAGACCATAGGTTTGATTGAAGGTGAAATATCAAATTCAATTTTGCCCATCTGTTCAGTTGTAATATGCACTTGGTTACTTTTGCAACCTAAGCCTGGAACAATTTCCGATATTGCGGCTTCTATTTTTGGCTTGTTCTATTTAGGTTTTTTACCAAGTTACTGGATTAAGTTAAGGGGATTAGAGTCAATCATAATAAGTACAAATCAAGGTTTGATTTCGTTTGATAACTTATCTAATACTACAGGTCTTCATTTAACTTTAACTTCTTGTTTTTTAGTTGTAGCTAGTGATATTGGTTCTTATTTCGTTGGAAAGTCACTTGGCAAAAAATCTCTTTCTCCAATTTCTCCAAGCAAAACAATAGAAGGTTTAATTGGAGGAATATCCTGTTCAATTTTATTAGCAATATTCTTTGCATTTTTACTTAATTGGGAAAATCCATTATTAATTGGAATATTATATGGAATTTTAATTTCTCTTATGGCATTGGTTGGAGACTTAATTGAATCAATGATGAAGAGAGATGCAAAAATTAAAGATTCTGGAACTTTTTTACCAGGGCACGGAGGAATTCTTGACAGAATTGACAGCTACATATTTACTCCATCTGTACTGTATTACATTTTTATAATTCTCAAGTATTTAAATTAATTATGAAATTTTTTATTCAAGAAAATAATCTTGAATAATTTTACTAGTTAATGATGGTAAATCTACATGAGGAAGATGACCACAATTTTGCAATCTTACAAAATTTAATTTATCAATTTTTGTTATATTTTTAATCTCTTTTTTTCCAAGAATGCGATCATTTTCTCCACATACTGCTTTGATTGGGATATTTTGAATATATTTTTGTGTTCCAGCAAAACCTCCACTTTTTGCAAATGATGCAAGTGAATTTCTCCATCCTTTACAACCTAAATGAATTGAAGCAATTTGCTCTTCCATTTCACCAACACATTCATCTGGGAAAGCAAATGCTTGCCTACAAAGACTTTTTCTGACCTGCTGCAATCCAAGAAATGAGGCACCTATTTGGTTAAGAGGGAAAGGTATACTTTTGGGTTCTCCAAATAATCCTGCAGGAGATAAAAGGATAATTTTATCTATAGAATCAGGTATTTCGAAAGCAAGCTTTAAAGCTGTTGAGCCTCCCATAGAGGCACCAATAATTTTTAGGTTTTTTGTTATTTGTAAGATCTCAAGGAGATCAATTAAATATGAAATTATTTTAGAGGGATTGTATTCATTTGTTGCGAACCTAGGACTAAAACCAAACCCTAATAGATCAGGAACTATAACTTTGAAATGTCTTTTTAATGATTGATATATTCTCCTAAACTCTAAAAAACTACTGTCGAAGCCATGGAGGAGAAGTAGAGGTTTACCTTTTCCTCCTATAGCCACAGGGAATTTCAAAGAGTTCCAGTTCTCATTGAGTTTGATCCACTGTACATCGTTTGCTATACAAAGACCTAAAGGGTCTAATAGTGAATTTTTGGCACTCTCAAAAAAATCAATATTTAAGTCACTAAGTTGTTCGAAATGTGATTTAGTCAAAAAATTATTATATTTTGATTTTTTGCTGTTCAAAGTTTGCAATAATTTCAATTATATCTTGCTTTCTAATTTCAAAAGGCAAGAAGTGGATTTCAGATTTCTCTCTACAAGTAAATTCAGCAATTTTATCTAAATTTTGATTTTCAAAAACATTTATTCCTAATTCTGAAATAGTAGTTGGCAAATCCAATTGTTTCATGATTACTAAAAGTTGTTTAATAGATTGATCAGCTAATTTATTATTATTTTTCATTGCTTCAAGTCTTAATTGCAATAACAATCCAACTCCAACAATCTCACCATGTAAGAAGACATTTGGGGTAATTATTTGAGTTATTGCATTATGTATTGCATGAGCTGCGGCAGTTCTACATTTTTCTCCCCCGATACCTCCTACTAATCCTGCAGTAAGCCCACATGCTTCTATAGTATTTCGCCAAGAAGAATTATTTTCATACGGGGCCATAAAGGCTTTTCTTCCATCTAGAAGTAATTGATCTCTTAAAACTCTTGATATCTGAATAGCTTGTTGTACAAGGCCATCATCTATAGTTGAACTTGTTATCGAGGATTCGTACCATTTTGCTAAAGCATCTGCTATTCCACTTGCAAGTGTTCTTGATGGGGCTGTTTGAATAAATTTATGATCAAATACTAAGACTTTTGGACAAGATCTTAATGCAACATCCTTTATAAATTGTCCTTCTTTTGTATAAATATTTGATAATGCAGTCCAACCGGCGCATGTAGATGCACTTAGAGGGACTGTAATACAAGGAATATTAAGAATTTCTGCTATATATTTACCGGCATCAAGAACTTTACCTCCCCCCGCTGCGATAACAGAATCATTATTATTATTTAGGATGATGTTCTTAACTTTTAAAATGTCTTCATAACAGCAATCAAATTGCAAATTAGCTGTATTTACAACAAGATCACTATTTTTTAAATCTCTAATAATTTTATTTTTAATATGATTTGTATGAACACTTCTGCCTAAAATTAAAGGACTTTTAGTTAAATTAACAATCTGAGTTAAAGCTTTTTCCCAAGCGTCATTTCCCCTAAATATGGTTTCTGGAGAGATTGACTGCATTATTAAGCTAAATTACTAGAAGTTAGCACTAGCTAACTCTTGTTGAGATTCTTCCGATGAGATTTTGATTGTAACTTTTTTATTATCATCTATGTCGACTAGAGCCTTATCACCATCTTTTATTCTCCCCGAAAGAACTTCTTCTGCCAAACTATCTTCTAATAAGCGCATAACAGCTCTTCTTAAGGGTCTCGCTCCATAAGAAGGATTATAACCTTCCTCAACTAGTCTTTCTTTGAAAGCATCAGTTACGCTCAGTTTAATGCCCTTATCTTGTAATCTTGCAAAAACCTCTTGCAACATTATTTCAGCAATTTCTTTCACTTCATTTTTAGAGAGTTGTCTAAATACAATTATTTCGTCAAGTCTGTTTAAGAATTCAGGCCTGAAGTATTGCTTTAGTTCTTCGTTAACTAAAGATTTAATTCTATTGTATTGACTATCTTCAACAGAATCACCGGAAAACTCAAATCCTAAACCTCCTCCACCTTTCTCAATTACTTTTGAACCAATATTTGAAGTCATTATTAGTAAAGTATTTTTAAAATCAACAGTTCTACCTTTGGAATCTGTTAGCCTACCATCCTCAAGGAGTTGCAACAAAAGATTAAAGACATCTGGATGAGCCTTCTCAACTTCATCAAATAGCACAACAGTGTACGGTCTTCTTCTGACGGCCTCAGTAAGTTGGCCTCCTTCGTTAAAACCAACGTATCCTGGAGGAGAACCTATAAGTTTACTAACTGTATGTCTTTCCATAAACTCTGACATATCTAATCTAATCATTGCTTCTTCGCTTCCAAAGAAATATGAAGCCAAAGATTTAGTCAATTCAGTTTTACCTACACCAGTAGGACCTGAAAAGATAAAACTTGCTATGGGCCTATTAGGATTTTTTAAACCAACTCTTGCTCTTCTAATAGCTCTAGAAACAGCTTTTACAGCTTCATCTTGACCTATCAGTCTTTGGTGAAGTGTTTCCTCCATATTTAGGAGTTTGACTGACTCAGTTTCGGTTAATTTTTGAACAGGAACACCGGTCCAAGAAGCAACAATATGCGCAACGTCCTCTTCACAAACCATAGGATTTTGTAAAAGATTTGAATCATTTTTTACCAAGTTTTTATCAATATTGGATTCATCCTCAGCTGTAGATTCTTTTTTACTTTCAAGAACATCTTTAATCTTTGCAGACAATTCCATCTCTTTTTCCCTTAATTGACCTGCTTGATCAAAGTTTTGATCCCTTACAGATTCTTCTTTTTGTTTTTGAATTTGTCTTAGTTCTTTATCTAATTGTTTAGCTTCAGGTGGAAGTTTAGAATTTATCAAACGAACTCTACTTCCTGCTTCATCAATTAGGTCTATAGCTTTATCGGGCAAAAATCTATCGGAAATATATCTATCTCCTAAGTGAGCTGCTGCCTCTAAAGCATCGTCGGTAATTTTAAGACGATGATGTTGTTCATAACGTTCTCTAAGTCCCTTTAAGATTTCGATCGTATCTTCAATAGATGGTTCTCCAACCATCACTGGTTGAAATCTTCTCTCTAAAGCAGCATCTCTCTCAATATGTTTTCTATATTCATCGAGTGTTGTTGCTCCAATACATTGGAGTTCTCCGCGAGCAAGTGCTGGCTTAAGAATATTTGCTGCGTCAATAGCTCCTTCAGCAGCTCCAGCTCCAATTAAAGTATGAACTTCATCTATGACAAGTATTACATTACCTGCCGATTTAATTTCTTCCATTATCTTTTTTAATCTTTCTTCAAATTCCCCTCTATATTTTGTTCCTGCGACTAACAAGCCTATATCAAGAGTTAAAACTCTTTTATCTTCTAGTATGTCTGGAATATCACCTAACTGTATTCTTTGTGCTAAACCCTCAGCTATCGCAGTTTTACCTACTCCAGGTTCTCCAATAAGAACGGGATTATTTTTTGTCCTTCGACCTAATATTTGAACTACACGATCTATTTCTGCGTGGCGTCCGACTACTGGATCGAGTTTTGATTCACTAGCCAGCTTTGTTAAATTTGTTCCAAATTCATCAAGAGTAGCTGTTTTTAAATTGCCTTTGTTTGAATTAGCTCCACTTCCAACTTCGGCCGTTTCGCCTAACATCCTAATTACTTGGGTTCTTACTTTAGTAAGGTCGATACTAAGATTTTCCAGAACTCTTGCTGCAACTCCTTCACCTTCTCTGATTAGACCTAAAAGTAGATGTTCAGTTCCGATATAGTTATGACCTAATTGACGAGCTTCTTCAAGAGATAATTCTAAAACTCTTTTAGCCCTTGGGGTAAAAGGTATTTCAACAGCTACAAAACCAGAACCCCTACCAATTATTTTTTCAACTTCTATTCTTGAATCTTTTAAGTTAACACCGAGTGATTTAAGTACTTTAGCTGCAACACCAGTTCCTTCCCCAATTAAACCAAGTAAAATTTGCTCTGTACCAACAAAATTATGACCAAGTCTTCTGGCTTCCTCTTGGGCAAGCATGATAACTTTAATAGCCTTTTCTGTAAATCTTTCAAACATTAGAAGATTAAAACCTATTAATAACCTACCAGTAATATGTCAGTTTTGTGTTCACCATGAGCTTTTGTGAATACCTAAAAATATTATTTATTCAAATAAATTTAAATTTTTTGATGATATAGCAATAAATTATAGTGATTTCAAGTATTCTGGTTATCCGAACAATTAAATTTTTCAAATTATTTTGTCTTTAATTTTTTTTCTTTGAGAAGAGCATCTGAACCGTCTTTATAATAATTTCTTCTTATTCCAACAGTAGAAAATTCGAATCGGTTATAAAATTTCTCTGCCGTAACGTTAGTATGGGAGACTTCTAAAAGTAATTTTTTTATATTTGATTTCTTACATCGTTCTATTAGATATTTCATAAAAAAAGATCCATAACCCTTTTTCCTAAATTTCCTATTGATCGCAAAGTAATTTATTTGAGCTTCATCAAGAACTACATGTAGAACACTTATTCCTATAACTAAATTTGTAACTAGTAACCCAAAAACTTTTACACCCTCTTTTTTAAATTCGTTAGACCATTGATTTTTGCTCCATAATGAAATCGTTTTTGAATCTAATTCATAACATAAATCAATATCTTCCTCATTTATTTGTTTAATGGATATCATTTTATAATGAGAATATACTTAAAAGTACAAATTTAGAGTCATTATAAAACATGACTTTTAGTAAAACCCTGTTTAGAGTTTTCTTATGGTAGAAAAAAAATCCTTTTTGAAAGAAAAAATTGACCTTAATAGTCCTAATAAAAATATAGTACCTATTACTACATCTATAGGAAATGATGGGAAACTATCAATTGGCGGATGTTCTATTGAAGAACTAGTAACAAAATATGATTCTCCCCTTTATATTTTAGATGAAATAACTCTAAGAAATTCTTGTAGAGCTTATAAGAAAGCATTAGAAAAATACTATCCTGGGAAATCATTACCTATATATGCCTCCAAGGCGAATAGTTCAATATTCATGAGTAACCTTGTTGCTTCAGAAGGGTTAGGACTTGATGCGGTATCAGAAGGGGAGCTATTAACTGCTCTAAAAGGAGGCGTTCCAAATGAGAAAATTGTTTTTCATGGCAATAATAAATCAAACAAAGAAATAGCTTTTGCTGTTAGAAATAATATTAAAGTAATTGTAGATAATGATTATGACTTAGAAAGACTAGAGGACTTATCAAAGTCACTAAATTGTGACCTAGAAATAATGATTCGTTTTACCCCTGGAATAGAATGTCACACGCATGAATATATTAGGACCGGATCATTTGATAGCAAGTTTGGTTTTGGAATTGAAAATTTAAATACCTTATTTGAAAAAATTAGTAAAACAAAACATCTAAAGTTACAAGGCTTACATGCTCATATTGGTTCTCAGATTTTTGAATTAGAACCTCATATGGATTTAGGAAAAATAATGGTTAATGTTGTTTTAGAAGCAAAAAAATTTGGCCATAATATTAAAAAATTGAATGTAGGTGGCGGTTTAGGGATCAAATATACAGTACATGACGATCCTCCTTCAATTGATGAATGGATAAAAACAATTTCAAACTCGATTGTTAAAGCTTGTAAAAATCACAATTTAGATTTACCTACATTGATGTGTGAACCTGGAAGATCCATTGTATCTACTGCAGGTGTAACGATATACAAGATTGGCGCTTTAAAAAAAATTCCTGGTATCAGAACATATTTATCTGTTGATGGCGGGATGAGTGATAATCCGAGACCAATTACATATCAATCAAATTATTCTGCATGCTTAGTAAGTAATCCTCTTAATATTAATTCCAAAAATAAATATACTATCGCTGGTAAACACTGCGAATCAGGAGACGTATTGCTTAAAGAGATCGAATTAGCAGATTGCAAAACAGGAGATCTATTATGTGTTTTTGGTACTGGTGCATACAATATTTCAATGAGTTCTAATTACAACAGAATTCCAAGACCTGCTGCTCTTTTGGTTTGTGATGGTGAAGCCGAGATCATTCAGAGGAGAGAAAATCCAGTTGATCTTTTAAAATATGATGTTTTACCTGATCGCTTTATTAAACAAAATTCGGTACATTTAAATTAATTTTGTTTTTAGTGTGAATTTCTGGGGGATTATAAATTTAAAGGTTTTATTAGATGTATTATTTGCTGTTGGTTTTGGAATTTTATTATTTTCTAGAGTAAAAGAACAGAGAACATTATGGCTTTTAAGAGGATATTTATTTTTAGTTTCATCCGCATGGTTTATCCAGAGATATGCCTACCTTCCATTAACATCAAAATTAATTGACGCTGTAGTCCTAGCTTGTTCTCTCTCATTGGCGATCCTTTGGCAAGGAGAGCTTAGAAGATTAATGGAATTACTCGGTACTGGAAGGCTAGCTGTATTACTAGGAAATCCCCCTAAGGAATTTAGAGCAACCTCAACCACTATTTCTCAGTTAGTTGATACTGCAGGTAAACTCTCTCAGAATAGAAGAGGTGCTTTAATAGTGGTCGATATTGGGAGTGATTTAAGGCCTGAAGATTTCTTATATGCAGGTACAAATATTGAGGCACAATTGTCAACTGATCTTTTAATAAATCTTTTTGCAACAGATACACCTTTGCATGATGGAGCAGTTCTTGTAAAAGGTAATAAGATAATTTCTGCTGGTGTAATTCTTCCTCTCTCTAGGCAAGGAATTAGTAGATATGGAACAAGACATTTAGCTGCATTAGGAATAACGGAAAGATTTGATAGATGCATATGTATTGTAGTTTCTGAAGAGACAGGGACATTATCATTAGCAAACCAGGGAAAGCTTGAAAGACCAATTACCAGTAGTAGATTACAAGAACTTCTTTTGAATTTAATTGGTAATCAAAATTCTATGGGTACAAGTAAATCATCTTTAAATAAAACTTCTCTCTCCCAAAAAATAAACACAAGTGATAGTATCATTGATGTTGATGAAACAGGGTCAAATAAATCAGGAAGCTTCACCAACATAAAGGATTAACTAATGAATTTGGAAAAAATAATAGACAAAAAAAATACTGACTTATCAAAAAAAATAGATAAGCAAAAAGTACCCGAACACGTAGCAATAATTATGGACGGTAATGGTAGATGGGCTACGAAAAAAGGGTTAGCTAGATCATTTGGGCACAACAAGGGGGTTAATGTATTAAAAGAAATTCTTAAAGCATCAAAAAATTTAGGTTGCAAAGTTCTTACTGTTTATGCTTTTTCAACTGAAAATTGGACGAGGCCAACGAAAGAAGTTGATTTTCTAATAAATCTTTTTAGCGAAGTTTTGGAAAAACAAATTGACGAGATCCATCAAGAATCGATAAGAATTAAATTTATAGGAGATTTAACGCCTTTCCCAGCGACTTTAAAAAAATTAATCCAAAATGCAGAATCTCTAACTAAAAACAACAATACTTTTTTACTAAATGTTTGTGCAAATTATGGTGGTCGTCAGGAAATAGTAAAAGTAGCAAAAGAAATTGCATCAAAATCTTTATCTGGAGAAATTAAACCAAGTGAAGTTAATGAAGAATTATTTAATTCAAAGTTACTTACTAGTGGAATAAAGGATCCAGAATTACTAATAAGAACTAGTGGAGAAAAAAGGATAAGTAATTTTCTTTTATGGCAATTAGCTTATTCAGAAATTTATATTTCTGAGGTACTGTGGCCAGACTTCAATGAGGTCGAATTTCTTAAAGCAATAATCGATTACCAATCAAGAAATAGGCGTTTCGGCGGTATAGAATCATTACCAAATAAATCTTTTAAAGATTCTAAATATTCTTCCTAAAAGAAAATGGCTAATCCGAATAATCAATTAAATAGCGAAATTAGATTTGATTGGAATAAAAAAGAAATATTAGAAATACTAAATTTGCCTCTGATTGATTTGATGTGGAAATCACAAATGGTCCATAGGAAATTTAACACTTATAAAGTCCAACTAGCATCATTATTTAGCGTAAAAACAGGTGGGTGTGAGGAAAATTGTTCTTATTGCAGCCAATCAATCTATAGTTCTAGTGAAATTAAGAGTCACCCTCAATTTGAAGTTGAAGAGGTTTTAGCAAGGGCTCAAAAAGCAAAAAATGAGGGTGCAGATAGATTCTGTATGGGTTGGGCATGGAGAGAAATTAGAGATGGGAAATCTTTTAATGCAATGTTAAAGATGGTAAGTGGAGTGAAAGATCTAGGAATGGAAGCATGCGTTACCGCTGGAATGCTTACTGAAGAACAAGCCGCAAAGCTAGCTGAAGCAGGTTTAACAGCATATAATCACAATCTTGATACAAGCCCAGAGTATTACCAAAATATTATTACGACTCGAACCTATCAAGACAGATTGGATACCATAAAGAGAGTAAGAAATGCCGGCATAAATGTATGTTGTGGAGGGATAATAGGTTTAGGTGAAAATAGTGGTGATAGAGCATCTCTTTTGGAAATCCTTTCAAATATGAATCCTCACCCTGAGAGTGTTCCCATAAATTCATTAGTAGCTATTGAAGGGACTGGTTTAGAAGATAATCAAGCAATTGATTCTATTGAAATGATAAGGATGATTGCTACTGCAAGAATTCTCATGCCTAAAAGTAAAATAAGATTAAGTGCTGGGAGAGAAAAGCTTTCAAAAGAGGCACAAATTTTATGTTTTCAATGTGGTGCAAATTCAATTTTTTATGGAGATGAGTTACTAACAACTACCAATCCATCTTTTCAATCCGACAGGAAACTCCTAACAGAAGTTGGAGTTCAATTTAATAAAGATTTTGAAACTTATGAAAAATCATTATCTTCTTTATGAAAGACAAAATTTATAAAATAATTTCTTTATATTCTTTCTTTCCATTTCAAGAAAACTTAATTCTTGAGCTCAAAGATGAATTACTAAATATCGAGAATAAAAACGATCTTTCAGGGTTGTTGATTTTTGCGAGTGAGGGAATCAATGGCACAATTTGTGCTGAGAAAAATGTAATTGACATTGTTATGAATTTACTTAACAAATATACGGATAATAGGAACTTTAATATAAAAGTAAACTTTTCAAAAAATAAAGTCTTCAAAAAATTAAAAATTAAAATCAAGAAAGAAATAGTCACTATGGGTGTAGATGAGATATACCCTTTACAAGATAATGGGACTTATGTTGACTCAGCTAATTGGAATAAGTTAGTCAAAAATCAAAATACAATAGTCATTGATACTAGAAATCATTATGAGGTTTCCATAGGAACATTTCAGAATGCCATAAACCCAAATACTAGAAACTTTAGCGAATTCCCCAGATGGATAGAGGATCATTTAGAAAGTCATTTAAAAAATAAGGAATCTAAAAATATAGCAATGTTTTGTACCGGAGGTATCAGATGTGAAAAAGCTACAAGTTTACTAAAAAAGAAAGGTTATAAAAATATATATCACCTAAAAGGGGGCATCCTTCAATACCTTGATGATACTCCAACAGAAGAAAACTTATTTGAAGGTGAATGTTATGTTTTTGATAAAAGAGTTGCTTTAGATCACGAATTAGAAAAAGGCTCCTACTCAATTTGTCATGCATGTGGAATGCCAATTTCAATTCAAGATCAAAAAAGAAAAGAATATAGAAAGGGAATCCAATGTCATTTCTGCATAAATCAATTTAGTGATAATGATAGGAAAAGGTTCGAAGAAAGACAAAAACAGCTCGATCGATTAAAAAGGGTTAAATCAAACAATTTATAAAAATTAACTTTACAAAAATATGAAAGTTGAAGAACTAGAAAAATTAGCCAGTTCCTTAGGATTATTAATTAAAATACAGATTAGAGAAACACTTGGGTTATGTTTTTTTAGAGTCGTTGTTGCGGAACAGAAAGATAACTTAATTAAGATTTGGGCCGAAATGAAAGGTTGGACTTATTTGAATAAACAAAGTATTCAGCTTGATACATTAAGAATCCTTAGTAAAGCACCTGCTTTTGTTTCGGAATTAATTTGGGCAACAACTATGGCTTGGGCTATCGAAAAAAAATCAAGCAAAAAAGCAAGACTTTTAGCTATTTTTGATAGTGAAGGATATAGTAAAAAACTTGTAAGATATTTTAAATTAATAGGCTTCAAAATTGTGAAAGAAGTAGATACTAGCCCAGTTGACCTTTTATTAAGACTGGTCTGGGGAGGTGCTGGTACACTTATGAGTGGGGAATCTATTTCCATATTGAAAAAACTTGAAAAGAAACTCTCTTTAATTAATGAAAGTTAACCCGCATGATAACTACTTCTAACTAAGGGGCCAGAAGATACTTTCTTGAATCCTAATTCCTTAGAGAAGCGATATAAATATTCAAACTCAGATGGATCCCAATATTTCTTAACTGCCAAATGATTTAACGAAGGCCTTAAATATTGGCCGATTGTAATTTGATCGCAATCTACTTTCTTAAGATCATAAATTGTGCGTTTAATTTCATCCAATGTTTCCCCAAGACCCAACATAATGCCTGATTTAGTTTGAATATGAGGAGCAATATCTTTTGACTTTTTTAGTAAACCAAGAGATCTCTTATAATTAGCGCCTCTCCTAACTTCTTTTTGAAGTCTTTCAACAGTTTCAAGATTGTGATTAAAGCAAATTGGATCTTTGTCTAAGATCATTTTAAGTCTTTCGGTCTGAAGATTATAAGTTTCATTAGAATTTTTACCCCCTCCCCATAAATCAGGAGTCAAAACTTCTATTTTTATAGTTGAATCAATTTTTCTAATCTCATTAATTGTGGATATAAATAAATTTGCACCATGATCAGGAAGATCATCTCTAGCTACAGATGTTAAAACAACGTATTTTAAATTTAGTACTTTTACTGCTTCAGCCACTTGAAAGCATTCATCAAAATTAATTGAATTCGGTCTACCTTTGTTCACCTGACAGAAAGCACAAGAACGAGAACATATAGATCCACCTAGTAAAAAAGTAGCTGTTCCGGAGGCATAACATTCTGCTCTATTTGGACATCTTGCTTCTTCACAAATAGTATGAATATTTGATTTCTTAATGAGTTTTTGAACTTTTTCGAACTCTGAAGCTTTACTAATAGGAAATTTTATCCAAGAAGGTAGTCTTAAAATCTTTTCTTGATTGATTAGATTATTTTGATTCATTTCTAATTTAGTTTTGTTCTTCCTTCTAAAGCCCTGGCAAGTGTAACTTCATCTACATATTCAAGTTCACTACCCATTGGAAGACCGTAAGCAATCCTCGTGACTTTAGTAAAAGGAGCTAACAATTTTCCAATATAAAGACTTGTTGTATCTCCTTCAACACTTGGGGTCAAAGCTAATATGATCTCCTCTATTTCAGACTTACTTACTCGTTCTACTAGGCTTCTTATTTCTAGAAGTTCGGGGCCAACAGAATCCATGGGGGATATTAAACCACCAATAACGTGATAGACACCTTTAAATTCTCTGGCACGTTCCAAAGCAAGTAAATCTTTGGTTTCTGCTACAACACAGATTAGTTTTTGGTTTCTTTCAGAATTCCTACAAATTTCACATTCATCTTCTGAGGTCAAATTAAAACATTTTTTACAACGACCGACATTATTATGAGCTTCTAACAAGGCCTTTGAAAAATCCCTTATCGTGCTTTCAGGTTGTTTTAAAATAAACAGTGCTAATCTTTGCGCTGTTCTTGGACCAATCCCTGGGAATTTCTCAAAATGACCAATTAATTTTGAAAGTGGCTTGGTATAGGTAATCAAAATTAAACTATTTCTAGGAATAATTTAGTCGCAAAATTCTGAATTGCCATAATTGTTTGCTTTTAATGTCTTATTATGTTTTAAGTTAGTAATTAAAAAAAAATGAAAAATATTAAATTTAACCCATTCAAGTACTTATTTTTGATTTTTTTGTGTTTAACACTTAGTGCTTGTAGTGGAGGTCTTAATGCAGGATTAGAAGCTTATCAAAGCCCTGATGGAAGATATGCCTTTTTGTATCCAACAGGATGGACTAGAGTAAAAGTTGATGGAGGACCTGAAATTATTTATCATGATTTGATAAATAGCAATGAGACATTAAGTTTAGTTATATCTGATGTAAATAAAGAAGTTAAATTAGAACAATTGGGTAGCCCGAGTGAAGTAGGTCAAACATTAATTGATAAAGTTATCGCTCCTGAAGGTTCTGGTAGAGAGGTCAAACTTATTAATGCTAATAAGAGGGAGGTATCTAATCATATTTTCTATGATTTAGAGTATGAATTAAATTTAAACGAACAGGCCAGACACGAATTAGCTACTGTCGTAATTGATAGAGGAACACTTTATACTTTCGCTGTAGGAACAAATGAAGAAAGATGGAAAAACGTTGATGGTATGTTTAGCAATGTAATTGAATCATTTAACTTTTTAATATAGTTTATAAATCCTAACTAGATTCCTACTTGAACATTCCACAAATCAGCATATATTTTGTTCTGATTTAATAAGTTTTCATGTCTTCCACTTTCAACAATCTTACCTTTATCAATAACAATAATATTATCAGCATTTTTTATAGTGCTTAATCTATGAGCTATTACTATGGTGGTTCTTTCTTTTGTTATTTTAGATAATGATTTTTGAATCAAAGCCTCTGTTTCATTATCTACTGAGGCTGTAGCCTCATCTAATATCAATATTGGAGCATCTTTTAAAACAGCTCTTGCCAAGGCGATTCTTTGGCGTTGACCTCCTGAAAGCCTTTGACCTCTCTCTCCCACTATAGTTTTATAACCATCTGGCAATTGTTCAATAAATTTATGAGCTTCAGCAATCTTTGAGGCCTTAACAATATCTTTAAAACTTGGATTAATTGAGCCATAAGCAATATTTTCTTTTACGCTGCCATGAAATAAATAAGTTTCTTGACTTACTAAAGATATGCACTTTCTTAAATCCCTCAAATTAATTT
>CACGKI010000006.1 GCA_902573565.1 uncultured Prochlorococcus sp.
AGCTTTCAAAAAAATATAATGCAAATTTTTGTTTAAAAGATAAACTTAAGAGTTCTTGCTCAGAATTCAAAATCAATGACTCAACTTATAGGTTATTTTTACCGAATACATTTATGAACAATAGTGGTGAGGCAGTGAGAACAATAGTAGATTGGTACAAAATTAATTTAGATCAGCTTTTCATAATAGTCGATGATAAAGATCTTCCTCTTGGGAAAATAAGATTTAGAAAACAAGGCAGTTCAGGCGGTCATAATGGTCTTAAAAGTATCATTGAAAAATTACAAACTCATAATTTTAATAGGATAAGAATTGGTATTGGAACTCCTCCGTTAATTAAAGGTACCAATAATTTCAATACTATTTCTCATGTATTAGGAAATATTTCTATAGAAGAAAAATCAATATTAGATAAAGTTTATAAAAGGGTAATAGAATCTCTCGAGCAATTAAATAATAAAAAAGAAGATTATATAATAAATGAATTAAATTCTTTTGATAAAAATCAACCTTAAGCAATGAGGTCAAAACCTGAAACAATCGCCAATGTAAGTGTTAAAGAATATTGCTTCTCAAAAAAGCAAATGAAGGGAGTTGTAGAAGCTAGTCAATTTAAATGGACTTTCATATGGTCTTTTGGTAAAGGTTTATTATTAGTGAGTCCTCCTTTGGGAAGGGCATTAATTGAAGATGCCTTATTAAGATTTTTATTGAAAAAAGATTATGAACTAGAAGCGGGCAATGAATATAAGTTCACTATTTCAGCCAGGTTTTAAGATCTAAATTTTGATTTATAGTAAACTTAATTTTGCAGTAATCCTCTAAGATAATCAACGCTGATATAGCATCCAAATTTTTATTAAGAATAAAAACCTCCCTTGGAATTAAAAACTTCAGACCCTTAATTGGGAACAGTTCAAAATATCTTTCTTTAGCTCTATAAGTAGTATTTTTTTCTTCAAAAAATATTATTTCTTTTTTGAAGAAATTTAGCTTTTTCCTAATCTCAATGCTATTTGTACCATTTCCAATAATAATTTTTGATATATTTTCCACATTATTTAAATTTCTAATATACTCCTCAAGTAATTTACTTTTAATAACAGTGGCTTCATAAACTTTTTTTTTACTGATTTCAGCCAAAACTAAACCACATTTATATTTACCAGGATCAATAGATATCCACTTACACATAAATACTATATTTTAGTAATGTTCAACTTAACAATTATTGAGTCTGCAGTTTTACTATCCTTTAAAGATATCACTTCTAAAAGATATTTATTATTTTGATTCAATTTTAATAAATCTCTAAATTTTTTTATAAAGTCCCCTCTTGTATTAATTTCATTTGCAATAGATCCCCTTAACTTAATTTTGTCTCGAGTTTTATTTAACAAAGTTTTTATTATCAAATTAATATTTTTATAATCAAAATCATTTTTTTCAATAATTTCGCTCGTAATAACTTCTCCTTGTTCTACGATAATTTTATTGCGGAGTAATTCTGGATATACATAAACAAAATTATCTCCTTTCAAAACATTAGTTGCCGCTTTAATCAATATGATCCAATTACCCCCTTTTGAAGTAACTTCATCAATCTCAGACTTATCAGTAGGTCTAAATACAAGTATATTTTTTATTTCTTTTTTTCTAGGGATTACAATTTTCTGAACATATTTATCAGCACTATTATAAATCTTGCCTAGATCTATTTTTACATTTGGATCAGAATTAACTTCTCCAATAAATAAAGTTTGCCCTCTTTTAAGTACTACATTTCCTCTTCTTAATTCCGTAACATAACTTTTTGTTATATTTAATTCTCTTTCCTTAATATAGATCAATTCTTCAAGCTTCTTCCTTTCTTCTTTCAAAGGAATGAGCGCCTTTTTACTTTCGTCCAAAGTTTTTTGTAGAAAAGGAATATCGACAAAAAGTCTTTGTCTGAATTCTTCACTTACCAAAAGCAATAAGCCTATAGATATTGAACTAATAAAGCCTCCAGTAATTATCGTTATAATCGTCGCTGTTTTCTTTGGTCTTAATTTAAATATGCTAAATCTTGATTTTCCAATTTTTGTCCCAAGAAGGTCCCCAAATGGTGCTATTAGTCCTCCAAGTAATATTAAAAAAACAATTAAAATCCAAGCCACACTAATTTATACATATTCGATACATCATAGGTTAATGATGAATCAATTAAATCTTTTTGCAAGAGCTATTGGATCAAATACTGTGATTTTTTTTCTTTCTATATTAAGGAGCCCAGAATCCTTTAAATCTCCCAATAATCTTGTTATTGTTACCCTTGTTGAACCAATAGCTTCAGCAATAGCTTGATGTGAAAGTCTCAAGTCTATTGTAATACCTTTTTCACTCGCAACTCCAAAGTCTCTGCAAAGAACCATTAAAAAGCTTACTAAACGAGAAGACATATCTCTATGTGTGAGAGTTTCTATCATTGTTTCTGTTTGTAGGATCCTACTAGAAAGACCCTGCAATAATAGTAATCCTACTGTTGCATCTTCCTCTATCGCTCTCAATACAGAGTTAGCTGGTGCTGTTATCATTTCAACTCTTGTAAATGCTATAGAATGATAAAAACGATCTGATCTATGACCTGTTAGAAGAGATAAAACACCAAATAAACTATTCTCTCTTAAAAGAGCAACAGTTATTTCTTCTCCAGACTCATAAACTCTTGACAATCTTACAGCTCCTCTTCTTATCAGATAAACCCTCTCAGCAGGATCGCCTGGAAAAAATATCGTTTTAGACCTCTCAACCATTTCTGTGCTAGCACCATCAAGACCTTTAATTACTTCCATTAAAGTTCTATTGATCGGAAAACGTTCTCCAACAGAATTAATTTTACTTTGTCCCGCTTGTTGCCCACTAAAGCGGCTGAATCCTGGAGAAGAAGGTACCATAAACATTTTGAATATTAGAAATTTAAGAAGACACCTTGAAAAATCTTGTATCAACAGTAACAATTTTCAATTCTTATTGGTCTCTACGTGAACTTCTCTAAGTTAGTTTCAACTTTCTTAAAAATCTTTTAAGTAAAATTACACTAAATGCAGCGTAGTAAAAATCAAATTATACTGCATATAGATTAAGAAATTTAAAATAATGGTAATTAGTTCATCTAATAGTTATTCCAAAAGTAATCTAGATAATGCAAAAGTAAGTTCTGCTGAGACAATAAAATTAAAAAGATTTACACAAAACGGGCAAATCCAAATCTATCAATCACCCTACAGAGGAAGTTACTCCTCGATCATCAGGGACTCTCTAAGAAATGCTGCTCTTGGCAGGAAAGTACTTTTAGTGCAATTCATGAAAGGAGGTGTTAAACAAGGTGTTGCTAATTCAGTAAAACTGTGTGGGAACTTAACCTGGATAAGATCATCAAATTCATATGATCAGTATGATCATAAAGAAATTGAAAATAATAAAAGTTTAAAAAAGTCTATTCATGAATCTATCTACGAATTATGGAATTTTTGCAAAGAAGAATTAATTTCTGGTGAAAACGACCAAATCATACTTGATGAAATATTTCTTGCTATTGAGATGAATATTATCGATAAAGATGATTTGATTTCAACACTTGAAAACCGATTTTTATCAGGAGATGTAATCTTGACTGGTACAGGTATTCCTAAAGACTTGTTATTAATGGCTAACCAAATTACAGAACTTCGCTCATAAAAATGCTTAAAAACGATCTCTGGATAAATCAAAAGGCGTCTGAGGGGATGATAAGTCCCTTTCAATCAAATTTGGTGCGTCATCTGGAACCTGATAATCACCAAAAGCCAGTATTGAGTTACGGATGTTCTTCATATGGCTATGACTTAAGACTTTCATCAAAAGAATTCCTAATTTTTAGACATGTCCCTGGCACTGTGATGAATCCCAAAAAGTTTAATCCTGATAATTTAGAAAAAACTATTCTTCATCACGATAATGATGGAGACTTTTTTATTCTTCCTGCTCACTCCTATGGTTTAGGAGTTGCATTAGAAAAGATGAAAGTTCCAGAAAATATTACTGTAATTTGTATAGGCAAAAGTACATACGCAAGATTGGGAATAATTGTGAATACAACCCCTGCAGAAGCAGGCTGGGAAGGGCATCTCACTTTAGAATTTAGTAATAGTTCTGGTGCAGACTGCAGAATTTATGCTAACGAGGGAATCTGTCAACTACTCTTTTTTGAGGGAGATCCTTGCTCAACCACATATGAAGACAGAAGAGGTAAATATCAAAATCAACCAGAAAGAGTAACTTTAGCAAAGATATAAAATGAGTAAAGTTGAACTGATATCTCTAACGCCTGATGCAGAAAAAACAATGGCTTATATCGCAAGAGTAAGCAATCCAAAAAATCAGAACAATGAAGATTATTCAAAACTATTGCGTTATTGCATTAAAAATGAACATTGGAGTGTATTTGAACAGTCATTTATGACCTTACAAATAGAAACCAACAGAGGAATTGCAGCCCAAATTTTAAGACATAGATCATTTACTTTCCAGGAATTTTCGCAGAGATATGCCGATAGTTCTCAATTGGGTAATATCCCTCTACCAGAATTGAGAAGACAAGATTTTAAAAATAGGCAAAATTCTATTCCTGACCTGCCTGATGAATTAAAAAAAAGATTCAACGAAAAAATAGCATCCCACTTTAAAGCTTCTTCAGAATTATATGAAGATTTACTAGCTGAAGGGATAGCTAAAGAATGTGCGAGATTTGTTTTACCTTTAGCAACTCCAACAAGAATATACATGTCTGGATCATGCAGATCTTGGATACATTACATTCATTTAAGATCAGCGCATGGTACTCAAGAAGAACACAAGTCTATTGCTCAAAATTGCAAGTCTATTTTCAAAAAAAGCTTTCCAATTGTATCAAAATCTCTTGATTGGTAGGAATTAACCATGACTACGTGGTGTAGTCTCATTATTTCTACTTTCTTTGATTGCTGAGAATTCACCGTTAAAGTTTTTTTCTTGGGATTTTGATTCTGTGTCAAGTTTATCAATAGCCTCTTTTATGGTTAATTCTTTTTGTTTACCAATAAAAGTTGATATTAAATTACCTTTTTTATCAAAAAGATTTACTTGAGGAATTCCATTTACTTCGAATTTTTGAATATATTTATTCCATTTTTGATTATCAACATTTAAAAAAACAAAATTAATATCTTTTTCGTATTCCTCTTTTAAAACAGAAACTTTTGGAGCCATTTCTTTGCAAACTTCACACCATTCTGCATAAAATTCAAGAAAAGTAGGCTTATTATTTTTAAATGCTATTTCAGGATCAATAGATATTTCTCCAAAGCTCTTTAGAAGAAAAGTTGATTGAAAAAATAGATTTCTAAACAAAATCAAAGAAATAATAACAAAAGCAATTAACAAAAATAATATTGCTTTTAAGTTTTGATCGAAAAGTTGTTCTCTACTATTAGATTGCATTATGAATTCTTACTATCTTTATATATTAAATGAGTTCAACAAATAAAGAGAAGATTAATTTTTTACCTTTTAATTAACTGATAAAGTAAGTACAGAATAATATGAAATATATCTTTAGTTCCAAAATCTAATTATGCAATCAATCTTCGGAACTGATGGAATAAGAGGAGTATTTAATAAAGAGATAACCTATTCTCTAGCATATAAAGTTGGTTATGCACTAGGCTTAAATTCAGAAAATAACAATCCAATATTGATTGGAAGAGATACAAGAATTAGTGGAGAGATTCTGCTAGAGGCAATAGCAAACGGTATAAAGTCAAGCGGAAAAAAATTTATTAATCTTGGAATCTGCCCTACCCCAGCCATTCCTTTTTTAACCAAAAGAGAGAAACTTAGTGGAGGGATCATGATATCTGCTAGTCATAATCCTCCAGAATATAATGGCATAAAAATTTTTGATCATAATGGTCAAAAAATTACTAAAAATTTCGAAAATAAAATTCAAAAATGTGTTGAGGAACATACTCAAAAGGAATCTGTTCGTACTAAAGAGATGTCTTTAATAACGAATAAAGAACTTATGGAAATTTACATAGAAAGCCTAATAAAAACTTTGGGAGGCGTAAATTTAAATGGTATGAAAATAATATTGGACACTTGTTATGGATCAGCAACAATTTGCGCAAAAAAGATTTTTCAGAATCTTGGTGCCGACGTAAGAGTTATTAATAATTCAAAAAATGGTTTAAAAATAAATATGAACTGTGGTTCTACTAATCTCCAAGCATTAAAAAAAGCATTAGAAAAAAATCCAGCAGATATGGGATTTAGTTTCGACGGCGATGCCGATAGAGTGATTGGAATAGATTCTAAAGGCAATGTATTGGATGGAGATCATATTCTTTTTCTTTTGGGTAGAGAACTTATGGAACAAAAGATTCTCACAAATAATTTACTAATATCAACTCAAATGGCAAATTTAGGTTTTGAAAAGGCGTGGAACAAAATTGGTGGAATTTTATATAGAACTGATGTAGGAGATAAAAATGTTTATGATGCAATTAAAGAAAAAAGAGCTGTTTTGGGAGGTGAGCAATCTGGTCATATACTTTCGGAAATTAATAATTTTTCTGGAGATGGAATACTGACTGCTCTTCAAATTGCTAAGTACTGTAAAGAGAAAAATATTACTTTAAATGATTGGCTTAAAAGCAGTTTCCAACCTTTTCCTCAGAAACTAACTAACATAAAATTAAATTTTAACGTTAATAAAATAAATTCAAAAACCAAAACTTTAATTGACCAAACTATAAAAAGTTACCAAGCAAAAAACTCTGATAATTTTAGAATTTATATAAGACCTAGTGGTACAGAACCTGTAATACGAGTTCTTGTTGAGGCCAAAAATCTTAATAAAGTTAATTCTTTATCAAGCGAAATAACAAACAAACTCTCCAAAGAAATTAACAAAATAATAAATTAATGATGAATCATGTTTTTATATAAATCCTCTCAAAAATTTCAAGTTGGTTAATAATCACATACTTCTCCCTAGCAGTTTTTAATTTATTTGGATTAAAACTTTGGGAATAATTAAAACCCCTTAAATCAATTACTTTAAAATTTAAATTACTTGATATTATGCTGTCCATATAATCGTATAAATCTTTTACATCAGTTTTTATAAAAATTAGGGAGCCTCTTTGCAATGAATTTGAGAGAGTATTTATAAATTCTGACTGAATTACGCGCCGTTTATAATGTCTCTTTTTAAACCATGGATCAGGAAAGTTAAATGAAATACTTTTTACATTTTTCATGATAAATTTATTCTGGACATCCGTTAAAATGTTATTAGCACTGCCAAATACAAAATATAAATTTTTAATTTCTCTATCTCTAACTTTTAATTTAGCAGTTTTAACTAATTTCTCCCGTATTTCAATTCCTAAATAATTCCAACTGGTATTATCTAAAGCTAAATCGAAAAGAAACTCTCCAGCAGCGCAACCTATATCCAAATGAAGATTGAATTTATTATCACCAAACATTTCAATCAAAGAGGGTATTTTCTCAATTTCATTGAAATTTTTACTAAGAGGATTAACGTGCTGTCTCATACAAATATTGATCTATTATTCGGCAATAATATAAAGATTAATAATATTCATAACTATGACAATAGTAAGTTAAAAAGCAACAGTTTGATGTTTAATGATTATGTATGTAAAAAGAAAAAGTTTTGAACGTTTTTAATCAACTTTCTATTTGGCTATCTTTTCAACTTTCAGTAATTTTCCTTATTGGTATTCCTATTACATTATTTCTTTGGTCAATTAAAAAAAGAAATAAAGCTGTCAATAAACTTCTATCAATTTATTGGAAAATATCCATTTTATTTTTTATAAGTCTTTTACTTTTAATAGGTAATTATAATTATGCACTTGTCATAACAAATATTTCAACATTGTTGATGACAATATCAATTTGGTTTTGGAACGATATTAATGATGAATTAAAAGAATATGATTTTTCTTACTCCCTTACTACAACCACAAAAGTATGGAGATGGTCGCTAACTTTCATATCCCTAAATTTCTTAACCCAAAGTTTATTAAACTTTAACTGCTTTTCTTTTATTAATTCTGCTGAATGCGAAATATGGCTTAAACCTTCTTCAAATTTGTACATTATTATTAAAAATTTATTTAATTTTTTCTTCGGAGCAAACTTTACTCAGCCGATAGCAAAATTTTTAGGATTATTTTCATTATTGATTTATGCTCTAGGTTTAATTCAATGGTTAATGATTAAATTACCTAAAAATGGAAGAAACTCTTGCTTCTCCGAAAATGGCAGAAATTGATTTATTAGATAATTTAGAGCAAATAAGTGTCCTGATACTAAGTAGAGTCGTTTAAGCAGAAAGTTATATTTCAAAAGAAAATTAAAAAGAAAAGTTAGAAATAATTATTATCAAAGGGATAAGTAACACTACCACTTATCCGATTGAAATAGATTTAGAAAAGTAAGTTATTGAATTTGGATATTTTCTTACGAATTTTAAACTTTATAAGAGAAAGTCAAAACTCCGCTTTCTTTTTAAATCAAAAAAACTTGATTTAAGTTAATTCAAGATTGATAATTTTTGCACATCTTTTGCATAATTTTGTATTTTGTATTCCACTAAAAGTTTCTTTTTGATAATGCCAACATCTATCACATTTTTGACCATGTGCTTTCAGGACTTGAATCTTACCAAGTTCATTTTTATCGATAATTATAGAATTCTCATCCAATTCGGATACTACTTGAAAATTTGAAACTATAAGCCAATCCCTAAATAAATCAACATCTTCATTACCAAATTTTTTTAGCCAAGTCAGAGAATCTTCTACAACTTTATCTTCAGGTAAATAATTAACTTCTGTTTCTAAAGCTGCTCCAATTATTTGTTTATTTCTACATCCTTCTATAGCTTTATTAATTTCAACTCTCAAACTTCTTAAATTTAAAATGTGCTCATTAAGAATTTCATTTTTCCATGACTTCGGATAAATTGGCCATCCTCTTTGGAATACTGATTTTTCATTAGTTGAGTATGGAATATTTTGCCAAATATCTTCAGCCATATGACAAAGAACGGGGGAAATAAGAACAGCTAAATTTTCAACAACCTTAGACATTACAAACTGACATGATCTTCTCCTGAATTCCGATTGAGAACTTACATATAACCTATCCTTAGCGATATCCAAATAGAAGTTTGATAGATCTACAACGCAAAAACTTTGTAGGATTTGAAAAAATTTAGAAAATTCATAATTTTCATAAGCATTGGATATTTGATCTGTAACTTCAACTAATCTGCCAAGCATCCATTGATCTAGGAGCGGCAATTTATCAATTTCAAAACTATCAATACTAGGTTCATAATCATGAATATTCCCTAAGAGATATCTTGCAGTATTTCGAACTTTTCTGTAAACATCTGATAGTTGCTTTAGTATATTCGAACCAATTGGCACATCTACTGAATAATCTACAGAACTTACCCATAGTCTTAGAACATCAGCACCATAAGCAGGTTCAGTTTTTTTATTATTACCACCATTGATGATTATATTTGGATCAACAACATTCCCTAAAGATTTGCTCATTTTTCTTCCATTTTCATCAAGTGCAAAACCATGAGTTAAAACTTTTTTATATGGCGGTTTATTATTTACTGCCACAGATGTGAGTAAAGAAGACTGAAACCAACCTCGATGTTGATCTGAGCCTTCTAAATAAAGATCGGCTGGATACTTTAATTCACTTCTTTTTTCACAAACTGCAGCCCAGCTAGAACCTGAATCGAACCAAACGTCCATTGTATCTGTTCCTTTTTTCCATAGGGCAGCTTCTTCAACATAATTCTCTGGCAATAGATTCTTAACATCCCAATCCCACCATATATCAGCTCCATGTTGACTAAATAGTTTTTGAATATGATTAATTATCTCGCTATTAAGTAGGATTTCATTACCATTTTTTTTATAAAAAACTGGAATTGGGACGCCCCATGATCTTTGTCTAGAAATGCACCAATCACCTCTTCCAACCACCATAGAATAAATTCTTTTCTTTCCAGTGGCTGGCATCCATTCAACATCTTCGATTGCCTTTAATGCAGATGATCTAAAACCATTTACAGAAGCGAACCATTGTTCTGTAGCTCTAAAAATAGTTGGTTTTTTAGTTCTCCAATCATAAGGATATCTATGCTTATAGTTTTCCTGTAATAGAAGCAAATGATTTCCCTTTAGATATTTAATAATCAAATCATTAGCGTCTTTCAGAACATTTGATCCTTTGAATTGTCCAGAATGTTCATTTAAGTTCCCTTTTTCATCAACCACACATGTTGTAGGTAAACCATATTTTTGGCCAACACTAAAATCATCTATTCCATGACCTGGTGCAGTATGAACGATTCCAGTACCTGATTCTGTAGTAATGTAATCGCCCCCTATTACAATTCTGCAATTTTTATTTTTAGTGGGATGTCTATATTCAATATTTTCCAATGTAGATCCTTTAACTTCTAAAAGAATCTTTAGATCTTTATTAAATTTGTTACTAATTTCAGAAGATAATTCTTTTGCAAAAAGGTATATTCGTTGCTCTTCGTCGAGAGCAAAAACGTAGTTTATTTTTGGATTTACTGCAACTGCTTCATTTGCAGGTATGGTCCAGGGCGTTGTAGTCCAAATAGTTATGAAAGAATTGCTTAGCAAAAAATCTTTTGTGATATTAGGATTTTCTTGACTGAATTTCAATATGATTTCTTCAGGAACTTTAGTGATTTTTAAGGAAACATAAACACTTTTCGAATAATGTTCATCAGGATATTCTAATTCTGCTTCTGCAAGTGCAGTCCTCGAACTTGGACTCCAATGAACAGGTTTAAGACCTCGATATATGTAGCCATTTAAAAACATCTTCCCAAATACTCCAATCTGAGCAGATTCATAACTTTTTTTAAGAGTTAAGTAAGGGTTGTCCCAATCTCCCCATATTCCCCACCTCTTAAAACCTTCCATTTGATTTTTTATTTGTACATACGCATAATCTGTTGCTTTTTTTCTTAGGTTTAAAGTGTCAAGATTCTTTCTTTCGTCAGATTTTAAATTCTGAAGTACTTTTAATTCAATAGGTAATCCATGACAGTCCCAACCAGGAACGTAATGAACCTTAAAGCCTTTCAAAATTTTATATTTATTTATTATGTCTTTTAGAACTTTATTAAGAGCATGACCCATGTGCAGAGCTCCGTTCGCATAAGGCGGACCATCATGTAATGTAAATGTTTCTCCTGAGCCATTTGAACCTAATTCAAAATCAATATTATTATTAGCCCAAAAATTCTGAATTTCAGGTTCTTTTTCAACTGAATTAGCACGCATTGAGAAATCAGTTTTAAGTAAATTTAAAGTTTCTTTATAAGAAAAGTCGGATTTTTGTTCTTTACTATTTTGAGATTTCATACGACGATATTAGACATATTGGTGATAAATAGAATTTTTAACAAATTAAATTTATTATATTCTTTATTAGTTGTCCTGTTTTTTTTTTGCATGTTTCAAATAACCAATTGATTTGTTTTTAAATTTTTATATTATCATTTTGATCATTTCTTACCCACTTTTTTGTATTTGTAGTTTGAGTATTTCTTCCAAAATTAAAGAAATCTAAAGGTTTTGGAAATTGCCTAAGACCAAGATTAATAGCCTCTAATATTTTTGAGAGATTTTTTTTGAATTCAAAAAAGGTACTTAATTTATTCCTTTCTTTGTCTGTTAGTACATACCATCGAGATAAAAAAAGCTCTACTACATATAGGGCAACAAGTATTGTTAGCAAAATGAAAATTACAAAAAATGATTCTTCTATTACTTTATTTTTAATAATTAATATTAATCCTATTAATAAATTCAGAAAAGCTTTAATTAAGTCTTTTGGTCTACCTAACTCAAGATAAATTAGCGGTACTAATAAAAATAAAATCCCAATTAATATATAGAAAGAGCCCAAATAAATTATCAAACTATTTACTTATCTATAAGAAAATTATAAGAAGCTGATATTCATAAATAAACTTTGTATCAGAGTTCCCTTAAATGCGGTCGGGGAGACTTGAACTCCCACACCCGAAGATACGAGTACCTAAAACTCGCGCGTCTACCAATTCCGCCACGACCGCCCAAATAAAATAATAATTGAAAGTTGTTTATTTTTAAATATTTTTAACTTATGATGATTAATTTGACACATAAAAATTAAATTCGATATCTCTCAAAAAATTTTTTTTGATTGAAACCTACAATGACCTTAAAATATCAGTTATATTGGTCTAAGAATATAAGAAACGATTTCAAACTTAATTAATAAAAATAAATCAGAAATTACTAATTCTCTAAAAACATTTAATTGGCAAAAGGAGATTAAAAATTACGTAGATCCGCCAAGTTTTTGGAATCCAACATTAGGTCTATTTTTTGGAGGTTATTTTTTAGCCTTTCTTAGTATTTGGCAATGGTATAGGGGTGTTTGGCCTCTACCTTTACTAGTAGCAACAGCTTTTCTAGCTTTACATATTGAAGGCACAGTTATTCATGATGCATGTCATAAAGCTGCACACCCTATTCCTTGGATAAATCAAGCAATGGGTCATGGGTCAGCAATTCTTTTAGGGTTTAGCTTCCCAGTTTTTACAAGAGTGCATCTACAGCATCATATCCATGTAAATCATCCAAAAAATGATCCTGACCATATTGTCAGTACTTTTGGCCCTATTTGGCTCATTGCACCAAGATTTTTTTATCATGAAGTATTTTTCTTTCAAAGAAAACTTTGGCGAAAATATGAATTACTACAATGGGGAATTGAAAGATCAATCTTTATAACAATAATCTTGGCAGGAATAAAATTTGATTTTATGAACCTAATTTATAATTTATGGTTCGGACCAGCATTAATGGTGGGAGTCACTTTAGGGATATTTTTTGATTATCTGCCTCATAGACCTTTCCGATCAAGAAACAAGTGGATAAATTCTCGAGTTTACCCAAGCAAATTTATGAATTTATTAATAATGGGCCAAAATTATCATCTCATTCATCATCTTTGGCCTTCCATACCCTGGTTTGAATACAAAGTAGCCTATGAGAAAACTAAGCCATTATTGGATTTAAAAGGCTCTCCACAAAGAGTTGGTATATTTGAAAGCAAAGAGGACGTTTTTAACTTTATTTATGATTTACTTATTGGTATAAGGAGTCACAGCAAAAAAAGGGGGAAGATAAGAAAAATAATAAATTTATATCCTGGATTTAAAATAAAAAAAATTTTGCTTAGCATTGTCAATAAAACATTTATAGGAAGCAATTAACTCATTCATTAATTATTTTCGGTACTTTAAAATATTTATCTTCTTTAGATGGACCTAACTCTAGAAGCTCTTCAGTACATTCAGAATATTTCTTTTCATCTTTTCTAAATACATTAATGACCTCTATTGCTCTTGTGGTACATGGCACATCATTTGTATCAATTTTTTCAAGTTGTTCTATATATTCCAAGATTTTTTCTAATTGTTCTGCGTGATTATTAATTTCATCCTCGTTCAGTTCCAATCTCGCTAATTGAGCAACTTTTTCTACTTCCTCTTTAGTTATTTTTGTCATAACTTAAATTCATTACTTATATTCAATATAATTTATTTTGAACTTTTTTATTAAAATTTTCTCATAAATTTCAAATAACTAAAAAAAATATAATTACATCTTTTTGAAAACCAGTATCAATTGATAGCCTAAATTATCTTTCTCAGTTAAAAAGAATATTAGATAAATATTGAACAATAGAAGAAGACTTATTTTCAAAAAAATTTTTTTATAGGCACTCTAAACTTGTTGCCCCAGATTTAATAGGCTGTTATTTGATAAAAAATAATAAAAAAGATCAAGTTAAGGGGGTTATTGTCGAAACTGAAGCTTATTCACAGGAGGAAGAGGCCTGTCATGGCTTCCGCAAAATGACTGAATCAAATAAATCATTATTTGGCAAACCTGGAACATTTTATATTTACAAATCTTATGGCATTCATCACTGTTTAAACATAGTTACTGATAAAGATAATTTTGCTAGTGGTGTACTAATCAGGGCAGTATCTATTTCTAAAATGAATGAAAGATTAGCTTCTGGACCTGGGCTACTTACTAAGACATTTGGTATTGACATGTCTTTTAATTCACTTGAAGTTCTTAATAATAAATCTTTATGGATTTCACAAAGAGACTCAATAATAGAAGAAAAAGATCTAATTCAAACTACGAGAATTGGCATATCAAAGGCAAAAAATATAAAATGGCGTTGGTATCTCAAAAATTGTAGGAGTGTAAGTAAAAGAGTAAAAGGTGATAGAACACCTACACATTTAAGTAATCATTTATCCTTTTAAGTGAAATGCAAATTTGGCCTCATAAACATATTCACACTCTTGCGAATTTTTCAATCCAAGATTATGAGTCAGTTTTTGAATTAGCTAATAGATTTGATGCCCTAAAGAATGCAGGGACTAAAAAGATTCCTGCCTTACAAGGGACTTTGATAACTTCTTTGTTTTTTGAACCTAGTACAAGAACAAAAAATAGCTTTGAACTTGCGGCAAAAAGACTATCAGCGGATGTACAAACATTTGCGCCATCTTCTAGTTCCTTAACAAAAGGAGAAACAATAATTGATACAGCGTTAACTTATTCTGCAATGGGGGCAGATACATTAGTTATAAGACATTCATCGAGTTACATAACCTTTGAGATCGCTAACAAACTTGATGCAATAAATTCTAAGACTTCGGTTCTTAATGCCGGTGATGGATTACATAGTCATCCTAGCCAAGGATTGCTTGACATTTATACATTGATAAAATTCTTCTCTAAAAAATCACTGAATCCTGAAGTTTTAAATTCAAAAAAAATTTTGATAATAGGAGACGTTAATCATTCAAGGGTTGCAAGATCAAATCTTTGGGCTTTGAGTGCATTCGGAGCGGACATAATCTTATGTGGTCCTAAGACATTAATACCTGATGAATTTATCAATTTTTTAAAAACCCCTGCGCCAAATCAAGTTGAAGATCCTGTTAAATCAAGAGGTTCCATAACAATTTCTAGATCATTAGAAGAATCAATAAAAATTGCAGATGCAATTATTGTTTTAAGACTCCAGAAAGAGAGAATGATGGAGAATTTGCTAAGCAACATTGATACATATAGTTTGGACTATGGATTAACCTTAGAGAAATTATCACTTAATAGTAAAGAAATTCCTATTCTTCATCCTGGACCAATTAATAGAGATATTGAAATTAGTAGCAAAGTAGTAGATGAATATCCTAATTGTTTAATCAATAATCAGGTTGCAAATGGTATCCCAATAAGAATGGCTTTACTTTACCTATTACAGAAAAATAATAAATAAATTCAAAGTAACTTAAGACTTTCAGTAAAGAATCCATAAAATAATCCTAATCTTAAAGAATCTAACAAAAGAACTAAAAATTTCTTTTTACTTTCAAATCTAAAATTTCTTCTAAGAACTATCAAAACTTCAATAAAAACAACCGATAAGAAAGCAGCTACAGGATCCATTAGTTCCACAACGGCACTTACCATGCCCAGAGAACTGCCTAAGAAGTAACCACTTAAGAGGATTATTAATGATATTGAATATCTTCGCCAGGGATTGTTAGCCCAAATACTTAATGTTTGAATATTTTCTACAACCTTTAATTGAAAATTTGTCTTTTGAGGTCTTAAAACCATTGTGCTTTCAACTAAGCTGCTTCAGAATTTGATTGAATTCTAGTGTTTCCCTCTACTAATTCAAGTAATGCATCCATTTGAGCCATTAATCCTCTTATTTCGCCCGGTTCAGGGAAAAGGTCGTCTTCTTTTACACCTAAATGCATTTCTCTAAGTTCTTGCCTTAAATACCTTAGGTGACTAATAACTTGTTCTCTTTTGGCTTGTGACATCGCTTCAACTATTTCAATCTTATCCTAAGAAAAATATTTCTAATATTTGAGAGTTTGCATATTTATGACTGAGAATGAAGATAAATGATCTAAGAACAATTTGAAAGGATTATGAATTTTAAAAATTTTTAATATCCTAGAAATATGTACTTAATACTTATATCAATTTTAAATAATTACTTGAGGCTTTATTATTAGAATATATTGGCTTTACTCAATATGAAATTGATTTCTGAACATAAAATAAGTGAGGAACTAGTAAATTCTTTTGATGAAGAAATGACCCTTGAGCTCGCTAAAAGACTGGAGGAGGATAACTATAACACTCCATTTGATGGTTTAAAAGACTGGCACTTACTGAGGGCTCTTGCAATCAATAGACCTGAATTAACAACTAATTATATCCATCTCCTCGATCAGGAACCTTTCGATGAAAACTAAAAGTACGGACTCCAAAATAAAGGTTCTTTTATTAATAACAGGGAGTATTGCAGCTGTAAGAATTCCATTATTAGTTAGCCAATTATCAAAAGAAAATTATGAAATAAGGTGCGTTTTATCTAAAAATGCAGAAAAATTAATAAATCCACTTTCTCTTTCTATTTTAAGTAGAAACCCTTGCATTTTAGAAAATGATCAATGGTTAAATAGACAATCAACACCTCTTCACATAGAACTAAGCAATTGGGCTGATATTTTAATAATTGCCCCTTTAACAGCAACAACATTAGCAAAATGGGTCACTGGAAATGCGGAGGGATTGATTCCAAGCATTTTAATAGCAAATATAAAGCCAATTATTGTTGCACCAGCAATGAATACACAAATGTGGCTAAATAAAGCTGTCCAAAAAAATTATGAGAACTTACAGACGTACGAAAATGTCTTGTCTTTGCATCCAAGTGAAGGCCTTTTAGCATGTGATTCGATTGGCATCGGTAAGATTCCTCCTAATGATTTAATTCAATTAGCTCTTGAATTTATAGCTTCTCAAAAACAAAATGAATATCGCAAAGATTTATCTAATAAAGAAATTTTAATAACCGGAGGTTGCACCTTAGAGAAAATTGACGCGGCAAGACATATTACTAACAAAAGTTCTGGAGCTATGGGCTTACTTCTTTCTCAAGTAGCAAGGTTTAGAGGGGCCCATGTAAAATATGTCCATGGGCCTTTGAAAATAAATAAAAATCTTACTGATGGAATTAAAAGACATGAAATCGAAACTAGCGTTGATTTAATTAGGGCACTTAATAATGAAATTTCAAATTGTGATTATTTTTTCATGAATGCAGCAGTATCTGATTTCAAGATAAACTCTGATAATTCAGCTAAAATTCCCAAAAATAAAATTAATGATCATTTGAATAAAAACCTTGAGATAGTACCAGATATTTTAAAAAGATTTAGTAAATCAAAAAAAGATAACCAAGTTTTTGTTGGCTTTTGCGCTTTTACAGGATCTATTGAAGAAGCACGAATATCAATTAAAGAAAAGATTATCCAAAAGGGCTGTGATTTTCTATTCGCAAATCCAATTGATCTTGAAGGCCAAGGATTTGGCTTTTTAGCACAAAATGAGGGTTGGCTGTTCGATACAAAAAATATGGAACACCACATTAACAAAACATCAAAAATTGACCTAGCAGATAAATTAATAACTCAAATTATTTCATTAAAAAAATAAAAAAGATTTCTTAATTTGTATTTTTTTGTAATCTTAATCATTAAAAATAATGTGATAGCTTACAATAATCCCAGTTTTTAAAAATCTAAAAAGCTACGGGTTATTTCGAGTATTTAAAAGTGCTTACTTTTATGGTCCTTTCCCTAGTAATATCCGTACTGAACTTTAGGTGACTAATTATCATCCGTCACAGAACTTTACTGCTACTTTAATTATGAGAATTCGTTCTTTCTTAGCTTTTGTTATTTCTCTCTGTATAACTTTTGCTTTCGTGCCCGTTAAAACATTTGCTTTTTCTGAAAGAGGAAATGCACAATTCACAGATGTTGTTAATACAGGAAAAGCTAATGATTGTCCTACATTAGATTCATCTCTTGTTGGATCAATATCCTTAGGGAATGGAGATAGCCTTAGAGGAATATGCATGCATCCAACAGAAGTTTATGTAAAAGTGCCAGGGACTAAAAGAAAAGCTGCAGAATTTGTTTCTACAAAAATTATTAGTCCTAGAAATAACACAACAGTGACAGAAGTTTATGGCGATATAGACTCAGGAACCTTCACCGAAAAAGGTGGTATTGATTTTCAACTTATTACTGTCCTAACTCCCGGTGGTTTAGAGGTTCCATTCGCATTCTCAGCAAAAGACCTTACAGCTAATTTACCTTCATCTATTGAACCAGGTATAGAAGTTAGTGGTTCAACATTTACACCTAATTACAGAACTGGTGATTTTCTAGATCCTAAAGCAAGAGCTAAAAATACTGGTGTTGAATATGCTCAAGGTTTAGTTGCATTAGGTGGAGATGATGAAGAACTTGCCAAAGAAAATATTAAAGTTGATGTAAACGGCACTGGAGTTATAACTCTATCAATCAATAATGTAGATCCTGACACAGACGAATTTGCTGGTACTTTTGAAGCTATCCAACCTTCAGATACAGATATGGGTTCAAAAGACCCACTTGATGTCAAAATAATTGGTGAGCTTTACGGAAGAAAAGCATAAATCCTATTTATGAAAGTGAGGGGGTTAAACCCCTCTTTTTTTTTCAATATTTTTAACAATTCAAAAAATGGAATTACAACAAAAAACCAAAAAAGATACCAATGGACTAATACCGCCTTATGGAGGGGAACTTAAAAATTTAATAATTAAAGATAAAAACCTTAAAAATGATCTTATATCGAAGGTTTCTTATGAGTTTGAATGTAGCGAGAGAAATGCATGCGATGTAGAGCTTTTGATGGTTGGAGCTTTTTCTCCATTGGAAGGTTTCATGGATGAAAATAACTACAAATCAGTAATTAAAAATAATAGAGATACAAATGGATTACTATTTGGCTTGCCAATTGTATTTGATTCAAATAATGAAAAAGTAAAAGCTGGTGAGACAATATTGCTTACTTATAAAAAACAAAAAATTGCAGTTTTAGAAGTTATCTCTAAATGGGAGCCTGACAAATCTTTAGAAGCTAAACTTTGTTATGGTACTAATTCTTTAGATCATCCTGCTGTCAAGATGATCTTTAATGAGAGAGGAAGATTTTATATTGGAGGGAGGGTTTATGGTTTCGAACTACCAATTAGAGAATTTCCCTGCAAAACCCCTGAAGAAGTTAGATCTACACTGCCATCAAATCATGATGTAGTTGCATTTCAATGCAGAAATCCAATTCACAGAGCACATTATGAATTATTTACTAATGCCTTACTCTCAGATAATGTCTCTTCTAACTCGGTTGTTTTAGTACATCCAACTTGTGGACCAACTCAACAAGATGATATCCCTGGGAAAGTCAGATATTTGACCTACAAAGAATTGGAAGAAGAAATATCTGATGAAAGAATAAAATGGGCTTTTTTACCTTATTCAATGCATATGGCCGGGCCAAGAGAAGCTCTTCAACATATGATAATCAGAAGAAATTATGGCTGTACCCATTTTATAATTGGTAGAGATATGGCCGGTTGCAAGTCATCATCAACTGGTGAAGATTTTTATGGCCCATATGATGCTCAGAATTTTGCGAATAAGTGTGCAGGCGAATTAATGATGCAAACTGTGCCTTCAAAAAATTTGGTTTATACAAAGGAAAAAGGATATATTACAGCTGAAGAAGCTAAGGAATTTAGTTATCAAATTATGAAACTTAGTGGTACAGAATTTAGGAAGAAATTGAGGAGCGGCGAACCAATACCTGAATGGTTTGCATTCAAAAGTGTAGTAGATGTTCTAAGACGCTCTTAATATTGTTTTATTATTAGTATTATAGATTTATTAAAGGTTATTTATTGTGAACAAACGCTGGAAAAACTTAGGACTTTACGTCCTAGCTGTTATTACCATAATTTTCATAGGTACTTCTTTTTTTGATAAACCTAGTGCTGAGAATGCTACAAAAACCTTAAGATATAGTGATTTTATAGAAGCAGTTCAAGATAAAGAAATCAGTAGAGTTCTAATATCTCCAGACAATGCCACGGCACAAGTTATTGAAAATGATGGAAGTAGATCTGAAGTCAATTTAGCCCCGGACAAAGATTTATTAAAAATCTTAACCGAAAATAATGTTGATATTGCTGTAACTCCTACAAAATT
The DNA here is from genome assembly GCA_902573565.1 of uncultured Prochlorococcus sp. Lineage (GTDB taxonomy): Bacteria > Cyanobacteriota > Cyanobacteriia > PCC-6307 > Cyanobiaceae > Prochlorococcus_A. Next base: position 20,375 of record CACGKI010000006.1, read on the forward strand.
GGCTAATCCCTGGCAACAAGCTTTAAGTAGCTTAATTTTCCCAGTTCTTTTAATTGGAGGATTATTTTTTCTTTTCAGGAGATCACAAAGTGGTAATGCTGGAGGAGGGGGTAATCCTGCCATGAGTTTCGGGAAAAGCAAAGCCAGACTTCAAATGGAACCTTCTACACAAGTAACCTTCACAGATGTTGCTGGTGTTGAAGGTGCAAAATTAGAACTGACTGAAGTTGTAGATTTTCTTAAGAGCCCAGATAGATTTACTGCAGTTGGAGCAAAAATTCCAAAAGGCGTCCTTCTTGTTGGACCTCCTGGTACAGGAAAAACATTACTAGCAAAAGCAGTAGCTGGAGAAGCAGGTGTACCTTTTTTCTCAATTTCGGGTTCAGAATTTGTAGAAATGTTTGTAGGAGTTGGTGCTAGCAGAGTTAGAGATCTTTTTGAGCAAGCTAAAAAAAATGCTCCTTGTATTGTATTTATTGATGAAATTGATGCTGTTGGAAGACAAAGAGGTGCTGGTATGGGCGGGGGAAATGATGAAAGAGAACAAACGCTAAACCAGCTTCTTACAGAAATGGATGGTTTCGAAGGTAATTCAGGAATAATAATAGTAGCTGCTACCAACAGACCCGATGTCTTAGATTCAGCTTTAATGCGTCCTGGAAGATTCGATAGACAAGTAACAGTAGATAGACCAGATTACGCGGGAAGATTACAAATATTAAACGTTCATGCGAAAGATAAAACTCTTTCAAAAGACGTTGACTTAGATAAAGTTGCTAGAAGAACACCAGGATTTACTGGAGCAGATTTAGCTAACTTATTAAATGAAGCAGCAATACTAGCAGCTAGAAAAGATTTAGATAAAGTAAGTAATGATGAAGTTGGTGATGCTATTGAAAGAGTTATGGCTGGTCCGGAGAAGAAAGATAGAGTCATTAGCGATAAGAAAAAAGAATTAGTTGCTTATCACGAAGCTGGTCATGCACTAGTAGGAGCATTAATGCCAGATTATGATCCTGTAGCTAAGGTTTCAATTATTCCTAGAGGTCAAGCTGGAGGTTTAACCTTCTTCACTCCAAGTGAAGAAAGAATGGAATCAGGTCTCTACTCGCGTTCTTATCTTCAAAATCAAATGGCTGTGGCTCTTGGTGGAAGAGTTGCTGAAGAAATTGTCTATGGAGAAGAAGAAGTTACAACTGGAGCTTCAAACGATTTACAACAAGTCGCTAATGTAGCGAGACAAATGATCACTAAATTTGGAATGAGTGACAAAATAGGTCCAGTTGCTTTAGGCCAATCTCAGGGCGGAATGTTTCTTGGGAGAGATATGAGTTCTACAAGAGACTTCTCTGAAGATACAGCTGCTACTATAGATGTTGAGGTTTCAGAGCTTGTTGATGTAGCATACAAAAGAGCTACAAAAGTTTTATCAGATAACAGAACTGTACTTGACGAAATGGCTCAAATGCTTATAGAAAGAGAAACTATAGATACGGAAGACATTGAAGATTTGCTTAACCGCTCAGAAATAAAAGTTGCAAACTATATTTAAGCCCGAAAGTTTAAATTTTTAATGAATAATAAAAAAGATTCTTTTTCGGATTTCCTGAAAAAAGAATCTTTTTTTTTACTTATAAAACCTGAAGATAAAATTTACTCAAATAACTCTATAAGAAATTCATTTTTTGCAGAATTAGGAATCTTAGTAAAATTAGGATTAAAGAATATTGAAATAAGTTGGTCAGAAAACGAAAAGTGGTTAGATTTTGTATCCGAAATGAAACTCAAATTTCCAAGAATTAATTTAGGCTCTGCTTCCATAGTTAACAAGCAATCAATAGAAGATTCATTAAAAATTGGATTAAATTTTTCTATGATGAAATTTTGGGATAAAGATCTTTTCAATTATGCGCAGTCAAAAAATTATTTATTAATTCCCGGAATTAAAAATTTAAAAGATCTTGAGGAAGCGATAAATTTAAATTGCAAAATTATTAAAATTTATCCAATAAAAAGTAAAGCTTGTTCCATAGATATACTCAACTTTAAAAGTATTGATTTCATTGCTGCTGGAGGCCTAACGATCAATGATGTAAAACCTTATAAATCTTTAGGATATAAGGCAATCGTGATTGGGGATAAAGGTATTATAAATAAAAAATTTGATCCAAAAATATATGAATGGCTTAAAAATAATTAAATCGAAGATAAATATAATTTATTTAACAAAACTACTAATTATTGATTAAGCCACATTGAGCTTGATTTAGTAGTAAATGATCGGCAAGTACTAAAGCCACCATAGCATCAACCATAGGAACTGCTCTTGGTAAAACGCATGGATCATGTCTCCCTTTTGCTTTCATCACAACTTCTTTCCCTTCAGCATTTACTGTTTTCTGTTCTTTCCCGATAGTTGCTGTAGGTTTAAAAGCTATCTTCATCTCAATATTTTCGCCATTACTTATTCCTCCCTGAATACCGCCTGAATTATTGGATATTGTTCTTAACTTCCTAATATCATCAGACTTAATGAAGGCATCATTATGTTCGCTTCCTTTTAAATAAGTTCCAGAGAAACCTGAACCTATTTCAAAGCCTTTCGTGGCAGGCAAAGACATCAAAGCCTTCGCCAAATCAGCTTCTAATTTATCAAAAACAGGCATTCCAAGACCAGAAGGGACATTTCTTACTAGACATTCAACAATACCGCCACAAGAATCTCCTTGACGCTTTAATTGCTTAATTCTCTCAATCATTTCTGCTGATACCTTTTCATCAGGACATCTAACAATATTAGAATCTATTTTGTTGAGAGAAATTGTTTCTTTATTTATATCAGAATCAATATCATGTATACGCTTTACCCAAGATAGTATTTCGGTGTTACAGAAGTTTTTTAATAATTGTTTTGCTATAGCACCAGCAGCTACTCTTCCAATTGTTTCTCTTGCAGAGGCTCTTCCACCACCAGAACTTGCCTGAATTCCATATTTCAGATGATATGTACCATCTGCATGAGAAGGTCTAAATACTTGCTCCAAATTATCATAATCTCCTGGTCTTTGATCCCTGTTTCTTACCAACATCGCTATTGGAGTTCCAAGTGTTAACCCTTCCTTTATTCCACTTAATATTTCAATTTTATCTTCTTCATTTCTGGGTGTAGTAATGTCACTTTGGCCAGGTCTGCGCCTATCTAATTCATTTTGTATCAGATTTATATCTACTTTTAACTTAGGGGGACAGCCATCAAGGATAACTCCCACTGCACCACCATGTGATTCTCCAAAAGTACTAACACGAAAAATTTTTCCAAAACTACTACTCATAGAAATATCAAATGTTTTATCTATATATAAACATTATATGAAACCAATTGAAAATTAAACAAAAAAAAGCCCCCTTTAAGGGGGCTTGGAAATTTAAGAACTTTAAGCTTAACCAATAGCTGGAGCTGAAAGAGCTACTGTTGTAGACTCAGCTGCTGCTAGATCAAGTGGGAAGTTGTGAGCGTTACGCTCGTGCATTACTTCCATACCTAGGTTTGCTCTGTTAAGAACATCACCCCATGTAGGAACAATCTTACCGTTTGCATCAACAACTGACTGGTTGAAGTTGAAACCGTTAAGGTTGAATGCCATTGTGCAGATACCCATTGAAGTTAACCATACACAAACAACTGGGAATACAGCTAGGAAGAAGTGAAGACTTCTGCTGTTGTTGAAACTTGCATATTGGAAGATCAAACGACCGAAGTAGCCATGAGCTGCAACGATGTTATATGTTTCTTCTTCTTGTCCGAACTTGTAACCGTAGTTCTGAGACTCTGTCTCAGTTGTTTCTCTGATTAGAGAAGAAGTAACAAGTGAACCGTGCATAGCTGAGAATAAAGATCCTCCGAACATACCAGCAACACCAGCCATATGGAATGGGTGCATAAGAATGTTGTGCTCTGCCTGGAAAACAAACATGAAGTTGAATGTTCCAGAGATACCTAGAGGCATTCCGTCAGAGAAAGAACCTTGACCGAATGGGTATACAAGAAATACTGCGAAAGCTGCTGAAACTGGTGCAGAGTATGCAACACAGATCCATGGACGCATACCTAAACGGTATGAAAGCTCCCACTGTCTTCCCATGTATGCTGAGATACCAATTAGGAAGTGGAAAATTACAAGCTGGTAAGGACCACCGTTGTATAACCACTCATCTACAGTAGCTGCTTCCCAAATTGGGTAGAAGTGTAGACCAATAGCGTTAGATGAAGGAACAACTGCACCTGAGATGATGTTGTTTCCATATAGGAATGAACCAGCAACTGGCTCTCTAATTCCGTCGATGTCTACTGGTGGTGCTGCGATGAATGCAACGATGAAGCAAGCCGCTGCTGTAAGTAGGCATGGGATCATTAAGACGCCGAACCAACCAACATAAATTCTGTTGTTAGTTGATGTTACCCACTCACAAAACTGTGGCCAACCTTTTAACAGCGAAGAACGCTGCTGCTGAATAGTTGTCATGAGTTCGTAAAGTATGTCTCTTAAGTGAGACGTGTAAATAAAAACGGAAAAAATATTCCGCTTCGAAGATTTTAGACCAAAATCGCTAAAAATGTGTAATTTTTTTTTCTTTAAGTAAACTTATTTTTTGCAATATCAAAGAAAAGAACCTCCATGTCTTAATATTTTCTTTGTTATTGAGGATTTAACTTGGTAATAATCGAATGGCTTCTTAACGGAAAAAGATCTAAAGAGGTGGTTTCCTTAAGAGAGGCTAAGCATAGAAGACTGCAATTAGAGGCTTTTGGAGCTGTTATTTATTGGAGCGAAAGAATTTAAATTTTTAAGGATTAAGACTTAGTAAAAAAAATAAAAGCATTAAATATTAAATAAACTTATCTTTTAAATAAAAAATCCTTATTAGTTTTCATCAATTTATTGTCCTTGTTTCTTAATTTAAAGGCTTTCAAACTCATAAACCCATTGATTGTTAGAACTAATAACTTCTTTCTTCGTGTAGCTCATGGCAATTTTTTTTTCCTTATAGGCGACTTCGCCAATGAAAACAGGCCAAACCAATTGTTCTCCTTCATATTTATGAATTATTCCTTGGCTATCAAGAAATAATGGATCTCCTTTTTTAATCATTTTCCAATCTTGGTTTATTCTTTCAGGATGTATTAGGCCATCAATATATCCTTTTTCATCTCTTGGATAATCTATACTCCCTTGATGAACATGAACAACCAATTCCTTTGGAAGTTCTATAAGATTGTTTTTTAATTTATCTATCTCTTCCCTTAAAGATTTAATAATTATTAAGAATCTATCTATGATTTTTGGATCATAAAAATTTTGTGCGACAGCTCCTATTTCAATAACTAAACCACATGGCCAAGCTTCTACAAGAAAGCCTGTTTGTGATTTATCTTTTTCGTGCAAATAAATAGGCAATCCAAATTTGTTCTGCAGTAATGCGGCTAAACAAAAATCTTTGAATCTCCTCCCATACAAAACAATGCTTGTTCCCATATTTGCAGTAGTAGTATGCAAATCAATTGCAATTTGACAGGGCTTAGATCCATGGATCCCAAATTGATCGACTAAAAAATTAGCTCTATTAATTTCATAAACGCTATTATTTTCTTGATCATGATTTTTAATTTCTTTAAAAGATCTATTTAAATCTACATCTATATATCTGTAACCTTTTTCATAGGCAATAGGATTTCCTATGATGTACTCATACTCGATACCATGATTTAAACTATTTTCCTCTCTATTAAATTTCTTAACCGCCCAAACAGGATTAATTTCATTCCCATGAGTGCCTGAAACAATAAGTATTCTTTGAACAGTCATTTTTTCATTAAAAATAAAATTTTATGCAAAATAAATACCTTATAAGAGCCACCAGAAAATTCTGGTTTTGGTTTTGGACCCAATTAATGAATGGCTTCGCACCATCAGATTCATATGGTAACTATAAAAGGCCTAAAGGTATAACAATTGATAGTGAATACGATATTAATAATGAAAATGGACAAATTTATTTATTGGTAGGGAATTCTTGTCCATGGTGTCAAAGAACTTTACTCGTCCACGAAATAAAAAATTTATCTAAAAAAGTTAAAATTATTTTTTTAAAGGCAGATGTGGAGCATGGAGAATGGATTTTCAATAGAGAGTTTAAGAGATGCATGAGACTTTCTGAGCTCTACAAAAAAGCTAATAAAAAGACAATTTTTAGAGCGACATTACCTCTTTTAATTGGTTTTGTAAAAGATGAAGTAAACATTTTATCGAATGAAAGTTCCCAGATAATTAGACTACTCAATTCAATAAAAAGTAATTCGAAATATAAGACATTAAATATTGAAGACTGTAATCAAAAAGTTTTAGATTTAATTAATAACAGCATTAATGATGGAGTATATAAATGTGGTTTCGCCAGAAACCAGTCAGCTTACGAAAAAGCAAGTCAAAATCTTTTTGCAGCTCTAAATGAAGTTGAAAAATTACTCCAAAAAAACAATGGTGACTGGATATTTGGAAAAGAGTTAACCTATGCAGATATTTGCCTTTTTCCAACACTTATAAGATGGGAATTGATTTATAGCAAACTTTTCAAATGCACTGAACAAGAACTATCAAGTTTCGAAAAGATTATTAAATGGAGATTAAAATTCTTTAATTTACCTAATGTGAATAGGACATGTCTTGAAAATGAATGGAAAAAAGATTACTACAAAGCTTTATTCCCATTAAACCCAAATCAACTAGTCCCAGTTTCACCATCGCTAAACGAAATAATGAGATTAGAGTCTTAAACAATAAATAAATCAATTTCGAAAAAAAAAATGATGTTGTAATGAACACTTATTTAGTTCATAGATAATGCAATTTCATTAGAAATTAACTATGTTATGTATGTCTACTAAAGTACGAAAAGCTTAAAATGAAATCCATTGACGAACACATCCAAAAAGATCAATCGGAAATCGAATCTGCAAAAGCAGAGGGCAATCTTCCAAAGGTCAGACATTTAACTGAAGAGCTAAAAGAACTCGAAGAATATAAGGATCATCATCCAGAGGATAAACATGACCCTAATGCTTTAGAACTATTCTGCGATGCCAACCCGGATGAACCAGAATGTCTTGTTTATGATGATTAAGTTTTCTTTTCGATAGATAAACCATAAAAAAAGGGCTTTCAGAGCCCTTTTTTTTATTTGTTCTATTCTTATTTAGTAATCTCTATTAAAATCGGATGGACTGCCTGTAAGCGAACATATAACCGATTCCTCGTTTTTCATTTCCTTTACTTCTACAATTGGTCTTCCCATTTTCTTCAGAACTTCAATATCTTGAATAGTTTGACATCTAGCTATTATTTTTCCTTGTTGATCAAAGCAACTATAGAAATTCATTTTGTGTTTAAAGAAGTATCTTATTTATGGCTAATTTTCATTACTAAATCAAGTGTTTTTTATACAAAAAAATTTTTAATTTAAGTTAAATCCTTTTCCATACTTCAGAAAGCAGTGAAGATAAACCTTTTTTTAAAGATGAAGAAATAACTAAAACTTTTTTATTAGATAAATTTTCTAACTTTTGTGTAATTATTTTCAAATAATCATCATCTACAAGTTCCATTTTGTTTAAAACTATTAACCTCTCTTTATCTAAAAGACCTTTCCCATATTTTTTTAATTCCTGCTCAATTATCTCGAAGTCTTGAATAGGATTTTCTGAAATTGAATCAATTAAGTGCACAAGTATCTTCGTTCTTTGGATATGCCTTAAAAAATCATGCCCTAAACCAACTCCATCAGCTGCCCCTGAAATTAATCCAGGGATATCAGCAAAAAGACAACCATTCCCATCCACTTTTCTAACTACACCTAAGTTAGGTATCAAAGTTGTGAAAGGATAGTTTGCGACTTTTGGACTGGCAGATGATAAAACGGAAATTAAAGTACTTTTTCCTGCATTCGGAAGACCTATAATCCCAACTTCTGCAAGGAGTTTTAGTTCTAATTGAACCTCCCATATCTCACCATCTTTCCCTTCAGTAAATGATTCTGGAGCTCTATTCTGATTACTTAAATAGTAGGCATTTCCATGACCACCTCTTCCTCCAATAGCAATAGTTAAACTCTGTTTATTTTTAGTTAAGTCTCCTAAAATAATGCCGGTTCTGAAATCCCTTATTTCTGTACCGCAAGGAACTTTGAGGATTGTATCCAAACCTGAAGCACCAGTTCTTTTATTAGGACCTCCTTTACATCCATCTTGAGCAATTATTTCACGTTTGAATTTAAAATCTAATAATGTTTGAAGATTATTATCAGCCACCAATATTATTGAACCCCCTCTGCCGCCGTTCCCCCCCGATGGTCCTCCAGCAGGAACGAATTTTTCTCTTCTAAATGAAACTATTCCATTTCCACCTTTTCCAGCTTTAAGAATAATGTTTGCTTGATCAATAAATTGCACTTAATACTCTTGTTCAATAGTTTTTAAATATTTTAAATTTTATTTTATCCAGGCAATACTGCAACCAGCTCCACCCTCGTTGTTTGCAGCATCTTCAATCTTATCAACATAATTTAAACCTGATAACCACTTTCTTAAACCTTTTTTTAATTTACCAGTTCCAATTCCGTGAACAATCCATAGCGGTCCATGAAATTTTCTAATTTTCTCCTCGATAATTATTTCGGCTTCGTGAACTCTTAGTCCTCTTACATCAATTGTATTTTTACTCGTTCTAATTTTAGAAAAAGAAAAATCTTCTCTTGAAGATCGAATCTCAATTTTTGACTTTTTGGAATTAGGCTTTTCTCCATTAATGCCTTCAAGTTCATTTATAGATATTGTGCTCCTAAATGAACCACATTTAACTTCGTAAAAACCACCTTTTTCATCTAAATCTACAATTTGTCCCGTACTATTAAGACTTTTTATTTTTACAAAATCACCTACTTTAGGGTTCCATGATATCGACTTTTCAACTTTCTTTCGGGTTAAATGCTCTTTTTCAATTTCCTTTAATCTTCTCCCAATAATTCTCGTATCCTCTCCACTAACATTTTTATCTCTTAATTTTTTAATCAAATCTATAACCTCTTTTTTAGCATTTACGATATGTTTTGATAATTTAGACCTTTCAACTTCCTGGATTTTTTCAGCATTTATTTTTTGATATTCGTAATTTTTCTTTAGTTCATCATGTAATATTTCAGTCCTAGCAATAAGTTCCGCAGCGGCTTCTGCAGATTTTTGTTGTTTAATCCTCTCTTCCTCCAATCCTTTAATAATATTATTGATATTGTCAACTTTTTTTGGCTTTAGATAATTTGCAGCTTCATTGAGTATGCTTTCATCGAGGCCAATTCTCCTCGAGATTGACAAAGCATTACTCCGACCAGGAATGCCCCAGTTAAGTATATATTTTGGCTTCAAATAATCCTCATCAAAGGCAACTGATGCATTTTCAAATCTGGAATCATCATATTTTAATGCCTTAATATCTCCGTAATGTGTAGTTGCTAAAGTGATATCAGATTTATTGGCAAATTCCTTTAACAAAGCCATCGCAAGAGCGCTGCCTTCAAGAGGATCTGTACCAGATCCAATCTCATCTAATAAAACAACTGACAGTCCTATCTTATTATCAAGTGATTCTAAAATCTCTTTAATACGGGATATGTGCCCACTGAAGGTAGATAAATTTTCTTCTAATGATTGATTATCTCCTATATCAACATATATATTTGGACAAAAAGGGATAATAGGATTATTAGTTGAGGGTATAAATAACCCTGCTCTTGCCATAAGTAATGACAAACCCAAACCTTTTAAAGCCGCAGTTTTACCACCAGTATTTGGACCTGTAATAGCTACAACCTTAATATTTCTATTTATATGAAAATCAACAGCCACTGGGGGAGGGGCTCCTTTTTTCTTATGTTCCCAAATCAATAATGGATGAGAAAAACCAATAAGGGAGATAATAGGATTTTTCTCAAAAAGAGGATTTTTTCCTCCAATCCATTTCGAATATCTTGAACGAGTTAGAGCATTTTCTAATCTCAATAAAATGGATGCCATTAAAATAAGATTTTCTGAATTATCACTAACGACTTGGGACCATTTATTAAGTAATTTAAATTCTTCTGCTGTGATCCTAGCCTCTAAAGAAGCAATCTTATTGCCTTTAGTTACTAAACTATCAGGTTCAAAATATAGTGTATTTCCTGAAGATGAAGAATCATGAATTATGCCTTTAAATTTATCTATATAATTAACTTTAACTGCTAAAACTGGCCTACCATAACGATCTCCAATAGTCGTGTCTTGCAAATAAGCTAAATTCTTTTGTATAAATTTATCAACTAATATTTTTCTTTCAAGTTTCTTAGATAATAATTCTTTTCTAAGAATAGATAGTTCATTACTAGCATTGTCTGAAATCCTTCCATTAGATTCAATACCTGTTTTAAAAATCGTTTCGATATTCTGATGATCAATTAAATTTTTTGTAAATGAGGAAATATAAGGCCTTTGTTCAAAATCTAAGAAGATTTTTTTTAAATTTCTTGCTGCAGCAATTGTTTTCGCTATGTCTAATAAATCAGAAGATAAAATTACACCTCCCTTAGAACAAATTTCAATATTTCTACTAATATCTTTAACATCGGAAAAACTAATTGATTTATCTAAATTATTTTCTAGCTCAGTTATTTCAAACGTTTCATTCAAAAGTCTTTTAGATACTTCGTATTCTGAAGGAATTTTAAAACTTAAAATTTCTCGTTTACCCATTTCTGTAGAGGCAAATGAGGATAAATGAGTTTTTAATGCATCCCACTCTAAAAGATTTATGGATTCATCTTCTAAGGTTTTTTCTAAGTATGATTTTTTAGAATGACTTTTCTCTTGCATACAAAAAAAGAATCAAACATTCGATTGAATCCCTTCAGGAGGAACATAAAGCATCTCAAGCCAGTTTCCTTCAGTATCCTTCAAATAAAAGGATGCTGTTCCATCTCTATGTTCATGTAAAGGACCAACTTTTAAACCAGATTCTTTTAAATCATTTTGAATATTTACGACTTCTTTTTTATCGTCAAAATGAAAAGCAAAGTGAGGCCCTGCCGCTTTATAACTGGGGCCTAACAATGCAAGTCCATCTTTCCCTTTACCAGCTTCCAAATAAGACCAATCCTTGTCATCCCAAACCAAATTCATACCCAATTTAATATAAAAAGATTTTGCCCTTTCGAGATTCTCTACTCTAAGTGCGATGTGACCAATCCTATTTACCCCTTGTGAAAAATTCAAAACAAAGCAGTGCATTTATTATTAACATAAGAATAAACCAAATTTTTGTTAATAATGAGTTTTTAATTATCCTGCAACCATTGTGATGCATCACAAGCATGATAAGTAAGTATTAATTTCGCTCCTGCTCTTTTAAAACTGAGCAAAGTTTCTAAAACAATATCTTTTTCATTAATCCAGTTTTTCATGGCAGCAGACTTTACCATGGAATATTCGCCACTTACGTTGTATGCAGCTATTGGTTTATTTGAAAAAGTACTTAGTCTATAAATAATATCTAAATATGAAATTCCAGGTTTTACCATCAAAATATCGGCTCCTTCATATTGATCCAATGCAGATTCGATTAAAGCCTCTTTTGAATTAGCAGGGTCCATTTGATATGTAGACTTATTATCTGGAATTATTTTCTTATTATTTTCTCTTGGAGCTGAATCTAAAGCAGTTCTAAACGGACCATAATAAGCAGATGAATATTTTGCTGTGTAACTAATAATACCTACATCACTAAATCCTTGACTATCAAGGGCAGTCCTAATAGCTCCAACTCTCCCATCCATCATGTCACTTGGACCAATAAAATCTGCTCCGGCTCTGGCTTGTGTTAAAGCTTGTTTTTTTAAAATTTCAATTGTTTCATCATTCAATATTTTTCCAGTTTCATCAACTAACCCATCATGTCCATCGCAAGAATATGGGTCCAAGGCAACATCTGTCATTATTGCCATTTCTGGAATCTCTTTTTTTAATATTCGAATAGCTTTAGGAATTAAGCCGTCTTCATTCAAACACTCTGCTCCATCTTCAGTCTTTAAGCTATCGTTTATTTTTGGAAAAAGAACAATACATCTTATTCCTAATTCCCATGCCCTAGTGACCTCATTTATTAAGCCATTCATATCCCATCTAAAAGTTCCTGGCATTGCAGAAATTTCCTCTTTAAAATCTTTTTCATGAATAAATAATGGATATATAAAGTCCGAAGCTTTTAGGTGATTTTCTCTTACCATTTCTCTAATTGCCTCAGTCCTTCTTAGTCTTCTTGGACGAATAATCAAATTCATTTGAATATTATTTGAGTTGAAAAATATTTATCTAATACATTAATCGCTTACCTCACACATTAATCAATCAGAGACTCCTTTTGTTCAGGAAAATTAACTTAATTTATATTAGGAGGAGAAAAAAAGTTACAAAAATATTTTGCACATACTTCATTTTTCACAAATTTACATCATAAAGAGATAATATCTTTTAGTTAAGTATTTATTTTAAGGAGAGTATCTTTGCAAATAATTAATGGATTTCACCTAAAGAATTTAAGAGGCGATATTCTTGGAGGGATCACTGCCGCAGTAGTGGCTCTTCCTCTCGCTCTTGCTTTTGGTAATGCTGCGTTGGGACCTGGGGGAGCAATTTATGGATTATATGGTGCGGTAGTAGTTGGTTTTTTAGCAGCATTATTCGGCGGGACACCTGCTCAAGTTAGTGGACCTACCGGTCCTATGAGTGTAACTGTTGCTGGAGTAGTAGCAGGCTTAGCAGCTGTAGGAGTTCCACGAGATCTGTCTGCAGGACAAATTTTACCTTTAGTGATGGCAGCTGTAGTAATTGGCGGCTTACTACAAATATTATTCGGGATTCTAAAACTAGGAAAATACATTACGTTGGTTCCTTATTCTGTTGTTTCAGGATTCATGTCTGGGATTGGAGTAATAATAATTGCACTTCAGATCGGTCCATTACTAGGAATTAGCACTAGAGGTGGAGTAGTCGAATCTTTATCTACGGTATTTTCAAATTTCCAGCCCAATGGTGCTGCTATTGGAGTAGCGATAATGACACTAGGTATAGTATTTCTAACTCCTAGAAAAATAAGTCAATGGGTTCCTTCTCCTCTTTTGGCGCTATTAATAGTAACTCCTATATCAATATTAATTTTTGGAGATGGAGCTATTGATAGAATTGGAGAAATTCCGAGGGGAGTTCCATCTTTAAATTTCCCAAGTTTTAATCAATATTTTCCAATTATTTTCAAAGCAGGATTAGTCCTCGCAGTACTAGGTGCAATTGACTCTTTATTAACATCTCTTGTAGCAGATAATATCTCACAAACCAAGCATAATTCTGATAGAGAACTTATTGGTCAAGGGATAGGAAATGCTGTTGCAGGTCTATTTTCAGGTTTGCCTGGAGCAGGAGCAACAATGAGGACAGTTATAAATGTTAAATCTGGAGGCTCAACTCCAATCTCTGGAATGGTTCACTCAGTTGTGTTGTTGATAGTTTTAGTTGGTGCAGGACCTTTAGCTGAGCAAATACCAACTGCGTTGCTCGCAGGAATTCTTATAAAAGTTGGTCTAGATATCATAGATTGGGGATTCTTGAGGAGGGCTCACAAGTTATCTTTAAAAACTTCAGTCGTAATGTACGGCGTACTTCTAATGACTGTTTTTTGGGATTTAATTTGGGCCGTTTTAGTAGGTGTATTCATAGCAAATATGCTCACTATTGATTCAATAACTGAAACTCAACTAGAAGGTATGGATGAAGATAATCCTTTATCAAAAGATGATCAAGCTAAAAATGCATTACCAGCTGATGAAAAAGCACTACTAGATAGATGCTCAGGCGAGGTAATGCTATTTAGACTTAAAGGACCACTTAGTTTTGGAGCAGCTAAGGGGATATCTGAGAGAATGATGCTTGTAAGAAACTACAAAGTTTTAATATTAGATATCACTGATGTACCACGACTTGGAGTGACGGCCACTCTAGCAATAGAGGATATGATGCAAGAAGCAAAAAATAATTCCAGAAAAGCATTTGTTGCTGGTGCTAATGAAAAAGTAAAAGATAGATTAGCTAAGTTTGGAGTTGAAGGCATTATTGAAACAAGAAAAGAAGCTTTAGAAACTGCTCTAAATGAAATAGCCAAGTAATTTATGGAAATAAATCCAATTCTGCAAAATGTATTAGCCCCTCCAGTTCTTTTCTTTTTGATTGGAGCAATATCAGTACTCTTTAAATCTGATTTAGAAATACCAGCTCCATTACCTAAACTCTTCTCATTATATCTGCTCCTAGCTATTGGGTTTAAAGGGGGTATAGAGATACAGAAAAGTGGTTTTACAGATCAAGTATTACCTACTTTAAGTGCTGCAATACTGATGTCACTAATAATTCCGTTGATTGGATTTTTAATTTTAAGATTTAAGTTTGATGTCTTTAATTCAGCTGCAATCGCAGCAGCATACGGTTCAATTAGTGCCGTTACATTCATTTCCGCAGAAAGTTTTCTTGAAAGTCAAAGGATAGCTTTCGATGGGTTTATGGTTGGCGCCCTAGCTTTGATGGAATCTCCTGCAATAATTGTTGGATTATTGCTTGTGAAATTTGCAGCTCCCAAAAATAGACCAAAATCAAGAAAAATGCATCTAAGCGCAATTTTACACGAATCACTTTTGAATGGATCAGTTTATTTATTACTTTCAAGCTTAATTGTAGGATTCCTTACTGCTTCCAGTAATCCCTCAGGGATTGCAAAAATGGAACCTTTTACTGGACAATTATTCTATGGAGCAGAATGCTTCTTCTTGTTAGATATGGGAATAGTCGCTGCTCAAAGATTGCCAAGACTGAAGAATGCTGGTTCGTTCTTGATTGGCTTTGCCATTTTTATGCCTTTATTCAACGCATTTATTGGTGTTTTCGTTGCAAGATTTTTATCTTTAGGACCTGGCAACGCACTTTTATTTGTGGTTTTATGTGCAAGCGCCTCTTATTTAGCAGTTCCAGCAGCGATGAGGATGACAGTTCCAGAAGCAAAATCTAGTTATTATATTTCAACTACACTAGGACTAACTTTCCCATTCAATATAGTTCTCGGCATTCCCATATATATGAGTTTAGTAAATACCATTATCCCACTTTCCCCCTTATTAAAATGAAAAGATTAGACCTGATATTTAGTGAAAGAGAACTAGATGCAATCATCAAAACATTAGAAAAAGCCAATGTTCCTGGATATACAGTTATGAAACACGCTACAGGCAGAGGGCCTGAAAGAGTTGTTACTGAAGATATGGAATTTACAGGATTAGGAGCAAATGCTCATGTTATTGTTTTTTGTGAGCAAGAATTAATAGATAAAATGAGAGATAACATTAGGGATGATTTGAGCTACTACGGAGGAGTCGCTTATATTTCTGAAGCAACACCCCTTTAAATTAAACAAGAAATATTTATTTTCAAGAATGAATCCAATCAACTCTTATATTTTTTCTACTATTTAAATACCTATCAATTGACATTGCGGCGATGCATCCGTCAGAAGCTGCAACAACGGCTTGCTTAAATGGTGTATTTCTAATATCTCCAATAGCCCATACTCCATCAGAGTTAGTAGACATAAAGTCATCCACAATAACTCCCCCATCTTCATTTAAGGCAATCTGATCACCTAAAAAATCAGTAATTGGCTTTGAGCCACTCATATAGACAAAGACTCCATCTAAATTCAAATTGAGAGGATTTTCTTCTTGTTTATTTTTTACAATAATCCCATTTACACCCATATCATCACCCAATATTTCCAATAATCTTGTTCTACTCCAATGTTTTATATTTGAATTATTCATCAATTCCATAGCTTCTTCATTATCTGATTTAGGATCACTTGATGTAATCCAATGAACAGTTGAAGCAAATTTAGTAAGAACAGTTGCCTCTTCAATTGCCTCCTTATTCACTCCAACAACAGCAACTTCTCTATTTTTGTAAAAAGCACCATCACAAGTAGCACAATAACTCACCCCTTTGCCAAGAAAATCAGCTTCTCCCTTAAATGATGCAGGCCTGCCCATTGCTCCACTTGCAAGAACAAGTGCTTTAGCCTTAAATGTACCCTCAGGAGTATAAACTGTTTTCCATTCTCCACTAACATCTATTCCAAATACTTGTGCTCTTCTATAGTCTGTACCGTATTGCACAGCCTGTTCTCTCATAAGAGTAAGTAATTTCTCCCCACTTATATCAACCGGAACACCTGGATAATTAGCTATCTGATGAGTGATCGCTAGGGCGCCAACAGATGGATTTTTATCTAAAATTACTGTCTTTAAGTTTGATCGAGATGTATAAAGTGCGCAAGTACATCCTGCCGGACCTCCTCCGATAATAACTACATCTGACTCAATGATTTCCAATGTAATAAAACTCCTTTATTAGTTAATTAGATGAGTTTTTGGTTAGAAGATATCTTTAATGTTAATACCTAACCTTTATATAGATATAAGGTAAAAGAAAAAAAGGAAAAAAGCATAATATAGAAACAAACATACATAGGAAAAACAAAAAATTTAATTATCAAAATGATCAATCACCTGAAATGTTCTTTATTGATCTATTATGAAACCAGGGTGAATATTAATTGCTATAGAAAAATTTATATTTTCATGACCAACTCTGATTACCTTCTCAAAGCTGCTATTAAAAAAGTAACCGAAAAATTAAACGAGATATTAGTTGAAAAAATTGAAGAAGCAACAAATATAGCTCAGGATGCTCCAGAAATACTCAAAAAAGAATTTGATATTTTAAAAGAATCCATAATCGAAGAAGCTTCAAGGATGGAGAAAGCAGATAATTTTCAGGAAAATGAAACCACTAATACTTATCAAAATTCCAAAATAAAAAAAGCTCTAAATGAAATTGAAGGTATTGATAATCAAATTGATCTATTAAATAAAACGATGAATGAACAAATCAAATGAATTACTACACTTTGTTTGATCTTTTAAAGAAATTGAAGAGGGGGTATCTTATCTGGCTAACTTTGATTTCGCTTTTAACAAAATTGTGGATAGATAATGTTAGATTTAAAATTTTTCAAAGTAATAGCAATAAAAAAAGTAGGATCCAAACTAAACGAGCCAGGTGGTTTACTAATAAATTAATTAAGCTTGGTTCTGCATTTATTAAGATTGGACAATTATTATCCGCGAGACCTGATTTAATTCCTAATACCTGGATACATGAATTATCTAAATTGCAGGATCAAGTTCCTAATTTTTCATTTGAGCAAGTTGAAGAAACTATCAAAAAAGAACTTGGATCGAAGTTTAACAAAATAGATCAAATAGTATTCGATCCAATTGGATCAGCATCACTAGCTCAGGTTCATAGGGCGACTTTAAAAAATGGTAAGCAAGTAGTATTTAAAGTCCAAAGACCCAATTTAAAAGAATTGTTTATTATCGATTTGGGCATAATGCAGCAAATCGCAGGTTTGTTGCAGAAAAATAAGAATTGGAGTCGAGGTAGAAACTGGGTTGAGATTGCTAAAGAGTGCAAGAAAGTTCTCATGAAGGAGCTTGATTTTAATTGTGAAGCACAATATGCAGCAAGATTCAGACAGCAATTTCTTGATGATGAAAATGTTGAAGTTCCTGAAGTAATTTGGGATATGAGCAGTGAAAAAGTGCTTTGTTTAAGTTTTTTAGAAGGAACAAAAATAAGCGATCTAGAAAAATTAAAATCACAAGACATTGATTTATCTAAAATTGCAGAGATAGGTGCTATCAGCTATTTAAAACAATTAGTTAATTATGGTTTTTTTCATGCAGATCCTCATCCAGGGAATCTAGCAGTTTCAAGCAAAAGTAAATTGATTTTTTATGATTTTGGAATGATGGGAAATATATCAAATAATCTTCAAACAAGATTAGGGGGAATGGTTAAGGCTGCTGCGTTAAGAGATGCCTCATCACTTGTTAGTCAGTTACAACAAGCTGAGCTGATTTCAAAAGACATCGATATAGGACCAGTCAGAAGATTAGTAAGATTGATGCTTAAAGAAGCCTTAACTCCACCATTTAGTCCAAATATTATTGAAAAATTATCTGGAGATTTATACGAACTTGTATATGAAACACCATTTCAACTGCCAGTAGATTTAATCTTTGTGATGAGAGCTTTATCAACTTTTGAAGGAGTTGGTAGAATGCTTGATCCAGGGTTTAACCTTGTATCAGTTACCAAGCCTTATTTATTAGAACTTATGACTTCAAATAATCAAACTCCTAACGATTTAATTAACCAATTTGGAAGGCAAGTAGGTGAACTAGGATCGAAAGCTGTTGGAATTCCCAAAAGAATAGACGAAAGTTTAGAAAGATTAGAGCAAGGGGATTTACAATTGCAAATAAGAATGGGAGAGTCTGATAGACAATTCAAAAAAATGTTTACTGCTCAAAAAACTTTAGGCCATTCAATTCTTATAGGAAGCTTATCAATTGCATCTGCTTTACTTGTAACCAATAAACAAAATAATTTTGCATTGTTGCCACTTTTTTTTGCACTACCAATAAGTATTGATTGGATAAAATGCCAATTAAGTATGAGAAAAGGCTCACGTTTAGAAAAACTTAAGCGATAAAAAACTATATGTTTTTGGGACCCAACCCTAAAGCTCCAGCGAATCTTGCTTGATTTCCCAATTCCTCTTCAATTTTTAAAAGCCTATTGTATTTTGCAATCCTTTCACTTCTACTTAAAGAGCCTGTCTTAATCTGACCCGATCTTGTGGCTACGGATAAATCAGCAATTGTTGTATCTTCAGTCTCGCCACTTCTATGACTAATAACACTTGTGAAACCAGACATTTTAGCTAGCTCAATAGCTTCCAAAGTTTCAGTTAATGTTCCAATTTGATTTACTTTTATTAGGATCGAATTGGCAGATTTTTCAATAATCCCTTTTCTTAATCTTGCTGTATTAGTAACGAATAAATCATCACCTACAAGCTGAACTTTATTTCCTAATTCTTTATTTAGTTCTGACCAACCCTCCCAATCATCCTCTGCTAAACCGTCCTCTATTGAAACTATTGGATAATTAGAAACTAATCTTGAAAGATATGAAATCATTTCAGAACTATTTAAACTTTTCCCTTCATATTTATAAATGCCATCACTATAAAATTCAGTACTAGCAGCATCTAAAGCTAAAGATACCTGCTCACCTGGCTTGAATCCGGCTTTTTGAATTGCTTCCAATAATAAGTCTCCTGCTTCTTCGCTCGATGACAAATTAGGTGCAAATCCACCCTCATCCCCTACAGCAGTAGATAGACCTTTTTGATCAAGTAATGATTTTAATGAGTGAAAAATTTCAGTACCCATTCTTAATGATTCACTGAAATTATTAACTCCATGTGGGACAAGCATAAATTCCTGAAAATCAAGACTATTTGGTGCATGTGCACCACCATTTATTACATTCATCAATGGGACTGGAAGAAGATTGGATAATGGATCCCCAAGATATCTATATAGGGGAATGTCTAAAGCATTTGCTGATGCCCTGGCAGTTGCAAGACTTACTGCGAGGATTGAATTTGCTCCAAGGTTGGACTTATTAGGAGTTCCATCAATTTCAATCATTAATTTATCTACTGCAGTTTGATCTAAAGCTGATAAACCACATAAAGCAGGGGATATTGTTTCATGAATTTTATTAACAGCATTCAAAACACCTTTTCCCATATATTTTGAACCACCATCTCTTAATTCATGTGCCTCATGAGCACCAGTACTAGCTCCGCTAGGAACAATTGCTTTACCACTTGCTCCACATTCCAAAAATACTTCTGCCTCTACAGTTGGATTACCTCTTGAATCAAGAACTTGTCTTGCTTCAACAGTATCAATAAGAAATTCAATAGTTTCTTTCACAATTTAATTATTACTATTTAAATCCTATTAATAGCTGAACTATTTGGCTAATATCTGAAATATATATGTTAACCAATTATAATTTTTAATTTGAGAACAACTTAGATAATTAGTTAACGCTCTATTCAATTCCAAAGTCCCTACAACGCCTCTCGTGAAAGTATTTTTCAAATTCATCTTACAATTTGAAAATTATTGGATGATTATTAATGCAGATCCTATTTAGAATATAAATTAATATTCAACTATAGTTTTTATAGTTTATGAGAGAAACACTTACATCCAGTCCTGAACTTTTTAGCGATATAAGTTGGAATCTTCTTTTATTAGGAGAAGAGACAGCAAAAAAATGGGACCATAGCGAATTTAATATTGAACACATAATTCATACATTATTCTCATCAAGTGAATTCTTTGCTTTCATTGAAAAATTATCAATTGACCAATATACAGTTTTAGATATAACAGAAGATTTTTTAGAAGAGACCCCAACAAATGATTCAGATATTTTTACTATCGGAGAAGATTTAGAAATTTTATTAGATAATGCGAATCAGATTAAAATCCAATGGGGATCTAAATTAATAGAAATCCCTCATCTACTAATTGCTCTTGCAAGAGATTTAAGAATTGGTAATTATGTTTTTGAAGAGGGCAACCTTTCAATGGAAAAATTAGAGGAAGAATTAAAGTTTTTCCCAAATATTAATCAATCAAAAGATTCTTTTAACTATAAGAATGTTATTGAGATAAATAATCAATCTAATTTTGAATCAAGTAATGAGACTTTAGTTAATGAAGAAAAATTTAAAAAAGCTATTGTTCCAATACCCAAAAGTGAACTTCAAATTGAAACTAAAAAACAAGTTGGAAAAGATGAGAATGCTCTTTCAATTTATGGAAAAGATTTAACAGGATCAGCTAAAAAAGGTTTATTGGATCCCGTTTTAGGAAGAGAAAATGAGATCAATAATTTAATGAGGGTACTCTGCAGAAGAAACAAAAATAATCCTATACTTATTGGCAATCCTGGAGTTGGTAAAACTTCAATTGCAAAATTACTTGCGCAGTTAATTGTAGACAAAAAAGTTCCTGATTCTTTAAAAGACTTAAAAATTATTTCACTTGACTTAGGTGCCTTAGTTTCTGGGACAAAATTTAGAGGCCAACTAGAGGAAAGACTAAGCTTAATAATTCAGGAACTAAACAATCCAAGCCAAGGAATGATTCTATTTATTGATGAAATTCACTCAATATTAAGTTCTGACAGATCTTCTACCGACATCAGTAATATCTTAAAACCTTTACTAGCTGAAGGAGAACTTAGATGTATCGGTACAACAACACCTGAGAAATTTCGTGAAACTATTGAAAAAGATCAGGCATTGAATAATTGCTTTCAAAAGATAGCTGTCAATGAACCTTCAGTAGAATTAAGCGCAAAAATACTGCAAGGTATCAAAAAGAAATATGAATCACACCATGGCATAAAAATTTCTGAAGAGGCTGTAAACTATTCTGCAAAATTGGCTGATAGATATATCAGCGATAAATGTCTTCCTGATAAAGCAATAGATTTAATTGATGAAGCAGCTGCACAATTAAAGATCGAATCTAATAATAAGCCTGAAATAATTCTCCAACAAGAGAACAAACTTCATACTATTGATAAAAAACTGAATAATTTGCAAGGAGAAAACATCGAGGCACAAGAAAAACTATTGAATATGAGACAACAATCAGAGGTAAAATTGAACGTTCTTTTGGACAATTGGACTAATTTGCGGGAAGAAATGGAGCAATTATCTATATTGATGAAAGAAGAGGATAAGCTAACCAAACAAATTAAAGATAAATCAAATAGCGAAATTGAAAATGATCTAGATTATTTAGAAAAGCTTAAAGAAGAGTTAAGAGAAATAGAAAATGAAATACAAAAAGTTGAAGAGAACTTTAATAAAATCAAGAAAAATAAAAATTTTCCTTTTAAATATCAAGTTGAACCTGATGATATTGCTGATGTTATCTCAAAAATCACAGGAATTCCAATTTCTAAAGTAGTTTCAAATGAACGAAAGAAATTAGTCAATCTAGAAACTGAACTAAGTGAAAAAGTTATTGGACAAGCAAAAGCTATAGAAGCTGTTTCTGCAGCGATTAGAAGAGCTCGCGTTGGCATGAAAAGTCCTAAAAGACCTATTGGATCTTTTTTATTTATGGGTCCTACGGGTGTTGGTAAAACAGAATTAGCAAAATCTCTTGCAACAGCTTTATTTGATGAAGAAGACGCACTTTTAAGATTAGATATGAGTGAATATATGGAGAAAAATGCTGTAGCAAGACTTTTGGGAGCTCCTCCAGGGTATGTTGGTTATGAAGAAGGAGGTCAATTAACTGAAGCTGTAAGACGTAAACCCTATTCAGTAATACTTCTTGATGAGATAGAAAAAGCACATACAGAAGTATTTAATATCCTTTTGCAAGTCCTAGATGAAGGAAGATTAACAGACTCTCAAGGAAGGACTGTAGATTTTAAAAATACCGTAATCATTATGACGAGTAACCTGGCTGGCAAATCTATACTGGAGTATTCACAAAAGATTTCTAAAAGTGAAGGAAAGTTAGAAAAAGATCAACAAACTCTAGATAATTCCATTAGTAATGCATTGTCTTCAATTTTTAGACCTGAATTTTTAAATAGAATTGACGAAGTAGTAAAGTTTGATCCATTATCTATTGATGAACTTCAAAAAATAATAATTTTACAAACAGAAGATTTAAAAAACCTTTTACTTGAACAGAAAATAAATATTATTATAGATAAAAAAGTTATCAATAAAATTGCAAATGATTCTTACGAACCGGAATATGGTGCTAGGCCACTTAGCCGGGAACTTAGAAGACAAATAGAAAATCCCTTAGCTGCAAAACTTTTAGAGGATAACTTTAAAAACAAAAAAAATATCATAATTAAACTTAACCCTGCTAAAAAAGATGAAATCATTTTCAAACCTAGCTGAGGAGTAAATAAATAAGCTAAAATAAAACTAAAGCGTTTAGCTTAATTTCAAAAAAATTTTGTGACAAGTCCTATTACTAATAAAGAACCTCTAAAAAAGGATTCTCCTGAAATTAAAGAGCCTAAAAAAAA
The DNA here is from genome assembly GCA_902573565.1 of uncultured Prochlorococcus sp. Taxonomy (GTDB): domain Bacteria; phylum Cyanobacteriota; class Cyanobacteriia; order PCC-6307; family Cyanobiaceae; genus Prochlorococcus_A. Next base: position 43,614 of record CACGKI010000006.1, read on the forward strand.
CAATAATTTTTTTAGATCTACCTACGATGAACTCAAACTTGTCGTGTGGCCAAACAAACAACAACTTTTTAGCGAATCAGTAGCGGTTATAATCATGGTATCCTTTTCTGCAGCAGCCATTGCATCTGTCAGCAGATTCTATGGATGGGCAGCCTCGCAAATTTTTGGTTGAACTATACCTGAATTTCCACTAATAAAGATCTTAATTAAACTTCCAGAAAAAAATGAGTAATGAATTGAGTACAAGCCTTGCTTCTTCAAAAGCAAATACAAGCATCGCAAGATGGTATGCCGTTCAAGTAGCGTCAAGCTGTGAAAAAAAAGTAAAAGCGACTCTTGAACAGAGATCAGTAACTTTAGGTGTTAATAATCGAATCATTGAAATTGAGATTCCCCAAACTCCTGGAATTAAATTAAAAAAAGATGGAAGCAGACAAACTACAGAAGAAAAAGTTTTCCCAGGTTATGTCCTAGTAAGAATGATTTTGGATGAAGATACAATGATGGCTGTAAAAAGTACACCAAACGTAATTAACTTTGTAGGTGCTGAAGACGGCAGAGGCAACGGAAGATCGCGAGGTCATATCAAACCTAGACCGTTATCCAGACAAGAAGTGAATAGAATCTTTAAGCGTGCATCAGAGAAAAAAGCTGTAATCAAGCTAGATATTGAAGAAAAAGATAGAATCATAGTAACCAGTGGTCCATTCAAAGATTTCCAGGGAGAAGTTATAGAAGTTTCTGGGGAAAGAAATAAATTAAAAGCTTTACTTTCAATATTTGGGCGCGAGACTCCTGTAGAATTAGAATTCTCCCAAATCAATAAACAAAATTAATTTCTAATTGTTCTGGTTTATCGGGTAAAATTATGATTTTCTACTTCAGCTTAAATTCTCTAATCTAATGGCAAAAAAAATTGTTGCAGTTATCAAGCTTGCTCTACAAGCAGGCAAAGCAAATCCTGCTCCTCCTGTAGGGCCAGCTTTAGGACAACATGGTGTCAATATTATGGCATTTTGTAAAGAATACAACGCAAGGACACAAGATAAAGCAGGTTTTGTAATTCCAGTTGAGATTTCTGTTTTTGAAGATAGAAGCTTTACTTTTATCACAAAAACACCTCCTGCTTCCGTCTTAATAACAAAAGCAGCTGGTATAGAGAAAGGATCAGGTGAATCCGCAAAAGGCTCTGTTGGAAATATAAGTAAAGCTCAATTAGAAGAAATAGCCAAAACTAAGCTTCCTGATCTAAACTGTTCTAGTGTTGAATCAGCAATGAAAGTTATTGAGGGTACAGCTCGTAATATGGGCGTCTCTATCACTGATTGAGTTCAAGACAAAATTGCTCACTACTAAGGGGAGGTTAATTCATAACCGTTTGCACCCAAAATTATTATGAAAAAACTATCTAAAAGAATGGCGGCTCTATCAACAAAGATAGAAGATCGTATTTACGCTCCACTTGAAGCTCTCAGTATTATAAAGGAAAATGCTAATGCAAAATTTGATGAAACTATTGAAGCGCATATACGTTTAGGGATTGATCCAAAATATACTGATCAACAATTAAGGACCACTGTTGCATTACCACATGGTACTGGCCAGAGCATTAAAATTGCAGTAATTACAAGCGGCGAGAATGTATCTAAGGCCAAGGCTGCTGGTGCAGATTTATTTGGCGAAGAAGATCTTGTAGAAAGCATAAACAAAGGAAGTATGGAGTTCGATCTACTTATTGCCACTCCAGATATGATGCCAAAGGTTGCAAAATTAGGAAGAGTTTTAGGGCCTAGAGGCTTAATGCCTAACCCTAAAGCTGGTACAGTAACTAACGATATTGCTAATGCAATAAAAGAATTCAAAGCTGGTAAGCTCGAATTTAGAGCAGATAAAGCGGGAATAGTTCATGTCCGCTTCGGAAAAGCAAGTTTCACAAAAGAGGCTCTATTTGACAACTTAAAAACCTTGCAAGAATCAATTGATAAAAATAAACCTAGTGGAGCTAAGGGAAAGTATTGGAAAACTGTTTATGTAACTTCAACAATGGGTCCTTCAGTTCAATTAGACATAAATGCTGTACAAGATTACCAGCCTGAAGGTTAACTCTTTGTAGTATAATTTAAAGTGCAATAATACGGCCAAAGAAAGTAGGTTTATTTAGTTCTTCTAAATTTTTAATTCCTACCGAGGACTCGTCTTAATTATTTCTTTTTGGATCTAATAAAAGCGGCCTCTTTTAAAAAGAACTTTGCCGCATTTCCTGCTCTCCCTAAATTACGATCCAAAAAACAACAATGGGCCGAACACTAGAGAATAAGCAACAAATCGTTACTGAGATTAAATCTCTATTAAACGACTCGGAAATGGCTGTAGTTCTTGACTATAAAGGTTTAACTATCAAAGAGATGTCAGATTTGCGATCTAGATTGCAAACAACTAAAGGCATCTGCAAAGTTACTAAAAATTCATTAATGCGTAAAGCTATTGATGGAGATAGTAATTGGAACGATCTTGAATCTTTACTGACCGGAACAAATGCTTTTGTCTTAATTAAAGAAGATGTTGGTGGTGCTGTAAAAGCGATCCAATCTTTTCAAAAAGACACCAAAAAATCCGAAACCAAAGGAGCTTTATTTGAAGGCAGACTTCTTAGCAATTCAGAAATAAAAGAAATTGCAAGTCTTCCATCTAAAGAAGTATTGATGGCAAAAATTGCTGGCGCTCTAAATGGCGTATCAACAAAAATTGCGATCTCTATCAATGAAGTGCCTTCTGGACTTGCTAGATCACTTAAACAACATTCTGAAAAATCAGAATCTTAAATTCAAACCCTAATTAACTTTTAAGAAAATGTCCGCAAAAACTGAAGAAATTCTTGAATCATTAAAATCTCTATCACTTTTAGAAGCATCTGAGCTTGTAAAGCAAATTGAAGAGGCTTTTGGTGTGTCTGCTGCAGCTTCCGCAGGTGTAGTAATGGCAGCTCCAGGAGCAGCTGGCGGTGACGCAGATGGTGGCGCTGCTGAAGAAAAGACTGAATTTGATGTAGTTCTCGAAAGCTTTGATGCAGCTGCAAAAATCAAAGTCCTTAAGGTTGTAAGAAATGCAACTGGTCTAGGTCTTGGCGATGCAAAAGCGCTTGTTGAATCTGCACCAAAAACAGTGAAAGAAGGAATTGCTAAAGCAGATGCTGAATCTTTAAAGAAAGAGATTGAAGAAGCTGGCGGTAAAGTTACACTTAAGTAAGAGAATATTTTTTTAAAGCCGATACACTTAATATCGGCTTCAAAATTATGAATAATGATAGTATTGCAATTGAAGCTGCAACCGATGGAGCCTGCAGTGGTAATCCAGGTCCAGGTGGTTGGGGTGGTCTAATTATTTTTGACGACAACAGTGAATTAGAAATAGGTGGTTCAGAGCAAAATACTACTAATAATCGAATGGAACTCACTGCAGCTATAAAAACACTAGAGAAATTAAAAACCTATAACTTAAAAGAGAACTTTAAATTAAGAACAGATAGTAAATATGTCATAGAAGGGTATACAAAATGGATTATTAATTGGAAGAAAAATGGATGGAAAACAAGCTCAGGAAAATCAGTTCAAAATCTTGATTTATGGCAAAAAATTGATCAATTAAGAATTAATGGTCTTGTAATGGAATATGTTAAGGGCCATAGCGGTGACAGACAAAATGATAGGGTAGATAAAATCGCCACTAACTATAGCAAAGGTATATCTTTAATAAGTAACTTAAAAGAGTCTGAATCTTCAGTAAACTATCTTGAAAAAAATGCACCTTCAGAAATTCAGGAATTATTTTCAAGAAATGAATTAATTCAAAAATTTGCAGACAAAAAGTACTTTTTAAGTTCATTAGAACTTAGTAATTTATTAGGTGAAGAAAACCATGTAAAGATAAAACAATATTTACTTTTTGAATGGCGTAATTGGAGATTGATTCCCAAAAATAAAAAATATTGGATAATAGAAAAAAAAGAATCCTAATTTTTTATGAACGAACAGAAGGGGTTATTTAAAAATCTTTATAAAAACTTGATGACCCCTATACTAAAAAAAGACTCTGGAATAGATGCAGAATATTTAACTAATTTATCTCTTAGCCTTCTATCTTTTAGTTCAAGAAAACGTAATTGGCCTTTAGTGTCATCAATCTTAAAAAATGTAAATGAAGAATTTAATATAGTTGATAAAAGGTTAACTCAGAACATATGTGGAATAAATTTTTCTAATCCAATTGGTTTAGCCGCGGGTTTTGACAAAAATGGAGATGCTGCAAATATATGGAAAGATTTTGGTTTTGGATTTGCTGAACTTGGTACAGTAACTAAATTCTCTCAAGATGGTAATCCAAAACCAAGGTTATTTAGACTAGCGGAAGAAGAAGCAGCATTAAATAGGATGGGTTTCAATAATAATGGTGCTAAAAACCTGGTTAAAAATTTTATTGAGCAAGGTATTGATTTCAAAAAAAACAGGGAGAATATTTGTTTAGGGATCAATTTCGGTAAGTCTAAAATCACAAGTTTATCTCAAGCAAAAGATGATTATTTAACTTCTCTAAAATTATTAATTCCATATTGTGATTACGCAGCAATAAATGTCAGTTCTCCAAATACTGAAGGACTTAGAAAGTTGCAAGATCCAATTCTTCTAAAAGAACTTCTTAGAGAAATTAAAAATTTACATAATTGTCCACCATTATTCGTAAAAATTGCGCCAGATTTAAGTCTTAAATATATTGAAGATATTTGCCATTTAATAATCGAGGAAAATATCGATGGAATAATTGCTACTAACACCAGCATTGATAGATTAGGTCTTGAAAATAGGAAGATTAGGCAAACCGGATTATTACTTTCTCAAGAAAATGGAGGATTAAGTGGAAGGCCTCTACAAAAAAAAGCAAATCAAATAATAAAACATATTCATAATATTGATAAAAAGATCATTTTAATTGGCGTTGGTGGAATTGATAGTCCTGAGTCGGCTTGGGAAAGAATTTGTTCTGGAGCATCATTAATTCAACTTTACACGGGATGGATATATAAGGGACCACAATTAGTACCCAATATACTTGAAGGAATTTTAAAGCAACTCAATAACCATCAATTATCCAATATTAAAGAAGCCATTGGATCAGATTTAAAATGGGTTAAATAAAAATTAGAAAACAAAAAATGAACAAATCGGAAACTAATGATTACGCAACATTAGCCATGCAAATATCAAACTTAAAGCATGGAGGAAACGTATATGCAAAGGCAAAAAAATTAAATTTATTACCCTCTGACATCATTGACGCAAGTGCCTCATTAGTACCCTTTGATCCCCCTCAAATCCTAATAGATTCACTAAATTCAGAAATTAAGAATCTTGGATTTAGATATTACCCTGATAGAAACTTGAGTGATTTGAAAGAAGTAATCGGTAAATTTCATGGGATAAATCCAGAAAATATATTGCCTGGAAATGGAGCTTCTGAGCTAATAACCTGGGCAGGTTATGAAGCATCAAAATTTGGAATAAGTTGTATTCCTTCTCCATCCTTTGTTGATTATGAAAGATCTTTAAATTGTTGGAATAGTGATTTCATACATTGCGAATTACCAAAAAAATGGAATAATATTTTTCCTCAATCATTTCCTATTTATCCTAAAGGTGAAGTTATTTGGATAACAAATCCACATAACCCAACGGGCCAATTGTGGGAGAAAAGTTCATTAGAGGAAATTGTAAAAAAATATAAATTAGTTATCTGTGATGAGGCTTTTTTATCGATAACACCCAATGGAGAAAAAGAATCTTTAATACCATTAACCCAAAAGTATGATAATTTATTAGTCTTGAGAAGCTTGACTAAAATCTTCAATATTCCTGGTCTTAGATTAGGTTACGTAATTGGCTCATCGAAAAAACTTAAGATATGGAAAATCAATAGAGATCCATGGCCTTTAAATTCCTTTGCAATTAAAGCCGCAATTGACTTACTAAGTAATAAGAAATTCTATGAAAGATGGACAAGACAAATTTACAGCTGGATAAATATTGAAAGACAGAGAGTTTATGAAAAATTATCAAAAATAGAAAACCTGAAAGTTCATCACTCTGCAACTAACTTTTTTTTAATAGAAAGCAAAACATCCTTATTGCCCAATATAAAATACCTAGAAAATAAGGGGATATTGCTTAGAGAATGTACCTCATTTAGATTTCTCAACGAAAACTGGGCAAGAATCAGTTTACAGAGTAGGGAAAATAACAATCTCTTATGTAAAGAAATTCAAAATTCCTTTAAAAAATAATTAAAAATTTTTTTAATCTCAACTTTAGATTTGGCTATATTATTGTTTTCCATATTCTTCTTCATAAGGTCTAATATTTCGTAGTAATTTTTTCCGTTTTTTGTTTTTATTCTGAAAATTCTTTCTAGAGTTTCTTCAAAAACTTCTTTAGAAATTTTATTTTGATTAATTAAAACTGAGCCTCCACTTTCAGCAAGAATCAGAGCATTTTTCTCTTGGTGATTATTTTTAGAGTAAGGAAATGGAATTAAAATTGAAGGTTTTTCAATCTCTATTAATTCATTTATTGTTCCTGCACCAGATCTCGATATTACAAGATCGCAGTTTTGAATTAAAGCTGCCATTTCATTAGTAAATTTCTTTTGAACATAATTTTTAGAATTTTTTAAATTGAATGAATGTTGATTAGATTCACCAATAATATGAACTATTCGGAACTTTTTTTTCTTTAAAAATTCCAGAGAGTCGAAAAGAATTTGATTTATAGCTTTTGCTCCTTGACTACCTCCCATAACAAGCAAAAGAGGTCCTTTCCCTTTTGGAACCCATTCTGGCGAGGGATTGGATTTATAGAATTGCTTTCTTAAAGGCGTACCAGTGAAAATAGTTTTACAATTTTTTAAATACAAATTTGTTTTCTTAAATCCTAAAAGAACATAGTTACACAAAAAACCAAAATATTTTGTGACCATTCCTGGTATCAAATTTGATTCATGAATAATGACAGGTATCCTGAGAAGCTTTGAAGCCACAATAGTAGGGGCAGATATATAACCTCCAGTCGTAAAAACCAAGTTAATTTTTTTTTCTTTTAAGATCTTAATTATTTGAAAAGTTGACATTAATATTTGTATATATTGATAAAACAAAAAAATATTTTTTCTTGGTGTCTTAATATTCAAAGTACTCAAATTATATTTTTCGGGAATAAAATTTGCATCAAGTCTTTGGTGAACCCCCAACCAATGAATATTCCATTCATCTTCTATCTCTTTCGAAACTGCTAAGGCTGGGAAAATATGGCCTCCTGTTCCACTAGCTGCAACTAATAAATTATTTTTCTTAGACATAAAAACTGAAATTAGTAGAATAAAAGTAATAAACGAAAAATATGTTTAATTTAAACTTATTCAAAAATATAGGAGTACCTCTCTACTTATTTATTTATCTCATTATTCCCTGTTCAGCAATAACACAAACTTTAAAAGGTGCTTTTATAAGAAATCTAGAAAACTCGTTAAATAAGCGTGATTTAGAATTTATTAAAAAAAATTTTAAAAATGATGAAAATCAAAATATAACAAAAAAGTTCTCAAAAATTGTTAATGATTTCCCTGACAGCAAATGGAAGATCAAAAGATTAAAATCAAATATTCCAAATAAAGAGATTTTAAGAATACAAGTTTCAGGAGGAAAAATAGTTAATGGAGAGATGCATATACTTGAGTCCAATTTCGATTATATTTTTTCAATGTTAAATGGAAGAATTAACAATGGCAGCATTAAAAATTTGTTCACAACAATAAGAAATGATGATCAAAAGATAGATATTAGTTTTAAAATTCCTGATAAAGTTCTTACTGGCTCTAAGTATGATATCGATATTATTCTAAACAAGCCTCTTGAAGAAATGATTGTTGCTGGAGCAATAAAACCTCATCAAGAAAATTCATTATTTGAACAAGAAATATTATTGGAGCCATTATCATCTGGGGGAATTTTTAAAATGACAAGAGCTCCTTCAAAACCAGGGATACAAATTTGGTCAGGCATAATAGCTCACCCTAAGGGGATGATTACTTTCACAAAGAGTATTGATATTGTTGATAAGATATAGCCTAAGCTTCGTTCAAAGCAGCTACACCTGGTAACGTTTTACCCTCTAAAAGTTCCAAACTAGCCCCACCTCCAGTAGATATATGAGACATTTTGTCAGCTAGTCCTGCTTTCTCCACCGCTGCAACTGAATCTCCACCACCGATTATTGTACAAACTTCAGAAAAAGCACTTAAGTCTGCAAGAGTCGTAGCTATTGCATTTGTACCTTCTGCAAATTTATCAAATTCAAAAACACCCATCGGGCCATTCCATATTATTGTCTTACATTCTGCAAGAGCATTTTGAAAAACTTTAATGGAATCTGGACCAATATCAAGACCCATCCAATCCCCACTAATTGAATCAATTTGAGATATTTTACTTTCAGCATCAGGAGAAAATTCATTAGCCAAAACAACATCAGTTGGTAATAATAATTCGACTCCTTTTGCTTTTGCTTTTGTCTCTAAATCTTTGGCAAGTTCAAGTTTATCTTCTTCTACAAGACTCTTTCCAACATCTAGACCTCTGGCTTTATAAAAGGTAAAAATCATACCTCCACCAATCATAATTTTGTCACACTTATCTAGTAAAGAGTCAAGTACTCCAATTTTGCTACTAACCTTTGATCCTCCAACTATTGCAGCCAATGGACGCTTTGGGGAATCTATTGCTCCCTGTAAGTATTTCAATTCTTTTTCTAAAAGGAACCCAGCTACTGATGGACTTAAATAATTAGTTACTCCTTGAGTTGAAGCATGGGCCCTATGAGCAGCACCAAAAGCATCATTAACATACATATCTGCATGTGATGCTAAATTTTTAGCAAAATCCAAGTCATTCTTTTCCTCTTCACCAAAAAAACGAACATTTTCAAGTAAAAGAACATCTCCATTATTTAAGCTATTTGATTCTGAAACTGATTCATCACCTATACAACTGTTAGTGAGAGAAACATTTTTTCCCAACAATTCACTTAATCTTGATGCTACTGGAGTTAATCTCATTTTTTCATTTACCTGCCCCTTTGGTCTTCCAAAGTGAGCAGCTAAAATAACTTTTGCAGAGTGATTAATAAGATATTCAATAGTTGGGATCGCTGCTCTAATACGCGTATCATCAGTTATTTGACCATTTTCATTGAGTGGAACATTAAAATCTACTCTAACAAGAACTTTTTTTCCTTCTAAATGTGTCTTGTCCAGACTGGAAAGAGATAATTTTGACATTAAACAATCTTAATTTTTAATTTTAAGACCCTAACGTTAATTTGGGCTTATTGGGTTAAAAAGTAGTAACTGTTACCTATGCCTTAATAAATTTTAAGAATTAACTATTATAAAAATTTTTTAGTTATTTAATTTATACTAAAATTTGGAAGTAATTACTTTTGAAACTTATAAAAATTAAAAGGAATACAAAATTTTATTTGATTTATTGAAGTGGACATACCCAAAATTCAATGGTATCCAGGCCATATTGCAAAAGCAGAAAAGAAATTATCAGAAGTTATCAATAAAGTTGATTTAGTTATAGAAGTTAGAGATGCACGAATTCCTTTATCAACAGGGCATCCACACTTAAACCAATGGATCAAGAATAAAAAACATATTCTTGTTATAAACAGATCAGACATGATCTCTCTTAGTACGATCACAAGTTGGAATAAATGGTTTAATGCTAAAGATCAATATCCTCATTGGTGCGACGCTAAAAGAGGTATCGGCATTAAAGAAATTTGTAATTCCGCCAAAGAATCTAGGTCTTCAATTGACGAAAGAAGACTTTCTAGAGGAATGAAAATTAGGCCAATTAGAGCACTTACACTTGGTTTCCCAAATGTAGGTAAGTCAGCATTAATTAATAGAATTGCAAAAAAAAGAGTTGTTAATAGTGCTAGGAAAGCTGGGGTAACTCGTAATTTAAGATGGATAAAATTAGAAAGTGGAATAGACCTGCTAGATGCTCCTGGTGTTATACCTCCAAATTTAGAAGATCAAAAATCCGCACTAAATCTTGCGCTATGTGACGATATAGGAGAAGCTGCTTATGAAATAGAGAGTGTAGCAATTGGATTCATCAAAATCTTATCTACACTAAACAAAGATAAGAATGCGAATATCTCAGTAAAACAAATATCTAATAGATATGGAGTTGATATTACAAAAGGGTTTGAGAGTCCTTCTGATTGGATAGATGAAGCAGCTTCAAAACATACTTCAGGCGATAAAAGGAGAATGTCTCATAAATTATTGGAAGATTATAGAAATCAAATGCTTGGTAAGATTGCTTTAGAACTACCAAAATGGAATTAAATAATAAAAATTCCTTCGGCATCGGAGAAGGTGAACTTATAGAAATTATTTATGAGCTACCTCTTCCTATGAGGCTAGACAGATGGTTGGTAAGTAAAAGGCCAGAACAAAGTAGAGCAAGAATTCAACATTTTATAAATTCAGGTTTAGTACTTGTAAACTATAAGACTGCGAAAGCAAAGACCCCATTAAAAAATGGCGACAATGTTCAAATCTGGATGCCTCCTCCAGAACCTCTTATATATTTAAAACCTGAAAAAATGGATTTAAAAATCCTTTTTGAAGACGAGCACATCATAGTAATCAATAAGCAATCAGGATTAATTGTTCATCCCGCCCCGGGACATAAATCAGGAACTTTAGTTAATGGATTACTTTTTCACTGTAATGATCTACCTGGGATTAATGGGAAACTAAGACCTGGTATTGTTCACAGATTAGATAAAGATACCTCTGGATGTATGGTGGTAGCAAAAAGCCAAGAGGCATTAGTAAATCTCCAGAGGCAAATAAAAGAAAAAATAGCTTCACGAGAATATATTGCAGTGATTCATGGAGTACCTAAAACCGAAGAAGGCCAAATAGTGGGGCATATTGGCAGAGATAGATTAAATAGATTGAAATATAAAGTAGTTCAAGAAAATTCAGGAAGATATGCCTGTACTTATTGGAAATTAAAAGAAAGATTTGGCAATTACTCATTAATGAGTTTCAAGCTAGATACGGGCCGAACGCATCAAATAAGAGTTCATTGCGCTCACATTAATCATCCAATTGTGGGTGATCCTCTATATGGAAGATGTAAAAAGCTACCATGTAAATTAGAGGGCCAAGCATTACATGCTATTAAGCTTGGACTTATACATCCAATAAATGGTGAAGAAATGATATTTGAAGCAGAATTACCATTAGATTTTCAAAAATTACTAAATGTCCTTAAAGTTAAATAAGATTTAAAGATGCATTTAGAAGAGATTTTGTATAGGTATTTTGAGTTTTAGTAAATATTGTAGAACTTTCTCCTTCATCAACTATCTTTCCATTATTCATGACTAGCAACCTATCACAAAATCTTTTAGCAATACCTAAATCATGAGTGATAAAGATAATCGTTAAATTCATTTTTTCTTGCAAGAATCTCAGTAATTGCAGAATTTCCATTTTTACTGAAGCATCTAACATATTTACGCTCTCATCACAAATCAAGATTTTTGGTTTCAACAAAAGCGCTCTGGCTAATGAGATTCTTTGCAATTGACCACCAGATAATTGATTAGGATAAGAATTAAAAAAATCATTCCTTAAGGGAAGATTTAAATTTCTAAACATTAATTTAATTTCCTTTTCAATTTTTCTTTTATCCGAAATTTTTCGAATATAAAAAGTATCTTCCAAAAGATTCTTAATTGTCATTTTCGGATTCAAACTTGAAAAAGGATCTTGAAAAATAATTTGTATATTATTGTGCTTTTTAAAAGATTTATTTTTTTTCGATACATTATTTTTATCATAAATTTTTATTTCGCCACCTCTTACTTTCAGAAGTCCAATTAAAGCCCTACATAATGTACTTTTGCCGCTTCCTGAAGAACCAACTATACCAAGAGTCTCATTTTTATGTAATTTGAAACTTACTTCATTTAAAGCCTTATTCCATTTATTGCTAAAAATTGAAGAATCTAATTTGTACCAATGTCTTAAGTTATTAACCTCTAAAATGACATCATTTCGAAAATTATTCTTAGGATTTGGTTCTAAAACTGTTTTCGAAGCATTTGCTAATTTTATGCCGATATCTGACTTTGGTGATTGAAGAATATCTAATATATTTCCTTGTTCAACAATCGAACCTTTTTCAATTATTGCAACTTTCTTGCACCACTTTGCTGCAAGATTAATATCATGACTAATTAAAATTAAAGTAGTGTCAAAATTATTGCATAAGTGAATTATTTCTTTCATAATTTCAAAACTTGTTATGGAATCTAGGCTTGTTGTAGGTTCATCAGCTATTAATAATTTGGGTTTTAAGGCAAGGGCCATTGCTATGGAAACTCGCTGTCTCATTCCGCCACTAAATTGATGTGGGAAAGAATCAAGTCTGCTTTCATCAATTCCTACTTTTTGAAAAACTTCTTTCACTAATTTTGTAATATGCAAAGATGATTTAGTTTGATCATGAGTTTTAAATAATTCATATAAATGATCCCCAACTTTCATTAGTGGATTAAGTTTTTTTATGGAATCTTGATAAATAAATCCAAAATTTTTTCTTCTAAATAATTGGGCTTCTTTCTTATTTATTTTTCTAGGGTCTAAACATGAAATTGATATATAGCCTTGAGAAGTTGCTTGTTCAGGCAACATATTTACTAATGTTTTTGCAAAAGTAGTCTTTCCGCACCCAGATGATCCTATGATAGCCAAATGATCCCCTCTATCTATTTCAAGATTAAAATTTTTGATTATGGGACTCTTCTTTAAACTATATTGAACAGTAAGGTTTTTAACTGTAAGAATCTTTTCTTTTTTTATTTCCATGATTTTATAGCAAATTTTTCTTGTACTAAATAAAATAAACCTAAAGCAAAATATAATGTCTGAGGCAGCTGCAAATTCAAAAGAAAAAAAAGAAATTGAAGTTTCCAAAACTATTTTGCCCGAAAATCAAAAATATGAAAGTGAATCTTTGAATTATGATATAAAAATACCTGACTGGCTTTTTAAGGATATTAATAATTACGATAAATCAAATAACATAAACGATGATAATCAAAACCTTATTGTAAAAGCCTTTAAACTTGCGTATAAAGCTCATGCGGGACAACTTCGTGCCAGTGGTGAACCTTATATTATTCACCCAGTTGCTGTGGCAAATCTTCTCAAAGAAATAGGAGCTAGTTCATCTGTTATTGCTGCAGGACTTCTACATGATGTCGTTGAAGATACAGGCATTGATTTATCGGAAATAGAAGCAAATTTCGGATTAGAAGTAAAAATACTTGTGGAGGGTGTAACGAAATTAGGAGGAATTCACTTTAATAACAGGACTGAAGCACAAGCTGAAAATCTCAGAAAAATGTTTATGGCTATGGCTAGCGATATCAGAGTTGTTTTAGTAAAACTTGCAGATCGACTTCATAACATGAGAACAATTGAATGGCTCAATGATGAGAGAAAACAAAGGATAGCGAGAGAAACAAGAGAGATTTATGCACCTTTAGCTAATCGATTAGGAATAAATAGATTTAAATGGGAATTAGAAGATTTAGCGTTTAAATTTCTTGAGCCAAAAGAATATCAAGATCTAAAAGATCAAATCGCTGTTAAAAGGAGTGATAGAGAAAAAAGGTTAAAAGTAACCCTGAATCTTATGAAAGAAAACTTAGTTTCAGCGGGTTTAAAAAACTTTGAAATAACTGGAAGACCAAAACATCTTTATGGCATCTGGAGTAAAATGGAAAGACAGCAAAAACAATTTCATGAAATTTATGATGTTGCAGCTCTAAGAATTATTGTTGAAAATTCAGATAGTTGCTATAGAGCTTTAGCGGTTGTACATGATACTTTCAAACCAATTCCAGGCAGATTTAAAGACTATATAGGATTACCAAAACCAAATGGATATCAGTCCTTACATACTTCAGTGATTGGAAGACACCGACCAATTGAAGTTCAAATTAGAACATCTTCCATGCATCAAATTGCGGAATATGGAATTGCTGCCCATTGGCAATATAAAGAAGGTGGTTCTCCTGCTAAAAGCAATGCTGAAAGATTTAATTGGCTAAGACAACTAGTCGAATGGCAACAAGAAGGTAATGAAGGTGATCATAATGATTATTTAGCTTCAATTAAAGAAGATTTATTTGATGAAGAGGTATTTGTAATTACTCCTAAAGGAGATGTTGTTGGTTTAAGAAAAGGATCTACTGCAATAGATTTCGCCTACAGAATTCATTCAGAAGTAGGAAATCACTGTAATGGAATTAGAATTAATGAAAAGCTCTCTCCATTATCTACAGCACTTCAAAATGGGGACTTCATAGAAATTTTGACAAATAATAATGCCACTCCAAGTTTGGATTGGCTGAACTTTGTAGTCACGCCAACTGCTAAAAATAGAATTCGTCAGTGGTATAAGAAAAGCCACCGAGATGAAACTATTAAAAGAGGTAGAGAATTACTCGAAAAAGAAATAGGTAAAAACGGTTTTGAAACATTGCTATCTAGTGATGCTATGAAAAAAGTCGCTAATCGATGCAATTTAAAAAATACGGAAGATCTACTGGCGTCGCTTGGTTTTGGTGGCTTAACATTACATCAAGTATTAAACAGACTAAGAGAAGAAATAAAATTACAGACGGAAGATATCAAAAATAATTCTGATTCTGAAATAGCAAAATCTCTTAAAAGTAATAGTAATTTATCCACCAATAAACCTCATACAACGACTAAATCACCAATTTCTGGCATAGAAGGTCTTGATTACAGAATAGGCAAATGCTGTACCCCACTTCCAGGCGAAGATATAGTTGGAACAGTATCGCTAGGTAACCATGGAATAACCATTCATAGGTCTGATTGTGAAAATGTCATACCAATTCCAATAGAGAGAAGATTACCTGTTGGATGGAATCAAGATAATAAAAATCGCGACAATAAATTTCCAATTCAGCTGCGAATAGAAGTGATTGATAGGGTTGGAGTCCTTAAAGATATTCTTATGCGGTTATCTGATAAAGGTATAAACGTTAGCGATGCCAATGTTAAAACTGCTTATGGTAAGCCGGCCATTATCAATCTCTGCGTAGGGCTAGAAAGTTATAATCAACTTCACAAAACAATTGACCAAATTAAATCAATGGCAGATGTCTTGGATATTGCAAGAGTTGGACAAAGTTAATTTTCAAAATAAGATCAATTTATCTTTTAATTTTGATTTTATAGATAAAGAAAACAATACTGCCACAAATCAAAGCTAACAACAAACCAACACAAGACGAACCTAAAATTAGCGTCAGTGAAAAAATTCTACCTTGCTTCCATAAGTCATCAATAACAATACTTTTTTCAAGAATTTCATTGGAAGAGGTATTTAAAAAAAAGGAACCAACTTTATAGTTGAAATAATAAAGTGGAATATAAGTAAAGGGGTTACTGATCCAAGTACCAATTGCAGCTAAAACAATATTTCCCTTAGCTAGTTTCGCAAAAAATACCCCTATTAAAGTCTGAAGCCCAAAAAAAGGAAAGCAACCACTAAATACACCTATAGCTAAACCTTTAGCATTAAAGAAAGGACTCCCATTCTGATTCCTAAATAATGATAGAATTTTCTTATAGGTAATATCTCTTTTAAATCTCATTCAGAAAGAAATTTTAAAAATTAAATTCTTGATAATCTTACTTAATTATTTATAACAAAGCGAGAGATGGACTCGATAGTTACTACAGAAGATACGATAGCAGCAATTGCTTCAGCTATAAGTATAGGGAAAGGAGGAGTTGCGATAATAAGAGTATCAGGGAAAGACTCAATAAATTCTTGCAAAAAGATTGTTCAAACTAAATCTAAATATGCATGGGAATCACATAGAGTTTTTCATGGTTTTATTAAGGGAAATAAACAAAATAAATTTATAGATGAAGCTTTAATTTTAGTGATGAAATCACCAAATAGCTTCACAGGAGAGGATGTTGTTGAACTTCATTGCCATGGAGGAATTATCCTTGTAAATAAAGTTCTAAAGAGATTATTATCTAGTAATTCTAGAGTTAGACTTGCAAATCCTGGAGAATTTAGTCAAAGAGCTTTTCTTAATGGGAAAATAGACCTTACTCAAGCCGAGTCGATTAATCAATTAATTAATGCAAGCAATATAAGATCAGCAGAGTTAGCTTTTAGTGGGGTTCAAGGAGAAATAAAGGAAAAAATTAATGATATTAAAAATGACCTCATAAATCAACTTTGCGAAATAGAAGCGAGAGTTGATTTTGAAGAAGACTTCACAGATTTTAATTACAACAAATATCAAAAAAAAATTATAAAAGTAAAAGGAAAAATAGAATTACTAATAGAAAATGCAAAAAGAAATGAATATATTCACAATGGAATATCCATTGCGCTTATAGGTAAAACAAATGTTGGTAAAAGCTCTTTACTAAATTTGCTTGCAAAAAAAGAGAAGGCAATCGTAACTAATATTCCTGGAACAACTAGAGATATTATTGAAGTTAATTTAACTATTAATGATATTCCAATGAAAATAATTGATACTGCTGGCATAAGAGAAACTCATGAACAAATTGAAAGTATTGGAATTAAAAAAAGTTTTAGGAAAATTAAAGAGTCAGATTTTATAATTTATATTTATAGTCTTGAAGAAGGATTTAATGAAGAAGACAAAAAAATAATAGAAGAAATACCCAAAGAAAAATTAATTACTATTTTGGGCAATAAAAAAGATTTAATTGATTGCAATAATATTAATGTAAATGAGTTAAAAAACACAATTCTTATGAGCATTAAGAATAATGATGGTGAAAGATTATTAATCGACACAATCATAAAAAAATGTGGATTAAAACAAGTAGAAAATATCAATATATTTTTAAACGAAAGACATCTAACAAATTTGTCTGCTTGCCTATCTAATTTAAATGATACAGATGAAATAATTAAAAATAAATTGCCATTTGATTTGTTATCAATAGAACTGAGAGATGGAATTCAAAACTTATCTAAAATAACTGGTCAAGAATTAACAGAGGAAATTCTAGATAATATTTTTTCTAAGTTTTGTATTGGTAAATAAATTTGAGTTAAATTACATAGTGATATATAGTTGATTCTCTAACTTTAGTTGACTTTTTATTAATTAATTATTTTTGAGTTTAGTGGATTTAAATGCTCCAATAATAAGTAAGATCATTGATAATTGGATCGATGAAGATATAGGTAGGGGAGATCTTACAAGTCCCTCTATTACAGAAGAGAATGGAAATGCATATTGGATTGCAAAAGAGGAGGGTATATTTTGTGGTGTTGAAATTATAAAAGAAATTTTTAAAAAAATTGATTTAAAAATCAGTCCAAAATTTTTTATCTCTGATGGAGATAAATTTGTTAAAGATCAAAAACTCTTAGCAATATATGGACCTTCAAAAAGTTTACTCGCATGTGAAAGGATCAGCTTAAATATAGCAATGCATTTATCTGGAATATCAACATATACAAAGAATCTTATAGATAAATTAGAAGGCACAAATATAAAATTAGCAGATACTAGAAAAACGACTCCTGGCTTAAGAATATTTGAAAAATATGCATTCAAATGCGGAGGTGGAGTGAATCATAGAATGGGATTATACGATGCTGCTATGATAAAAGAAAATCATATTGCATGGACAGATAATCTTAAGAATGCAGTACAAAGAATTCGCCTAAATTCGCCTTT
Source organism: uncultured Prochlorococcus sp. (assembly GCA_902573565.1). Classification (GTDB taxonomy): domain Bacteria; phylum Cyanobacteriota; class Cyanobacteriia; order PCC-6307; family Cyanobiaceae; genus Prochlorococcus_A. The sequence continues at coordinate 61,538 of CACGKI010000006.1, forward strand.
TACAACTCATATCATAATTGAAGCTGAGAATATCGAACAGGCAAAAGAAGCAGTACTGGCAGGAGCGGATAGTGTCTTATTAGATGAAATTAGTCCTGAAACAATCAAAAAAAACGTTCAAGAATTAAGAGATTTATCAATTAATAGCTTAAATAAAGAAGTTAATAAAAATTTGATAATAGAAGTTTCTGGAATAAACCCTGAAGACATTAGTAAATATCTAATAAAAGGAATTGATTTGATTTCAACAAGTTCTTCTATCACCAAAAGTAATTGGATTGATTTAAGTATGCGTTATATTAATTAATCATATAGATAAATAATTGAATCAATAATGCTAATCATTTTTAAAGAATTAACAAATAACTTTGAACAATCTCTTTTAGATAGTCTTAAAAAAAATGCTAAAGAAAGAGAATTCGAAATTCTTAGAAAAAATTTAATTACACAATCATCAAAAGAGGAATTTGGTGATTATCAATGTAATGTTTGTTTAAGTTTATCTAAAATATATAAAAAGAATCCAAGAGATATTTCTAGTGATTTTATTAACCTTTTAAATAAAAATAAAAGCATAGCAAAATTATGTAAGAGTCTAGAAATAGCTGGACCTGGATTTATAAATATTAAATTAAAAGATGAAGTTCTCATAAATGAAATTAAATCAAATATTCAATGCCAAAGGGGTGGAGTACCTCAAATTAAAAAAGATTTTGATAGTAGCTTATCAAATAAAGTCATTGTAGATTTTTCTAGTCCTAATATTGCTAAAGAAATGCATGTAGGGCATTTAAGATCAACAATAATAGGAGATTCAATATCCAGAATTTTCGAGTTAAGAGGTTATCAAGTATTAAGGCTAAATCATGTTGGCGATTGGGGAACGCAATTTGGAATGCTTATTACTCAGCTCAAAGATCTATATTCAAATGATTTAGAGGAGATAGGCAAAATCAAGATAAGTGATTTAGTTGAATTTTATAAAGAATCAAAAAAAAGATTTGATAATGAATCTGAATTCCAAAAAAGATCTAGAGAGGAAGTAGTTAAGTTACAAAATGGAAATATTAAATCGATTAAAGCTTGGAAATTATTATGCGATCAATCTAGAAAAGAATTTAATGAAATCTATAAAAATTTAAAAATAAAAATAGAAGAAAGAGGTGAATCATTTTATAATCCCTTCTTAAAATCAGTTATTGAGGATTTGAATTTAAAAAAAATATTAGTGGAAGATCAAGGAGCAAAATGTGTATTTTTAGATGGGATGACTAATAAAGAAGGCAAACCTTTACCGCTAATTATTCAAAAAAAAGATGGAGGTTTTAACTATGCCACCACAGATCTTGCTGCTATAAGATATAGATTCAATAAACCTCCTAATGGGGATGATGCTTCGAGAATTATTTATGTAACTGATCATGGACAAGCAAATCATTTTGCTGGAGTTTTTCAAGTTGCAAAAAAAGCAAAATGGATCCCAGAGAATTGTCAAGTAGACCATGTCCCTTTTGGTTTAGTTCAAGGAATTGATGGCAAAAAACTAAAGACAAGGGAAGGTGAAACAATACGTTTAAAAGATTTATTAAAAGAAGCAGTTAGAAGAGCAAAAGAAGATTTAGTGAAAAGATTAGAAGATGAAAATCGTTATGAAACAGAAGATTTTATTGCAAATACCTCAAGAATAATTGGATTAGGAGCTGTTAAGTATGCAGATTTAAGCCAAAATAGGATTACTAATTATCAATTTAGTTTTGATAAAATGCTTTCCCTAAATGGAAATACGGCTCCTTATTTGTTATATACATTTGTAAGAATTGCAGGAATTAAAAGAAAAAATGATTTTGTTTATGACTCTAAAGATTTTCAATATACAAATTATGAACATAAATCTGAGTGGAGACTTATCAGAAAATTACTTAAGTTCGATGAAGTCATAATATCTATTGAAAAAGACTTAATGCCAAATAGATTATGCAATTATCTATTTGAGCTATGTCAGACTTTTAATAGATTCTATGATCAAGTTCCAATACTCAAAGAAGAAAAACATATAAAAATTTCTAGACTTAATTTATGTGATCTAACTGCAAAAACACTAAAATTAAGCTTAGAGCTTCTAGGAATTGAAACTTTAGAAAGAATGTAATGAATGATTTTGATCAATTAAATAATCTTTTCCCAAGACCAAGAGAAGAAATAATAAATATGCAGTCTTACTCTGCACCTTTAGAAAATAGAAGAAATTTACTCCGCTTAGACTTTAATGAAAATACTCTAGGTCCAAGTCCTAATGTTTTCGAGGCATTACAAGCTATAAAATTAGATGAGATTTCAATTTATCCAGAATACAACATATTAAAAAATTTTTTATGTGATAAATATCTTGATTCAAGAAAATTTGATAATGATGAAATAGGAATTTTCAATGGAGCAGACGCAGCAATAAATGCAATCTTCAATTGCTTTGGAGAAAAAGATCAAATATTTCTAACCACGAATCCAACTTTTGGTTACTATTCGCCTTGTTCAGAAATGCGAGGAATGAAGAAAATAACTTGTTCTTATATTGGAGAAAATTTTCTATTTCCCATCGAAGAATTTAGTGAAAAAATTATAAATTATAATCCAAAGTTAATATTTATTTGTAATCCAAATAATCCTACAGGAACAGTTTTAAGTGCTCAAGAGATAATAAAATTAGCAAATATCAAAAATGATTCATTGATAATTGTTGATGAACTATATGAGAAATTTAATGGAGATAGTCTTCTTGAATCGATAGATTTTGAAAAGAATAAAAATATAATAGTACTTCAATCTCTTTCTAAAACAGCAGGTCTAGCTGGTTTAAGAATAGGTTTTGCATTCGGGAATAAGATTTTAATTCAGTATATTAACAAAGTTACAGGACCTTATGATGTAAATAGCTTTGCGATAAAAGCTGCATTAGCAGCACTTAATGACAAATCATATATTGATAATTATGTTTTAGAAGTAAAAAAAGCGAGGAAATGGATTTTAAATAAATTTAAATCAACAAAAATTAGAACTCACTTTAGTGGAGGGAATTATTTCTTAATCTGGCCAAACAAAAATCCTAAAATCTTAATACAACAGATGAGAGAAAAAGGTATTTTGATTAGAAGTATGGAAAACAAAAAAGATATTAGTAATTCAATTAGGGTTAGTATTGGTAACAAAGAACAGATGAATTTCTTCTGGGATAATTATAAGGAATTAGATTTAATAAACTAATTATTGAATATATAAATTGTATTTTGATCTATTCTTTTAGGTTTTATTTGAAATTCTTTTCCTACATATTTTACTTTAAAATCTTTCATTTTTTCGAGAAACAAATCAGCATTTGAGAAATCACAATCTTTATTTATTTTTTTACTACGTGAAAAGTGCACAGGAATAACTAGATTAGGTTTCAAGATATTAACAATTCTTGAAGCCTCTTGACCGTCATAAGATTTTATTCCTCCTCCAATTGAAATAAATAAAATATCTGGGCGAGACAATATAATTTGACTGTTTATATCCATATCGCCTGCAGCTCCTCCCATATGAACAATTTTTAGATTATTTTGTTTCCAACTCCATACAGTTGCCATCCCAAATCTTCTTCCATTTAATCTGTCATGAGGAACTGAAATTCCTTTCAATAAAATATCCTCAAATTTATATATTCCAGGCTTAACAAACATTAACTGCTTATTAGGATTATATCCCTCATCTGGCAGAGTAGAACTAGCCAAAATAAAATCTACTTTGACTTCTTTTGGCTCCTTCAAATTACTCGCACAATCTATCGCTTTAAATGGATTGATGAGGATCGATTTACCTGAACTATTAATTACAAAACTACTATGGCCTAAACTTTTTATTACTAAATTCCGTGCTAGAACTGAAGTAGGTAAAAAGAAGCTAAATAATATAAAAAGGAAAATGTTTTTAATTTGAGAAATCATAATATTTTTTTATTTTACTTTCGTTCAGCCATTTTTAGAAAATTACTAATTAATTTATGGCCAAATTGGGTTAATACACTTTCAGGATGAAACTGTACCCCATGCAAATGCTTATATTCTTTGTGAGAAATAGCCATAATAGTTGAGTCTTCTAAAGTAGCAGTTATATCGAAACAAGTTGGTAATGAATTTGAATCAACTATAAGACTATGATATCTAGTTGCCACAAATGGAGTCTCGATATCTTTAAACAAACCTTTTTGATTATGAAATATTTTGGATGTCTTACCATGCATAAGTTCTTTCCCAACTACAACCTTACCTCCAAAAGCTTGGGCCAAAGCTTGATGCCCTAAACAAACTCCTAATGTGGGAATATTTTTAGATAATTTTTTTAGGATTGGCAGACAAATTCCAGATTGATCTGGATTACCAGGACCTGGAGATAGTAGGATCCCACTAGGATTTAGTTTGTTAATTTCATCTAAAGTAATTTCATCATTTCTTTTAACTATTAATTCTCTAGTTATTTCATGCTCAACAGAAAGTTCTCCTAAATATTGAACAAGGTTATATGTAAAACTATCGTAATTATCAATAACAAGAAACATATTTAAATAGATTCAAATAACAACTTAATTTTAGGAACAAAGATATATACAGCAATAATAACAGAATTAATGGAAGCTAATAACACTGCTCCTGCAGAAGTATCTTTTGAAATTTTGGCCAAACTACTAAATTCTTTTTTAACTACTAAATCAACTATTGATTCAATAGATGTATTTAATATTTCTAATATTAAAACAGACATAATTGTGGAAATCAAAATTACATAATTACTTTGACTAATTTGCAGTAAAAAACCAATCATTAAACTTGCAACTGCAAAAATTAATTGAATTTTAAAATTTCTTGAAGTTTTAAATACGTAACTAATTCCACTAAAAGAATACTTAAAACTTTTTAAGACATTACTAGAAGTTTTGTATGATTCTATTCTATTTTTTAAAGAGTTTATTTTTTTGTACATATATTTTTTAATCTAATTTTTTAATTAAATATTCCTGAAAATTTAACATATTTTCTAAATCAAAATCATTATTATGTTCCCATCCCAAAAGATGTAAAAATCCATGACTAGCCAACCAGAGCATTTCTCTATAGATTGAATGTTTATATTCATAAGATTGTTCAATTGCGATCTCTAATGATATAAATATATCTCCCAACTCTATATGATCTAAATTATTTAGAGATTCATCAGAAATGATTGGGAAAGATAGAACATCAGTTGGTCCATTTTTTTTCATCCACTTCTGGTTCATAAAAGCAATTTCTTGATTAGATATTATCTGTAAGCCTAATGAAAAAGATTTTTTTTCAAAAATGAAATTTGATAATTTATAATCATCTTTTTTTAATATTATTTTTATCCAAGATAAAAAAACTTTCTCCCAAAAATCAGATTCAAAAATAAGCTTATTTTTAGTATCTATTAGCTCATCAGAAAATTTGGTAAATTCATTAAATTTAAAAACCAAATCTAAATTTATTTCAGAAATAATTTTTTCTGTCATACATCTTTATACAGGAATATTTGGCTTACCTATTGTTGCTACAAGTATTAATATCCCAATTAAAACTAGAAAGGTTATTGAAAAATGAGAAATACTTTTTGAACCCTTCCTTACCATATTTCGCATAGCAAGCTTTATAAAGCTTGGAGGAGCAACTTTTTTTTCTATATTTTCGTTTTTATTTTTCATTAGTTATTCAATAGATTGGTTAGAAGAAATATTCAAGCGTAATAATTCATGAATAAATGGTTCAAGTCCGCCATCTAAAACACTATCTAAGTCATTAGTCTCCTGCATAGTCCTGAGATCTTTTACCATTTGATAGGGATGGAAAACATAATTTCTTATTTGATTGCCCCATGCAGCTTCCACGATATCACCTTTAATATCAGCGACTTCTGCAGCTCTTTGTTCTTTAGCAATCACTAGTAGTTTAGACTTAAGAAGTAACATTGCTTTTTCTTTATTTTGTAATTGAGATCTTTCTTGTGTACATCTTACTGAAATCCCTGAAGGCAAATGTACAATTCTCACTGCTGTTTCTACTTTGTTAACATTTTGTCCTCCAGCCCCACCGGATCTACTTGTTGTAATTTCCAAATCTTTTTCAGGTATATCAAGTGAAATATTATCATCTAATTTTGGCATGACCTCCACCCCAGCAAAGCTGGTTTGTCTTTTACCATTAGCATTAAAAGGAGAAATTCTTACTAATCTATGAGTTCCTTTTTCATGTTGTAAATATCCGTATGCATATTTTCCATCAATTTCAAAAGTTACACTTTTAATACCTGCTTCTTCTCCTTGCGATAATTCATTGATGATTAAACTCATTTGATTATTATCGGCCCATCTTGAATACATTCTCAATAGGATTTCTACCCAATCCTGAGCATCTGTTCCACCAGCACCTGCGTTAATAGAAACTACTGCTCCTTCCTTATCGTATTCTCCACATAACAATCTTTCAAATTCCCATTTATCTAAATTATCTCTTAATTTCTTTAGGCCCTGCTTAGATTCCAAAATCATTTCTTCTTCTGGTTCTAAAGAATAAAGCTCAAGAGAGGCATTAGCATCAGAAATAAAAGTTTTCCATTTATCCAACAATTCGAGTTGTGCCTTAACATCATCAAGGATTAACATTTGTTTTTTCGCTTCTTCTTGATTCTCCCAAAATTCTGGCTGAGCAGAAATTTGCTCTAACTCTCTCCTTTTCGCTTTTAATCTTGGTACGTCAAAGACAATCCTGAGCATTACCCAGGCGCTCTGTTAGTTCCGAAAGATCTTTTTTGAAATCCGTAATATCTATCAAAATAGAATTTAATCGTTATTTATAATCTAACAGGCACTTTTGTTTAATAGTATAAACTAAGTATTATTTTAAAAAAATGTCCAAAGTTGAAATTTATACTTGGCAATATTGCCCATTCTGTATTCGAGCAAAATCTCTACTCAAGAAAAAAAATGTAAATTTTACTGAATATAAGATTGACGGCGATCAGGATGCCAGAGCATTGATGACTGAAAGAGCTGATGGTAGAAGAACATTACCACAAATATTTATAAATAACGAGGGTATCGGAGGCTGCGAAGATCTCTACACATTAGAAAATGAAAAAAAATTAGACGCATTATTAAACTAGATTTTATGAAATTTTTATTCGTAATAGATCCAATAAAAAATATAAATCCCTTAAAAGATTCTTCTGCTGCTTTAATGCAAGCATCATCCAAAAAAAATATTGAAATCTGGTGTTGTACTCCACAAGACCTTGAAGCTAGAGGTGATGAAGTATGGGCATCTTCCGTAAAAGTTGAAGTCAATCCATGGATTTCTTTCAAAGAGAATGATTGCATCCCTCTCGCCGAATTTAATTGCATTTGGATGAGAAAAGATCCTCCTGTAAATGAGGCTTATTTGTATGCAACCCATCTTTTAGAAGTTGCTGAAAGAAAAGGAGTAAAAGTAATTAACAAACCTTCATCATTAAGAGCATGGAATGAAAAGTTAGGTGCTTTGAGATACAGCCACTTAATGGCACCTACAATAGTTGCCAGTAAGGTAAAAGATCTTATTAATTTTGCAAATATAAATAATGAAGTAGTCATAAAACCTCTTGGAGGAAAAGGTGGTCAAGGCGTAATAAGGATAAATAAAAATTCTCCAGGAATTAAATCAATCATTGAGTTAATCACTTCTCAAGAAGAATTACCCGTTATGATGCAAAAATTTATTCCTGAAGTAATAGAGGGTGATAAAAGAATAATTATCGTAAACGGTGAAGCAATTGGATCTATAAATAGGATTCCTCAAGGAGGCGATTTTAGGAGTAATTTAGCGATGGGAGGGAAGGCTGAACCAACATTATTAACAGAAAAAGAAAAAAGTATCTGCTCAGAATTATCTCAACATTTCAAAGATGAAGGTTTATTTTTTGTAGGTATTGATGTAATAAATGGAATGCTTAGCGAGATTAATGTAACCAGTCCAACAGGTTTAAGAGAAATAGAAAATTTATCAAATAAGAATGTTTCAGCGGAAGTTATTGAAAAATTAGTGAAAATTATCTAGGATTTTTAGCGAAAAATATTTGTTTTACTATAGATTCAAATTTTAATTTAATCTCATCTATTTCTTTCTCTAAAACTGAGCCTGAAACTATACCTGAACCAGCAATAAATTCAATATTTTCTTCAATATATCTTGCGCCTCTTATTGCTAAAAGAAATGATGCATTTCCGGATGAATCAACCCAACCCATTGGAGAAGCATAATTTCCTCTAGGAAAAGACTCAAGAGTATTTATCCAATCCAATGCTGCATTTTTTGGATATCCACAAACAGCTGGAGATGGATGTAAGTTTTTAAGCAATTCAAAAGGACATATATTTTCAACTTTAGAGAAAATGAGTGTTTGCAAATGAGAAATATCTCCAAATGAATTTACCTTGATATCACTTTTTTGAAAGTTTTTTATTTTTGAAACTTCTAAACATTTAATCAAATACTGTGTTACATAATTATGTTCCTTTAAGTCTTTAGTGCTTTTTAGGAGTTTCTTAAAATTTGAATTAGTAGAGATAGTTCCAGCAAGAGCCTCCAAAGTTAAATTAGGTTTAGTAAAAGAAAATAATTTTTCTGGAGATGCTCCAAACAAAATATCCTTACTATTTCTTTTCCAAACGTATCTGCATGTATTTGGATGATTATTTTTTAATCTTTTTAAAATTTCTAATAAATCTAATTTATTTTTAAATTTTATTTTAATTCTATTCGCTAAAACAATCTTTTCGAGAATACCTTTTTCTACTAATTGAATTCCTCTATTTACTACTTTTTTCAAATTTGTATTAGAAGTTTCTAAGGAGTGCAAGAAATCATCAATAATAGGTAAATCAAAACTAGTTTTTAAACCAGATGATTTTAATAATTCTGAGCCAGAATTAATAACTTGATTTCTAATTGTCCATATTTCTTCAATTAATGTTCTTAATGATGATTTACCTTCAACATGACCATTGATTCTTAACCAGCAATTCTTATCACTTTTAATTATTAATATTTTTGGTAAAATAGCTTCCAAACTAGGGACATCTGAAGATAAATTATTATTTAAATTTTCAGAAAAAGAAAATAAATAAATTATTTTTGAGAGTGCAGAATTATGTGATTCATTAGTTAAGTTAATTAAATTTTTAAAATTCTCAGAATTAAACTCTTTTGCCAACTCAAATCTTTTTGGACCATCCAAAGTAACATATTTACATTTCTCGAAAGCAATATATGAAATACCATTAGATTCCTCCCAAAATGAAGAAAACGGATATTTATTTATAAACAATTCATATACTTGAAATAAATCAATACAAGGAATCTCAACACAAATACTTACTAATCCAGAATTCTCCACTTTCTTATCGAAAGAGGAAAATACATCTTTTAAAAAATCTGTTAAGTTTAAATCATTTTTCATTACTTATTGAAAATAACTAAAAATCATGCAATAAAGTAAAAAATGTAACTCAATTTATAAACTACATTTAATAATGATCGAATTTTGTGTGTTAAATAAAAATGGAAGAAGATAAAAAAAAATTATGGAAACAAGCAATAAAATGGCCTCTTTATTCTGTTGCCATACTTCCGGTTTTAATAACAGGGGCTTACATACTAAATCAATATGAAAAGGTAAAAATTTATAATTTGATTGCATTTACTTTAGCTGCAATTTTTATATTACTTTGGGAAAACCTAACTAATGATTTATTCGACGCAGAGACAGGAATCGATGAATTTAAATTCCATTCAATTGTAAATCTTGTAAAAAATAAAAAAATAATTTCATTTATTGCATATACATCTTTAGTTATTGGTTTATTAATAATTTCAATTATTTCATTATCAACAAGTATAAACATTTTGATTTTGGTAGCATCATGCTGCTTTTTAGGATATTTATATCAAGGACCACCTTTTAGATTTGGCTATCAAGGTTTAGGAGAACCATTATGCTGGCTTGCATTTGGACCTTTTGCTTACTCTGCAGTCTTAATTGCGTTAAATCCGTCTAATATTTACTTCGAAGATATTCCCTGGAAAGTTTCTTTATTACTTGGTTCAGGACCTTCATTGGCAACAACTCTTGTATTATTTTGTTCTCATTTTCATCAAATTTCTGAAGATAAAAAGCATGGAAAAAATTCACCTTTAGTTCGACTAGGAGCAAAAAAAGGTTCTCAACTTGTGCCTTGGATAATTTTTACAATATATATTTTTCAACTTTTAACTATAGTTACTAGATTTATTCCAGTATTTTGTATCCTTTATTTGATTAGTTTTCCTCAAGCAATAAAGCTTATAAATTTATTACAATCTTCATATAAAAAACCTTCAACAATAAAAAATTCCAAATTCGTCGCAATAAAATTTCAAACCCTTAATGGAGTTGGCTTAATCACAGGTTTAATATTTAATTACTTGCTTAATAAATGAACTTAATATTTAAAAAAAAATCTTATAGTTTTAAGTTATCTACAAAAGTAGAAAATTCTAAAACCACTTATCTTACAAAACTGGGTTGGATAATTAAATTATCAAGTAATGATAAAAAAATTGGGTTTGGAGAAGTTTCACCGCTTTTAGAAAAGGACTTAAAAAAATGTGCAAAACAACTAAATATGATCCCCGAGAATGTGGAAGTATTTAATTTATCTGAGCAAATAAATATTTTTCACCCATGCATTCAATCTGCAATAAATTCTGCATTAGCTGAGATAAATGGAAAAATAATTTTTAAAGAAAACTATGCCTTTGATGAAATTGATAAAACAGCCATACTTTTAAATTCTGATAATGTAATTTCAGAGCTAAATGAAATTAAGAAAAGACAATCTAATATTGGCAAATCAGTAACCATAAAATGGAAAGTAGCGTTAAAAGAAAACGATGAGGAAGAAGCAATTTTAGAAGAAATTTTAAGCCAAATAGATAATCATATTAAGTTAAGAATAGATGCTAATGGTTCTTGGGGAAGAAAGATAGCTAATAGATGGGCTGATATTTTGAAAGATAACAAAAATATAGATTGGTTAGAACAACCTCTCTGTGTTCATGATATTGAAGGAATGGAAGAACTCAACAAAAAAATCCCAATAGCCTTAGATGAATCACTTTTGAAATTTCCAACTTTGATTGATGAATGGAAGGGTTGGCAAATTAGAAGGCCATCACAAGAAAATAATCCAGTTAAGCTTTTAAGAGAATTAGAAAATAAAAAAGCTTTAATATCTATAAGTACCTCATTTGAAACTGGAATAGGAAGGAGATGGCTTTATCATTTATCGTCTCTACAATTACAAGGACCAACTCCAAGAGTTTCTGGTTTAGCAATGAATAAATTTCCTAATTCGTTTCTATTTTTAAATGAAGCAAAAAAGATATGGGATCAACTATGAAAAATAAAATTCATATTATTGAAGTTGAAAATAATGAAATTCAATCTGTAGAAAAAATTATTAAAAAAATTAGAGAGAATAAAATTATTTATGTAAAAAACAAATTTTATGAAAACGAAGATGTATTAGATTCAATTAATGCAAATGGGCCAGCAATCATATTAAACAGTAGTGGGAGTTCTGGAAAACCGAGAAAATGTTTTCACCCTTTAGATAATCTTAAATTATCTGCAGCTACATCAGGTCAATGGCTTATAGAGCAGGGATTTGAATTACATAACTGCTTAATTTTAAATACTTTACCCCTGAACCATATAAGTGGATTAATACCAATTTTTAGAAGTCAAACTTGGGGGTGTGATTGTATTAATATTTCACCAAATTTAATAAAAAAAACTAGAGAACTTTTGCTTTTTACAATTAAATCTAAAAAAAACAAAAAACACTTGATTACGTCATTAGTACCTACACAATTACAAAGACTTTTAGCTCAAAAAGATGGTATTAGTTGGCTAAAAATTTTTGATCTAATTTGGGTAGGTGGTGCTTCAATTTCAGGGGAAACTGCAGAACTGTGTAGACAAGAAAAAATAAAATTAGCACCTTGTTACGGCTCAACTGAAACTGCGGCAATGGTTACGAGTTTAAAACCAAAAGAATTCTTAATGGGTTTTGAAAATGTTGGAGAAATACTACCTGATACAAAAATAAGAATTAACTCACAAGGATTAATCGAGATAAAATCAGCCAGAATTGGAATCGAAATAATAGACTCTTCAAAAACTGAAACTTTCAAAAATAAAAATGGGTGGTGGCAAACCGGTGATTTAGGTGAAATTAATCAAATCAATAATTCTTTATATTTGAAATTTATTGGAAGAAGTGATAACGCTTTTAATTCGGGAGGAGAAATCGTTTTCCCAGAAGTAATTGAATCACGATTAAATGATTTCATTATGAAAAAAAGTATCCCAATTAATAAATTCAATATTTCAAAAGTATCCGACAAATTATGGGGAAATAAAATTAAAATAATTGTTGAATTTAAAGAACTTACAAATCATAAAAATATTGAAAATTCATTAAATTCATTAAAAAAATTTTCTCAAAGTTGGCCTAAACATGAAAAACCTGAAAAGTGGATTGTTAAAAACAAAAATACCACTATAAAAAAAATAAACTATAAATTTAAAAAATAATAATTAGCATTCTTTTAAATTTCTACTTACATTTGAAGCCTCTATCCATCTTTCTAACTGATCGGGTAGTTCTATTTTGTTTCTTGAATCAACATCTAAAGAACAATGTATTATTTTTCCTTGTGCTACTTTATTTCCATTTTTCATAAAAAAGCTGTTTACTTGGAACAAATGGGGATTAATTTTATGAGGGGCAATTTTTACTTTTAAGAAATCCCCAATTTTTATAGGCGCAAGAAAGTTTGCTTCGCAATTTACTATGGGAAAAATAATTTGACTTTTACGTATAGAAAAGTCTGGAAAAATATCTTGATAAGGAATCCCATAAATTTCAATACTCTCTTCCCAAGCTTCGTGCGACCATTTTAATAAGTTATGAAAATGAATTACACCTGCAGAATCACAATCACCAAATCTTACCTTCTTCTGCAATATTAACCAATCAGCGGGTTTCATTTAAAGAACTTATCTATCAACAGATCCCATAATGACATCAATTGAGCCAAGGATTGCCATAATATCAGCGATTTTGGCACCTTTGAGAATATGAGGCAATATTTGTAGATTATTTAAATCAGCTGCTCTGATTTTAAATCTCCATGGGGTAACTTCATTATTTCCTTGAATAAAAACACCTATTTCTCCTTTACCGGACTCTAATCTTGTATATAATTCCCCGTTGGGAATTTTAAAAGTTGGAGCAACCTTCTTAGCTACATATTGATAGTCAATACCAAATATTTCACTTTTCTTATCTTCAGTCGCCATTCTTTGGGCTTCTAAATTTTCTGTTGGACCTCCTGGAATCATTTTGCATGCTTGGCGAATGATGCTAAGTGATTGCCTCATCTCTTCAACTCTTACTCGATATCTCGCATAACAATCTCCTTCTTTTTCTGAAGCAATCTTCCAATCAAAATCGTCATAACATTCATAGCTATCGACTTTCCTTAAGTCCCAGGAAACTCCAGAAGCTCTAAGCATTGGCCCAGACAAAGACCAGTTAATTGCCTGGTCTCTTTGTATTGTTCCAAGACCTTCAATTCTTTTTCTAAAAATTGGATTATTTGTGATTAATTTTTCGTATTCATCTATTTTAGGACCGAACCAATCACAAAAATCAATACATTTTTCTAACCATCCATATGGTAGATCACATGCGACACCACCTATCCTAAAGAAATTATTATTTATTAGCCTTTGGCCAGTAGCAGCTTCCCAAAGATCATAAATCATTTCTCTTTCTCTAAAAATATAGAAAAATGGAGTTTGAGCTCCTACGTCTGCTAAAAAGGGACCAAGCCATAAAAGATGATTAGCAATACGATTAAGTTCCAGCATAAGAACTCTTATGTAACTTGCTCTTTTAGGAACTGGAATATTAGCTAATCTTTCAGGAGCATTTACTACAATAGCTTCATAAAACATTCCTGCTGCATAATCCATTCTGCTTACATAAGGGACATACATTACATTTGTCCTATTTTCAGCTATCTTTTCCATTCCTCTATGTAAATATCCAATTACCGGCTCACAATCAATGACATTCTCACCATCAAGAGTTACAACTAATCTTAAAACCCCATGCATTGAGGGATGGTGAGGGCCAAAATTGACCACCATTGGTTCTGTCCTAGTCTCTAGCTGAGCCATTAGAAATTTAACTTCTAAACAAATCTTAGTCGAAAGTTATGCAAACTGACCTATCTGATTCATCTTTTTTCAATCATAAATCAGTTATGACAGATGAGATTATGGCCTCATTAGAGCATTATCCATTAATAAACAACAAGCAACTTAAAGGAATAGACGCAACTTTAGGCGGAGGAGGGCACTCTTATAATTTATTGAGAAAATATTCGGATTTAAATATAATTGGACTTGATCAAGATCCATTCGCGAGAAAATCAGCATCAAAAAAGCTTGATGAATTTAAAAATAGGATTGATATAAGTGCTTCAAATTTTGCGGATTTTGTACCAAAAGAAAAAGTTTCTTTTGTGATTGCAGATCTTGGAGTGAATAGTAACCAAATTGATGACCCTAAAAGAGGATTTAGTTTCCAAAAAGATGGTCCACTTGATATGCGCATGAATCCTCTTCTTGAGTTTGATGCAGAGAAATTAATTGAGGCTTTAAATGAAAAAGATCTAGCTAACCTGATTTATAAATATGGAGATGAGAGATTATCGAGAAAGATTGCTAGGAAAATAAAAATGGATTTGAAGGAAAATGGGAAATATTCTGGGACAAAAGAGTTAGCGTATTCTATTGCAGGCTGCTTCCCACCAAAACAAAGATATAAAAAAATACACCCAGCAACAAGAACATTTCAAGCACTAAGAATTGCTGTTAATAAAGAAATTGAAGTATTAGAAAAATTTTTGAAAGTTGTTCCTGAATGGCTTTTGCCAGGGGGTATTATTTCTATTATTAGTTTTCATTCCCTTGAGGATAGGTTAGTTAAAAGTTATTTTAAGAATGATCAAAGACTAAAAAACCTTACAAAAAAACCAATTACTCCCTCCGAACAAGAAGTCGAACTTAATAGAAGAGCTAGAAGTGGGAAATTAAGAATTGCTCAATTAAGAAACTAATAATTTTTAACGTAATGATTTGATCGTATCTGTAAGAATATTAATTACTTCTTTTATCTCGTTTGAATTAGTACTTAATCCAATACTTAACCTTACAGAAGATTCTACTTCTTTAAAAGATCTACCTAAGGCTAGTAAAACATGAGATGGTTCACCATTACTGCATGCAGATCCACTAGAACAAATTATTTTGGATTTTAAAACTTTATGAAACTTTGCTCCGTTTAAATCTAATACAGTCAAATTTAAATTTTGAGGTAATCTTTTTTCGATCGAGCCATTAATTAATAAACCAGAATTATTTTCTAACAAACCCTCCAATAGATTATTTCTATACAAAAGTAATTTCTCAGCATTACTTTTTTGATTAAAAACTGCTATCTCTATTGCTTTAGCAAAGCCAACTACTAAAGGAAGAGGTAATGTACCAGACCTGAAACCATATTCCTGACCTCCTCCAAAAATTAAAGGCTCAAGATTAATTTCTTCATCAATCAAAAGAAGTCCTATCCCTTTAGGACCATATATTTTATGAGAACTCATCGTTATCATATTTACATCTGATAAAAGATTGTCTAACTCGATATAACCTAAACATTGTGCAAAATCAGAGTGAAAAGTTATTCCTCTCGATTTACATATCTTTGAAATATTCTCTATAGGCTGAATAACTCCTATTTCATTATTTGCCAACATAACACTAACCATAAATGTATCTTCTCTTATATTTTTTTTGAATTGTTCTTCTGATATTAATCCATCTTTCTCAGGATTAATTTCTGTAAGTTTAAATCCCTCTTTTTTTAGTTGGTTTAGTGGTTCAAGTACAGCTTTGTGCTCCGTTTTTAAGGTAATAATATGTCCATAATTTCCTGTTTTTTTATAGTAATTTCTCGCAAAACCTAATAAGGCTAAGTTATTAGATTCTGTTGCGCCACTTGTAAAAATAACTTTTTTATTCTTGAGAAATAAATTTTGTTCTATTTTTTCTCTTGAGGCTTCCAATATAGCGCTTGCGTTAATACCTGCCAAATTAGATTTGCTTGCAGGGTTAGAAAATATCTCACTCCAAAAAGGCTTCATAGAATCAACAACATCTTTAGAGCAAGGAGTCGAAGATTGATAGTCTAGTAGTATGGGAGTTGATAGCATTGTGTATATTATATAAAATTCTCTTTATTACTAGAAAATCAAATTAAAGAATTTAAAAAATGGATGAAACTAATCAAATAAATAATGAACCGGAAAGAAAATCAAGAATTTTATTAGTTGATGATGAACCTGGTTTAAGAACAGCTGTTAAAACATTTCTGGAAGATGAGGGCTTTGAAATATTTATTGCAGTTGATGGAGAGGATGGCTGGGAAAAAGCTCAAACAGTTTTTCCCGATTTGATAATTAGCGATATTATGATGCCCCGAGCAAACGGTTATGCTTTATTAAAAAAAATTAGAGAAGATGAAAAATTAGGAGGAACTCCAGTAATTTTTCTAACTGCAAAAGGAATGACTCTAGACAGAACAGAAGGATATCTTGCAGGCGTTGATGATTATATTTCCAAACCTTTCGACCCTGATGAATTAGCTGCTAGAGTTAAAAATGTAATCAACAGACAAGAACGTTTACTTAAAGAAGCAGCACGATTTGCAGATATTGATGTCAGTAAAATGGCGAAGCAAATTACTGAAATAAAATCTATGCTCACAGACCAAAATCCGACTAATTCAGAAAATAAAATAAATCTTCCTAGTTTTACTCCAAGAGAAGCAAGTGTGCTTCAACTAGTAGCAGAGGGGCTGATGAACAAGGAAATTGCAAGACAGCTTGAAACGTCTATTAGAAATGTTGAAAAATATGTAAGTAGACTTTTTATTAAGACAGGTACATCTAGCCGAACCGAATTGGTCCGTTATGCACTTGAAAATCATTTAGTGAAATAAATTATTTAATTTTTTCGAATTCAATCAGTTGTGAAAAATAAAATGGAGCTTGATTTAATTTCTTTTTAACCACCTTAAATCCACTTTCTTTAGCAGCATTAATAATGCCCTTTTCTTTCAATGTATAGGCTCTTGTAGTTTTACTTGGCCCAGGAAATAATTTCCCGATATTTTTTAGAACAGCAAGAAATGGAGTATATGGAGCAAAGCTGACAATAAGTTTTTCTTGACTTAACTCACAAAGATGTTGGACCATTTCTTCTGCAACTGGTTGAGGATAATGAATAAACACATCCAAACAAACTACAACATCAAATAATCCTTTTAATTTTTCCAAATCACAGACTTCATATTTAATTTTATCTTGTTTTAAACCTAATTCATTAATACGTTTCTTTGTTTCTTTAATCATTTCAGAGGAAATATCGCTCACCTGTAATTCTTTTATGCCTAGTCTTAGTAATGGTATGGATAGACTTCCAACACCGCATCCTGCATCACAAAAAACTTTTTTTTGTTAGTTCAGGATAATTTTTGATGTATGAGACTACATCATCTACAGTTTTTTGATGTCCTTTCCTAATATTTTTTTGAACTGTATTAATTTCATCAGATTTACTATAAATTTTATTCCATCTTTCAAAGCCAGTGCCATTAAAATACTCCCTAACTTCACTTTTTTCGATAATCTTATTAGACGTCATAGTTTTCTATGAAAATTAATTCTTTTTATATTAACTAACTGGCGCCAAATTAATTGCGCGCCATTATAGGAAAGAATTGATTTGTTATTTTGTCAGAATTGAATTCTAAAGAAATTTATAAAATCTCTGTCGTAATGGGTAGTGATTCAGATCTAAAAACATTGAAACCTGCTATAGATATTTTAAGAGAATTTGGAATAAAAACTGAAGTTTGTATACTTTCTGCTCATCGAACACCTATTGAAATGTTGGAATATGCAAAAAATGCAGAATCAGAAAACATAAAAGTAATAATTGCGGGTGCTGGTGGTGCTGCACATCTTCCGGGAATGTTGGCATCCATAACTTGCATTCCTGTCATTGGAGTACCAGTAGAGAGTAAGACGCTTAAGGGGATTGACTCTCTTTTATCAATTGTTCAAATGCCCGCTGGGATACCAGTTGCAACGGTTGCAATTAATGGAGGTCAAAATGCTGGATTATTAGCAATAGGGATGATCAGTTTATTTGATGAATCAATGAAGGAAAATTTAAAAAAATTCAGAGAAAATCTTCATAAACAGGTAAGAAATAAAAATAGTAAGTTATCAACTATTGGAGCTGAAAATTATCTTCAAAATCTATGAAACTATATTTTTTCTATTAGCTCTTTTTAAGAAAGTTTTCTGTTTTAAGGTATTTAATAACTTTTTCAACAGAATCATTTAAATCTAACGAACCTGTATCAACAACAATTTCTGGATTATGAGGTGCTTCATATGGACTAGAAATCCCAGTAAATTCCTTAATTTCACCTAAACGAGCTTTCTTATAAAGACCTTTAGTATCCCGATTTTCGCAAACTGTGATATCTGCAGCACAATAAACTTCAATAAAATCCTTTGATCCAATAATTTTTCTCACCTTATCTCTATCGCTAATAAATGGTGAAACGAATGCTGTAATAGTTATAATCCCGGCATTCATAAATAAATTCGCAACTTCTCCAATTCTTCTTATATTTTCTTCTCTATCTTCGTCGGAAAACCCAAGATCTTTACATAAACCATGTCTAATATTATCTCCATCCAACACGTAAGTCGAAAAACCATCTAAGTGTAAAACTTCATTTAATGCGTTGGCTAAAGTACTTTTACCAGAGCCAGATAAACCTGTAAACCAGATAACCATACCTTTATGACCTCTCATTTTCTCTAACTTTTCTCTATCGATAGTTAAATTGTGCCACTTTATATTGGTTGACTTTGTTTGATTTTGTTCTTTCATTGTTTGGATCATCAAAATAAAAATCTATCCTAACCCTTGCTTCATAAATTATGAAATCCCTCTTTACGAAGAAACTCAATTGATTTCGATACCATATCACCCTGTAACTGGATATTACTATCAATTAATGTTCCTCCAGTACCACAAAAAACCTTAATTTTCTTGAGTAATTCTTTTAATAAGATTTCATCCTCAGCTCCTAACCCTCTAATTAAAGTGATAGTCTTACCCTTTTTACCTTTTTTTTGTTTTGAAATACTTATTTTTGACTTTTTATTAAAAGTATCTAACTTAGCTGTTTCTTCAGATTTTTTTTCTTGATTATCAAATTCGATCCAATTCTTTTTTCCCATTATTTTAAATATAATCTATAGTTAGTTAATACTTATTCTATAGAAAAAGTGGTAAGTACATTTTCTCGCAAAGATCAAAATTATAAGAATGACGATTTAAATCAACCCTCCAAAGAGGGAAGATTTGGAAAATATGGTGGTCAATATGTTCCTGAAACTCTAATGCCTGCTCTTTTTTGAGCTTGAAACAGCTGCATCAAATGCATGGAAAGATAAGGTTTTTGTTAAAGAATTAAATCATCTTCTTAAGACTTATGTAGGAAGAGAAACACCTCTTTATGAAGCCAAAAGACTTACTAAACATTACAAAACCAAAAAAGCAACTCCAAGAATATGGCTTAAACGAGAAGATTTAAATCATACTGGTGCACACAAAATTAATAATGCACTTGGACAAGCTTTATTAGCAATAAGAATGGGCAAAAAAAGGATAATTGCAGAAACTGGAGCAGGCCAGCATGGAGTTGCTACTGCAACTGTTTGTGCGAGATTTGGCTTAAAATGCATCATCTATATGGGTGCGGAAGACATAAAAAGACAATCTCTTAACGTCTTCAGAATGAAACTGCTAGGAGCTGAAGTTAAAGTTGTAAATTCAGGAACTGCAACACTCAAGGATGCAACTAGTGAAGCCATTAGAGATTGGGTTTCTAATGTAGAAACAACACACTACATTTTAGGATCAGTTGCAGGTCCACACCCTTTCCCGAAGATTGTGAGAGATTTTCATGCAGTTATCGGAGAAGAAACTAAAAAACAATGCTTCGAAGCGTTTGGGTCTTTGCCTGATATTTTACTTGCTTGTGTAGGTGGGGGATCAAATGCAATGGGCCTTTTTCATCCTTTCGTTAAAGAAACATCTGTACGACTCATTGGTGTTGAAGCTGCAGGAAGCGGAGTTGACACTGACAAACATGCTGCAACTATTACTAAAGGGTCAATTGGAATTCTGCATGGATCAATGAGTCTTCTTTTACAAGATGATAATGGTCAAGTACAAGAAGCCCATTCAATAAGTGCTGGTTTAGATTACCCAGGAGTAGGTCCTGAACATAGCCATTTAAAAGATATAGGTAGAGCAGAATATGGATCAGTTACAGATCAAGAAGCTTTAGATGCTTTAAGACTTGTTTGTGAACTTGAAGGAATTATACCAGCACTTGAAACTTCCCATGCCTTTGCTTGGTTGGATAAATTATGCCCTACTCTTGAAAAAGATACTCATATAGTTATCAATTGCTCTGGAAGAGGTGACAAAGATGTTAATACTGTCGCATCTTCATTAAATATTTAATCAATACCTAGGAATTGATGGATCAATATATCTACTCCATCCATCAATACCCTCCTCCAAATTCCATATTTCTCTCACAATATTATTATCTAAGCACCATTGACAAAAGTTATAACTTCTTATTCCTGCATGACAAGTAACAACGATTTCTCTGTCTAACAAACCAGCAAATATTTCTTCAACGTATTCAGATGTGACTTTACTAATTGGTATATGTAAAAATTCTTTTGAGAAACGAGCTATTTCTAACTCTGACTGTTCTCTTACATCAATTAAGACTGGATCTTCTTTCTTAGAATCAAACCAATCATTTAGACCAGGAGCATTTATAGATTTTGGATAATTTCCCAATTGAGATAATTAATTAAGTGTTATTTACAATTTAATAAATTAAGTTGCAGAGGTTAATTTATTGTTAAAAATAAAAATAAACATTGATAATGAAACTTAGAGTAATAGCAATAATATTATTATTATCTTTATTACTTTTTGTTGGTTTTAAAAAAAAAGTTTCTGCAAATAAAAATAAAGATCAAAGTACAAATATTGAGCAACTAAATATCTTAAAATATATACCCGAAAACAATAAATTATTATTCATTT
>CACGKI010000007.1 GCA_902573565.1 uncultured Prochlorococcus sp.
TCTTGTGACATAGTTTATGGAATTTACTAATTATCTATAAGATTTTATGCCCTAGAGTTAACAAGAGTGAAGCATATCTTAATTTTTTTAATTTCTTTGTAAGACAATAGTATTATAAAACGAGGTTCAAAAGACAATTTTTACATGTCACACGCAGTTAAAATTTATGACACATGCATTGGATGCACCCAATGTGTAAGAGCTTGCCCACTTGATGTTTTAGAGATGGTTCCTTGGGATGGCTGCAAAGCTGGTCAAATAGCTTCATCTCCAAGAACTGAAGATTGTGTAGGTTGCAAAAGATGTGAAACGGCTTGTCCTACAGACTTTTTAAGCATTCGTGTTTATTTAGGAGATGAAACGACTAGAAGTATGGGCTTAGCTTATTAACTTTATAGTGCAGTTTTAAGAGAGTCCATGTTTTTATAGATACTCAGTTTTTTTCAATATAATTAAAAAAAACTACAGTATGTGTGGAATAGTTGCTGTTACTGGTTATAAAAAAGCCCTACCTATATTGCTTAATGGTTTAGAAAAACTTGAGTATCGAGGTTACGACTCCGCTGGTATTGCGATAATAAATTCTGAAACAAAAACCATCTCGTGTAATAAAGCGAAGGGAAAACTTACAAATTTAATACAAGACCTTGATGATAAGAATATTACAGGCACTGTTGGTATAGGTCATACTCGTTGGGCAACTCATGGAAAACCTGAAGTCAAAAATGCTCATCCTCATATAGACAGTTCAGGGAAAATAGCAGTTGTTCAAAATGGCATTATTGAAAATTTTCAAGAATTAAAAAATAAACTTGAAAAAGAGGGTATTATTTTCACTTCTGATACTGATACCGAAGTCATTCCTCATTTAATTCAAAGAGAATTAAATACATTAAGTAAACTTAACCTTGAGAGTAATGGTTCAACATTATTAGTAGCAGTAAGAAATGTAATATCTGATTTAGAAGGATCTTATGCCTTGGCAATTTTATGGTCTGGTGCTCCAACGTCTCTGGTAGTTGCAAGAAGAAAAGCACCTTTAATTATTGGTTTAGGCGAAGGAGAATTTATATGTGCAAGTGATACTCCAGCCATTGCAAACTTTACAAACATTATTTTACCAATGGAAGATGATGAAATAGCTTTGATAAATCCTCTTGGAATAGAAATATATGACTCAAATAATGAAAGACAATATCGCAATCCAGTTTCTTTAAAAGTTTCTGATCAAATAATAGATAAGATGCATTTCAAACATTACATGTTGAAAGAAATATATGATCAGCCTATTACTGCTAAAAATTGGTTAGAAACTTATGTAATGCAAAACGTGGAAGATGGCCAATATCAAATTAATTATCCTTTTGATACAAAGTTTTTTGATTCAATCGAGAGAATTGAAATTATTGCTTGTGGTACAAGTAAACATGCTGCAATGGTAGGTAGCTTTTTATTAGAACAATTCTCAGGAATTCCTACCAACGTATTTTATGCTAGCGAATTTCGATATTCACCACCTCCTTTATTACCAAATACGTTAACTATTGGAGTCACTCAATCTGGAGAAACTGCGGATACGATTGCAGCTATCGATATGGAAATTAAGAGAAGGTCGTCTATTGAAGATAAAAAATTTAAGCCAAATCTTATTGCCATAACAAATAGAAGAGAGAGCTCGATAGGAAGGCAGGTAACTAATATTATTGATATTTGTGCAGGGATAGAAGTGGGAGTTGCCGCAACAAAAACTTTTTTTGCGCAATTACTTTCTTTTTATGGATTAGCTATAAAATTTGCGCAAATTAAAGATAGTCAAAGTCCAGACGAAATAAATAAACTAATTTTAGAACTTATAAAATTGCCTCCATTACTTGAAGAACTTTTAGAAAAACATAATCAATCGTCAGAAAAGCTCGCACATGACTTTTTTAATATTAAAGATGTTATTTTTTTAGGAAGGGGAATAAATTATCCTATTGCTCTTGAAGGAGCTTTAAAATTGAAAGAAATTAGTTATATTCATGCAGCAGGATATCCAGCTGGTGAAATGAAACATGGACCAATCGCTTTATTAGATAAAAAAGTACCAGTAATTTCTATCGCCTCCCCCGGCGAAGTGTTTGATAAAGTTATCAGCAATGCTCAAGAAGCAAAAGCTAGAGATTCATATTTAATTGGAATTGCCCCTGATTGTAGTGGAACTGAAATTTTTGATTACTTAATGCAAATTCCTGCTTCGAATGAGTGGGTGACTCCCTTACTGAACATAATTCCTTTGCAATTATTGAGTTATCATATCGCAGCTCATCGAGGACTTGATGTAGATCAACCAAGAAATTTAGCTAAAAGCGTAACTGTGGAATGATTAATCTTTTATAAATTATTTTTCTTCATAAAATTTATAGCTCTAAAAGTCCTTTTGGGGGATCGATAATAAGAAAATTATTTTTTATATCGACTAATGGTACAATTTCCGTCACAAAAGGTATGAGAACTTTTTTCTGATTTTTAAATAGTTCAATTACAAGTAAATTATTTTTCTCATTTTCCAAATTAATAACTTTCCCAATTATTTTTAATTCATCATTTTCTAAAGTTTTGACATCCAAATTAATAAGTTCTAGCAAGTGGAATTCTTCTTTTTTTAATTTTGGGAGTTTATTGGTTTTGACAAGAATTTTGTATGTTTTAAGTTGCTCTGCTTGATTTCTAGTATTAATTCCTTGAAACTTAATAATGAAAGTTTCTTTCCCAGGTTGTTTAAAGCCAGAGATAAGTTTTATTTCTGAAGGAGATTCATTTTCTTTTTGTAACCATCTCTTGCCTGTTTTTAAAAATCTTTCTTCAAAATCACTTAAAGATTTAACCTTTACTTGTCCATTAATTCCATGACATGATGTTATTAATCCAACAACCAACCATTGATTTTTATCTATCATATATTGTATTAATAAAATTGTTTAATGGAATTATCGACTAAGCCAATACTCCCCGGATCTTTTGTTCTTGTAAAAGATACTAACTCTATATATAGAGGATATAAAGGATTCGTACAGAGAGTTACAAAAAAAACAGCAGCTGTTCTGTTCGAAGGAGGTAATTGGGATAAACTCATTACTTTTCAGCTAACTAATTTAGAAATTGTATAAAAATTAGATTTTTCCTATAGTTATCAACTTTTCTATAAAAATTCTAGCTGCACTAGTTTCAGCTTGTTTATGGGATTTGCCATAGGCAGAAGATTCTTTCGACCCTTCAATATACATATCGCAAGAAAATCTTTTTGGGTCACCATTTTCTGTAGAGACTTCTGTTATTTTATAAACTGGCAAACCATAACCTTCACTTTGACACCATTCTTGTATTACTGTCTTAGATTTAAATTTATATGGAGCTTTTAAAAAAATTTCTGCATCTTCTTCCCAAATATTATCTAACCATAAATTAACTTCCTGAATTGAATTAAAGCATTTATAAAGGGCGCCGATTAAAGCCTCAGTAGCTTCGCCAATAATAGTCTTTTTAGAATTTTTATCACCGAGTGCTTTGGGCCCTCTAATTATTAATTTCTCTATGCCAATTTTTTCTCCTAATTTAGTTAACCATTCATCACTTACAATTTGTGCTCTTAGCTCTGATCTTTCTCCTACATTCATGTGAGGATATTTTTTTTCGATAAAATCAGAGGCAGCTAATCTGAGTACTGCATCTCCGAAGAATTCTAATTTTTCATAATTAATTATCTTATCGTTTGAGGAATGTGTTAGTGCTTGATGAAAATTATGAATCATAGAAATATTTTGTGTCTGAATCATTTCAGAAAATCGTGTTGATTTTATTTCTAATGAATTTAAAAAAGAAATTATCTGAATAATTCTTTTTTCTTGAATTATGATCTTCATATGATTTATGTAATCACAAGAATTAGAAAGCAGGTCATAAGCCGGGTTCTGTTCATCTTTGAAAGATGGGCAATCATCTATCTAGGACTGGAATTACTTCACAGTCTCAAGCGGCTCTTCTAAGTAGATTATGTAATGGTCATAAATCTACTAAGCCTTGCTCCCAGCCGGGGTTTACCTAGCCAACACTTCTCAATGTTGCTGGTGCGCTCTTACCGCACCCTTGCACCCTTGCCATACAAAAATGTATTAGGCGGTATGTTTCTGTGGCACTATCCTCACGGTTACCCGCACTGGGAATTACCCAGCAAGCCTGACCATATGGGAGCCCGGACTTTCCTCAAAAAAGTTTTATTTTGGAAACAAAACAAAACTTTTTTGCGATTGCCTCTCCTGCTTTCATCTAGCATAGTGCTAATTAGTTCAAAAATCATCTATTGGGGCTGTAGCTCAGCAGGATAGAGCAACGGTTTCCTAAACCGTAGGTCGCGGGTTCGACTCCCGCCAGTCCCGTTTAAGTAATAAACTATATGTAGTATGTGTGCAAAGTTGCCACTCTCTAGCTAGCGTGTATATAGTAATAAATCTTTTATGGCTAAGCTGCATGATATGCGTTTAAAGCTATTAATTCAACAAGAGCATGAACGTATCTCTAAATCCCAACCAAATGATTTAGATCTTTCAATAGTTCAAGCAAGATGCTTATGTTGGCTGACTTTACTGGCAGAGGCTCACGAAGACCAAGCAAATGATGCTGAAAAAAGAGGAGATGCCGAACAAGCAATGGGATGGTTTGCTGATTCTATGAGATTAAGAGATGTTATCAATTTAGTTACTAGTATTGAAATACCTTTGCCGGATAGTCCAGATTCACTTGATGAAAATGACGAATTATTGGACGGCCCTACAATTTCTCCCAAATAGTGAGATGATGTAATAAGAGTTACTTTATCTTTTGTCTGAAGAACAATGTCAGTGTGCAGATTGTCAGAGATTTTATAAAGAGCATGATCGTCTGATTAGACAATTTCCCACTTTTAAGCAGCAACAAGAATTGAATTGGGCATCAATTCAATCATTCAGAACCCTTTGTAGTAAAGCTATTAATGAATTGCAAAGACAATTAACTGAAAGAGAATCCCAAGAAGATAGAAATACTGATGAAGCATGTATTTCTGATACAGAAATTTCTGAAGCTTTAGATGATCTTGAAAATGTTAATGCTTATCTCTATTCAATTGAAGCACTAATGGAAAAAATTTTTGAAACAAAAATTTCAAACAATATTGAATCAAAGTTTAAAGAAATTGCAAACGAATTAGCACCAGATCCATTAAATGTGGATAGATTAATTTTGAATAGATTATTCCATCAAACTCCAGATTTTCCTGATAAGAAAAATATTAACTAGTTAATTCTTCCACATCACAAGTTATCTCTACGGGCATTGGTGATACTTTCCAGATCGAATTACAGTACTCTCTAATAGATCTATCTGATGAAAAATATCCTGATCTTGCTGTATTTAATAATGCCATTTTGTTCCAGGATTTTTTATTATTCCAACATTTACTGACTTCATCTTGTTTATTTAGATAGTCTTCGAAGTCAGCCATCACAAAGAATGGGTCATGTCCAGTCAAGCTATTTAATAAAGGTTTAAATAATTCTTTATCCCCATTGCTAAAATGCCCAATTTCTATTAGTTGGATGACTTCATTTAGTTCTGGACATTGATCGATAAAAGCTTTAGGGGAGTAATTATTATTTTTTAAGTTCATAATTTCACTTTCTGTTTTTCCAAAAAGAAAGAAATTCTCTTTTTTTACGAGATCTCTTAATTCAACATTAGCTCCATCTAAGGTCCCAATAGTCAATGCACCATTCATAGCGAACTTCATATTCCCAGTCCCAGAAGCTTCTTTCCCTGCAGTTGAAATTTGTTCAGATAGATCTGTTGCTGGATAAACTATTTCTCCAAGCTTTACATTATAGTCCGGTAAAAAAACAACTCTTAATAGACCTTCCATATCTGGATCAGAATTAACTACATCAGCGATTCCATTAATGAATCGAATCATTAGCTTTGCCATAAAGTAACCTGGTGCAGCTTTACCTCCGAATATTATTGTTCTTGGGACTTCATAATTGTTTGTACCATTTTTAATCCTTAGATATTGAGCAATTATTTGAAGGGCGTTTAAATGTTGCCTTTTATATTGATGAATTCTTTTGACTTGAACGTCAAATAAACTTGATGGATCTACAAGTATTCCAGTTTTTGAATGGATAAAACTAGCTAATTTTCTTTTGCCATTTAATTTAGTATCTTCAAATTTTTGTAAAAAATTGTTATCGTCTTTTTTTCCTTCTAAGTTCTTGAGAAGTTCCATATTTGTTATCCAATCAGGACCAACTTCTTCTTCAAGAAGGTTAGATAATGATGGATTAGACAAAGCAACCCATCTCCTAGGAGTAACCCCATTAGTTACATTTGTAAATTTTTCAGGCCATAGTTCTGCGAATTCAGGAAGAAGTTGTCTTTTTATTAGATCTGAGTGAAGAGCAGCCACACCATTTATATGATGTGCACCAATTGTAGCCAAGTGAGCCATTCTTACTGATTTAGAACCTTCCTCATCAATTATTGAGAGTTTTTCTAGGATTTTGTCATCACCGGGATAACGTAGTCTCAATTGTTGTAAAAATCGCCAATTAATTTCATAAATAATTTCTAGATGCCTAGGAAGGAGATCATTAAATAAACTTAAATCCCATTTCTCTAAAGCTTCTGGAAGCAACGTGTGGTTTGTGTAAGCAACTGAAGAGGTTGTAATGTTCCAAGCTTTATCCCAACCTATTTGATATTGATCAATAAGAAGTCTCATTAATTCTGCTACTGCTATAGCAGGATGAGTATCGTTTAATTGAACAGTCCAATGTTTAGGAAATTCTGTAATTGGTATTGATCTTTTTTCAAGGCTTCTCAACATGTCTTGAAGAGAACAACTCACAAAAAAGTGTTGTTGTTTAAGTCTTAATCTTCTACCTTCATCAGTTCCATCATTGGGATATAAAACTTTTGAAAGAGTTTCAGACGCAACTTTTTCTTCTACTGCTCCATAGTAATCACCAATGTTGAAGGCATAAAAGTCAAAACTTTCTGTTGCATCAGCTCTCCATAATCTCAATCTGTCACAAGTGTTGACTCTATATCCCAAGACTGGAACATCATGAGGGACTCCAATAGCATGTTCAGAAGGTATCCATCTTGATCTGTAATTTCCTTTATCATCTCTATAACTTTCTGTTCTACCTCCAAAACCAACGAAACATGACTCGTCAGGTTGCGGCAGTTCCCAAGGCCATCCACCTTTTAACCATTTATCAGTTACTTCAACTTGCCAACCATCTCTAATAAGCTGGTTGAAAATACCAAATTCGTAGCGAATACCATAGCCAACTGCTGGAACTTGAAGAGATGCTAATGATTCCATGTAACATGCAGCAAGTCTGCCAAGTCCTCCATTACCAAGCCCAGGCTCTTCCTCTACTTCAAGAATTGTTGATAAAGATTCAATACCAAATCTTTTTAGAGCATCTTCCGCTTCTTGAGTTATGCCAAGATTGAGGAGGTTATTACTTAATTGAGGACCTATTAAAAATTCTGCAGATAAGTAAGCTACAGTTTTTTGTGGTTTTTTTCTTATGACCTCTTGGCTGGCCAAATATCTTGTCATTAGCCTATCTTTCACTGCGTAACTCAAAGCCATATATAAGTCGTGAGGACTTGCAGAGGTTGCTAACTTTCCAAGAGTGTAGAATAGATGGGCTGTCATTCCTTGAAAAACAGCATCTGAATCCATCCCAGCTTTTTCAGGATCTAAATAGCAGCCTGGTGTAGGCAAGCGCAGATCAAAGGGTTCGTTGGAATTCATTGGATTAGCCATATAACAGACAATAGCCATTTTTAAGAAAATTTCTTTGTTGTAACTTCAGATCCACACTTGTTGAGTATTTTTGCTTTTTTCTTACATATTTCTTAAAGTGGGCCCTCAATAAACTATCTTCCAATTAGGTAGTTTATTTTTTACACTTAAATGTACTCTTTACTTGCTGAATTAAGTGCACATGATTTAGAAGTTGCTGAAACTTTGATCGGAGTTATAAGATTTTTATTGATCTTTTTAGCAGCAAGAGCATTAGCAGAAGTATTAGTAAGACTTAGTTTGCCAACGATTGTAGGTGAGCTTCTTGCAGGGGTTGTAATAGGAGCATCAGGATTCCATTTATTGATACCGCCTTCAGCTGGAACCGAATTAAATCAAGGACTTGTAAATGTAATTAGTTCATTAGCGTCAATCCCCCCAGAAGCAGTACCTGATGTTTATTTCGAAAGCTTTCCCTCGCTCCAAGCAGTAGCAACACTTGGTTTATATGCACTTTTATTTTTAACAGGCTTAGAAAGTGAGTTAGAAGAATTAGTAGCTGTCGGTGCTCAGGCTTTTACCGTTGCTATGGCTGGAGTAATTTTACCGTTTGCGTTTGGAACTCTTGGATTAATGTTTATTTTCCAAGTAGATCTTATTCCAGCAGTTTTCGCTGGAGCATCCATGACAGCCACAAGTATAGGAATTACTGCAAGTGTTTTCGGTGAATTGGGATATTTGAAAACTAGAGAAGGACAGATTGTTATTGGTGCAGCAGTGTTAGACGATATTTTGGGAATTGTTATTCTGGCAGTTGTAGTCGCCCTTGCAGCCGGAGGTACTTTAGAAATTGCTCCTATTGTTAAATTAGTTGCAGCAGCTGTAGTGTTTGTTATTGCTGCTATTGCATTAAGTAGAACAGCTGCTCCAGGTTTTGATTGGTTATTAGATAGATTAAAGGCTCCTGGAGCCGTGGTGGTAGCTTCTTTTGTGATACTTGTATTGTGTTGTTTCGTGGCAACAGCCATTGGATTGGAAGCAGCTTTAGGGGCTTTTGCAGCTGGATTGATTCTTAGTAGTTCTAAAAATAATCATGCAATACAACAATCTGTTTTACCTTTAGTTTCCTTATTTGCAACTATTTTCTTTGTATTAGTTGGAGCTGGAATGGATTTATCTGTTATTAATCCACTTGATCCAACAAGCAGATCAGCTCTTGTAGTTGCAGGATTTTTATTAGTTGTTGCGATTATTGGAAAAATTGCAGCCGGATGGGTATTTTCAAGTGATAAACCTACAAATAGATTAGTTGTAGGCTTGGGTATGATGCCTAGAGGAGAGGTTGGTTTAATTTTTCTTGGGCTAGGAACAAGCGCTAAGTTATTAACTCCTTCTCTTGAAGCAGCTATTTTATTAATGGTTATAGGAACTACATTTCTTGCACCTGTACTCTTAAGAATTGTTCTAAAAGATAAGCCCCCAAATGATGGCAATAAAATTTCAGATGATGTTGCAGCTGATCCTGTGGGTCTTCTTTAGAAAATAAGTTTATTAGAATCGATTAAGATAGTAATTTCAATGAATGGAAAAGTCAGCTCTTATAGAAAGTGATGTAAATTATAACTGGAATTTTTTAAATTACCCAATTCATACAGTTTCCGCTAAGCCCGAGCAAATATCAAAAGAATGTGCAATTTTATTAATCCATGGTTTTGGGGCTTCTACGGATCATTGGAGATTTAATATCCCTGTTTTGAGTACAAAATACGAAGTTCATGCGATGGACTTACTTGGTTTTGGAAAAAGTCCTAAGCCTCAAGACGTCGAATACTCAGGATCTTTATGGAAAGATCAGGTTGTCGCTTATGTAAAAGAGAAAATAAAAAAACCTACAATTGTTGTTGGAAATTCATTAGGTGGATATGCCGCATTAGCAGCTGGTGCAGAATTAAATGAGCTAAACGCAGGAGTGATCTTACTTAATGCTGCTGGATATTTTAGTGAAGAAAAAACTATCAAAAAGAATATGTTGCAAACTTCAATTGAAACAGTTGCCGGCATATTTTTGAAAAATATTGTTCTTCAACGTTTGATTTTTGAGAATATGAGAAATCCAAAAAATATTAAAAAAACTTTGAATCAAGTTTATGTTGATAAAAAAAATGTTGATGATTTTTTAGTTGAGTCAATAAGGAAGCCTTCTCTAGATTTCGGAGCTTTTAATGTTTTTAGAAGTGTATTTAACCCATCAGGTCCTCAGGGCTTGCCGTTGGATAAGCTATTCGCAAAACTAAATGCACCATTATTACTTCTTTGGGGAGGGAAAGATCCATGGATGAACACTCCAAAAAAAAGAAATCTATATAAAAAATTTACACCAAAGAATACAAAAGAAATTATTCTTGACGCAGGACATTGTCCTCATGATGAGATACCTGAATTAGTTAATCAGCATATTTTGGATTGGGTTGATTCTCTTTAAGTAATAATCGTGAAACTTGAATCATCTAATAATTACAAAGGAATTTTTGTCTTTCAATTAGATAAAAATAATTACATTAAATTTTGTCCTGAAAGAGGAGGAGTTATTACAAATTGGGTTTCGGATGGTAATGAAATACTTTATTTCGATGAAACAAGATTTATGGACAAGACAAAAAGTATTAGGGGAGGAATTCCAATCTTGTTTCCAATTTGTGGAAATCTCAACACCTCTAGTTCAGTATTTGGAAATGGTTATTTGCAATTACCACAACATGGTTTCGCTAGGGATTTGCAATGGCAATACTCCTTCAATGAAAATGAAAAATTTTTATGCTTATTCTTAAATGCATCTAAAAAAACGAAAAAATATTATCCTTTCGATTTCGAACTAAAAATAGAAGTTACCTTAAAAATTAACTCTTTAGAATTTGAAATTACAATCCATAACAAAACAGACTTTGCTATGCCTATAAATTTTGGTTTGCATCCTTATTTTAATGTTTCAGATTTTAAAAATTTAGAGTTTGTTGATAATCCCCTTAATTGTCAAGATCAAGAAAGAAATACTATAAATAATACTTTGGATGAATTAAACAAAATTAATTTAGGAGTTGATCTCCTTATGTATACTTCCGGTAGAAGCTCTTTTCGAGATAAAATTTTTAAAAGAGAGGTAACTTTAAATCATCCATATCCTTTTGATTTAGGCGTTATTTGGAGTGATCCTCCAAGAAGAATGATATGTCTCGAACCTTGGACTAGTCCCCGAAATTCTTTTGTTGATGGATTTAGAAACATTATGATTCCTTCAAATGATAGTAAAAGGTTAAATGCCTCAATACAAATAAAATCTCTTAAGTAATTTTGCAATACTTATGAAATTTGTTGTTATAGATGATGATCCCACAGGCTCTCAAACTGTTCACGATTGCTTATTACTGCTTAAGTGGGACTGCTCAACTTTAGCTAAAGGTTTTGAATCTAAATCTAATTTATTTTTTATTTTGGCTAATACAAGGTCATTATCGGAAAATGATGCGAAATTAACAGTAGAGGAAATTTGCAAAAATCTTAAGACTGTAATTACTTCTCAATACTATGAAGAAGAAATTATTTTTATAAGTAGAGGAGACTCTACTCTTCGAGGACATAACTATTTAGAGCCAATTACTCTAAATAGTTGCTTAGGTCCTTTTGATGCTACTTTTCATATTCCAGCTTTCATAGAGGGTAAAAGGTTAACAATTAATGGATCTCATTTTGTTGATAAAACTCCTATTAGTCAAACAATTTTTGCAACAGATAAAATTTTTGGATATGAGACAAGTAATGTCAAGAATCTTTTATTTCAGCAGAGTAAATCGCAAATAAATTTTGAGGATATTCAAAATCTTTTATTGTCAGATATCGAAATGCTAAATGATGAAGAAAATAATATTGTTTTTAAAACACTAAAGAACTTGAAGAATAATAAACATGTAGTTGTAGATGTAGAAAATTATTCTCAACTAAAAAAATTTTCTCTAGTAATTAAAAAATTAATTAAACAAAAAAAATTCCTTTTCCGAACCGCAGCAAGTTTTATAAGTTCAATTTCTGAGAAAAAAAGTGTCTCTCAGAGTGAAATATTTTTCTCTAATTTAAGAATAAGAAATAAAGAAAAGAGTTTTCTTCCAGGACTGATAATTGTTGGATCTTATGTAGAACTTTCAACAATACAATTGAATAATTTATTAGAGATAAGTAATTGCAATCCAGTTGAATTAGATGTTTTCGAATTCTTTAAAATTACTTCATCAGATAATGATCAAAAGCGAAGGAATTTTCTTAAAAATAAATTTTTAAAAGAAATTAGATTTTCTTTTGAGAAAGGAAAAACTCCTGTTTTGTTTACTTCAAGAAAATTTATGTCTTTAGATTCTTCTGAACTATTTTATTTTTATAATTTACTTGCTTGTTTTATTGCTGAATTAGTCGCAGATTTGAAGTATGAAATAGGATATTTGATTTCAAAAGGTGGAATAACAACAAATTTGATTCTTAGTAAAGGACTTAATGCAGATTATGTTTATCTTGAAGGACAGATTTTAACTGGCATTTCAGTGGTGACTTACAACCTAAAAAATGGCGAAAAACTTCCCATTGTTACTCATCCCGGAAACATTGGCACTAAAGATTCACTGCTTAATATTTGGAAAGTTTTTGAAAATAAAAAAAATTTGTAAATTAAAAATTTGAGATAATTTCTTCAGCAAAACTGCTGCACGATAGGGGTTCTACTTTTGGTTCCATTAAGCGTGCTAGATCATAGGTGACTTTTTTTTGCTCTATTGCCTTACTTAAACCATTAGTAATCAAATTAGCTGCCTCATCCCAGCCAAAATATTCAAGCATCATTACACCACTAAGAATTACTGAGCCTGGATTAATCTTATTTAAGCCTGCATGTTTTGGCGCAGTACCGTGCGTAGCTTCGAAAATTGCTGCATTATCTCCAATATTTGCACCAGGAGCCATACCTAGGCCACCAACAATTGCTGCAGCTGCATCAGAAACATAGTCTCCATTGAGATTTAAGGTTGCAAGAATTGAATATTCTTGAGGTCTAGTTTGAATTTGTTGAAATATACTATCAGCTATCCGATCATCAACAAGAATAAGTTCTCTCCATTTTCCATCTCCGTGAGAATTTGATATTGATGCAATAACTTCTTTAATTTCTTCGCAAATGAATGCTTTTTTGTTATTTGTAAGCTTGTCAAAACCTGGTTCAATTTTTCGAGCATTATTTTCAATTGTAATTTCTGGGTTTTTCTGAATATTATCTAAAATCCAGCTTTCTCTTTCTGTAATGCAATCTTCTCTAAATTCATTTACTGCTAATTCATATCCCCAATCTCTAAATGCACCTTCTGTATATTTCATAATATTACCTTTATGTACAAGAGTCACATGCCTTTTATCTCCTGATAATCTTTTGGCATGTTCAATAGCTTTTCTAATATGCCTTTGGCTACCAGATTTACTCACCGGTTTTATTCCAATACCTGATCCGTCTGGTATAGATCTATTTTTTAAATTTTTACTTTTTGGTATGACAACGTTATTTAAGTGTTTAATTAATTCAAGACAATTATCATCCTCCGCTTCCCATTCAATTCCCATGTATATATCCTCAGTATTTTCTCTATAAACAATAACGTCTAAATTTTGGGGATTTTTGTGAGGGCTTGGAGTTCCTGAATAATATTTGCATGGTCTAACACAGCTATATAAATCAAATATTTGCCTTAGTGCAACATTAAGAGATCTAATACCTCCACCGATGGGAGTCGTTAAAGGACCTTTGATGGCTACACCAAAGTGTTTGATTGCTTCAATAGTATCCTGAGGGAGGTAGTTATATGTTCCATAAAGTTCACAAGCTTCATCCCCTGCATAGACTTTAAACCAATTAATTTTTCTTTCATCTCCATAGCTTTTTTTAATAGCGGAATCAAGAACGATTTGAGTTGCAGGCCAAATATCAACTCCAGTACCATCACCCCTAATAAATGGGACAATTGGATTATTAGGAACATTAGGTTTGCCTTGATTAAAAGTTATTATCTCGCCTTCATTAGGTAAAGTTAATTTTTCAAATTTTGGCATAGCATTGAATTAATAAAAGATAACTCATTGAAGTTCTTCGTATTGTAATTTGTGATGAGTTATTTTCTTTAAAACCTAGAAATTTATTATTCAAATGTGAATAGAGAATAGTTTATTAATCAGCATTTCAACATCTTTATTAAAAGAAAAAGTAGTTAATAAGCAAGTTAAAGCAAATTATGTCATTTTCAAAAAAATACTCAGCTACTTATGAATGCGAGTTCAAATGTAAGTAATGTTGAAATAGCTAATAAAATTGCTTCCACTGCAGCTTTGTTTCGGAAATATTTTCCAGATGCAAGCGTAAACTTTAGTCCCTGGGATAATTCAAATAATGAATCCATGCAAGATACTATTGATTTTGCGTTTCATTTCCCTGGCTGGAGTCCTCTTATTGAATGTAGAGCAATACTCTTACAATTAAGAATTGAAAATGATAATAATGGCAGAGTTCCGAAATTGTTGGGAATAATAATGCGAGGTATGATTGTTCCCTCCGAGAGATGGAGAGTGGCTACCATCGGTGATTGGGAAATGACTGGTACTCATCTACCACAAAAGAAACAAAAAGATAACCTTTTTTTGGTTTGTAAAGAACTTTATAAGCTATTCTCTACAACATCCGCTGGTAACAAAAATTAGCTGTTTTATGTATTTTCCTTGTAGATTAAATACACTTACAAAAATAATTCAAAATATATGGCAGTTGCTCTTGCAGGACAATTAAGAGAAGGGACCAAAAAATCTCATACTATGGCAGAAAATACTGGCTTTGTGGCTTGTTTTTTAAAAGGAGTTGTTGAAAAAAAATCTTATAGAAAATTAATTAGTGATTTATATTTTGTCTATGAAGCTATGGAAGAAGAAATTGAAAGACTGGTAGATGAGGAACATCCCGTAATAAAACCTATAGGTTTTAAATCATTATTCAGGAAAGAAACTCTTGTAAATGATCTTAAATTTTATTTTGGTGAAAACTGGAAGAATGAAATTAATATTTCTCACTCAGCAAAAGAATATGTTGAAAGAATCCGAGAGGTCGCAAAAAATTCACCAGAGCTCTTAGTTGGTCACCACTACACTCGCTATATAGGAGATTTATCTGGGGGGCAAATCTTGAAAAGGATCGCTAAAAAAGCATTAAATTTGCAGGGAAATGATGGTTTAAGTTTTTATGAGTTTGAATTAATTGCTGATGAAAAGAAATTTAAGGAAGAATATTCCCTTACTTTGAATCAACTTCCAATAAATCAAAAGACTGCTGATCAAATTATTGATGAAGCTAATCAAGCTTTTACTTACAATATGAAAATGTTTAAGGAGCTTGAAGGTAATTTGATTGCTGTTTTAGGCAAGATTGTCTTCAATTACATTACAAAAAAAGTTAGGAAAGGAAGTACCGAGACTTAATATTTATGTTTGATTCATTAGTTGATTTCCTTAAAACCAATATTGATGAATTAAATGGACATGAAGTACAAATATCTAGTGAATTCAAAGAACATCACAATGAAGACTCAAAATATATTATTAAAAATTGGCTTTTTTCATCTCCCGAATATAGAAAGTGGCGAATAACAAGATTAGATGGTGGCAAAAAACTGCAAGTGTTTAATACGGTCGCATATCCTAATTTTGATAGTGAAATGCCTATTTTAGGAGCTGATATTTTATGGTTTGGAACTTCCCAAAAGTTATTAGCAATACTTGATTATCAACCTTTAATTCAAGAAAGTAAATATCTTGAAAAATATTGTTCAAGTTTAGGTAGTATTAAGAAAAAATATTCTGCATTTGATAATAATAAAATGAAGAATATATATGATTCAAACAAGTATTTTTCCCCATGGGTGATTTTATGTAGAGGAAATAAATTAAATCTTGATAGAGATTTAAATAATATATTCCATTCATTTGTAAATAATTATTTGAACATTTATAAATTGAATCCTGTTAATCAATTTTTAAATGCAGAAGAAATAAAGATTAATCAGATTAAATATGATAAGTACAGTTTTGAAAAAGACCCTGCAGACAAATTGTTTAAATCTTTTTTTGGAGAAAAATGGACAAAAAAATTTGTCAATAAATTTCTTTTTACATTAAATAATGAGATTATTACTTGAATGTTAATACAAGATACTATTTTTTATAGCCCAGATTGGAGATGGCATGATTTTTTAAAATATTTAACAAATAATTTAAGTAAATATAATTGTTTAGAAAAAACAATACCCTCGGAATATTCTTATAAAGATTCAACTTATGGTTCAAAAAAATCAAAAAAAAATGTGAATCTATTTACTTGGGGTGTAACTCATAAAAAAAGAATTCAATTCGCAAGAGCAGTTTGTATAAATAGTCCAAATTATTCTGTTTTAAATTTTTTAATTATTCCAAATACTATTTATAACGTCCCATTTTTTGGAGTAGATTTTGTTTCTCTGCCTAATAGTTATTTATTAGTGTTAGATTTTCAGCCCTCATTAAAAATACAAAATCAATACAATAATGAGCTATTAGAAAAACTTATAAAACTCAAAAATCAATGTCATTCATCACTCCCATTAGCTGAACAAATGTCTGCGGATGTAGCTAGATTTTTTTCTCCAGGAGTAATATGGTCAAAATTACCAAAAGAAGAAAGAAGTGATTTTTTAATTACTAATCAGCTTTATACCTCATTCAAGGAATATCTTGATTTGTATTTGGAAATTCTGTTCGAAAGCAAAGAAGTCAATATTGAACTTCAAAAAGATTTAGTAAACGGTCAAAATAATTATTTGAATTATAGAAGAGATAACGATCCAGCAAGGCCAATGTTGTCTAGTTTGTTTGGTAAAGAATTTACTGAATCTTTAATTAAAGAAGTTTTATTTACTACTTAAA
Organism: uncultured Prochlorococcus sp.; assembly: GCA_902573565.1. Lineage (GTDB taxonomy): Bacteria > Cyanobacteriota > Cyanobacteriia > PCC-6307 > Cyanobiaceae > Prochlorococcus_A. Next base: position 16,856 of record CACGKI010000007.1, read on the forward strand.
AGTCTTATAATTTATTGAAATTTGAAATCATATGAAAAAAATTTCTGTTCTTTTTGTATGTTTGGGAAATATTTGTAGGTCTCCTGCAGCAGAAGCTATCTTTATAAGTCTACTTGAAAAGAAGGGATTAACCGATGGCTTTATTGTAGATTCTGCTGGGACTGGGAGTTGGCATATCGGAAAAAAAGCTGACTCTAGGATGAGAATTGCGGCAGAAAGAAGAGATATAAATATCTTAAGCAGGGCTCGTCAAATTACTAGCAAAGATTTTGACGAATTTAACTATATTCTTGCAATGGACGATTCAAATTTTAGAAATATCCAAGATCTTAAAAATAGAACAGCTTCAACTGATTATGCATCAATTAAAAAAATACAAGATTTTAGATCAGTTTTTAATGAGCAAGAAGTTCCTGACCCATATTTTGGAGGTGATGAGGGCTTCGATTATGTCCTTGATATTTTAGAAGACTCTGTAAACGGTTTTTTGGAAAGTATTTCCTGAATTTATTTGATCTCAGTCTCTTTAGGAATTTTGTCATTATAAAGATCAACAATTTTATCCACTACCTCATTAATTGAATATCCATCCGTAATAATTTCTATAGCGTCATTCGCTTTTATTAGAGGTGAAATTTCCCTATTGGAATCTTCAAAATCTCTTTTCTTTATAAGTTTTTTTAAAGTGTCAAGGTCTATTTCTTGTGACTCTTTACTATTCTTATCAGATTTTCTTCTTCTTGCTCTTTCATCAATGCTAGCAGTTAAAAATATTTTAAGTTCTGCATATGGAAAAACAGTAGTTCCTATATCTCTTCCCTCAGCTACAAGTCCGCCTGATTCTCCAATTTTTCTTTGTTCTTCTACTAAGAATTTTCTTACTTCTTTGATTGAGGAAATTTTAGAAACGATGGAATTTATCTGTTGCGATCTAATTTCTTCAGTAACACAGTAGTTATTAACATAAACATCCTGATGTGAATTTTTATTCGACTTGAAAACAATAGATATATCTTTAAGAATATTGTGTAATTTTTTTTCTTTTTTATAATCAATACTTTCTTTTATCATAAGCCAACTCAATGCCCTATACATTGCTCCAGTATCTAAATATAAAAGTTTAAGTTTTTTCGCTATTAACTTTGTTACAGTACTTTTACCTGATCCTGCAGGACCATCAATTGCAATAATCGGCCTTCTTTTCATAAGAAAAACGTGATCAATTAATCTTGTCTCTCCACATCTTATCGCACCAGCCAGTAACGAAATATTATCTTCAGGTCTTGCTTTTTGGAGTGTATGAGGGTGTAAATGTTCTAAATATTCAATTGAAATTTTTTTTGCTGATAGCTTTCTAATTATTTCGTTTAAATTGATTTTTTTTTCTTGTTGAAAATATTTTTTTGCTTCTAATAACTCACTTGAAAAAAAACTAATCAATTTTCTTTCGTTTTTTGATAAATTTATATTACGTGAACTTAAAGGAATTCCATCAAAATCTCTTTGTGTAGGAATAGATTTAATAGCAACATTTAATTTCTTTCTTAGGACAAGATTTTTTAAAATTAAAAGTTGTTGCCAATCTTTTTCTCCTAAGTAAAGATTTTTTGGCTTGATGAGATTAAGTAATCTATAAACTACTGTACAAACGCCATCAAAATGCCCAATTCGATTTAATCCACATAATGCAGAAGATAATTCTTTTGGAGCTTTTAGGAATTTAATATTTTGATTATTCGCAGGATATATATCTTCATTACTTGGGATGAAGATTACATCTGCGCCATTTGAAAAAGAGATTTTTATATCATTATCAATTGTTTTAGGGTAATGCTCTAAATCTAACTTGTTATCAAATTGAAGTGGATTAATAAAAATACTTACTAAATTAAGATTTGAATTGTCATTTTTTGCTGTTGATATTAGTTTTATATGTCCATTGTGAAGATTACCCATTGTTGGAATGAAGTTAATTTCACTATTTATATTTTTCCTCCAATTTTCTATTTCTTCAGTTTTCCTTATGATTACTTTTTTCACTTTGTTTTTAAAAAATAAATCTATTTGATAAATAATTACTGGACAAAAGCAATCTTAGGAGGAATATCTATATAGGGAAAGTCTATCATTTTTATTTCATGGATTACAAAACATCTGGTGTTGATATAGAAGCTGGGCGAGAATTTGTTTCCGAAATTAAACAGGCAGTTGAAGGAACTCATACATCTAATGTGATTGAGGGTATTGGTGGGTTCGGTGGTTTGTTTAGAATTCCTATTAATAGTTTTAAAAAACCAGTTCTTGTCTCAGGAACTGATGGTGTTGGAACAAAATTAGAATTAGCTCAAAGTAAAAACTTTCACTTTGAGGTTGGTATTGATTTAGTTGCCATGTGCATGAATGATATTATTACTAGTGGCGCAAAACCTTTATTTTTTCTAGATTATATTGCTACCGGTAAGCTTGATAAAAAACAATTATTGAAGGTTGTTCAGGGCATATCACATGCCTGTGGAGAAAATAAATGTTCATTACTCGGCGGAGAAACTGCTGAAATGCCTGGATTTTATTCAAAGAATAAATACGATTTGGCAGGATTTTGTGTAGGAATAGTTGACGAAGATAAGCTTATTAATGGTAAAAAAGTATCAGAAAACGACTTAATAATTGCATTAAAAAGTAATGGAGTGCACAGTAACGGCTTTAGTTTAGTAAGAAAAATAATTCAAAAAAATAATCAAATAGATAAAGAATTTGAAAAAGTTTCTAATTTAAGTTTTTATGATGAGTTATTGAAACCCACAAAGATTTATAACAATGTTATTAACCAAATATTATCTAAAGATATAGAGATTAAAGCAATGTCCCATATTACAGGTGGAGGTATTCCAGAGAATCTACCTAGATGCATACCTTCTGATTTTATTCCTTATGTCAATACCAATTCTTGGGAAATTCCTATTTTATTTAAATTCTTAAAAGAAAAAGGGACAATTCCTGAAAAAGATTTTTGGAATACTTTCAATCTTGGAGTAGGATTTTGTTTAATTATTGATAAACAATTTAAAGATTCAATATTAAATATCTGTAAAGATCATGATATAGATAGTTGGGAGATCGGAAAGATAGTTAGAAAAAATGATGCAACAATTAATAAATTTTTGCCTGAAATTTTAACTTAATTTTTTTTATCTACTTAAATGGAGTTTTTAAATATTATTTTTTATACCCAAATGAAAAAGTTAGGTGTAATATAATAAGATTACCGCCGAATTATATCGGAAGTTTAAGTATTTAGATTTAACCTTTTATTCAATGCCCTTTGCAAATAATCAAAGAATAACACGTAGACGTAGTTCAGCTGGCCCTACACCTCCAAAAAGACCAATAGGTAATAATTCTGATTCAAATGGTAGACAGGCTCAAGGCCCAAGACCTACTTTTTTGACACTTAGGGATCATGGGAAAGTTTTTGTCGCTGATTTACCTAATTTGTCCGATGGTCAATTAGCGCATATTAGTAAAGAAGCTAATGAAGTATTAAATAGTTTGGAAAAGAGGCTTAGTGATCTTGAAAATGAGCCTAATGTTAGTAATCCTGAAAACGATACGCTGATAAAAGCCTCTACCAAAAGGGATGTTACATTGAGGTTTATCAAATCCATAGAAGAAGAACAAGATCATAGAAAGAATAATCCTGCTTTAAGAGATGCTGCTTCTGAATCGTTACCAAGAACTTTTCTTGAGGTTGCTAGACATAGATTGCCAGGAGCAACTTTTGATTCACTACTTAGAGAGGCTCTTGAAGCATGTGCTGTTGATGAGAGTGTTGAAGAAAATCAAATTATTGATGAACCCAAGGAAACTGTAAAAATTATGGATATACCCTCCTCTAACACAAATGCTTCACTTGTTGTTAGTATCGATTCAAATGATGATCCTAAAAATGGTTCAATCTGATTCAAAACAAGATTTAATTACTTTAAAATCCACTAATATTAGAAAAGTTAATCATCCTTCAAATAAAGATAAAGACATTATTTTATGTCATCATTGCAGAAGGACATCCTCTAATGGCATTAGATGTTTAGGAATGTGTGTAGCAGATAATGATTACTAAAATAGCTAAAGTAATTAACGAAAAGAAACTAATAACAGCATGGATTGATTTTAAATCTTATAATCACTGCTTCATCCTTAACACTCAAAATGTTTATAAAAAAATTTTATTTTTCCAAAAGTTATAATAATTTCTATTTTAAATTGAATTTAATTGGCAAATTGAATAAATCAGCTCATATTGAGATTAAATTTTGCAATGCACCATACAAAATAAATTACGCTATAGTTTAACAAAATGGTGTAAGGTAAATTGACTAATACTTTACATATAAATTATAAACAAATTACATCATCTAAATTATTAGATAATTTACTCATAAATTTCCCTTTGTGGTTTCCTATCACATATATTTTTTTAGCATTAAACTTTCCATCTTTTACTAAGATTCTATTTATAGGATCATTGTTCTTGTTTGCAGAAACTCATTTTGCTTCTACTTGGTTATTTTTCTTTGATAAAGAGAATTGGGCTTGGGTAAAGACAAATTTTTACAAGGTTATATTTGTACCCATTTATATTCTTGGCTTGACAATTATTGCTTGGTTATTTTCACCTTCTTTTGTTGTTCTTGCTCATTATCTTGCTTCTGGTTGGCATGTAACAAGGCAAAGTGAGGGCATAATGAAGCTTTATGGGGTAAAAACAAAAATATATACTTGGATAGTTTATTTCGTCTCTTTTTTGTGCCTTAGTGTTGGAATAAAACAGCCCGGATTACTAGCTTCTAAAGTAGATATTAATGTAATCAATATTTTGATTTGTTTTTCTCTCGTACTTTACTTTTTAATCTTATATCTTAATAAATTAGGTAAATTATCTAATATATTAGTTTATTCTCTTCCAATTCTAACTGGTATTTCTATATATTTACCTATTTTATTTTTTAAAGATTTGTTTACAGCTACTGCTATTGGTGTAGGGATGCATTGGTGTCAATATATGGCATTAATTTTCTCTTCTTACTTAAGAAAAAAAAGCAGCGTTGGAGAAAATCAAAATTACTCTTCAAATTATTCAAGATTAGCTTTTATATTTTCATATGCTTTTTTAATGACATCATTAGCTGTTATGGGGATGCCAAAAATTAATACTGAAAATAGTCAATATTCATTCATATACATCATTCCATTGTTATTTCAGCTTTATCACTTTTATATAGATGGATACATATGGAAATTCTCTGATCCGCATATAAGGCAAAGTGTTTATAGATATTTATATAAGCCTTCTAATAATTAAATTAATTTTTTACTTTGTTATTTATTACTGCAATTGTTGCTACTAATCTCATTTTTTCTTTCTACCAATGATTACAAAAAATCCTCCCTCTTGAATTTGCTTTCTATTAAACATCATTAAAATTTCATTTATTTTAGACAGGGATGGTTTTTGACGCCTCTTGAAAATTGGTATATCTATATCATCACAATGAGGAATTAGATTTAAAAACTCAACACCTTCTTCTTCAAACCAACGCATTGTTTCAGAGGGAGTATGAAGCGTTTCATGGGGATTCATAAATTGATCTGTTACCCAAGCATTTCTCTTGTCATTACTTTTTATTTTTAGAGAGGTCCTGTCTAATATAAAAATATTCTTACCTATTATTTTTGCTAATGCTTGTTTTACTCTTGTAAAAAATCTTCCATACTTATGATACAAACCAATAGCGATTAATCCGCCTGGCTTTGTTACATCAACTAAATGTTTAAAAGCCTTTCTTGCATCTTTAGTATGGTGTAAAACACCATTACTTATAGTGAAGTCAAATGTGTTCTGTTTGAATTTTAGGTCAAATACGTCCATCTTCATAAAATATGCATTGCTAACCTTATTATCTCTTCGAAATTTTTCACCAACTAATAGAGAACCATTAGAGATATCTACTCCATAGACTTGTCTATTGCCTCTCGCTAAAAAAAGACTCAATTGTCCAGTACCGCATCCTAATTCTAAAACTTTGGATGCATAGTTTAATTCTCTATCTAATCTTTGAGTAAACAAGTTACTCATACCCTTGTCATATAAAGATGCATAATCATCAAAGTCATCATAGTTTGGAAATTTAACTTCGTTATAGAAGTTAGACATATCTTTTGTAAGTTCATCCAAGTTATTTACTATAAAACTTGGTATTGTTCCTTCAATCAAATCTAATTGATTATTATTAAAAGTAAGTTTTTCGGATTTGAATTCTAGATCACCTGACAAGGTATTATTTATTGATTCATACCTCAACAATTCTTGATCCATAAATGGTAAGCTTTAAATTTATAAATAGAGTAACTTAAAAAACAAAACTAGCATAATATTGCTTACATAGGATTAGGTTTTATATTGGCTGATATCTTAAGTACCAAGAATAATGATTATATTAATTCAAAGAGAAGGTGAGTACGTTTTATTTCAATATAAAAAAAAGAAAATAAATAAGTTAAATGCTCATAAACCCAATGTAATTGATGATAATCTAAATGTACAAGATATTTTTGACTATGAATACTTTTTTTGAACTCATAGCAGACATTTGGGATTTCTTAAGAGTTAGGAAGAAATATTGGTTAGCTCCATTAATTATTACAATAGTTTTAATGGGTACATTAATTGTTTTCACTCAAGGATCTGTTGTAGCTCCTTTTATTTATTCAATTTTCTAAATAAATTTAGTGAAATACTATTTAAAAGTTCAATATTCTCATTAAAAAAATTTTTTCTCTAAAAGGATAGAGATTTTTAAGAAACTAAAATAAAGTTTACCTTGGTTTCCTAACAAGGAAAAAATCAAATAATCCCATTACTTTATTTTAAACAACTTTCGTATTATCTAGAGTAAAAATCTTTGATGCATTTAGAATTTAATCTTTTGCGTTTTTTTAGGGTAAGTTGATAAGAAAAAAGTTAATGTTATAGGATAATTAAATCTTTACAGTTTATTGAGTTAATTGACTAAGTACATTCTTGGTATTTCATGTTTTTATCACGACAGCGCCGCTGTTTTGATAAGAGATGGAGAGATAGTGCTAGCCCTACAAGAAGAACGATTATCCAGAAAAAAACATGATTCTCGCTTTCCAACAAATGCTATTCGCTACTGCCTTAAGTCTCAGAAAATTGACCTCAGAGATATTAAGTCAATAGTTTTTTATGAGAAGCCACTTCTGACTTTTGAGCGCTTACTGGAAACTTATCTTGCAACTGCTCCAAGAGGTGGTCGGTCCTTTATTGCAGCAATGCAAGTTTGGGTAAAAGAAAAATTGTTTTTAAAATCAGAACTTAAGAATCAATTTAAATCACTACAAAAAGAATTTGTTCCAGAATTAAAACCGTATCTTCCAGAATTTTTATTCTCAGAGCATCATCAAGCGCATGCTGCGGCGGCCTTTTATCCAAGTCCCTTTGAGGAAGCAATAGTCCTCTGCATGGATGGGGTAGGAGAGTGGGCAACAACCTCTGCATGGATAGGTAAAAGCAATACAATCAAGCCTATATGGGAAATTAGTTTCCCCCATTCCCTAGGACTTTTATATTCAGCTTTCACTTATTATTGCGGTTTTAAAGTTAATTCTGGTGAATATAAGTTGATGGGTCTAGCACCTTACGGAGAACCTAAGTATGTAAAAAAAATTAAAGATCATCTAATTGATATTAAAGATGATGGAACTTTTAGATTGAACATTAGTTATTTTAAATTTCATCGTGGATTCCGAATGACTAGTAATAAATTTCATAAGCTTTTTGGGGCTCCACCTCGGAGCAGTGATTCACAAATAACTCAATTTCATATGGATTTAGCGGCATCAATTCAACTAGTAACAGAAGAAATAGTTATCAAACTTGCAAGATCATTAAAAAAAGAAACAGGTATTAAAAATCTTTGCTTAGGGGGTGGTGTTGCACTGAATTGTGTAGCAAATGGAAAGTTGCTTAAAGAAGAAATCTTTGATGAAATATGGATTCAACCTGCAAGTGGTGATGCAGGTTCTGCTTTAGGAGCATCGTTAATAGCTTGGCATGAAAAATTAAAAAAACCAAGAAAAGCAAATCATAATGATTCAATGAAGGGAACTTATCTTGGTTGTGAATTTTCCAACGAGGAAATTACCAGCTATTTAAGCAGAATTAAAGCTCCTTATCAGAAATTAGAAGATGATGAACTATTTAAAAAGATTGCTGCAATCATTGAACAGGGGAAAGTAGTTGGTTGGTTTAATGGCCCGATGGAATTTGGTCCAAGGGCACTAGGAGGAAGATCAATTATTGGGGATCCACGTAATAAGGAAATGCAGAGTGTGATGAATCTTAAGATAAAATATAGAGAAAGCTTCCGACCATTTGCACCATCTGTCCTTGAAGAGGATTTGTCTAGTCAGTTTGAACTTAAAACAAAAAGTCCATATATGCTGCTTGTCGCACCTGTCAAAAAAGAGTTACGTAGAGAATTAAATAACGAGGAGAGAGCTTTAACAGGGATAAAGAAACTTAATGTTCCTAGGTCTAATATACCTGCAGTTACACATGTGGATTATTCAGCAAGAGTTCAAACAGTCAGCAAAGAAACTAATCCTCGTTATTACAATTTAATTAGTGCCTTTAAGAAGAAAACTGGTTGTCCTACAATTGTTAATACTTCATTCAATGTTAGAGGAGAACCAATTGTTTGTACCCCGCAGGATGCTTATAGGTGTTTCATGAGAACTGAGATGGACGTACTTGTTCTCCAAAATCAGATCTTATTTAAGTGGGAACAAACCAATATAGAGCAAGATGAAACTTGGAAACAAGAATTTGAATTGGATTAATGAATAAAAACTCGATCTCAAAAAAACAATTGCGGGAATTTGGATTTCTTATTGGATTAGGATTTCCAATTCTTATTGGGTGGATTATTCCAATGATAGGAGGTCATATTTTTAGGGTTTGGACCTTTTGGGTGGGTCTCTCATTTTTGATTTTAGGTATTTTTAAACCACGCCTACTTTTCGTTCCCTATAAACGATGGATGGAATTAGGCAAAGCACTTGGATGGATTAACAGTCGAATTATTCTTGGACTTGTCTTTATTTTTGTTCTGCAGCCTATTGCTTTTATTATGAAAGCATTTGGCTACGACCCTCTCAGGATAAAACAAAGCACCAGTAAGTCTTATAGAGAAAATAAGCAAAATATTTCAATAGATCTAACTAAGATTTTTTAATAAGAAGCATTATTCCCAAAAGATATAAATGCTTTTATCGAACAATTTTTCATAAAAATATTATTTAAATTTGATTATAAAGCTCTTTATTATCTAAATTTATTTTTATTTGACGGCAATGTAGTATTGATTGAAATTAAGATTTTTAGGATATATTAGTTTAATCAAATGCTATCACCCAAATTATATACAGATCTACAGAAACTATCTTTTTCTAAAATACTGGATTTTTTTCTATTTTTTTTTGCAGAAATAATAACTTCTTTTTCGAGTGAACTTAATTTATTTGCGACCACCTCTGCAATATGTTTATAACCATAATTAGATGGATGACCATTTGCAGTATTATGAAACTCTTTTATATTTGAAACATTAATTGAAGTATCAATTAGTATAGATTCACTATTTTGATTTTCATAGTCCTTCATAAAATCAATATATCTAGGAGATTCTATATCTAGATTTCTTGGCATAAACATAATTACAGGTAATTTACCCTTTATTAATGCTAATTTTTCAAAACAACTCAAAACTTTATTTAGCTTGGATTTTAAAACATCATTAGTCCATCCTAGGTTCCCATTACATAGCCGATGATTTGATTGTAGATATATACAATTTCTTGCCAACATACTTTTAGCAAGGTTGTAGCTGAAAGGAAAACGATTGTGACCTTTATAATTATTTTTATTAGAAAATAAATCCAAATCCTTATTTTTTAAGTACCATTTTTCTCTATTTGCTAAATAACTCTCAATTTTAGAAATATCATTTTCTTTACTATTTTCAAGAAGATTTATTGTCTCATCTATTTTATTAGGAAGAATTAACTCATAATCGTTACCGTTTGCGATACTTTTTAGACCTGGTGTAAATGTTGGTAATGAAGAACCAATTAGATAATTTTGTCTAGCTAAATAACCATTTCTGTTTATCATGTTCGTTGTTATACCCATTATTACAACATCTGATTTATCTTTTGTATTCAGAGAGAACTTAATTAGTGCTTGTAAAGGACCATATCCAGACCCTCCAAAATTTTGTACTCTTGTATTTAATTTCTTGCCTAAATGATATTGAATAGTTTGATTGTCTGAAACTTCATCTCCTCTAACAAAAGAAGAACCATATGATGAAATTGTTAATTTATTATTGTTATTTAAGTTTGGAATATAAGGATTGTTTCTCTCTCCATTTTTTAAATTTGTGGAGAATGCATTATTATTTTTATCGTAAATCTCACCTAAAGGTAAATCAACCCACCCATTAATTAAGGAAATTATCTTTACTTCATAATCTAATTCATTGGATGCTTTATATAGTTTTTTAAAAAATTTATTTCTTATCTGTGAATACTTTTCAGATTCAATTGACCTGCTAATGAAATTATACCCCCTTTTTTTACCAACATATAAAGCAATAGCGGAGAAAGTCTCTAAAAACAAAATCAAAAAGCCAATTTGTATTAAAAATGCTTTTGTAAACCCTTTCATTGAAAAAGATATTTAAATTTAACTAATCTAAAACTTTTTATATATTTAATCAATTCTTTATTGCATAATGATGTATTGCTTCGAATCTTCTTGATGTGTAGTGCAAAAAGTTCTACTGAACTGGTCTTGATAAAGTAAATCTTAAATTTTCTTTAGTAGGATTAACTCTAACTTTAAATAAAAAAAATAATAATTATAGTGAAGCAGTTTTTGAATCAAAATAAGATTATTTTAGTAATTTCTTTCCTTATGGGCAGTAAATGAGATAATAAAAAGGGTCCAAAAAACCATATAATTTATCAGAAAAATTACCGTCCATTTAACAACTAGTCTGAAAGATTTGAAATTTAAGAATCGCTACAATAAAATATTATGTTTGGAACGCTTTTCAGCGAAATTATTTACTAATTTGAACAAGGCGGCACCCAGATTCGAACTGGGGATAAAGGATTTGCAATCCTCTGCCTTACCACTTGGCCATGCCGCCAAAAAAGATCCAACTGAATCTTTTTATGATCTTAACAGTAAGGTGACTCAATCTCTACTATTTATATGCAATGGCCATGGAGAAGATGTAATCGCATCAGAAATAATAAAAAGATTATTAAAAAAAAATGAAAATAAAATTATTGAAGTTATGCCGTTAGTAGGAAACGGAGATGTTTTTAATTCAATAAAATCAAAGAATTTTCGTAAAATAGGCTATTTAAAAGAGCTTCCTAGTGGAGGGTTTAGTAATCAAAGTCTGAAGGGATTTTTGCTTGATTTGTTTGCAGGATTTTTAATTTATAATTTAAGAAATTTTCTAATAGTAAAACAAAAGTCAAAAAAAGAATGCAAAATTATTGCAGTAGGAGATTGTCTCCCTTTACTTTACGCGTGGAGTTCAGAATGCGAATTCAGTTTTATTGGAACTCCTAAAAGTGACCATACTTGGACTAGTAGACCTGGTTGGGCTTTAAGCGATTTTTATCATAAGTTGAAAGGATCTGAATGGGATCCATGGGAAATGTTTTTAATGACATCTCCTAGATGTAAAAATTTAATTATGAGAGATCAAATCACAGCGAATAATTTGAATAGAAAAAATATTAATGCAAAATACTTTGGTAATCCAATGATGGATTTTGTTTATTCAAAAAATGATAAGATATCTAATATTATTTCTTTTAAAAGGATTATTTTATTAGTTGGAAGTAGATACCCTGAGGCTTTAAAAAATCTTGATAATTTTCTGGACTGTTTGCAAGATTTTAATTTATCTAAGGATTTGTTAATACTTTTACCTTTGAGTATTAATGCGAATATTGTAAAGATTCAAGATTATTTAATTAAATACGGTTTTGTTAAAAAGAAAAAAATTGAATTTTCAATTGATGAAGATTCAGTATGGGAAAAGAAAGATCAATATGTAGTGATAGGAAAAGGCAAATTTAATTTATGGGCCAGTATGGCAGAAGTTGGATTATCTAATGCAGGAACTGCTACAGAGCAAATTGCTGGCCTTGGAATTCCTTCCCTATCTCTTCCAGGATCAGGACCACAATTTACAAAATCATTTGCAAAAAGGCAATCAAGATTATTAGGAGGAAGTGTTTTAGTTTGCAAAAATAAGAAAATTCTTTTAAAACGTTTAAGTTTACTTTTGAGAGAGAAAGTTTATAGGTTAAAGCAAGCGGAAATTGGAAAAAAAAGAATGGGTTATGCTGGCGCAAGTAAGAAAATTGTAGATTCTATGATCTCTCATTTGTTATCGTAGTAAATGGCACTAGCTTTTTACTTTTTTAATGTATCCAATAAATGATCGGCAATATCTAAAAATCTGCGCAGAGATTGCAAAGATTATGAGTATAAGCTTATCCTCGGCTAAGAAAAAAGTAGAAATTCAAATTGCAAAAGAGGGATCCAAAACTATTCAAGAAAAAATACAAGTTGCTCAAAATATCTTAGAAATTTACGAAAAAAATGAAGGCGATAAATTAAGTTCTTCAAAAATTCTTGATAAGCTTATGGAAACAATTAATGATGAAGATAATTTTTTAACTGAAGATTAATTTTTAATGTTCAAATATATTTAAGAATTTAAGTATATCTAATTCAGCATGTACAGAAACTGATTTGAAACATTTTTGAGCTAATTTATATCTATCCTCTCTCTCTAAGATAACCTTTAATTTGTGCATTGCTTCAATTAAATATCTAACATCATTTGCTGCATAATCTAATTGATCTTTTGTTAAATCTTCTTTGCTACCCCAATCACTGCTTTGTGAGCTCTTGTCTAATTCTATCCCTAACAATTCATTAATTAAATCTTTTAAACCATGTTTATTTGTATATGTTCTTGCCAATTTACTTGCGATTTTAGTACAAAAAATATTATTTGTATTAATCCCAAGATTGCATTTGAGCGCTGCCACGTCAAATCTCGCATAGTGAAAGATCTTAGTAATTTTTTCATCTTCAAGAAGTGCTTTTAAATGAGGAGAAGAAGATGTATTAAGTTCGATTTTTATACAGGATATTCTTTTAGATTCATCGCATAGTTGGACTAAACATAATCTATCTCTTCCATGAATTAACCCCATTGCTTCAGTGTCAATAGCTAGATAGTGTGATTTTTTATAAAGATTGTATAATTCAACATCTAAATCGTTATAAAAAAAATCAATTTTTTTGTTTTGAGTGGTCATAACTTATAAGTATTTAAAAAAATTTAGAATTTTCGATATAACTTAGATATTTACTTAAGTAAGATTTTTTCTAATAGGCTTATTTTACAGAATAAATCTAAAAATTTATAATATGATGTAACTTTAATTTTTATTCTAGAGTTAATAGAAAAAAATTCAATTAATGTCCTATTCCTTAAATTCAACATTATTGCTGACAATTCTTCTCGCTATAGGATTATTTTTTTTTCTTAGAGCATCAAGTAAAGACAGAACAACAGTTGTTGAGGTTTCATCTTCTCAAGATCCAGTTAAGGTTTTAAATGGTTTATGTGAATGGCTTAATTTAAGGGGATGGAAGCAAACAGGTGGAAATTTTGAACAAAGAATTTTAATATTTAAGGGACAAGTTGTTTCTAGTAAATTTTTAGCAATTTTTTTAGGGTTTCTTGGAGGTTTTGGTTCTTGTGCACTAGGATTAGTAATTATCCAAATATATCCTGAATTAGGTTGGTGGCCTATTTTTTTAGGATTTATTGGTGGCCCTTTGTCTGGCATTGTTTATTTTAAAAAATCAGCAAGAGAGGAGAAATTTGAATTAAGATTGATAAACGAGAATAATAATTCAACTTTCATGAGATTAAGAGCGCATAGAGATGAATTAATCTCTCTAGAAAATGAACTTGGAGAAAAACTTCAATTGAAAAGCGACGGTTCTTTATTTAAAACTCCTATTTAGTTTAACTTAAATATTAATTCGATAATTTTTAATCAAAGATATTATTCTCCATACAGAATTTTTCTAAATTTTTATCATTCACCCAATCTTGGGGTTTTGTGAAAATTGATGTGAGAAATTCTTCTCTAGAATCCTTTTTAGCTTTATATCCATACTCCCATCTAGCTAAAGGTGGTAATGACATTAATATTGATTCAGTTCTACCGTTTGTTTGTAATCCAAAAATTGTCCCTCTATCCCAAACTAAATTGAATTCGACATATCTACCTCTTCGATATAGCTGGAATTCTCTTTCCTTCGATGTATATTTTTGATTAGCTCTTTTTTCAATAATGGGCAAATATGAAGGAAGGAATGCCTGCCCACAGTTTTCTGCTAAGGAAAACAAATTATCCCAATTTAAATTAGATTTGCCGATATTTTGAGAAGCTTGTGATGCCTCTCCATTTTGATTATTTCCTCTATAAATACTGCCTGAACCATCCTGATAATCATAAAAAATACCTCCTATGCCTCTAGATTCATTTCTATGCTTTAAAAAGAAATATTCATCACACCATGGTTTGAAAACTTTATGCAAATCTTTATCAACTTTTTCACAAGCTTTTTTATGCTCGTTATGAAAATTTCTTACATCAGAAAGATAAGGATAAAAAGGTGTTAAGTCTGCACCTCCTCCAAACCACCAAACAGGACCAGCTTCGAAATATCTATAATTCAGATGAACTGTAGGAATATAGGGATTCTTAGGATGCAAAACCATAGAAGTTCCCGTAGCAAACCATTCATGCCCTTTAGCTTCGGGCCTTTGAGAAATTATAGATTGAGGTAATTCTTTTCCCTGCACTTCAGAGAAATTTACTCCTGCTTGCTCAAATATAGAACCATTTTTCAATACTCTTGATCTTCCACCACCACCTTCCTCTCTTAGCCAGGATTCTTCTATAAATTTCTCTTTGCCATCAATATTTTCAAGCCCTGAACAAATACTGTCTTGTAGAGTTAATAAGAGATTTTTAGTTTTTTCTCTTGAGTCTTTAGGAGGTTCTCTGAACATGTATTTTAGTAAATATTGAAAAAAAAATTTTTTGGTCAATTATAAGTTTCCCTTTATAATTTCTCTTAGGGGGTCCTTATTGTCTATTATTTGATAGTTCGACATAGTTCTTAATCTTTTAAACAGTCGACTACCTTGTCAAAATATTTAAAAATTTAATGACCACAATAGAAGATGCGAATTTTGCCTTACAAAAAGTTTTAGATGCTGGATCACAGAAAAATGTAATTGAATTAGCTTGGATTAAAAATGTAAGAGTATCAATACCGAGAGTAATTTTAACATTATCATTACCATCATTTGCGAATTCTCAGAGAGATAGAATCGTGCAAGAGGTTAGAAAAGTATTGCTGGATTTTAAAGATATTGATGATGTTCAAATAGAGATAGATAACAATCCTTCCAAAACAGAATCTAAACCTCAAAGCAATGTACCTGAGTTGCAGAAGATTGTTGGAATTCGGCATATCATAGCTGTTAGCAGTGGTAAGGGTGGAGTTGGAAAAAGTACCATTGCAGTTAATCTAGCTTGTTCACTAGCTAAATTAGGCTTAAAAACAGGTTTACTGGATTCGGATATATATGGACCTAATACTCCCTCAATGATGGGAGTTGCCGAACAGAATCCAAAGGTTACAGAAGGTAGTGGCAGTGATCAAAGGTTAATTCCAATAAATAAATATGGAATTTCATTGGTATCAATGGGTTTTCTCATAGAAGAAGGTCAGCCAGTTATATGGCGTGGACCGATGCTTAATAGTATTATCCGACAATTTTTGTACCAAGTTGAATGGAATAATCTTGATTTTTTGGTTATTGATTTGCCTCCAGGAACAGGAGACGCTCAAATATCCCTTTCTCAATCTGTTCCTATTTCTGGAGCTATTGTTGTAACTACTCCTCAACAAGTCTCTTTGCAAGATGCAAGGAGGGGATTAGCAATGTTTAAACAACTCGGAGTGCCTTTACTGGGAATTGTAGAAAATATGTCAGTATTTATTCCGCCGGATATGCCAAGTAAAAAATATGAAATTTTTGGCAAAGGTGGTGGAAAAACATTGGCTAAAGAAAATGATTTACCATTATTAGCCCAAATTCCTATTGAAATCCCTCTCGTTGATGAAAGTAATAAAGGTGTGCCAATCTCAATAAGTCAGCCCAATAGAGAAAGTTCTATTGCATTTGGTAATTTAGCTCAAATAATTAAGAATCAATTTGATAATAGATAATTGATGTTTAGGAGAATTTCTTTATTAAATAAGCGAGGATTTTTATCAAAAAAAGGCAACTTTAATAGAGGTTTTTTATTTTCTCCACTACTTTTAATTCCCCTTTTTTTAGTTATTATTTCGGGTTTGTTAATAAAAAGTATTCAGGGAAATTTAATTGCATCGGACTATTTAAGTCATATTTTAACTGGATTTCTAGGTTATTTTTTAGCATTTTTTATTTCTTATATACCTCTAGAAAGAATTAGAAAATATTTGGTTCCATTTTATTTGTTTACTTTAATCTCCTTATTATTAATTTATTTTTTTGGGATCTCAGTTTCTGGAGCTCAAAGATGGCTAAGTTTGGGTATCTTTTCTTTTCAGCCTTCAGAAGTAGCTAAACTAAGTACTGTTTTAACGCTCGCTTTAGTACTTGACAAAAAATTAATATTAACAACAAGAGATTTAGTATTGCCTTTACTAGTAGTAGTAATTCCTTGGTTATTAATATTTTTTCAACCTGACTTAGGTACCTCTTTAGTTTTACTTGTTTTGACAGGTGTGATGCTTTATTGGTCACAAATGCCCATAGAGTGGGTTTTGATATTAGTGTTTTGTATCGTCACCTCTATATTATATTTGACCTTGCCAACCCTTCTTATTTTCTGGATTCCAGTTATAGGATATCTTGCTTATAGATCATCGAAAAAGAAAATTATTTTTTCTGCTCTCGCTATTTCGTTCCATTTATTAGTAGCAAAATTGACACCAATTTTATGGGAATATGGCTTAAAAGAATACCAAAAAGATAGATTAGTTTTATTTTTAGATCCAAATAGAGATCCATTGGGTGGTGGATATCACTTGATACAGAGCAAAATTGCAATTGGTTCTGGAGGATTATTTGGGACTGGTTTGCTAAGAGGTAAGCTGACTAATTTGCAATTTATACCAGAACAACATACTGATTTTATATTCAGCGCTTTAGGCGAAGAATTAGGTTTTGTGGGGTGCATAATAGTTTTATTTTTGTTCTTTTGTTTGATTAAAAATCTTATTAATACTGCAACAATTGCTAGGACTAACTTTGAATCTTTGATTGTTATTGGAATTGCCTCAACTTTTTTATTTCAAATAATTATTAACTTATTTATGACTATTGGATTAGGACCAGTTACTGGAATTCCTCTCCCTTTTATGAGCTACGGTAGAACTTCATTGGTGACAAATTTTATATCAATCGGATTTGTTTTATCTATATTGAAACGTTCTAGATCACTAAGAAGTTCATGAAATCACAAACAACTATAAAAAAAATTCAAGACCTTTTGCTTAAAGGGGTTCAAACTATATATGTGGATGATGATACATCCAGAAGAATGTGGTGGGCTTCATTAGAAGTTATTCAAAAAGATTTCCTATCTCAGAATTATCAAAATGGAGGGATCTGGGTTGCCTCGCCTTTGCCAGCTTTTAATGATAAAAAATTTTTAAATCAACTCCATGGATGGCTTTGGTCTCCTGAGGGGTTTCCATACTTTCAAAATGGGAATGCAGGTTTTTTACCAGTCAACAATACAGACAACATAAAAAAAGATTTCGATTTAGTTAGTAATTATAAAGTCTTAAATCTAAGTCAAGAAGATGGTTATGAACCTTTTTTGATGATAATCACCCCAAATTTTCAATGCATATTATCAATCGTAGGTGAAAAAGATAAGAAAATTCTATTAATGAAGTGTGATGAACAAAGTCTAAAACTTTCAGTTGAATTAATGCATGCAAAATTAAATCAAGAAAATTTTGAGGAAGGAGTGAAATTTCGTAATTCAATCAATAATTTAGGAAACCTTAATATTAATAATCAATTTGAAAAATTGTTTTGGCCAAAATTATCGGCAAAATTAGCAACTATTACGCCAAGCCATAATATAAAAAATTCTGGAAAAAATGATGAAAAAAATGTGCAAATAACTGAGGCAAAATTATTACGTGCAATATCTCATGAAGTAAGAACGCCTTTGGCAACAATAAGAACCTTAATAAGTTCTACTCTAAAAAAATATAAGATGGACGAATCAATGAAAAATCGTTTAATTCAAATAGATAATGAATGTAATGAACAAATTGATAGGTTTGGTTTGATCTTTAATGCAGCAGAATTAGTGAGTAATGAAGTTCCATCATTAAATAACTTGGCTAAGATTAATTTAGCTGAAATTTTTAAAAAGCTTGCTCCTTTATGGAATGAACAATTAAATCGACGTGGGATTTCTTTAAAAATTGATATCCCCAATCAACTTCCCCAAATTATGAGTGATTCTGAAAAATTAGAATTAATGTTAAGAGGATTGATTGATAAAAATACTAGAGGCTTAAAAGAAGGTAGTACATTAATTTTAGAATTAAGACCTGCTGGTCAAAAACTTAAACTTCAATTAAAAGTACAAAAATTAGATAACAATCAAAAAGAAATTCTAGAAAAAGATAACGGTTCTGATATTGGACCTGTTTTAAATTGGAACCCTCAAACGGGAAGTTTACAACTTAGTCAAAATGCCACTCAAAAGTTATTAGCTAGTTTAGGAGGGCATGTCACACAACGACGTGATACAGGTTTGACAGTATTTTTTCCGATTTCAGATTCAAAATAAAATGAAAATAAGTTTTCCTTATATTAAATAATGTAGAAAATTTCTTATAAATTTTGAATTTTGCAAATTATGAATGCTAGTTTCTTATTAGAAATAACTCAAAAATCTAGGATGACTGAAACTTTAGTTGGTCAATTTCCAAAGCATATAGGAAGTACTGGGGGTTTATTAAACTCAGCAGAAACCGAAGAAAAATATGCCATTGTATGGAAAAGTTCAAAGGAACAAGCATTTGAATTGCCCACTGGTGGAGCGGCTATTATGCATGAAGGTGATAATTTAATGTATTTTGCAAGAAAAGAACAATGCCTTGCATTAGGGACACAATTAAGAGCCTTCAAACCAAGAATTGAAGAGTTTAAGATTTACCGAATTTTCCCAGGTGGCGATATTGAATTTTTACATCCAAAAGATGGTGTTTTCTCTGAAAAAGTTAATGAAGGCAGAGAGAAAGTTGGCCATAATCCTAGAAGGATAGGTGAGAATCCTAATCCAGCTGGTTTGAAATTTACAACTAAGAATACTTTTGATTAACTCCCTTAAAGTTGATATAAAAGAAGAAAATAATTATAATTTGGGTTGACACTATTAGTATGATCAGCTCCCAGAAGGATACTTTTTTAAAGGCTTACAAAGAAGGTAAAAATTTTATACCTATTATTCAAACTTGGCCAGCAGATTTAGAGACTCCATTGTCGACTTGGTTAAAATTATCCTCAAGAGATTCCCATGGTGTTTTTCTTGAATCTGTTGAAGGTGGGGAAAATTTGGGCAGGTGGAGTATTGTTGCCACTAAACCCCTTTGGGAAGCCGTTTGTTATGGAGAAGAAATAGTTAGAACTTGGAATAATGGCAAAACTGAAACATATAAAGGTGATCCTTTTGATATTTTAAGAAGTTGGACAAAGGAATATAAGTCAACCATGCTTGATGACTTGCCATCAATTGGTCAATTATATGGCTCTTGGGGTTATGAATTAATAAATCGAATAGAACCAAGCGTTCCAATAAATGAAATACCAGAAAACGATATACCTTTTGGTTCTTGGATGTTTTTTGATCAGTTAGTTGTATTTGATCAAATAAAAAGATGTATTACAGCAGTAGTTTATGCAGATACTACTTTTTCAAAAGAGTCTTCGATTGATGAATTATATCTAAACTCAATTTCTAAAATTGAGAAAACTAGAAATTTAATGAAAGTTCCTCTAAAAGAAAATGAGTTTTTAGATTGGAACGAAAATAAGAATTTGAATTTAGATCTAGAAAGTAATTGGAAGAAAAAAGATTTTGAGGATGCAGTTCTCTCTGCAAAAGAGTACATAAGAAAGGGAGATATCTTCCAAATAGTTTTAAGTCAAAGATTCCAAACTCAAGTCAATAATGATCCCTTTAATTTATATAGAAGTTTGCGGATGGTAAATCCATCTCCATACATGGCATTTTTTGATTTTGGCACTTGGTATCTGATAGGTTCAAGTCCTGAAGTAATGGTTAAAGCTGCAAAAAATAAAAACAGTCAGATTGTTGCAAGTTTAAGACCAATAGCTGGCACAAGACCTAGAGGTATTGATAATCAACAAGACTTGGAGTTAGAAAAGGATTTGTTAAAAGATCCAAAAGAGATAGCTGAGCATGTAATGCTAATAGATCTTGGGAGAAACGATCTTGGAAGAGTTTGTGAAATTGGTACTGTGAAAGTCAAGGATTTAATGGTAATTGAGAAATATTCACATGTTATGCATATAGTTAGTGAAGTTGAGGGAATCTTAAAAAACAATGCTGATGTATGGGATTTGTTAAAAGCATCTTTCCCCGCCGGTACAGTAACTGGAGCACCAAAAATAAGAGCTATGCAATTAATTAAAGACTTTGAAAAAGATGCTAGAGGACCTTATGCTGGTGTTTATGGATCTATTGATATTAATGGTGCATTAAATACAGCAATTACAATAAGAACTATGATTGTTAAACCTTCAAGAGATGGGAAATATGATGTTTCAGTACAAGCAGGAGCGGGAATAGTTGCTGATTCTTTTCCTGAAAATGAATATCAAGAGACTATAAATAAAGCAAAGGGGATACTAAAAGCGTTAGCGTGCTTGGATAAATAAATGAGTCAAAAGAATCTTTATAAGGGTTTTGAGGTAGAACTTTTTACGGGTTCTTTAAATTCTCATGTTGGTGTTTCGGATGAAATTGAGAAAAAATTTCCTGATTTTGTCAAAGAGCCAGATAACAGAAACGTTGAATATATAACAACACCGGAAAAAGACTACAATTTTTTATATGACAAATTAATAAATCCAAGAAAAAAGTTAAGAAAGTGGCTAAGTGCTAAAAATTTAACAATCATTCCTTCGTCTACGCTTTGTTTTAAACACGATAATCAATTTCAAAGATCTGATATTGAAAATGTTTATCATCAATTTATACAAGATCATTATGGAACATCTATCGCAACTTCAAGTGTACATATAAACGTAGGAATAGATGATTTAGATAAGCTTTTTGCGGCTATTAGACTAATAAGATCTGAGGCGGCTTTATATTTATCCCTAAGTGCTAGTTCACCTTTTTTAAATAATAAAATTACGAAGAATCATTCTCAGAGATGGATGCAGTTTCCTAAAACACCAAGTAAGGTACCTTTGTTTGTAAATCATAATTCTTATATCAATTGGATCGAGGAAAATATAGCTAATAAGAACATGCAAAATATTAGGCATTTTTGGTCTTCAATTCGACCAAATGGTCCCCAAAGACCTTTAATTCTTGACCGTTTGGAATTAAGAATTTGTGATTTTGTTTTTGATATTAACTTGCTTTTAGGGATAACAGCCATGATAGAACTAAGGATTTTAAATTTATTTGAAAATATAAATACTTTAGATCCTTTGAAAACCAGTTTTTTTTCTATTGATGAATTATCAGAAATATGTGATCAAAATGAAATTAATGCTGCTAAAGCTAGTCTGAATTCAGAATTGATTCACTGGAAAGATGGCAAAAAAGTTATTTGTAGAGAGTGGATTCGAAACTTATTATCAGATTTGTCATCCACAGCAGACAATTTTGGTATGAAGCATCTTTTGAATCCTATATATAAAGTACTTGAAGAAGGTAATCAATCTATGAAATGGATAAATCAATATGAAAAAGGTCTTTCTATTGAGCAAATAATGAAAATTTCTATTGAAGATATGATTAGGAGTGAGGGCCAGAATGTTTGATTATTTAAATAAACATTTGATCTGAACATTTTCTCTTGTGACATAATAATTATATGGAATCTTTTGATCAGAATAAAAATAATAATATGGATCTGATAAGTAATAATGATCCTCTTGATAAAAATCGTCTTTTGATTGAAAATCTATGGGAATCCGTATTAAGAGAAGAATGCCCAGAAGATCAAGCAGATAGATTGATACAGCTTAAAGAATTAAGTTATTCGAAACAAATTGATGGTGATATTTCAAAAACATTTAAAAATGAAATAGTTGATATTGTAAATTCAATGGATTTAGCAGAATCTATTGCAGCAGCTAGGGCTTTCTCATTATATTTTCAACTAATTAATATTCTGGAACAAAGAGTCGAGGAAGATAGATATATTCAAAGTTTTACTAACAAGAATGTTCAAAAATCTCCTGATAATCTTGATCCTTTTGCACCAGCATTGGCCAGGCAAAATGCTCCAGTTACATTTCGAGAATTATTTTATAGGTTGAGGAAATTAAATGTCCCACCAGGAAAATTAGAGGAGTTATTGCAGGAAATGGATATTCGTTTAGTTTTTACTGCTCATCCGACCGAGATAGTTAGACATACAATTAGACATAAGCAGACTAGAGTTGCAAATTTGTTAAAAAAAATACAAGTTGAGCAATTTTTGACAAAAGAAGAAAAAAATTGTCTTAAAAACCAATTAAAAGAGGAAGTAAGAGTTTGGTGGAGAACAGATGAATTGCATCAATTTAAGCCTTCAGTTTTAGACGAAGTAGATTATGCATTGCATTATTTTCAGCAAGTTTTATTTAATGCAATGCCTCAATTGAGAGGAAGAATAGCTGAAGCACTTTCCGAAAATTATCCAGATGTTCAAATGCCCTCGGAATCTTTTTGTAACTTCGGTTCTTGGGTCGGTTCCGATAGAGATGGTAATCCATCTGTCACTCCTGAAATAACATGGAGAACTGCTTGCTACCAAAGACAGTTGATGTTGGAAAGATATATTGTCGCAACATCTAATCTAAGAGATCAATTAAGTGTCTCTATGCAATGGAGTCAAGTAAGTTCTTCCTTATTAGAGTCACTAGAAACAGATAGAGTTAAGTTCCCAGAAATCTATGAAGCTAGGGCGACAAGATACAGATCAGAACCTTACAGATTGAAGTTAAGTTATATTTTAGAAAAATTGAGGTTAACACAAGAAAGGAATAATTTATTAGCTGAGAGTGGCTGGAAATTAGACTTAGAGGGAGAAATCGATAATAAAAATATAGATAAAGTTGAAAACTTATATTATAAATCGGTAAACGAATTTACTTATGATCTCGAACTGATTAAAAATAGCCTGATTAGTACTGACTTATCTTGTGAGGCAGTAAATATATTACTTACTCAGGTTCATATTTTCGGATTTTCTCTAGCAAGTTTAGATATTCGTCAAGAAAGTACAAGGCATAGTGATGCTTTAAAAGAGCTTACAAATTATCTTGAATTATCAGTGCAATATGACCAAATGTCAGAGGAAGATAAAATTAAATGGCTTGTAGATGAATTAAATACAAAAAGACCTTTAATTCCCTCTGAAGTTAACTGGACTAAAACAACTGAAGAAACCTTTTCAGTTTTTAAAATGGTTAAGAGACTGCAGCAAGAATTTGGAAGTCGTATCTGTCATTCTTATGTAATTTCAATGAGTCATAGTGCATCTGATTTACTTGAAGTTCTATTGCTGGCAAAAGAAATGGGACTTTTTGATCAAGATTCACAGAAGTCAAAATTATTAGTTGTACCTCTTTTCGAGACTGTTGAAGACCTTAAAAGAGCACCAGAAGTAATGGAAAGGTTGTTTAAATTAGATTTTTACAAATCATTATTGCCAAAAGTTGGAGAATCATTTAAACCTCTTCAAGAATTAATGCTAGGGTATTCTGATAGCAATAAAGATTCAGGATTTGTTTCTAGTAATTGGGAAATTCATAGAGCACAAATAGCTCTTCAAAATCTTGCAAGTAGGAATAATATATTACTTAGACTATTCCATGGCAGAGGTGGTTCTGTAGGTCGAGGAGGAGGACCTGCCTATCAAGCAATATTAGCTCAACCTAGCGGGACTTTGAAAGGAAGAATAAAAATAACAGAACAAGGTGAAGTGTTAGCTTCAAAATATAGTCTCCCAGAACTGGCTTTGTATAATCTAGAAACTGTCACAACAGCGGTTATTCAGAATAGTTTAGTAAATAATAGACTTGATGCCACTCCAGAATGGAATCAATTAATGTCTAGGTTGGCAGAAACATCAAGATCTCATTACCGAAAATTAGTTCATGAGAATCCTGATTTATTAAATTTCTTTCAAGAGGTCACGCCAATAGAAGAAATAAGTAAATTACAGATATCTAGTAGGCCTGCGAGAAGAAAAAAAGGTGCAAAAGATTTGTCAAGTTTAAGGGCCATTCCATGGGTATTTGGCTGGACACAAAGTAGATTTCTTTTGCCAAGTTGGTTTGGAGTAGGTACTGCTTTATCATCTGAATTAAATTCAGATCCACAACAAATTGAATTATTAAGAGTTCTCCATCAAAGGTGGCCATTTTTTAGAATGTTAATATCTAAGGTAGAAATGACATTATCCAAGGTGGATTTGGAAGTTGCTAAGCATTATGTTGATACCCTTGGCAGTAAAGAAAATAAAGATTCTTTTGATGTTATTTTCACAGTAATATCTAAAGAATATAATCTTACAAAATCTTTAATACTTGAAATTACTGGTAAAAATCAGCTTCTAGAGTCTGATAGAGATTTAAGATCATCAGTAAGCTTAAGAAATAAGACAATTATCCCATTAGGATTTCTGCAAGTTTCACTTTTAAGAAGACTTAGAGACCAAACAAGACAACCTCCAATTAGCGAATTTTTAATTGATAAAGACGAATCTAGTAGAGCTTATAGTAGAAGTGAACTATTGAGGGGGGCACTACTGACTATTAATGGCATAGCGGCTGGCATGAGAAATACGGGTTGATAATTGCAATATTCTTTTAAAAAAAAACTTGTTCTTCCAGAAGGTTATTTCCTCAACTCTTCTAAGATCCCAGCTGCTAGAGAAGTTAATAGACTTTTAGCGAATTGTGGTTGTGAGATGTATCCATCAAAAACCCTTTCAGAGGCTATTGAAAAAAGTAATTTCTTTTTTGCTATACAGAGAGAATTAAAAAATAAATTATATGGTTTTGTAAGGGTTACATCTGACAGAGGATTGAATGCTAATTTATGGAATTTAAGTGCAGAACCAGGCAATAATCAGCAACTTTATTATTTAATTTTGCTTCAAATAACTCTTGAAAAAATAAATAGAGAAATGCCTGGATGTAGTATTTCTGTGCAAGCTCCAGCTTCTTCATTTAAAAGTCTAGAAGAAAGCGGATTCATACTAGATCCAAATGGAATAAGAGTAATGGGATATAATCTTTAAAATAATATAACGAGCATGGAGGGATTTGAACCCCCGACTCTCAGAACCGGAATCTGATGCTCTATCCAACTGAGCTACATGCCCTTTTTTTCAATTTCTTTAAAGAAAATCTAAATATATCAAACTTAGCTACTTTATTTAATGAATGCATAAAAAAAATTTTTTTAAATAAATTAAAAATTAAAAATTTTCGAAACCATAAAAGTTTTGAAATCGATCTTAAAGAGCAAAGAACAATTGTTCTTGGTTGTAATGGTATTGGCAAGTCAAATTTACTTGAATCGATTGAATTTTTAAGTCAATTAAAATCTAATAGAGCATTAAGTGATAAAGATCTTATAGAAAATGATAGTGATATGGCTGTAATCATAGGGCAAATCGATTTTAGAGATGATTTAAAGTTAAATTTATTTCGAAAAGGTCCTAAAAGGATTTATGTTAATGAATCAGTTTTGAAAAAACAGAGTGAAATAAAGAATTACATTCGGAGCGTATGTTTTTGTTCTAATGATATAGATATTGTGCGAAGTGAACCCAGTTATCGAAGATCATGGATCGATAAAGTTGTATGTCAGCTTGAACCAGTTTATTTAGATTTGATAAGTAGATTTAATAGGCTTTTAAAACAAAGAAGTCATTTTTGGCGTTCAGAAAGTTATCAAAATAACCAATGCTTTGATATGGTTGAAAGTTTTGATATTCAAATGTCAATCCTAAGCACAAGAATTTTTAGGCGGAGAAGAAGGGCTTTATTAAAAATAAAACCATACGTTGAATATTGGCATAATCACTTAAGTAAATCTAAAGAGCAAATAGATATAAATTATCTTTCAGGAATACAAAATATAAGTCCAGAAGAAGAAGAAGAGGAAGTTATCAGTAAAAAAATAGTAGAACAGCTATCAAATCAGCGTTCATTAGAAGCATTGACCGGTAAATGTAATTTTGGACCTCATCGCGATGATATTGAATTTTTAATTAATGATATTTCAGTTAGAAAATATGGTTCTTCTGGTCAACAAAGAACTTTTATCTTGGCCTTAAAGATGGCTGAATTGGATTTATTAACTAAAACATTAAATGTTCCTCCAATACTTATATTGGATGATGTCCTAGCAGAACTAGATATAACTAGACAAAATTTGTTATTAAATTCTGTTGGCAAAGATAGTCAATGTTTTATAAGTGCGACACATCTGGATCAATTTAATCAGTCTTTCTTAGGTTCTTCACAAATGATTCATTTATAATTCAAAAAGTTCTGATTTTTAGCTAATCTTAAATTCATATAAATTTTGTAAATGGAAGTCCCCAAAAAAAACCAACTTATAAGATCTTTTACTAGTGATCAAAACTTAAGTCATCAAAGTAAACACCTCTTGTTGGAGCTCTATAATTGTGATTACGAAAAATTAAATGATGAATCTTTTTTACGTTGTACGCTTAATAGAGCTGCCAAATTGGCAAAGGCAACAGTTCTCAATTTGATGAGTAATAAATTCGAGCCTCAAGGGGTTACAGCAATTGCATTACTGGCTGAGTCTCATATTTCAATACATACTTGGCCTGAATCCAAATATTCGGCTGTCGATATCTTTACATGTGGTCAAAATATGTTGCCAGAACTTGCTAGTCAATATTTAATTGAATCTTTAAAGGCTGAAGAACATTCCTTGCGGGTCATTGAGCGAAATCCCCCTCAAGAAGTGCTTAAACAGATGAGGACTATTATTTAATTTAAATATTTATCTATTTAATTTTCCGCTTATAAGTCCCTCAAGATCTAAGCTTGTACAATTAAATCCTAAATCATAGAAATATTGAACTAAATCACTAAAGTTATATTTTTTAAAAAAACTCTTTAATTCATTTTTGGGAATTTCTATTCTTGCAGTTGACCCTTGGCATCTAACTCTAACCTCAGATAACCCCCCTTCTTTTAGATATTCTTCTGCTTTCTCAACCATCTTAAGTCTCTTACTTGTTATTTCATGGCCATAAGGAAATCTTGATGATAAGCAAGGTTGAGCCGGTTTATCCCACCAGGGAAAACCTAATGCTTTGGATACGTCCCTTATGTCTTGTTTTGAGAATTTAAATTTTGCAAGGGGAGAGACAACTCCTGCATTTTTTGCGGCTTGAATACCCGGTCTATAATCTTTAAGATCATCTAGATTGACTCCATCTAAAACAAATTTATAATTAAATTTTTTAGAAAAGTAGGTTGTATGTTTGTGAAGCTCTTTTTTACATGCAAAGCACCTATTTTGGGGATTTTTACTATAACTTGATTGGTCTAATTCGGATGTTTTAATTTCTAGATGCTTCACGCCAATCCATTTAGCTTGACTTCTTGCTTCTTCGCGAAGTGTATTGGCTAATGCTGGAGAAATACCAGTAAGCGCTATTGCTTTGCAACCTAATTGCTCGAATGCTAATGATGCTACTAATGTACTGTCAACTCCCCCTGAATAAGCTATGCAAACGCTATCAAGATTCTTAATGTATCTTCTAATTGTATAAAGTTTTTCACTTTGTTCATCAGAGAGAATTTCTAGTTGATTGAACATGCTATTTACTTTAAAATTCGAATTACCTATGAATAGGTTGAATTTATTATTAAATTTTTAATAATATTCTTTACTATATCTTAGATTAAATTTATTCATCTTGTTCAATTGACGAATACAACCAGCAATAGAGGAATTGGAATCGTCACAGCAAGTGACAGCCAAGAGAGATCAAAAGGTCAGTTGCATATTTATGATGGTGAAGGTAAGGGCAAAAGTCAGGCTGCTTTGGGTGTTGTTCTTAGGACAATAGGATTAGGAATATGTGAAAAAAAACAGTCAAGAGTTTTGCTTCTCAGATTTTTAAAAGGTCCTGAGAGATCATATGATGAGGATTCAGCTATAGAGGCCTTGCAAAGAGGCTTCCCACACTTAATTGATCATGTAAGGACCGGAAGATCGGAATTTTTTACTGCTGACCAGGTGACAAAGTTTGATATTGGGGAGGCTGAAAGAGGTTGGAATATTGCTAAAGGAGCAATTGCTAGTTCCCTTTATTCCGTAGTTGTACTAGATGAGTTAAATCCAGTTCTTGACTTAGGGATGCTTGATATCAAAGAAGTAGTCGATTCTCTTCAAAATCGTCCCGATGGACTGGAAATAATTATTACCGGCAGGGCAGCCCCTATCCCTTTGGTAAGAATATCTCAACTCCATTCAGAAATGAGACCACGTTTAACTGCAGACTTATCAAAACTAACAGGACAAAAAAGATGTAATGGTGGAATTGAGATTTATACAGGTGAAGGAAAAGGTAAATCTACTAGTGCACTTGGTAAAGCTCTTCAAGCTATTGGCAAGGGAATATCTCAAGACAAAAGTCATAGAGTTTTAATATTACAGTGGTTAAAGGGTGGGAATGGTTATACCGAAGATGCTGCTATTGAAGCATTGAGAGAAAGTTACCCGCACTTGGTAGATCATTTACGCTCAGGCAGAGATGCTATCGTTTGGAGAGGTCAGCAACAACCAATTGATTATGTTGAGGCTGAAAGGGCATGGGAAATTGCTAAAGCTGCAATTTTGAGTGGCTTGTATAAAACAATTATTTTGGATGAATTGAATCCAACTGTTGATTTGGAACTGTTACCTGTGGAATCAATACATCAAACTCTCGTAAAAAAACCAACAGAAACAGAAGTTGTTATTACTGGAAGATGTAAAAATGAACCTTCATACTTTGAACTCGCCGATGTTTACTCCGAAATGGTCTGTCATAAGCATTATGCAAATGTTGGAGTTGATTTGAAAAGAGGTGTAGATTATTAAATACTCCTAAAAATAACTTCATAATAATTTTTTTACCTTTTCAATACCATCCTCAATAGATCTGGATTTAATTTGAAATTTAGACAAAATTTTTGAAGCTATTTCAGAACGTTTACCAGATTTGCATACGGTAAAGACTTCTTTAAGTAAACTTTCTTTTTGAATAAATTCTAAGTCAGTTTCTTTTTGCAAATTACTTAGAGGGATTGATATTGAACCTTCAATGGCTGAATTTGTAAATTCATCATTTTCCCTAACATCAATTAAAAGAATTTTGTTGGGTTTTGCTTTATATAAGTTATAAAATTCAATAGCATTGATCCTTTCTATTTTAATATTTTTCTCAGAACATTCATTATCATCATCATAAAAATCTTTAAACTCAGAGAGATTTTTGATTTGCTTATTGATCGGGTCACTTTTTAAATGTAATTTTTTCATATTTATATTCAACAGATCAAAAATCAAAATTTGTCCATTTAAAGTTTCACCTTTTTTTAGGATGATTTTAATAATTTCATTAACCTGAAGAATACCTATTAGACCTGTTGAAACACCTACAACTCCATATTCTGCACAACTAGGAATAGCATTTTTTGAAGGTGATTCTGGAAGAAGGTCTCTTAAGTTAGGACTATTTTTATTTAAATTGAAAACACTCACTTGGCCTTCGAATCCTTGCACACTGCCAAAAACTAGAGGTTTGTTTAGTATCAGACATGCATCATTTATCAAATATCTAGTTCCAAAGTTATCTGAACAATCACAGATAATATCAAATTCTTGAATTACGTCTAGGACATTTTTCGCAGTAATTCTTGTATCAAAAGAGAATACTTTGATATTAGGATTGAGACCTTTAATTCTTTTTTTAGCAGAATCAATTTTCAAATTACCAATTTCATTTGTTTCATGAACTATTTGTCTCTGAAGATTTGACTTTTCTACATGATCATTATCAACTATTCCAATTTTTCCAATCCCTGCCGCCGCTAAATAAATCAATACTGAAGATCCTAGCCCCCCTGCTCCTATGCACAAGACTGAGCTGTTTTTGAGTTTTAATTGCCCTTCGTTTCCTATCTCTGCGAGTGTTAAATGCTTTTGGTATCTTTCTTGTTCATCTGCATTTAGGAAATTAAATTTGAAATCTTCTGAGAATGTCATTTTTAATTTCGCAAATTTATCTTATGAAAATATGATAATTAAAATTAAAAATTTAACCTTTTTAAGGTTTGCTATTTGTGTGATTTATTAATGTTTTTGTTAGAACAAGATAAGATTGAAATTTATTCATCAATAAAATTTCTTCAGAAATACGTTCAATATATAGATATATCAATACATCAAAAAAAATACAAAATGTGTCGGTTCGGAATTACACATGACAAAAAGGTAGCAAATAGACGAATTTTCCGTTATTGTCTGGTCAATATATTGAGATTATTGATTTCATGAGTGATAACACACCAGAGTCTAATCAAGACTCCGGCTCCGCTACAAGCTCAGAAACTAAAAGCTTTTCAGACAAGTATTCTGATGCCATGGGAAAAGTCAATGAAACTCTTGGTAAGGTTGATTGGACTCAGATGGGTAAGTATGGCAAGGCAGCAGGCATAATTGCTGTTGTCGTAATAGCTCAGATAATAATTAAAGTTATTATTGACACAATTAATTTTTTCCCAATTCTTCCTGGCCTACTAGAACTGCTTGGAGTAATTGTTGTCGGTCAATGGAGTTGGCAAAATCTTCGCACTAGTGAAAATCGTGAAGCTGTTTTAGATAAGGTACAAAATCTTAAAAAAACATATCTTGGATAGTTCAAGATTACATTTTGAGTATTGATTTAATGTAATCTTTTACTTGGTTAAAGTATGATCCGCCAAACATATTGGCATGATTAAGAATGTGGTAAAAATTATAAATAATTATCCTATTTTCGAATCCTTTTCTTATTGGAAAAATTTTATGATATTCTTCATAAAATTCTTTTCCAAAACCTCCAAATAGTTTTGTCATAGAAATATCTACTTCATTATCTGCCCACCAAGATGCTGGGTCAAATATAACTCCCTTACCATTTTTATCCATTCCTACATTCCCTGACCACAAATCACCATGTATAAGAGTATTTATTGGTTTATGATTCTGTAATTCTGATCTAATTTTTTCTTCAACTTTATCTATGGTTTCTTTGTCTAAAAAATTTGACTTAAGAATTGATAATTGAGGCATTATTCGTAAGTTTAATAAACAATCTATCCAATTATTTTCCCAGCCTTTCTTCTGATTTGTTAAACCTATAAAACCCTCAATGGGATACCCAAAATTTTTTGGATTAGATTCTGTTGAATTTAAGTGCATTTCTCCTAAACCTTTCCCAAGATTTTTTTGATCAATATTTTGCATATCTATCCATTCCATTAAAAGAATTTCTACATTTTTAAAATTTTTATACGCAATAACTTCAGGAATAATTAAATTTTTTTGGTTGCGGTACTTTCTCAAATTTTGTAGACAATATTTTTCAAATTTAAGAAAGTTTTTGTTCCTGTTGTTTCTTTTAAGAAATAATTTTTTGTTTGCAAATTCTATTTTCCATGCACTATGAATATCACCCCCATGTACTTGTTCAATACTTTTCGGATAAGGTTCACCTAATTCATTACAAATTTCGCTAACTTCAAAAGGTGATAATTTTTGCATTTTAATGAGTAAGTCTGAAGTTGTTGTTGTGGGAGCTGGTATAGCAGGCCTAACTTCTGCAGCAATTTTATCAAAGCAAGGTTTATCAGTAACTTTAATCGAATCTCATACGCAATCAGGCGGATGTGCAGGTACTTTTAAAAGAAAGAATTATATTTTTGACGTTGGCGCAACCCAAGTTGCGGGTTTAGAGAAAGACGGAATACATTCAAGAATTTTTAAATTTTTAGATATTCCATCACCTGAAGCCAGTATTTTGGACCCTGCTTGCATAGTTGATTTAAAGGACGGTCTAAAGCCAATATCTATTTGGTATGAAAAAAGTAAATGGATTGCTGAACAAGAAATGCAGTTTCCTGGAAGTAGTCGATTTTGGAAGCTTTGTAACCTAATACATCAAAGTAATTGGTTATTTGCAAATAATAATCCAGTATTGCCAATTAATAATTTTTGGGATTTTTCTCAACTTCTTAAAGCAATAGTTCCGTCAAACCTTGTAACAGGGATCTTACTTAAATCTACTATTTTTGATTTATTGCGTGCATGTGGATTATCTAAGAACGAGCGCTTGATAAAATTCTTGAATCTTCAACTTAAACTCTACTCTCAAGAGGATGTTTATAAAACAGCAGCATTATATGGAGCTACTGTTTTGCAGATGTGTCAACAGCCACATGGTCTTTGGCATCTTAAAAAATCTATGCAGTCTTTAAGTGAAGCATTAGAAAGTTCATTAAGAAAAACTGGAGTTAATCTAATTTTTGGCCAAAAAGTCAATTCTATTAATTTTGATTATGTAAATATGTGTTGGAAAGTATCTGCGGATTCGAAAAAAAGTTCTTTTGTTTACCAAGCAAAAGATTTGATTTATACCGCGCCACCTCAATCTTTGCTTAAGCATTTGAAGGGACCACTAAATAGAAAACTAACTTATAAAAATCGACTTACTAATTTGCCTGATCCAAGTGGAGCAGTAGTTTTTTATTCAGCATTAAAAAAAGAACACATAAAAAAAATTTCCTCTAATCATTTCCAATTTGTTTCGCATGATTTTGGCTCATTATTTGTTTCAATTAGCGAAGATGGTGATGGAAGAGCACCTAAAGGAGAAGTTACTTTAATAGCCAGTATTTTCACTAAGACAAAAGATTGGTTTGATTTAGATAAACAAAATTATTTAAAGAGGAAAAAAGATTTTACGAAAAGAATATCACTTGAGTTGGAAAGCCAATTTGATATTCTTCCTGAAAACTGGATACATAGGGAATTAGCAACTCCATTGGGATTTGAAAAATGGACTAATAGACCAAATGGAATAGTTGGAGGACTTGGTCAAAATCCAGATATTTTTGGTTTATTTGGATTATCAAGTAGGACTCCTTTTGAAGGTTTATGGCTATGTGGAGATTCAATTTATCCAGGAGAAGGGACTGCAGGTGTTAGCCAGTCTGCATTAATGGTTTCAAGGCAAATTTTAGCTTCAAAAGGTATAAAAAATTTTAATTTATAAAATTTTTCCTGATTTTTTTTGCTTCAGCAAGTTTTTTAGAAAGTAACTCCCAATTTTTTTCTTTTATAAGAGATTCCAATAAATTCAACTTATTTTTGAAATTATTAATTGCATTTAAAATATTAATCTGATTATTCATTGCTAATTCTAAGCTAAGTTGTTCATTGCCTCCGCCAACTCTCGAAGTGTCAGAAAATCCTGTAGATGCTAATTTTTGTGAGAGTTCTGCTAAAGATTGATTGTTTTTTGTATTTGCAGCTTCAATTAGTGCAGAAGCTAAAAATATAGGCAAATGAGAAATTTGAGATGCTGCCTGATCATGCTCTTCTGGTGAAGCTTGGCAAATTGAGCAATCCATTGATTTTATTAGTTCTGAAATAGTTTGAATCGCAGTTAAATCACTATTTTTTGTAGGCGTAATAACCCACATTGCATTTTTAAAAAGACCTTCAAAACCCGAATCAACACCTTTTTTTTCTGTGCCTGCCATTGGATGTGATCCAATAAATAGAGGATGTAAATTTTCCCATTTATTGACAATTGGTTCTTTAACAGAGCCTACATCAGTTACGAAAGATTCTTTTGGTATTGATGCCACTAATTGTTCAGATGGATTTATCAGATCTTTTATAGGCAATGCTAAAATAATAAGCTCACATTCTTTTAATAAGTTCAGATCACAGCTAACAAAATTTGCAAGCTTTTTTTCTTTGGCCTTTTTTTTATTAAATTCATTATTAGCTATTCCATAAATTGTATGGTTTAGGCTTTGGAGTTTTAATCCTAATGATCCGCCTATCAAACCTAATCCTACTATTCCAATTTTCATAGATTAATTAATTAGAGACTTTCTTATATTGATAACAATTTTTTGTATATTAGGTTCATGAATTTTATGTAGATTTGAAATTACATTAATTATAAATGCTCGAAATTTTAAGTCATCAATATTTGAAAAATTTTTTGAGAGATCAAAGTATCAAATGGGAACATGTATATTCTTTTGGGAGAATCACTTCAAAGTGTATTGCAAATGATTCTACATATCTAATTAATTCAGAAATTTTTTCTTCTAATGAATGGTTACCTCCAATTTTAATTTCTCTTTTTTTAAAAGAAGAAGATTCAATCTTTATTTTACCCATAGAAAAAATTCAATTTATAAGGCAATTTTATATTGATTCATTGAAGAATCTAGGTTTTAATTTTATTTTCAAAAATAATCAACTAATTTTTGCAAATCATCTTGTTCGCTTAATTACAATTCAAGATTTACTTAATGATCCCAATTTTCTTAATCTAAGAAATTATCGAATAGTTTTTTCTGGAATTGAGGATATAAAAGAGGATTTAACAAATCATTTTAGAATTTCTTTACTTAAAAAGGATTGGACAAAAAATTTCAAAGAATTTGAATTGATTAATCAAAGATTTATAAAAGTATATGATTCTCTTAAGAAAAAGTTCTTTATGAGAAAGGTCTTAGGAAATAATTATGTCAATTTAGATGAAAAAGAAATTAGCTTTATTTCAAATTTTTTTCATGAAAATTCTTTTTTTTCCGATAAATTTTTAAGTATTAACAAAGCACTATCTCAAGGTTGGGCATGCTGGGTAAAATTAAATGATGCAAATTTAGATTGGAATTTGTATTTGCAGCCAATAGATGAACTCTCGCAAATTAAGGAATTAATTTTAAATAATAAATTTGTTTTTTTATCAGCATTGAGAAAAGATAATTTTTTCCAAATGTATCTTAAAAAGCACAGTTTAGATATTGACTTGGTAATTAATTTTAAAAGTAATTATGAAGAGAAAAAGATTTCTTTATATGTACCTCCTAATCAGTTTCTTCCTAATAATCCTCTTTTTACCAATTCAATTTTAGATAAATGCAAAAAGTTAATACTTTTTCGAAAGGGTTTAACTTTAGTTTTGTCTGACAGTATTGATTTAAAAATCTACCTTGCTACAGAATTAGCTTCTAATTACGGGAAGAGGGTTCTGCTAGAGACAATTCCATGTGGTAAAAATAAAATTCTTTGCTCTAGTTTTGACTGGTGGATTATGAATTCTTATTTGATTCAAATTCCAGAACAAATTATCATTCCTTTACTTCCGATTCCTAATATGACAGAACCTATTAATGCAATTAAAGTCTCCCATAAAAAAAAGCTTTCTCAAGATTGGTTTAGAGATTTCTTACTTCCTGAAGCTAGAATGAAACTTGAAAGATCTGTTTCTCCTTTAAGGAAGAATTCAGGTAAATTAATAATCTTAGATGGAAGAGTAAATAAAAGAAACTGGGGAAGATTACTTTTGCAAAACATTCAACCCTCAAAACAAATTAACTATATGCTACCTTTTGATTAGGTTATGATTTTGTTAATAACTAAATAAATATGGGAGAAGCAAAAAGACGTAAAACCCTAGGGTTGCCTCCAAAAAATAATACTAAAACTAAATTTGATGAGTCCCCAAGATTATTTGATTGGCTTCCCTTTACAATTAATCAAAGAGATAACCTAATTAAATTAAGTATCAAGGCAAGTTGGTTTGGAATCGGTGGTTTAATAGTCCTATGGATTGTAGTGAGATTTATAGGTCCTGCTGCTGGGTGGTGGACTCTGGCTGATTCTTTATAAATTTACGCTACTGTTTTTATATCATTAACAGCGATTGTATTAGCAGTATTGGTATTTAATGCTTTCATTGAATTGGAACTGACTTCAGTACCTTCTGTTAATTTTTCTTTAACCATAGATTCTACTTGATTCCTAATTTCTAAGTTTTGATCGAGCCAAATTATTGTATTATCTCTTCCTTGTCCAATATTTTCTCCTTCATAACTATACCAAGCGCCCCTCCTGATTATAATATTTGTCTCTTCTGCTAAATCTAATAAACATCCAGTTGTACTAATACCTTTTCCAAAGAGAATATCAAACTCTGCAATTCTAAATGGTGGCGCAACTTTGTTTTTTGCTACTTTCACTTTTGCTCTTATGCCATATTCTTCAGTACCTCTTTTAAGAGTTTGAATTCTTCTGATATCGAGTCTCACTGAGGCATAGAATTTTAATGCATTACCTCCTGTGGTTGTTTCTGGATTGCCGTATGTAACGCCAATTTTTAGGCGTAATTGATTCAGGAATATTACCGTACATCCAGATTTGCCAATATTTCCTGTTATTTTTCTCATTGCTTGACTCATTAGCCTTGCTTGGCTTCCAATTACGTGATCTCCCATCTCTCCTTCTATCTCCGCTCTTGGAGTTAGAGCTGCTACTGAGTCAACAACTACAAGATCTACTGCACTAGATCTTATAAGTTGGTCAACTATTTCTAGAGCCATTTCACCTGTATCTGGTTGTGAAACTAATAAATTCTCAACATCAACTCCTAAAGATGCTGCATAAACTGGATCAAGTGCATGCTCAGCATCTACAAATGCAGCTACTCCTCCATTTTTTTGGACCTCTGCAATTGCGTGAAGAGTTAATGTTGTTTTTCCTGAACTTTCTGGACCGTAAACTTCTACTACTCTTCCCTTTGGATATCCTCCTCCTAAAGCTAAGTCTAAGGTCAGTGCCCCAGTAGATATTGTTTCTACTTTCATTCTTGATGCGTCCCCAAGTCTCATTATTGATCCTCGGCCAAAATTTCTTTCTATTTGACCTAAGACGAGATTTAATGCCTTGTCTTTTTCTTTTGATTCAGTTTTTTTGTTTTCTTCAAGACTCATTGTTTAATGTATCGATTAAATTTCTTGTAATTATTCTAAATTCGGAATTTTTTATTTAAACCAAATTTCATAAATACAATATATAGTACATTCGTACTCTAGCTAATGATCTTTAAATTGCAACTAACTGCTTTAAATTATCTAATTTTAATAGTTTGATTTCATTACCTAGATTAAATCTGTCTGTTTCTTTTAAATATCCCCAATCAGCGAGGAAACAAGGAATATGAGAAGTTTTTAAATTTTGTTTAAGCTCAATTAGAGTTTTTTTCCTATCTTCTATGAAACCTAAAATTTCGTAGTTTTTATTAAGCCTTTCGGCTATTTTAATTTTTGTTCCAGATTCATAACCAAAAACAAATTCAGGAAAAATATTAAGTTGTTTAAGAATTTTTTCTGCAAATATTTTCCCTTTTGTTGTTATTACTCCTGTTTTTATTTTTCTTTTACTTAATTCATCCATAAAATTTATAACTTCAAAAAATGGATTATGTAAATTCACCCACCTTTCAAAATCTTTATCAATTTGATACTTGCGAGATTCATTTAATATTTTTTGTAGATTTTTGGGATTCCATGAATTATCTTTTAATATCCTCTCACAATTTTCATGATAATTATAAATAAAATCATCTTTACTATGATTTTTGATTGGATTATCTGTTTTTATAATTTCGTGAACAATGAGAACCATTTCCCAACCATATTTGACCCAAGGCCTAATTTCTTTGAAAGTATTTGGTACTTTCATATATAGACTTTTATCAACTGAGATGTGTGGTGAATTTAAATATTTTTCACAGGCAAATAAAGAACTATGCCAATATTCATTCATTCCATCGACTATAACTCCATCAAAATCGAATAGAAATATTTTTTGAGAAGAAACCATTGAATACAAGAACTGGGCCGCTAGGATTCGAACCTAGGAATGTCGAGACCAAAACCCGATGCCTTACCACTTGGCGACGGCCCATTGAATATTTAGTTTAATACATGAAAAGATTTTTTTCTATCAAAAAAAATACAAAGTTTTTATAAACAAGACTTAGGTTTTGAAAAATAAAATTATTATTTGAATTATATCGATTTCCATGGCTCTAGAAACTCTTGGGCTTTTTTGATCGCCAAAGCCATTCTTTCAGGATACTCATAGAGTCTTTTGTTATTTTTGTTTGCAAATTCAATAAGGGGCTGCATAATTTTTCTTGCAGCACTTCCAAATGCTATTCCGTCTGGAAGATTGTTTGACTTTAATAATTCATGAGTCTTTTCATTTGTTCCTCCTGCCAACTGAATTAATCCTGGTGGAAGATGTGATCCGATTTTTTCAAACAACTTAACTGTATCTCTACTGGTTGTCGGAGCAAGATCTCCAGACATTGGTCTTCCATCTAGCTGCCAAATGAGGGGTATATTAAGTTTATTAAGAATTTCATATCTTTCCCAAAGAGCTTTCAAAAGATCTTCAGGCTCTTGTGATTTTTTGAAAGATTGATTTAATCCACAACTAATAGATATCTTGTCTAATTTCGTTCCATGTCTTTTAAGGATGCTGACAACTTTTGTAAAAGAATCAAGGCGATTGATTTCTGTATGAATTTCTACTGCATTAGGCTTTATTTGTTGAAGTGTCGATGCTAAATCATTTTTTGACAAATTATATTCATATTCACTAATAAGATTTAAGGGACAGCTATTTAAACATCTTCCACATCCATAACATTTACTCTCTTTGATCCCAGAATTATCAATTGCAAATGTGGGGCATACTTTTTCGCAAGGTCTTGGACAATTATGGGGGCATTGCAATGGATCAAATTTTGCTTTACGAAAGTGGATATCATTACCATCACTAATGCTTATCATTAATCCAGGGGAGTTTTTAAAGACTTTTTTCGCCCACTCGATTCCTTTCCTTGCTGCATTAACTATTGATACTTCTGCGGCAACATCTATGTAGTCGACACCGGCAGCAGTATAAATTGCACATAAATCTTCG
Organism: uncultured Prochlorococcus sp.; assembly: GCA_902573565.1. Lineage (GTDB taxonomy): Bacteria > Cyanobacteriota > Cyanobacteriia > PCC-6307 > Cyanobiaceae > Prochlorococcus_A. The sequence continues at coordinate 56,507 of CACGKI010000007.1, forward strand.
ATAGCAACTATATCTTCATTACTGGCGCCACAAATCAACTTAATCCATTTATCTTTTTTATTCTTGGTATTAATCAAACAATTTAAGTTTCAAATTCTTCCAAAATATAATCTCTTAGTGGCTTCCATTCAAGTTTTCTTGAACCCCCCATTTCAACAACAATTGTTAGTTTGTTATCTTGAGTGCAAATTTCTATTAAGCTCTCTAATTCAGATTGAGATAATACTTGACCTTCTAATAACCAAAGTAATTTATTTTTATCATTTTCATTAAATAATTCAGAAGCTTGAGGGATTACTTGTTGTACTTCCCCAAGTGCTCCGTTTCTTCCTACACTTTGATGACCAAGATGAGGTGGTCTAACGCCATGCAATTTAAGTAAGAAGACTTCTGGATCTCCAAGACCTCTAGCTGAGGTTACAAAAGTTTTAAAACCCTTGGCCCTCATTCTTCTCAAAAGACGAGTTTCATAACCACCTTCAAGAGGAGCAAAAATTGCAAGACATTTGGTATTCTTTAAATCGTTATGAAACTTTTTCCCTGTGAGAAGTAATGGCATAAAAATTTCCCTTTATTTATATTTTATTTTATTTTATGGTACTTGATGATGTACAATTGTAATTCAGTGAATTTTTAAGCCCGCCAGCTAGCCGAGCCTCTAAAAATTTCACATTTTTTAGCGTTTCGTTAAAAAATTCAGGTGGGTTTATCCCAGGAGAAACTGTCTGTATTTTAGATAAGTCTCAACCTTACTAATTGTTTTTTATTAACTTCACTTTAAAAACTGAAAGGTGTAGATAATTAAAAATTATTACGAGCTAGCCTAATTTAGCCTTATGTCTATAGGAATTTTAGGAAAGAAATTGGGCATGTCCCAACTTTTCGACGAAAAAGGTAATGCTGTCCCAGTTACTCTTATTGAGGCTGGCCCTTGCCGTATAACTCAATTGAAAACTACAGCTTTGGATGGTTATACTGCCGTTCAGATAGGCTATGGTTTGTCCAAAGAGAAGCATATAAGTAAACCTGAAAAGGGACATTTGTTGAAATCAGGTGAAGAATTTTTAAAGCATTTGAAAGAGTATAGGGTGGAAGAAACTTCTTCTTATGAAATAGGAAATCAAATAACTGTAAAAAGCTTTGAGGTTGGTCAAAAAGTTGATATCAGTGGCAAATCAATGGGTAGAGGTTTTGCTGGCTACCAAAAAAGACACGGTTTTAGTAGAGGTCCTATGAGTCATGGTTCAAAAAATCATAGAGCACCTGGATCTACAGGAGCAGGCACAACCCCTGGCAGAATCTATCCAGGGAAAAGAATGGCAGGAAGATATGGCGGTAAACAGATAACTACGAAAGGTTTGTTAGTTTTAAAAATTGATGATCAGAAAAATTTGCTTGTAGTGAAAGGCTCTGTCCCAGGAAAGCCTGGCTCAATTGTCAACATTAAGCCAAACAATATTGTAGGCAATAAAGGAGGTGAAAAATCATGACAACACTCGAAACTCTTAAGTGGGATGGTAAAAAATCAGGAAAAGTTACTCTTGATCTAGCGGTTGCTAAAGAAACTTCTTCTGCAGACTTAATCCATAGAGCAGTCCTTAGACAGCTTGCAAATAAAAGACAAGGTACAGCATCAACTTTGACAAGATCTGAAGTACGCGGAGGCGGTAGAAAGCCATACAAGCAGAAAGGTACAGGAAGAGCTCGTCAAGGATCTATAAGGACACCCTTAAGACCTGGGGGCGGAATTATTTTTGGACCGAAGCCACGTTCTTACAATCTTGATATGAATCGTAAGGAACGAAGATTAGCTCTTAGAACTGCCCTTATGTCCAGAGTATCTGATATGAAGGCTGTTGAAGATTTTGGATCTACATTAAAACAGCCTAAAACAAGTGACATCATTAGTGGTCTTGCACGATTAGGGATACAAAAAACTGAAAAAGTTTTGGTTATTCTTGATAGCCCGTCCGATGTCATAAAAAAATCAATTAATAATATTGAAAAAGTAAAACTAATAGCCGCCGATCAATTAAATGTATTTGATATTCTCAATGCTAATAAATTGGTAATTGGTCAATCAGCGATAAATAAAATTCAGGAGGTTTATGCATCATGAGTAAATTATTCGATTCTCGTTTAGCCGATGTAATAAGAAAACCAGTTATTACTGAGAAAGCTACAAACGCACTAGATCTTAATCAATATACTTTTGAAGTAGATCACAGAGCGGCAAAACCACAAATAAAAGCAGCTATAGAAGCCTTGTTTAGTGTTAAAGTCGTGGGAGTTAATACTATGAATCCTCCCAGAAGAACAAGAAGAGTCGGAAAGTTTTCCGGTAAACGTTCTCAGGTCAAGAAGGCAATTGTACGTCTTGCTGAAGGAGACAAAATCCAATTATTTCCAGAATCTTAAGGAGTTTTAATCATGGCAATTCGTAAATTTAAACCTTATACCCCTGGCACTAGACAGAGAGTAGTTACTGATTTTAGTGAAATAACAAGTGCAAAACCTGAAAGATCACTCATAGTTCCAAAACATAGAGTTAAAGGCAGGAATAATCGTGGAGTTATTACTTGTCGTCATCGTGGAGGTGGTCACAAAAGGCAATATAGGTTAGTCGATTTTAGAAGAGATAAAAGAAACATTAAAGCTAAAGTTGCAGCTATACACTATGATCCTCATAGAAATGCAAGGCTTGCACTTTTATTTTACGAAGATGGAGAGAAAAGATACATTATCGCTCCAGCTGGAGTAAAAGTTGGCCAAAATGTCATATCTGGAGAAAGTGTTCCAATCGAAGATGGAAATGCAATGCCACTATCTGTTATGCCATTAGGCTCTAGCGTTCATTGTGTAGAATTATATGCAGGAAGAGGTGCTCAGATGGTTAGATCAGCTGGAGCTAGTGCTCAAGTTATGGCAAAAGAAGGCGATTATGTTGCTTTAAAACTCCCATCTACTGAAGTAAGACTTGTTAGAAAAGAATGCTATGCAACTCTTGGAGAAGTTGGTAACTCAGAAATAAGAAATACTAGCTTAGGTAAAGCAGGGAGAAGAAGATGGCTTGGAAGAAGGCCTCAAGTAAGAGGAAGTGTAATGAACCCATGTGATCATCCACATGGAGGAGGAGAGGGGAAAGCACCAATTGGTAGAGCAGGTCCTGTTACTCCATGGGGTAAGCCAGCTCTTGGATTAAAGACACGTAAAAAGAACAAACCAAGTAATAAATTAGTAGTTCGAAGACGTCGTCGCGTTTCTAAGAGAAGTAGAGGAGGAAGAGACTCTTGATTACTTCATCTATTAACTTATTTTCTATTTTATAAACATGGGACGTTCACTAAAAAAAGGACCTTTCATAGCAGATAGTTTGCTCAAAAAGGTTGAAAAACAAAATACAGATAATGACAAGTCTGTAATAAAAACTTGGTCTAGAGCCTCTACGATTTTACCAGTCATGATTGGCCATACAATCGCTGTACATAATGGTAAGTCTCACATTCCTGTATTTATAACAGAACAAATGATTGGTCATAAACTCGGCGAATTTGCACCTACTCGCACTTACCGCGGTCATATTAGAGATAAAAAAGGAGCAAAATCATGACAAAAACACTTGAAACATCAAAAACAGCTATTGCTCATGGAAACTATGTTCGCGGATCAGCCTCTAAAGTAAGAAGAGTTTTGGATCAAATAAGGGGTCGTTCATATAGAGATGCTTTAATTATGTTGGAATTTATGCCTTACAGATCTACTGATCCTATTACAAAAGTTCTACGATCTGCTGTCGCTAATGCAGAGCATAATCTAGGAATGGATCCATCTACCTTAGTTATTTCCTCTGCATGGGCTAACAATGGCCCCGTAATGAAGAGGTATAGGCCTAGAGCTCAAGGTAGGGCTTTTTCTATCAAAAAACAGACTTGCCATATAAGTATTTCTGTTGAATCTGCTTCTACTCAAACTAATGCGGAGGTACAAAACTAATGGGACATAAAATACATCCTTCTGGACTAAGATTAGGTATTACACAAGAGCATCGTTCTAAATGGTTTGCTACTTCTAAGACATATCCAATTCTTCTCCAAGAAGATTTTAAAATCCGTACTTTCATACAAAAAAAATATGGTGCAGCTGGAATTAGCGATGTATTAATTGCTAGAAAAGCTGATCAACTGGAACTTGAATTAAAAACAGCAAGACCAGGGGTGATTGTTGGAAGACAAGGAAGCGGTATTGAAGAATTAAGAGCTGGAATTCAAAAAACTATAGGTGATAGGACAAGGCAAGTTAGGATAAATGTTGTAGAAGTTGAGCGTGTTGATGCTGATGCTTTTTTACTTGCTGAATATATTGCTCAACAACTGGAAAAAAGAGTTGCCTTCAGAAGAACTATAAGGATGGCCTTACAAAGGGCTCAAAGGGCTGGAGTTTTAGGTCTGAAAATACAAGTAGGGGGAAGGTTGAATGGTGCTGAAATTGCTAGAACAGAATGGACCAGAGAAGGGAGAGTTCCTCTGCATACCTTGAGAGCTGAAATTGACTATGCAACACGTGAAGCTAATACAACTTACGGTGTTCTAGGTATTAAAGTTTGGGTTTTCAAAGGTGAAGTTCTACCTAAAGAAGAACAAACTATCCCCGTGGGTGCAAGCCCTAAGAGAAAAGCTAGTAGAAGACCTCAGCAATTTGAGGATCGTTCAAATGAGAATTCATAGGAGGTATAAAAATGCTTAGTCCAAAACGCACTAAATTCCGTAAACAACATAGAGGCAGAATGAGAGGGGTAGCCTCAAAAGGTAATACTATTGCTTTCGGTCAATTTGCTCTCCAAGCTCAAGACTGTGGATGGGTAACTGCACGTCAGATTGAAGCTAGCAGACGAGCCATGACAAGATATATCAAACGTGGAGGTCAAATTTGGATAAGAATATTTCCTGATAAACCTGTAACCATGAGACCTGCTGAAACAAGAATGGGCTCTGGTAAAGGTAATCCAGAGTTTTGGGTTGCGGTTGTAAAACCTGGAAGGATACTTTTTGAAATGGGTGGTGAGGATATCACTGAGGAAATTGCAAAGGAAGCGATGCGTCTGGCTCAATACAAACTTCCTGTAAAAACAAAATTTATCTCAACTGATAAGAATCTAGAAGAATCCTCCCTGAAAAAGACAAAAAATAGTAAAAAATCTCAAGAGGAGGTTAAACAATGAAAAACTCAGAGTCTCTTAAAGAATTTAAAAAATTAAATTCTGCTCAAATTACTGAAAAGATTGGCCAATTGCGAAAGGATCTTTTTGACTTGAGATTCAAGCAAGCTACAAGACAGCTCAATGAAACTCATAAATTCAAAATCATTAAGAAACAAGTTGCTCAATTACTAACTCTTAGTAAGAGTCAATCTGCTTCTCAAAAAACTTCTGATTAATTATTAGTTATGGCACTTAAAGAAAGAATTGGTACTGTTGTCAGCGACAAAATGGATAAAACAGTTGTTGTTGCTGTTATTAACAGATATCCACATCCTACCTATAAAAAAATTGTAAGTAGAACTACACGATATAAGGCACATGATCCTGAAAACACATGTGTTTTAGGCGATCGAGTTAAAATTAGAGAAACTAGACCTCTTAGCGCTCATAAAAGATGGGCAATAGAAGAGATTCTCAATAAAACAAGTCAAACTAAGGAGGTTAAAAAATGATACAACAAGAAACTTATTTAACAGTCGCTGATAATAGTGGTGCAAAAAGACTACAGTGTATTAGGGTGTTAGGCTCTAATAGAAGATATGCTCATGTTGGTGATGTAATTGTTGCGACTGTAAAAGATGCTCTTCCGAATATGGGAGTTAAGAAATCTGAAGTCGTAAAAGCCGTTATCGTTAGAACAAAAGCAACATTAAGAAGAAATACTGGTAATTCAATCAGATTTGATGATAATGCCGCCGTTTTGATTAATGAGGATAAGAATCCAAAAGGTACTAGGGTTTTTGGACCTGTAGCTAGAGAACTGCGAGATAAAAATTACACTAAGATTGTTTCTCTTGCTCCGGAGGTGATTTAAATGTTGGATTCATTAAAACAAAAGAAGAATTTCCAAAGAATAAAAATGAGAATCAAAACTGGAGATTTAGTAAAAGTAATTAACGGAAAGGAAAAAGGAAAAACTGGAGAAGTTTTAAAAACTATCCCTCTTGAAAATAGGGTAGTAGTTAAAGGAATTAACCTTAGGACTAAACATGTAAAACCAACTCAGGAAGGAGAAACTGGAAGAATACTGACAGAAGAAGCATCTTTACATGCATCAAATGTAATGTTCTTCTCAAAGGAAAAAAATCTTACAAGTAAGATTGAATACTTTATTGATAAAAAGGGAGTTAAGAAAAGAAGACTGAAGAAAACTGGTGAAGTAATTGATTAATTTTTCATCAGAAACCAGATTTAAACTTTTCCTAATTTATCAATTCTGACAAAGACCAGAATTAACAAAAAATTATGACTCTTAAAAATCGCTACAAAGAATCAATTAGACCAAAACTTTTAAAGGAACTTGGTCTTAAAAATATTCATCAAGTACCTAAAGTTGTTAAAGTCAACGTTAATAGAGGGCTTGGTGAGGCCGCTTCAAATTCAAAAGCTTTAGAGGCTTCTTTAAACGAAATGGCAACAATTACAGGACAAAAAGCCCTTGTAACTAGGGCTAAAAAAGCTATCGCGGGTTTTAAAATTCGTGAAGGTATGCCAATTGGTTGTACTGTAACTTTGAGAGGTGACAGAATGTATTCCTTTTTAGAGAGATTTATAAATCTAGCTTTGCCAAGAATAAGAGACTTTAGAGGAGTTAATCCAAAAAGTTTTGATGGGAGAGGTAATTACACCGTTGGAGTTAAAGAGCAATTAATTTTTCCTGAAATCTCTTTTGATAAAATAGATTCAATAAGAGGGATGGATATAACTATTGTCACTAGTGCGAGATCAGATCAAGAAGGTAAAGCTCTCTTGCAAGAGTTAGGAATGCCTTTTAGTAAGAATTAAATTAAAACCATGTCAAATCACGATCCTATTTCAGATATGCTTACTCGAATTAGAAATGCGAGTCAAAAAAAGCATACAACCACAACAATCCCAAGTTCAAAAATGTCCTTAAGTATTGCAAAAGTACTTCAAAAAGAGGGTTTTATTTCTGACATTAACGAGGAAGGTGAAGGCTATAAGTCACAAATAATACTTGGGCTCAAATATAGTGGTAAAAATAAATTTCCTACTATTCGATCTATGCAAAGAGTTAGTAAACCTGGTTTGAGAATTTATAAAAATACCAGAGCTTTACCAAAAGTTCTTGGAGGTCTTGGAGTTGCTATAATATCTACTTCTAAAGGTGTTATGAGTGATCGTGATGCAAGGAAGCAAGGTATTGGAGGCGAAGTCCTTTGCTATGTTTATTAAGGAGGATTAATCATGTCAAGAATTGGAAAAACACCAGTACTTATTCCAGAAAAAGTAACGGTTGATTTTAATGGGTTAACAGTTACAGTTAAGGGCCCAAAAGGTGAATTAAAGCGTTTAATGCCTGAAGGAGTTAGTTTTGATAAACAAGATAATAAGGTTTTAGTAAGTCCGACCACAACCAAAATACATTCAAGGCAGCGACATGGTTTATGTAGAGCCTTAATTGCCAATATGGTTAAAGGCGTTAGCGAAGGGTTTTCAAAAAAACTTGAAATTGTAGGTGTTGGCTCAAGAGCACAAGTTAAAGGTAAAAATCTAATCGTAAGTGCAGGATATAGTCACCCTGTAGAAATGATTCCCCCTGATGGTATAACATACAAAGTTGAGAGTAATACTAACGTTACCGTATCTGGAATTGATAAAGAGATTGTTGGTAATGAAGCAGCAAAAATCAGATCAATTAGACCTCCAGAGCCTTATAAAGGAAAAGGAATTAAATACCAAGACGAGAGAATTCTCAGAAAAGCTGGTAAATCTGGCAAAAAATAATTCCACTTAAAAACATGACCAAACTTTCCAGAAAATTACAAACCCAAAAAAGGCACAGAAGATTAAGAAGATTCTTAATTGGTGACGCAACACGCCCAAGATTGTCTGTGTTTCGCTCTAACAACCATATTTATGCTCAGGTTATAGACGATAGTGCTCAAACTACTATTTGCTCGGCTTCAACTGTTGATAAAGAACTCAGAGAAAAATCGGAGAAATTACCTTCTGATTGTAATTCTTCTTCCATAGTTGGAAAATTACTAGCTAAAAGAGCAATTAAGAAAGGTATTAAGCAAGTAATTTTTGATCGTGGTGGAAATTTATATCATGGAAGAGTCAAGGCTCTTGCGGAGGCTGCTCGAGAAGCTGGCCTGGAATTTTAACTTTTTTGTAATTTATTATTATGACTGACACTCCAACCAAACAAGAAACTCAATTAGACACAGGTAATGTTCCTGGTGCTAACCCCAGTGAACAAAAAAAGAATAATCGTAATAACGATAGAAAAAGAAATAGGAGAGGGGATTCAAAAAATCTTGAGAGAGATTCTGATTGGCAAGAAAGGGTTGTTCAAATACGACGCGTATCTAAAACTGTTAAGGGTGGAAAAAAAATGAGTTTTAGAGCAATTGTTGTTGTTGGTAATGAGAAAGGTCAAGTTGGAGTTGGTGTTGGTAAAGCTGGAGATGTCATTGGTGCGGTGAGAAAGGGAGTATCAGATGGTAAAAAGAATCTTGTTAGAGTTCCCTTAACTCCAAATAATTCAATACCAACTTTATCTAAAGGTAGAGATGGTGCTGCTAATGTACTTATTAGACCAGCAGCTCCAGGTACGGGCGTAATTGCTGGTGGTTCAATCAGAACAGTTTTAGAATTGGCTGGCATCAAAAATGTCTTAGCAAAAAGATTAGGTAGTAAAACACCTTTGAATAATGCAAGAGCAGCTATGGTAGCACTTTCGCAATTAAGAACACACAAATCTGCTTCAAGGGAGAGAGGAATCTCACTTGAACAGCTCTATTCTTGAAAATTATGACTTCAACATTAAATACACTTAAATCAAACTCTGGCTCAAGAAAGAAAAAATTAAGAAAGGGCAGAGGTATTGCTGCGGGCCAGGGTGCTTCATGTGGTTTTGGGATGCGAGGACAAAAGTCACGGTCTGGTAGGCCTACTCGTCCAGGTTTTGAAGGTGGACAAATGCCTTTGTATAGAAGAGTGCCAAAATTAAAGCACTTTGAAATTATTAATCAAAAGAAATTCTCAATAATAAATCTAAATAAATTAAATGATTTCAAAGAGAACGATACTGTTAACCTTGACTCACTAGTTAAGAAAGGATTGATTTTTAAGCCAAAATTCCCTTTAAAAATTCTCGGTACTGGAGAAGTTAATGTAAAGCTAAAAGTCCAAGCTCATGCATTTACAAAAGTTGCGAAACAAAAAATTGAGGATGCAGGTGGTTCTTGCGAGCTTTTAAACAATAAATAAATTTACCTAAAAATTTAGTTAAGCTTCAAAATGTTTGTTAACAAAAGTAGAAATCCAAGCGCTTCTGAAATACTTTCACAATTATTTTTAAATAAGGAATTAAGGAGTAGAGTCTTAACAACTTTAGGACTTCTTCTTTTAGTAAGACTTGGCATCTATATCCCCATGCCTGGAATTGATAGAGTTGCGTTTAAAAGTTTTATAGATCAAGGTGGCCAGTTAATTGGTTTTTTAGATATTTTTACAGGTGGAGGAATCTCAACCCTAGGAATTTTCGCATTAGGTATTCTTCCATTTATAAACGCATCAATTATTATTCAGCTTCTTACAGCTTCATTACCTGTCCTTGAAGATTTGCAAAAAAATGAGGGAGAAGCAGGTAGAAGAAAAATTGCTCAAATAACTAGATATGTTTCCTTAGGATGGGGTTTTTTGCAAAGTATTATTTTTTCTTTAATCCTTAAACAATATGCAATTCAAGGTATAAGCGAAACTACATTTGTATTGCAAACCTCTATCGCCTTAGTTACTGGTTCAATGTTGGTGATGTGGTTTAGCGAAATTATTACAGAGAAAGGGATTGGGCAAGGAGCTTCATTGGTTATTTTTTTAAATATCGTTTCGACTTTACCTAAGGCACTCAGTTCAACTATTGAAAAGGCCCAAACTGGTGATCGAGGTGATGTTTTAGGCATAGCTGTTTTACTTGGAGTATTTTTACTTACAATTGTTGGGATAATTTTTGTTCAGGAGGGGGCAAGACGTATTCCAATTGTCAGCGCAAAAAGGCAAATAGGAAATACAACATTGCTTCCAACAAGGCAAAGTTATTTACCCTTAAAATTAAATGCAGGTGGAGTGATGCCTATTATTTTTGCATCTGCTTTAATTTTTTTACCGATTACTATTGCAAATGTAACTGGTAATCCAGTCTTAATTAAATTGGCAAGTAGTTTAAATCCGGGATCTTCAAATCCATGGCCATATGCTCTTACATTCTTTTCCTTAATTTTGGGATTCTCCTATTTTTATGCATCTCTTACAATTAATCCAGTTGATGTTGCTTCAAATTTAAAGAAAGGAGGAGTTGCAATACCAGGAGTTAGACCAGGAACTAATACAGCAAACTACTTATCAGGGATACAAAATAGGTTGACATTATTAGGGGGATTATTTTTGGGTTCAGTAGCCATAATCCCAGCTGCAGTAGAGAGAGCTACGAATGTTCAGACTTTTCAAGGTTTAGGAGCAACCTCATTACTTATTCTTGTGGGTGTTGCTATAGATACTGCTAAGCAAATTCAAACCTATGTTATTTCTCAAAGGTACGAGGGACTAATTAACAATTAATGAAAAAACATATACTATTTTTAGGAGCACCTGGAGCAGGTAAAGGCACTCAGGCAGAATTACTCAGTCAAACTAACTCTTACTTGCACCTTTCAACAGGTGAATTACTAAGAAAAGAAATTGAAATCGATTCCATTCTCGGTAAACAGGTAAAAGATATTATTAACCGTGGAGAACTTGTTAGTGATCAACTTGTACTGAAAATAGTTAGGCAAAATTTAGATAAAGATAATAAAGGTTGGATTTTAGATGGCTATCCAAGAAATTTATCTCAAGCAAATTCATTGAATCAGGTTTTAATTGAAATAAATCAACCTTTAGAAGTAGTTTTTTACTTAGATATTCCAGAAGAAGTTCTAATTAAACGTCTACTTCTTAGAGGAAGAAAAGATGATACTGAAGATACTATAAGAACAAGAGTTGATATCTATAAAAAAACTACTGAACCATTGATTCAATATTTTAAAGAACTATCATTACTTGAGTATATTGATGCTGATAGAGATTTAAAAACCATTTCCTTTGATATCAGACAAAAAATGGCTTGATGATGATGTAGAATATAATATTAATGTTTTATTTTTAAAACCCCTATGAAGGTCAGATCTTCAGTCAAAAAAATTAGTCCTGACGATCAGATCGTGAGGAGAAGAGGTAAAATCTATGTTATTAACAAGAAAAGACCTCGCAATAAACAACGTCAGGGTTAATTTTAAGCCCTTTAATTCAAACTTTTACTTACTAAAAAAACGTGGCCAGGATTGCAGGAATTGACATACCTCGCGAAAAGCGAGTAGAAATTGCACTTACCTATGTCTATGGAATTGGTTTAACAAGATCGAAGCTAATTCTTGCTAACACGGGGGTAGACCCAGATATTCGTGTTAAAGATCTTTCAGATTCTGATGTACAAAAACTTAGAGGTGCTACAGAAGAATTTACTTTAGAAGGAGATTTGAGAAGAAAAGAAGGGATGGCCCTAAAACGCTTACAAGACATTGGGTGTGTTAGAGGAAGAAGACATAGAATGAGTCTTCCTGTAAGAGGTCAAAGAACTAGAACTAATGCAAGAACAAGGCGCGGTTCAAGAAAAACAGTTGCTGGAAGGAAAAAATAATTAACAAAATTTATTCACAAATTCAAATATTAAATTAAATCATCATGGCAGCTACAGTAAAAAAAACAGGTTCAAAAAAATCAAAAAGAAATGTACCAAATGGTGTGGTACATATTCAAAGCACATTTAATAATACTATTGTTTCAATAACTGATACTTCTGGGCAGGTTATTTCTTGGTCATCAGCAGGTGCTAGTGGATTCAAAGGAGCTAGAAAAGGTACACCGTTTGCTGCTCAAACAGCAGCTGAAGCTGCAGCTAGACGAGCACTTGATCAAGGAATGAGACAAATAGAAGTATTAGTCAGAGGGCCAGGCTCAGGTAGGGAAACCGCCATAAGAGCTTTACAAGTGGCCGGTTTAGAAATAACTCTAATAAGAGATGTAACTCCATTACCTCATAATGGATGTAGAAGACCTAAAAGGAGACGCGTTTAGGTCTTAACCATTCTCCAACCCCCCCCCCAAAAAAAACTTTTAACCTTATTTTTTTCCGTGTTGCAATACCAGATTGACAGAATCGACCATCAAATAGCAGATGATCGCTCCCAAACAGGAACTTTTTTAATTGGCCCTTTAGAAAGGGGACAAGCTACAACTTTGGGTAACTCACTCAGAAGAGTCCTTATGGGAGGACTTGAAGGAAGTGCAGTAACTGCTGTCAGAATAGCAGGAATTAATCATGAATATGCAACTATTCCTGGAGTGAGAGAAGACGTTTTAGATATTCTTCTCAATTGCAAGCAACTATCAATTAATAGTTCTAATCCAGAGCTTGAAATCGGTAGGTTAGTAGCTAGTGGTCCAATGGAGGTTAAGGCAAATGATATTCAATTCTCCTCTCAAGTTGAAATTGTTGATGGTGAGAAACCTATCGCGACCATTCAGGAGGGTCATAATTTAGAATTGGAGATCCATGTTGAAAGAGGTGTTGGGTATAGGCCCGTTGATCGTGCGAATGAGGAAACAAGTGCAATCGATTTACTTCAAATAGATGCTGTATTTATGCCAGTAAAGCGTGTTAACTTTACTATTGATGAAACTGCTGTAGCAGAGGGCGGAACAGGTAGAGAAAGATTAAAAATGGAAGTAGTAACAGATGGCTCAACAAGTCCAGATGATGCTATTGCTGAAGCTGCAAACCATTTAATAGAACTCTTCCAACCGCTTGCTACAGTTACCATGGTAGAGGAGATTCCAGAGGAACCTGAACCATCTCCTGAAGCTCAAATTCCTTTAGAAGAACTAAATTTGTCCGTTAGAGCATATAATTGCTTAAAGAGAGCTCAAGTTAACTCGGTTTCTGATTTGATGGGTTTTAGCTATGAAGATCTTCTTGAAATTAAGAACTTTGGCTCAAAATCTGCAGATGAGGTTATTGAAGCTCTTGAGCGTATAGGCATTTCTATTCCGCAAAGCAGAACATCCGTTTAACTTTTTTTAAGACTATGAGACACCAACTTAGAATTCCATTATTGAGTAAACCTGCTGACCAAAGGAAAGCTCTTTTAAGAGGCTTGACAACTCAATTAATTAGGGAAGGTAGAGTAACAACAACAAAAGCAAGAGCTAAAGCCTTAAGAAACGAAGCAGAGAGAATGATTTCCCTCGCCAAAGATGGTAGTTTAGCTTCCAGGAGAAGAGCTATTGGATATATTTATGATAAGAAATTAGTTCATTCTTTATTTGAAAAAGCAAAAGAAAGATATGGAGATAGAAAAGGTGGGTACACACGTATAGTTAGAACAGTTTCTAGAAAGGGTGATAACGCTCAGATGGCTATCATTGAGCTTGTTTAAGCTAACTTATAAAAGAAGCTTTTACTAAAAAATAAAACTTTTGAAAAGGGTAGCTTTATTAGTCCAATATGATGGATCTAGTTATTCAGGTTGGCAAATACAACAAAATGCAACTACAGTTCAGGAAATTATAGAGAGAACCCTTTTTAAAATTTCAAATAATATCGTAAAGACTTTTGCCGCAGGTAGAACTGATGCGGGGGTTCATGCATCAGGACAAGTAGTTCATTTTGATATTGATTGTGTTATCCCAGGTAATCGTTATGCAGATGTACTAAATAGTCTTTTGCCTTCAACAATTAGAATCCTTGAATCTGTTGAAGTCAAAGATAGTTGGCATGCATGTTATTCAGCAATATATAGACATTATCGATATGTAATCAATAACAGCAAATTTCCTAACTTATTTATAGATAATTGGTCATGGCATAGGTATCAAAAAGTTCTAGATGAAGTTTTAATGTTAAATGCATCAAAGAGAATGGAAGGAGAGAATGATTTTTTTGCTTTTCAGAAAAGTGGGAGCAACAGAAAAACCTCTATTACAAAAATAAAAAAAATAGATATCAAAAGAGTAGAGGACTTAATTTTAATTGATATTAAAGCAACCGGTTTTCTCTATGGAATGGTCCGTTTAATTGTTGGTCAATTAGTGTTAGTAGGAGAAAAAAAAATATCGCCAGAAATTTTTACAGATAGATGGGTAAATAAAAGGAAAAATGATGTTAAAGAATCTGCTCCAGCTAAAGGCTTATGTTTTGTAAATGCTGTTTATGAAGAAAATGTTTTTAAAAACATCAAAAAAAACGATTTATTCCCAATGTTTGTTATTAAAGGTTTTTCTTAAGTAAATTTGATTTAGACAATTCTTTGTTTAAATTATCCAATATCATTGTTTAATACTCCTTCTATAATGTAGAATTTAGTTCTGAATTTAAATTTATTTGCATAAATTTGGAAATGAATAAAACAATTACTCCGTCTATAGAAACTATTACAAGAAATTGGTTTTTGGTTGACGCAAAAGATAAGACACTAGGGAGACTTGCTACAGAAATTGCAAATGTTTTAAGAGGCAAAAATAAACCAACATATACTCCTCATTTAGATACAGGTGATTTTGTCATTGTTGTAAATGCTGAAAAAGTTGAGGTTACAGGTAAAAAAGCTTCACAAAAACTATACAGAAGACATTCTGGTAGACCTGGAGGAATGAAAATTGAGAAATTTGAGTCTCTTCAAGAAAGAATTCCTGAAAGAATCATCGAACAAGCTGTTAAAGGCATGCTTCCGCATAACTCCTTAGGAAGAGAACAATTTAAAAAATTAAAAGTTTATAAAGGAGTGGAACATCCTCATGCTGCCCAGAATCCTGTATTATTGAATAGTTAATTAATAAAAATGAATAGTCAAATAAAAAACAAAGCTGTTTATTGGGGAACTGGAAGAAGAAAAACTTCAGTAGCTAGGGTCCGTTTAATTCCAGGGAATGGTCAAATTAAAATTAATGGTCGTTCAGGAGACGATTACTTAAACTTTAATCCTCTTCATTTAAATTCAATAAAAGCACCTTTGCAAACGTTAGGCCTTGAAAATTCTTATGATATCTTTGTAAATGTTTTTGGCGGTGGATTGACAGGTCAAGCTGACGCCATCAAGCAAGGAGCAGCAAGGGCACTTTGCGAGTTATCTCCCGATAATAGGAAACCTTTAAAAACTGAAGGTCATCTAAGTAGAGATCCAAGGGCTAAGGAAAGAAGAAAATATGGTCTTAAAAAAGCAAGAAAAGCTCCACAATTCTCCAAACGTTAAAGGAATTAATTATGCCAAAATCAGAAATTCATCCAAAATGGTATCCAGATGCAAAAGTTATTTGTAATGGTGAAGTCGTAATGACGACTGGATCAACGCAGCCCGAACTACATGTTGATGTATGGAGTGGTAATCATCCTTTTTTCACTGGTACTCAAAAAATTCTTGATACTGAAGGTAGAGTTGACAGATTTATGAAAAAATATGGAATGGGTACAGCTAACTCAGCCACATCAAAAAAGCAAAAAGAGGAAAAAGATTCTAATAAATAGAATTTGCAAAAATTAAGCATAATTTCAATTGGAATACTCAACACTAATTGCAAGGTTGAAAACTGCTTCAGAAAGTTTTGAAAATTTGGAAGTGCAACTTGCAGATCCTGATATAGCCAATGATCCTAAAAAATTAGAATCAATAGCAAGAGAAAGGTCAAAATTGGAACCTTTGGTGATTGATTTTAATAAGTTGCTTGATACAGATAAAGAAATTGAAGATTCAAAAAATCTACTGAAAGAGAATAGAAATGACAAAGAGATGGAATCTTTGATAAATGAAGAATTAACTAGCTTGGAAGAGTTTAAGAATGAACTCATTCAAAAAACCACAATCGCTTTATTACCCAAAGATCCAAGAGATGAAAGAAGTGTAATGTTAGAAATTAGAGCCGGTGCTGGAGGAAACGAGGCTTGTATATGGGCAGGCGATTTAGCGAGAATGTATGAAAGATATGGGCAAAAAATTGGATGGTCTGTGAAACCTGTCAGTGCATCCGAGTCAGATATGGGGGGATTTAAGGAGTTAGTTATCTCTATTAAAGGAGATTCAGTTTATAGTCAACTAAAATTTGAAGCCGGTGTACATAGAGTTCAAAGAGTTCCAGCTACTGAATCTCAAGGTAGAGTCCACACCTCTACAGCTACAGTTGCGGTTATGCCTGAGGCTGATCCTGTCGAGGTAAAGATTGATCCAACCGATTTAGAAGTTGGTACAGCGAGATCAGGAGGCGCAGGGGGACAAAATGTTAATAAGGTTGAGACTGCTATTGATCTTCTACATAAGCCTACAGGTATTAGAGTTTTTTGTACTCAAGAAAGATCACAATTGCAAAATCGTGAGAGAGCAATGGAAATTTTAAGAGCTAAATTATATGAAATTCAATTAAAAGAAGCTAATGCAAAAGAGAGATCACAAAGGCTTTCACAGGTTGGAACAGGAGATAGGAGTGAAAAAATTAGAACTTATAATTTTAAAGACAACAGGACAACTGATCATAGATTAGGTTCCAATTTTTCACTAGAACCGATTCTCGCTGGTCAATTAGATGAAGTGATTGATGCATGTGTAGCTCAAGAACAGAAAAGGATGATGGAAGATTTTAATAAATAAGAAAATTAAATTTTTTATTAGATTGCAATTCCTATTACATATTTACTCCATTCTTTATGTTTGCCAGAATCAATTTGTCTCGTAGCTTCAAAATTGAGATTACTTAGTGGACGGTAAGGCTTTCGTCTTAAAGGCATTTTTGCCTCTTCTGGGGTGCGGTTCCCCTTTTGCACATTACATCTTAGACAAGCTGTAGTTACATTTTCCCATGTATCAGTTCCACCTCTACTTCTTGGTAAAACATGATCTATTGATAAGTCACTACCCTTATAGTCACAGTATTGGCAAGCATTATTATCTCTTAGAAGAATATTTTTTCTTGTTAAAGAAACTTCTCTAAAAGGAACCTTTACGTAGTAACGAAGTCTTATAACTGTAGGTAATTTTCTTCCGCAATGTATTGAATATGATTTATCTTCCTCTAAACTTTCTGCTTTACCTTTGATCATTAAAATAACAGCTCTTCGCCAAGAAGTGATGTTTAAAGGTTCATAAGATGCATTTAAAACTAGAGTCTGGCTCATGCCAAAATACAATTTACATGTCATGCTAACTGTATATTTCAATAAGCGCATACAATTGTGCAAAATTAATGCAAATTCGGCAAACAAATCAGAGACTAAATTTTGATAACAATCCAACTTATGAAAAAGATATTGATCCAAAACAAAGAGCATGGATTGAAGTCAAAGGCAAAGCACTAGAAACAAATGTAAGACAGTTAAGGTCAAAGTTAAGTAAAGATTGTCAATTTATGGCAGTTGTTAAAGCTGATGGATATGGACATGATGCAAAAGTAGTATCTGAATACGCTATCAAAGGTGGAGCTTCGCAATTAGGAGTTGCCACTTTAAAAGAGGGGATTAAGCTTCGTTCTTCTGGAGTTAAAAAACCAATTCTTATTCTAGGGAATCTTTATAAGAAAAAGGATTTAATAATATCATTTAAGAATGATCTAATGCCAACCGTCAGTAGCTTAAGGGAGTGTTTAATTTGCAATAATATTGGGAAGCACTTTGGGATGAAATTTTCTTTACATCTTAAGGTTGATACTGGAATGTCAAGATTAGGATTTGAATCTGATAAATTTGTTCAACAATTTGAAAAAATAAAATCTTTTGAAAACATTTCTATTGAGGGGATATATAGTCATTTATCATCTGCAGATGAAGATAACTCATTAGATTCTAAAAGTAGTACACAATTACAAAGACTTAAGTTTCAGAAATTATTAAAGCAAATTAACGTTGATAGTAATCACAATATCAAAACTCATTTGGCGAATTCTGCAGGAATGCTTCTTAATAAAGATTTTCATTTTCATATGGTACGCGTAGGTCTCTCTATGTATGGTTATAGTCCTTTAGCAAAAATAGATAAAAATTTATCGCTTAAACCAGCTTTATTTTTGAAGGTCAAAGTAGCTTTTATAAGAATTATTGATAAAGGGGTAAGAGTAAGTTATGGAGGAAAATTTGTAAGTACTAGAAAAACTAAGTTAGCTGTATTAAGTATTGGTTATGCAGATGGAGTCCCAAGAAATCTCTCAGGTAAGATAAAAGCTATACATAATGGTAAGCTTTATCCCCAAGTAGGATCTATAACTATGGATCAAATGATGGTCGACATAACAGGTTCAAATGAAATTAAAATTGGTAGTACTATGATATTACTAGGATCTGATGGACATAAAACAATTTCTCCCCTTGATTGGGCAAGAGAATCTAATACTATTCCATGGGAAATTCTTTGTTCTTTTAAAAATAGATTACCTAGAGTTCAAGTTGATTAGACATTTCGATTAGATTAAAAATTTTGAATCTTTGCATAAAAATTGATAATCTATAAGAACTGGAGAGGTGGCTGAGTGGTTGAAAGCGGCTCCCTGCTAAGGAGTTACAGGAGGTAACTTTTGTCGAGGGTTCGAATCCCTCCCTCTCCGTATTTTATTCAGAAGATTTTTTAATTAATATTTGTTTTAAAACAAGTCAAGATTAATATCTTTAAGATCATAAATAGAATTTAAAATCAAGTCTGCCCCTGCATTCCTAAGATTTGTTTCGTAAGAATTACGTTCTTTTAATCGAGAATCTAAATGTAAATGAGGAGGAGCTATTCCAATACTTATGAATTTCTGAAATGGTATTTCCTTCCTAGCGTTTATAACTGTATTTATATCTGCAATAGTATCTCCTACATATGCAATGGGAATATTTGATTCGCCAAGTTTATCTCCAATAAGTTTTTTTGATAAGTTAATCAAACCTTTTGGATCAGGCTTATCAGGAGCATCTCCCATAGATATTAATGGTGGGGATTTTAGTCCAAGTCTTTTTTCTAAAACAAATTTTGCAGAAGCAGACTCTGCACCACTAACAAAACCCCACATTATTCCATTGTCTTGAATTAAATCAAAAAACTTTTTATTAACTAATAACTCCTCATTTGTTATGTACCCCGACCAATATTTACTATCTTTATTTGGATCTCCACCAAAGTAAAACTCTTCAAAACATTTTACTATTTCCTCTCTTGGAGGAATTTTAAGGTTTAAGTTCTCTTTTTTTATAAACCTTTTTATAAGTTCTAAACTTAAATCCCAGTCATTATTCCAGATCCCTTCATTTTTTGCATTATCAATGTCTTTATAACTTGGCTCCCATCCTGAAAACTTGTAAACTGTTTTTTTTAATGAAAGTCTGTAACTATTTTCTACGCTGCGGATTACCCCATCTATGTCAAATAAAATTAAACCAATATTTTTCAATTAATTTTTCATAATCATTATTATAAAAGATTAGTATTCTTATAAAAAAAAAGCAAAGAAAAAAATTCTATAGATAATTTATTTATTACCTAAACTTAATTTTGTAAATATCCTCTTGGAGTAAGAAATATTTCGTCTACTAAAGTTGTTTGAGAATTTCCAATAATAATGATTGATAACATATCAATCTCTTTAAAAGGAATGGTTTTTAAAGTAAAAAATTTTTTTGTTTGATTTTCTCTCCCTACTTGTCTGGCTATTAA